>SRZB01000009.1 GCA_004793585.1 Hominisplanchenecus murintestinalis | reverse complement strand
TGAAAGGGTGGGAGGGGAATACTCCTGATTGCCTTCACCTATATCATTAAGAAAGGATTATCAAAGTAACTGTTGACAGTATAGATGGGATAGGATATGGGGAAGATTCTCCTTCTGAATTATCCTTCATCTATATCACAAAAAAGAATAAGTCCATAGCCTGTTTTGATTGGCTATAAACTTATTATACGAGGAGGGAAAATATGAAAGGAGAAAAGAGAATATTTAAAACGATTATGAGCGTGCTGTTGGCGGTGGCGGTGTGCATTGCGGCGTTTCCGTTTTCAGAGAAGAGGGTTTGTGCGGAAGGCATCAGAGAGTACACGATTATGTCACGTGATGTGACAGGAGAGACAGATGTATTTGCATATTACCCTTCGTCTAAATGGAGGACGGGGCAAATAAATGAATACTTTACGAGTGAACCGGTAGATACGCAGATAGCTAATGGAGCTGCGGCTTCAGACATTTACTATACTGTCAAGTTTGTGGGGATAGGAGCAGTTCTATACGGATACAAAGCGCCTGCACACGGGGCGAGTGTAAAGGTTTTTGTGGATGATGAGGAGAAAGGGAGTTTTGACAGCTATGCAGCCCAAAGGACATCAGAAGATGTGGAACTTTGGAGAGTAGACGGACTGGAAGATAAAGAGCATATATTGAAGGTAGTAGCCACGGGAGGGCGGAATAATGCTGTAACTAATGCTGCAAACACCCATATTGAGGTGACGAAGGCGGTTATTACAGTTCCGGTTGGAACTGCGACGGGGATTGTGCTTGACCAAGATTCTTACAATATAAGAAAGGGAGAGTCGGTGAAGCTTACATACCAGTTTCAGCCTGAGGGCGCGCAGAGGCCGGATGATCTGGTATTTGTATCCGGGGATACTTCGGTGGCAGAGATTGATGAGCAGGCAGTGATTACGGCGAAAGGCGTAGGGGAGACGGAAATTACGGTTTCTTCAGAGAGCGGTAAATTTTCAAAGAGTGTCAGGCTTACCGTTCTGGAGCAGAAGGATGACTTGGACGCTATGTTTGTAGACAGTGGAGACCAGTATCAGCAGAAGGCTTACGAGAGGCTTCGGACAGGTGAAAAGGAACGCTCCAGGCAGGAATGGGCATGGAAAAATGATAGGGCAGTTTCTGAAATCGCAGTCCTGAGCAAAGGGAAAAATCTGGAGAATGTTTCTGTAAGCGTAACGGATCTTCAGAGTGTTTCAGCATCAATCCCTGCTTCGCAGGTAGAGCTTTCTTTCGTGAGGGAGGTAAAGGCATATACGGGGCATGCGGGATGGTATGCACAAAACAAGGCAATGAGACCGCCAACTGGCGACAGAGAGTATTTTCCGGAAGTAATCTATTCCGGTGACCCGGTTGACGTGGACAGCGAAAGGATTCAGCTCGTATGGGTGGAGACTTCTGTTCCGGAGAATACACCGGCTGGAGTCTACAAGGGAAAGATTACCATTTCTGCCGAAAATACAGAGGAGACGGTGGAACTGGATTACGCAGTGGAAGTGCAGAATGCAGTACTTCCTGATCCGCAGGACTATTTATTTGATGTGGAATATTGGAGCCATCCATATAATGTGGCATATTATTATGAAGTAGAACCATTCTCGGATGAACATCTGGAACTTTTGAGACAGCATATGGAGCTGTACAAAAGCCTTGGCGGACATGCTATTACAGCAAGTATTGTGGAAGAGGCGTGGGATGGACAGACCTATGGCGGAGGGAACGATATCCATTATCCATCGATGATTAAGTGGATTAAGAATACAGACGGAAGCTGGAGATTTGATTATACACATTTTGATAAATGGGTGGAATTGAATCTGGAGATAGGGATTGCAGATAAAATTATCTGTTACAGCATGATGCCTTGGGATAACGTTGTGAAATACACGGATGAAGCTTCCGGGACGATGATGCAAATGAGGGCACAGCCTGGCAACGCAGTGCAGTATGCGGAGGTGTGGCAGCCATTCATGGAGGATTTTGTAAGGCATTTGGATGAGAAGGGCTGGTTCGACAGGACTTATATAGGGTTTGACGAGCGGACAGGTATGGCAACCGCCCTTAATCTGATTGATTCGGTTCAAAATAAAGATGGAAATGTTTTGAAGAAGTCAGCAGCTTTTAATGATTTCCAGAGTAATAAGGCAGTATTTGACCGTCTGGACTCTGCTTCGGTAGGATTACAGCAGATTCGTGATCACCTGGAAGGATTCAAACAGCAGATTGTAGAGAGAAGGGACAATGGTAAGGAGCTGACGCTGTATACGGCGACGGAGCATGTGCCTAATAGCTTTACAAAATCTAATCCGGTGGAGAGCTACTGGACGATTATGTATGCGGGTTCCCTGAATACCACAGGCTTTCTGCGCTGGGCATATGATGCATGGGTAGAGGATCCGCTGGAGGAGTCTACGCACTGGTCTTTCCCGGCTGGCGACTGTTTCCTGGTTTATCCGTCAGAAAAGGATGCTGAAGTGAAGGAAAGTAAATTTTCTATACGTCTGGCAAAGCTGAATGAAGGCGTGCGGGATATAAATAAGCTTTATATGATGCGGGAAGAGTATCCGGAACTGGCAGCGAAGGCAGATAAGATTTTGGAAAATGTGAGCGGTGATGAAATTGGTGATTATGAGTACAGCACTATGGCGCCAACAGATAGCTGGGGGCGTCAGGCGAAGTGGCTCACAGAAAAAGGAAAGAAGGATATGCTTTCTGATATGGCAGCTGTGAAGCAGGGGCTTTATGAGTTTACAAAAGAGTACACGACGAAAAAGTATCCGGGTACGATTCAGGAGATTGAAATTTTAGGAGCGGATGAGAAGGAGTTTGAGTGTGGTGAAACGCTGCAGCTCTCCATGCGTGTGGAACCTTCGACGGCGGCACAGTCTGAGGTAAGCTGGAGCAGCAGCAACCCGTCGGTGGCATCTGTAGATGGTAAAGGGCTTGTCACCATGAAAAGTGCAGGGGAAGCAGTGATTACGGCAGCATCTGCGGAGAATGCCAATATCATGCAGAGCATTAAGGTTCGTGTTGTTTCTTCAGAGGCCAAGGAAGAACTGAACCGGCAGACAGATGCTATAGCTAAGCTGCCAAAGGATAAGTATACGGCTGATACATGGAAGAAGGTAGAAGTAGCGCTGGCAGAAGCGAATGCCGTCTTAAAGAAAACGGATGCTACGCCTCAGGAGATTAAAATAGCTTTGGATAATCTGAAGAAAGCGGTGGATGGACTGAAATTGGCAGAAGCAAAACCGCCGGTAGATATTCCGGTGAAACCGACGCCGGCTTTGGAGAAGGGAAAAGAATATTCTGTGGGAGCGCTGAAATATGTTATACTTAGTACGTCTCCGGCGAAAGCAGCCTTAAGCGGCAGCAAGAGTAAATCCTTAAAGACTTTGAAGATGACCCCAGAGGTCACGGTTAATGGCGTAAAGTGCAAAGTGACAGGGATTCAGGCCAAAGCATTCAGAAACTGTAGGAATCTGAAGAGCGCGGTAATCGGGGCAAACGTCACAACCATAGGAAAGCAGGCATTTTATGGCTGTAAGAAACTGAGCAAAATTAACTTCAAGGGCAAGAAGGCGCCGAAGCTGGGTAAGCAGGCATTTAAGGGAACTGCGAAGAAGGTGAAAGTTTTGGCAGTGAAGATGAAGAAGAAACAAAGACAGGCATTTATGAAAAAATTGAAAAAAGCAGGTATGCGTACAATAAAGTAAGAAAGAGGGGGACGGTGCAAAGTTCTCAAAACCACTTTGTTTTTACCGGAATTTGTATTATAATAAAGAGCAAATAGCAGTACAGGAGGATAAATAAGGTGATTTATAATAATGTACTGGAGGCAATTGGCCACACGCCGATAATCCGGTTAAACAAGATAACAGGGCAGGATTCAGCAGAAATCCTGGTAAAATATGAAGGAGTGAATATAGGCGGTTCCATTAAAACCAGAACCGCTTATAACATGCTCAGAGAGGCAGAGAAAGCAGGAAAGCTAAAAGAGGATTCCATCATTGTGGAGCCGACAAGCGGTAACCAGGGAATCGGAATCGCATTGGTAGGGGCGGTGAAAGGCTATGCAGTCAGAATTATTATGCCGGATTCTGTCAGTGAGGAGCGCAGGAAGCTGGTGCAGCAGTATGGGGCGGAAGTGATACTGATCCATGACGCCGGAGATATCGGGAAATGTATTGATGAGTGTCTGGAAACGGCGCTTCGCATGGAAAAAGAAGATTCCAGAGTTTTTGTGCCTCAGCAGTTCTCGAATCCTAACAATCCGTTGGTACATAAGTATCATACGGCAGTGGAGATTTTGGAGCAGGTGGAAGGTCCGGTTCACGGCTTTTGTTCCGGAGTGGGAACAGGCGGCACGCTGTCAGGAATTGGGGAAGTGCTGAAAAATCAGTATCCGGATATCACAATCTGGGCAGTAGAGCCGGAACACGCAGCGATTCTTTCGGGAGGAAGCATCGGAACCCATCTGCAGATGGGGATTGGAGACGGGCTGATTCCCGATAACCTGAATATGGGAATTTATGAGGATATCTGTGTGGTAACGGATGAAGAAGCTTTGGAAGTGTCGAAAAGGCTTGCCAGAGAGGAAGGGCTGCTCTGTGGGATTTCGAGCGGTTCGAATGTGGCGGCGGCTCTAAAGCTGGCGAAAAAACTTGGACCGGGAAAAACAGTTGTTACGATATTGCCGGATACGGGAGAGCGCTATTTCAGCACGGTTCTTTTTTCATAAAGCAGTGAAGCTAGTACGCCAACACGAAAGAAAGCAAATAAGGAAAGAGGAGAAAACGATGAGCGAGTACAGAATCGAGACAAAATGCATCCAATCCGGCTGGAAGCCAAAGAAAGGGGAGCCGCGTGTGCTTCCGATCTATCAGAGTACTACATTCAAATATAATACTACGGACGAGATGGGAAAACTGTTTGATTTGGAGGAGAACGGATATTTTTACACCAGGCTCCAAAACCCTACAAATGATGCAGTAGCGGCAAAGATTGCGGATTTGGAGGGAGGCGTGGCGGCTATGCTCACCTCATCCGGGCAGGCGGCAAATTTCTATGCCGTGTTTAACATTTGTGAAGCAGGCGATCATATTGTCTGCGGTTCGGCGATTTATGGCGGTACGTTTAACCTGTTTGGGGTTACTATGAAGAAGCTGGGGATTGACTGCACGTTTGTGGATGTGGATGCCCCGGAGGAGGAGATTGCAAAAGCTTTCCGTCCAAATACGAAAGCAGTCTTTGCGGAAACAATTGCAAACCCCGCGCTTGTAGTGCTGGATATTGAGAAATTCGCGAAACTGGCACATGATCATCAAGTGCCGCTGATTGTGGACAATACCTTTGCAACTCCGGTGAACTGCCGGCCTTTTGAGTGGGGGGCAGATATTGTGACGCACTCCACCACGAAATATATGGACGGCCACGCGATGCAGGTGGGCGGAGCCATTGTTGACAGTGGAAACTTTGATTGGACAGCATATGGTGACAAATATCATGGACTGACGCAGCCGGATGAGTCTTATCACGGCGTTGTGTATACGGAGCGATTTGGGAAAGCAGCTTATATTACAAAAGCAACCGTTCAGCTGATGAGGGATTTGGGGTCGATTCCGTCCCCCCAGAACTGTTTCCTGCTGAACGTGGGGCTGGAGACGCTGCCGCTGCGTGTAGAGCGTCATTGTTACAATGCGCAGAAGGTCGCAGAGTTTTTGAGCGCGCATGAAAAAGTGACCCAGGTAAGTTATGCGGGACTCCCGGGGGATAAATACCATGAGCTGGCACAGAAATACATGCCGAACGGAACATGTGGCGTTATCTCATTTGAGGTGGCGGGCGGGCGCGACGGCGCCGTGCGTTTTATGGACAGCCTGAAATTGGCGGCGATTGTCACCCATGTGGCGGATGCCCGTACCAGCGTGCTTCATCCGGCGAGTCACACGCACAGGCAGATGAACGACCGGCAGCTGGTGGAGGCGGGGGTTTCCCCGGGAATGATTCGTTTCTCTGTGGGAATCGAAAATGTCCAGGACATCATTGCCGATTTGGAACAGGCTCTGGCGAACGTCTAAATTTTATAAAAGTGATATAAAATGAGCTGTTGTAAAACAAACGGTTCCCGCAGGATAAGGTACACATAGTATCATATCCTGCGGGATTCTTGTATTCTACAACAGCCTTTGAATATTTCTTATTTTAGAGAGGCTTGTTATGGGAAGCCAGGAATTTATGAATTCTATCCAGCGGATTGAGCAGGGTGCTCAGGGAAGCATCATGGTTTAACGTATCGATGATATAAGCCAGATATTTGCTCATGTCGCAGTTAATGTAATAAGGCTTCTTAAGCAGCTCCGGCGTCTGGTAAATCAGGTTTGTAGTCAGCACATAATCAAGCAGCCCTTCCTCGTAAGCCTTGTCAAATTTTTCCATTCCGTTGGTAAAAAGACCAAAAGTTGCACACATAAAGATACGTCCGGCTTTACGCTTTTTCAGCTCGGAAGCTACTTCCAGCACGCTTCCGCCGGAGGAAATCATATCATCTACGATAATCACATCTTTGCCTTCGACATCAGAGCCGAGGAATTCATGGGCAACGATCGGGTTTGTCCCATTTACGATTGTCGCATAGTCACGGCGTTTGTAGAACATACCCATGTCTACGCCCAGTACGTTAGCCATGTATACGGCACGTCCCATGCCCCCTTCATCCGGGCTGATAATCATGGTAGAGTCTTTGCCGATGTGAAGGTTTGGGACAGCGCGGAACAGTCCTTTGATAAACTGATAGACAGGTTGTACGGTATCAAAACCTTTCAGCGGGATAGCGTTTTGCACACGTGGGTCATGGGCGTCAAACGTGATGATATTGTCTACACCCATATGTACGAGTTCCTGAAGCGCCAGGGCGCAGTCCAGAGACTCGCGTCCGGTGCGTTTGTGCTGTCGGCTTTCATATAAAAATGGCATGATGACGGAAATTCTTCTGGCTTTTCCGCCCAGCGCAGCAATGATTCGTTTCAAATCCTGGAAATGGTCGTCTGGGGACATATGATTCTCATGTCCGCAGAGTGAATATGTCATGGAGTAATTGCATACATCTACTAAAATGAAAACATCGTCGCCCCGGACGGATTCATTCACAATACCTTTTGCCTCTCCAGAACCGAAACGCGGCACTGCGGTATCTAAGATATACGAATCTCTCTGATACCCTTCAAAAGCGAGGGTGGTTTTGTGGGCATTTTCGCGCTCACGTCTCCAGGTGGCCAGATATTTGTCCACTTTTTCACCAAGTTCCCGGCAGCTCTCCAAAGGGACGATCCCCAAAGGTCCCACTGGAATGGTTTCCAGCATGCGTTCTTCTGTTATTTTCATACATAATCCTCCATAATTTCATAAAAACTCGTCAGGTCCGGTTTCTGCGGACACCGCCTCAAAATACCCTTATAGTTTACCACAAGATTCTGTTTGGTCAAGGTTTTGTTTTAATCTGAGGCCGCAGCTTTTTCATAATACGGATATCGTCGCCAATAAGTTTCCGCATCCGGTAATTGCTAGAAATGCGGGAAAATACCCGCTCTGAGTAAGCGTCACGGAAAATATCGATGGGCATGTTGGTAGATATAATGGTGGATTTCTTCCGTATCAGGCGTTCATTGATACACAGAAAAAGCTGTGAGGATACGAAAGAGTTTGTAAGTTCCGTGCCCAAATCGTCGATAATCAGTAAGTCACAGTCGAAAATATAGGCGTGCATCTGCTGCAGCTCGGCGATGTCGTCACCTCTTCCGAACGTAGTTTTTGAAAATAAATCAAACAGCTCAAAGGCAGAAAAATAGATGACGGAGTGGGCGCTTTCGAGCAGATCTTTCGAGATGCAATGGGTGAGGAATGTTTTTCCTACGCCTGTATCTCCGTAAAGGAAAAAGTTATCCGGCGTTTCGTCGAAACAGCGGATAAATTCATGGCATTCTGCCACAAGTTTTTGCATAGTGGCGAGAGCCGACAGCCCGGTGGCAGGGTTGATGATTTTTTCGGAATAATAATCAAAAGAAAAGTTTTCAAAATTTTCTTCCAGCAGAATTTCGCGGATATTGGACTGGGTATAAAGAAGGTCAATGACTGCCTGGCGGAAGCACCGGCATTTTTCTGTCCCATGGAATCCGGTATCTTGACAATCCGCACAGGAATAGTGCATTTCCAGATAGTCGGCGGGAAAGCCGTGTCCGGTTAGAAGCGCCCTGCGCCTGTCGCCCAGGGCGGCAATCTGTTCCTTTAAATCCTCCAGTGCAAAATTATCCCCGTTCAACAGCTTTTTTGCGTGTTCTACGCTGAGAGAGGCAATTAAGCTGTCAATCTCGGAAAGTTCCGGTACTGCGGTATAAGCCTCGGCAGTGCATTCATCCTGACGACGTTTATTTGTTAGCTGCCGGCGGTGGTATTCCCGCATAATTGTGTCGTATTGGGTATTTTTTAATGCCACGGCGGCACCTCCTTTTGGAATTTAAGTGTTTAGCAGCTGTTTTTCGAGCTGTTCAAAGTCGTAATCTCTCTGATGGAAATTGTTAAATTTATTTGCAGGAGCCGTTTTGGGCTTTTCTGCTTTTTGCTTCTTTAGGTGCGCGGCATCCAGAGCCTTGATATCGGAGAGGTGATGGACGTTGGATTTATGCCATTCCGATAGGATTTTGTCGGCATATTGGAAGTTCGGCCGCTGTGTCTGGGCAATGGTGCGTGCGCATGCCTCCAAAATAATCTCAAGCGTAAAATGGTAAGTATTCAGCCAGCAATCCATGTATTCCGTTTCAGGTTTTGCAGGACCGCGCCCTTTGATACCAAAAGCATTAAGGATTTTGTAATAATTCCGGTTATAGAGGTTTGTGCTCTGCTTTGCTTCATGAACGGTATGGATGCCCTCTTTTGCCCATTCAAAGGCCACTTTTTCCATGTAGTGGCGGCTTTTGCTGCCTTTTGATACACAGTACTCAATCAGGTACTCAATTAAATCTTTAGAAAAATGCAGTTCATCATAGAAATACAGAATGTTGGAAATTTCTGAAGGGCTTAAAGGCTTGCCAATATATTGTGCGGCAATAAATAAAAGCTCCTCGATATCTTTCTGTGCAGACAGGGCGGCAATCCTATCAGCAGAAAGTATGGCTTTTTTCGGAGATTCCTGTGTAGCGGCTGCTTCTGCCGCATGTACGGGTGCATCTGCCTTTTTTCCAAAACCATCAAAGCAGATTCCGCTCAGGGAACCGTCCGCATCGAAATCCAGATACAGAAGGCCTTCTTTTTCCCAATAGGAAAGCGCCCGCCGGATATCCTTTTCTGTATACTCTAAATCTTCCGCAACAGCCTCCAGGGAAACTTCTTTTTCAAAGGATACGGTACGGAGAAGATAGAGGTATAGTTTCACATATTCTCCGTTTGCCCGTGGGAGATAGCTGTCTATAAAATCATTCGGCACGCATGTCATGCCGGAGTCGATGTGCGTATGTAAAGAAATATTGCCCAAAATATCCACCTGCTTCTTTCTGTCTGTAAAAGAGCCGAACCGCCCGCGGAGGGGAAATCCGGCCAATTATAAGCCGTAACAAGAGTATAGCATAACTTCGGAAAAAAGAGAACGGCAACTTCCGCGAAATTTTGTGTGAAAATGTGCGCGGGGTGTGATATAATGAAAGAAATTTTGTTTAAAGGAGCGTTCAACATGTATCAGATAGATTTTTCAAAGCCCATCCATGTTCATTTTATCGGGATTGGGGGGATTAGTATGAGCGGGCTGGCATCCATCCTGCTAAAGCAGCAGTTTCACATTTCCGGTTCGGATGCAAAAGAGTCGGCTCTGACAGTGGGGCTGGAAAAGGAAGGGGCTGTCATCTATTATGGGCAGAGGGCGTCGAATATTAAGGACGGCACGGATTTGGTGGTTTATACGGCTGCCGTGCATCCGGATAATCCGGAGTATGCAGAAGCAGCGGTAAGGGGGATTCCTATGATGAGCCGCGCAGAGCTTTTGGGGCAGCTTATGAGGAATTACAGGACGCCGATTGCCGTTTCCGGCACGCACGGGAAAACTACCGTGACCTCTATGGCGTCGCATATTTTGCTGGAGGCAGATATGGATCCCACGATTTCAGTGGGAGGTATTCTGAAAGCAATCTGCGGAAATATCCGTGTGGGAGGACACGAAACATTTATAACAGAGGCGTGTGAGTATACGAACAGCTTTCTGCACTTCTATCCCCGAATCAGCCTGATTTTAAATATTGATGCAGATCATCTGGATTTTTTTAAAGATTTGGAGGATATCCGGAATTCTTTTCGTTTGTTTGCGCAGCGGCTTCCGGAAGACGGTATATTGATTATCAGCAGTGAGATTGAAAAACTTCATGAGATTACGGACGGGCTTCCGTGCAGGGTGATTACTTATGGAGAAAATGGAGAATATACGGCGGAAAATATTTCTTATGATGGACAGGGACATGGCTCGTTTCATTTGGTAAAACAAGGCGCGCTTCTGGGGCGTATCTGTCTCAAAGTTCCGGGTAAGCACAATATCTCCAATGCGCTGGCGGCAGCGGCGCTGGCGGATGTGCTGGGCATTTCGGCGGAAACAATACAGAGAGGGCTTCAGGGATTTTCCGGTACGGACAGACGCTTTGAGAAAAAGGGAGAAATCGGCGGAGTTACGATTATCGACGATTATGCCCATCATCCGACAGAGATACGCGCGACTCTTGAAGCGGCGCAGAACTGCCCGCACAAAACTCTCTGGTGTGTATTTCAGCCTCATACCTATACGCGCACGAAAGCGTTGATGGAGGATTTTGCCGACGCACTCTGTAGTACAGACGAGGTGGTTCTGGCAGATATTTATGCAGCGCGGGAGACGGATAACCTGGGGATCAGCTCAGAGGATTTGATGAAAAAGATTAATGCCAGGGGCGGTAATGCCCGGTATTTTACATCCTTTGACGCCATTGAAAACCATTTGCTGGAGCATTGCGGCGCCGGAGATGTAGTGATTACTATGGGCGCCGGGGATGTAGTAAAGATAGGGGAACATCTGCTGGGGCAGTAGCAGCAGACAGAGATAGGAGTTATCCACAGTATCCACATGTTTATGCACATTTTTTGTGTGAGGACATGTGGATTTTTTTGTGGACATCTTTGTTTACATAAGTTTTCGGCATAATTTTTGTTTTTTCTGCTTTTTCTTGTATTTGAAAGCATTCTGCGGGTTCCGGGAAGAAGTCATGCACAAAGTTATCCACAGTATCCACAATATCCACATGCGGATATCCACTAATAAATTTGTCCGACAGGGCATAGATTTGTGAATAAGACGCAGCGGTTCTTTATTTATCGCAGGCGTCTAATTAGGCAAAAAGCATAGAGGAGAGAATAAAAATAGAAAAAATACACAATAATATACTGGAGATATAGCGAAAAAAGAAAAAAATACACAAAAAGAAGACGGAACGGGGGATTTGACGTGAATGATTTTGGTAAAAATAATAAAAACAGGATGAGTGGAGTGAAAAAAATTGTAAAATATGTTCACAACTGAAAAGAAACGTGGTATAATGTGGACTAACAAAAAATTACAACAAGAGGTGATAGCGTGATTAAAAAAGAAATGATTGCTATGCTGCTGGCAGGCGGACAAGGCAGCCGACTTGGTGTGCTCACTTCAAAAGTGGCAAAACCAGCTGTAGCGTTTGGCGGCAAGTACCGTATTATTGATTTTCCGCTGAGCAACTGTATAAACTCAGGAGTAGATACCGTGGGTGTATTGACCCAGTACCAGCCATTGAGGCTGAATACACATATTGGAATCGGTATTCCGTGGGATTTGGACAAGAATGTGGGGGGGGTTTCGATTCTTCCTCCATATGAAAAAAGCTCGAACAGCGACTGGTATACGGGTACGGCAAACGCCATTTACCAGAATCTGGATTTTATGGAGCTTTACAATCCTGAGTACGTCCTGATTCTCTCAGGTGACCATATTTACAAGATGGCATACGAAGTGATGCTGGAGTTCCACAAAGCGAATAACGCGGATGTGAGTATCGCGGTTATGCCGGTACCGATGGAAGAGGCAAGCAGGTTTGGCGTCGTGGTGACAGACGACAATAACCGGATTACAGAATTCCAGGAAAAGCCGGAGCATCCGAAGAGCAACCTGGCGTCTATGGGAATCTACATTTTCTCATGGAAAGCTCTGAAAGAAGCGTTAGTTACGCTGAAAGACCAGAGTAACTGCGACTTTGGTAAACATATTATCCCATATTGCCATGAAAAGGGCGAAAAGCTGGTAGCTTATGAGTATAATGGTTACTGGAAAGATGTGGGAACCCTCGGCTCTTACTGGGAAGCAAATATGGAGCTGATTGATATTATTCCGGAGTTTAACCTGTATGAAGAGTTCTGGAAAGTTTACACGAATAATGAGATTATCCCTCCGCAGTATGTAGCAGAAGACGCGGTTATTGACAAATGTATCATTGGGGACGGAAGCGAGATTTATGGTGAAGTTCACAATTCTGTCATCGGCGCCGGCGTTACGGTAGGGAAAGGTGCGGTAGTGCGTGATTCTATTATCATGCGCGGCGTGCATATTGGTGAGAATGTGGTCATGAACCGGGCGATTGTCGCGGAAAATACCGAGATTGGAAAAGGGGTAGTGCTCGGTGAAGGAGAAAATGTACCTAACAAGGAGAAGCCGCACGTATATTCCTTTGGACTGGTGACAATTGGAGAGAATACGGTGATTCCTGACGGTGTAAAGATTGGAAAGAATACGGCGGTTTCCGGTAAGACCACGGCAGAAGATTATCCCGGCGGCATCCTGGAAAGCGGCGAGACATTAAATAAGGCAGGTGAGGTACTATGAGAGCAGTAGGAATAATTTTAGCCGGTGGAAACAGCCATCGCATGAAAGAACTTTCACATAAGCGCGCAATTTCGGCAATGCCGGTTGGAGGCAGCTACCGCGCCATCGACTTTTCACTCAGCAGCATGAGCAATGCGTCTGTTCAGAAGGTGGCAGTGCTGACGCAGTACAATTCCCGTTCTTTACATGAGCACCTAAATTCTTCAAAATGGTGGAATTTCGGAAGAAAGCAGGGCGGTCTGTTTGTGTTCACTCCTACAATCACTACGGACAACAGCGCATGGTACAGGGGAACAGCGGATGCGCTTTACCAGAACCTGGATTTCCTGAAGAGATGCCATGAACCATATGTTATTATCGCATCCGGTGATTGTGTATATAAGCTGGATTATAATAAAGTTCTGGAATATCATATTCAGAAAAAGGCGGATATTACTGTTGTATGTAAGGAGATGCCCCCGACGGAAGACGTGACCCGCTTTGGACTTGTGAAGATGAACGAGGACAGCAGGATTGAGGAATTTGACGAGAAGCCGATGGTTTCTACTTCTAATACGATTTCTACCGGTATTTATGTAATCCGAAGAAGACAGCTTATTGAGCTGGTGGAACGCTGTGCGCAGGAAGAGCGTTATGATTTCGTAAGGGATATTTTAATCCGCTATAAGAATCTGAAAAGGATATACGGATATAAGATTCAGGATTACTGGAGCAATATCGCTACAGTGGAGTCCTATTACCAGACGAATATGGATTTCCTGAAACCGGAGGTGCGGGATTACTTCTTCCGTCAGCATCCGGATGTATATTCCAAGGTTGACGATCTGCCTCCGGCAAAATACAATCCGGGCGCAGAAGTAAAGAACAGCCTGGTTTCCAGCGGATGTATTATCAATGGGCGCGTGGAAAATTCCGTACTGTTTAAGACGGTTTTTGTAGGTGAAAATTGTGTGATTAAGAATTCAATTATTTTGAATGACGTACATCTTGGCGATAATACGTATATTGAGAATTGCATTGTTGAGAGCCGCGACACAATCCGGGCAAATTCCCATTATGTTGGGGAGGACGGCATTAAAATTGTCCTGGAGAAAAACGAGAGGTATGTACTGTAATCCGGTTTGGAAAATGGTATAGAGGAAATGATGGCTGTGTCAGGGAAGGGACAGCCGGCAAGAGGTTGAAAGGGGCACAGGGTATGAAAATTACGGATGTGAGAGTGCGCAAAGTTGCAAAAGAAGGAAAAATGAAAGCAGTTGTTTCAATCACGATTGATGATGAGTTTGTAGTGCATGATATTAAAGTCATCGAGGGTGAGAAGGGTTTGTTTATCGCTATGCCGAGCCGTAAGGCATCTGATGGCAAATACCGTGATATTGCACATCCCATAAGCTCCGGCACTAGGGAAAAAATCCAGGGAATTATCCTTCAGCAGTATGAAATCGCTGCGGCACAGGAGGAAGAGACTGGAGAATCAGAAGATATTTTATAAAAGAAAGGGAAAAGACATGAAAAAGAGAATTTTGACAGCGATGCTGCTTGTGGCAGCAATGATTTGCCTGACGGCATGTGGGAGCAAAGTGACAGCAGAGGAAGTTTTGGAAAAGGCAAGCGCAAAGCAGCAGGCCATGACAGATGTTGATATGAGCGGGAAGATGGCTATGAATATGGAGATAGCCGGACAGAGCATGGACTTTGATGTAGATATAAGCGCCAAAGAGACGGGAATCAATACGGAAGATATGAAGATGGCTATGGAAATGAAGATGAATCTTCTGGGCCAGGATATGAGTACGAATACCTATTACACCGATGGATATTATTATACAGACGCTATGGGTACGAAGTCAAAGGTGGCGATGAACCTGGAGGAACTGAAAAAAACTCTTGAGTCAAGCAACGGTTTGATGGAGATACAGGCAGATATCTATAAGTCTCTGGAAATGAAAGAAGAGGGCGGAAACTATGTCATCACGTATGTAGCCGATGCTGACAAAATGGCAGATTTTGTAAATTCCCTTATGGGAAGCACAATGTCTGGCGTGACAGGCGGGGCAGAAGGCATGGATTTAGGCCTGGATAATATGAGCGGTACTTTGACTGTGGACAAAGACTTCAATATGCTGTCACAGAAGGTCAAGATGGATATGACCATGAGCATGGAAGGCCAGGAGGTGAAAGCGTCTATCGATGCAGATATGACAGTCAACAATCCGGGACAGGAAGTGACAGTAGAGCTTCCGGCTGACTTGGATACTTATGAAGAAGTAACACAGTAGGAACTATTCAGCGAAAGAGATAAAGATGCGGCGGGGGCAGACAAATGCCCCCGCTTTTCAGATTTAAAAGGATGTATTTGTACGGCGGAATTATGACAGCATATTTCCGCCGCTATGTTCATACCGCCATTGTCTTGGCGGTATTCCGTACACATTTTTGAACGCGCGGGAAAAGTGGAGCTGGTTAGGATACCCGACTGCATTTCCGATATCCGCGATAGACAGGCTGGTGAGCTTTAGAAGTTCAGCGGCCTTTGTCATGCGGTAAGAGATTAGAAATTCTTGCGGGGATTTCCCTATATCTTCATGAAAAATTTTGCCAAAATAGCTGCGATTTAGACCGCAGGAGGCTGCGATATCTTCTATAGAAATAGGATTTTGGAAATTCTGTTCAATAAAAGAGAACGCCTCCTTAATGTAAAAATCGCGCAGGAAGGAAAGTAGTATCGTCTGTCAAATCCGTTTGAAGATGCTTACGGAGCATGGATGTTTGTTTCGGAAGATATGGAACGTGCTCTGGTCAATGTGGTGATGTTTGAAATTCACGGGAATATGACGGTAAACTATGTGAAGCTCAAAGGGCTGGAGGCGTCGGCGCTTTATAAAGACCTTGCTGCCGGGAAGTGTTATCATGGAAATGCGCTGATGGAAGCAGGATTGAAATTCAAAAGTAACCATTGAAAATCACGGAAATACTTGCTATGATAAGGACTGGAATATGACAAAATGATTTGGAATAGAAAGAGGATAGCAAGATGAAGAAGATTCTGGACTTTATCACCGGGGAAATGGTACAGGCTTTCAAGGCGGCAGGTTATGATGCGTCTTATGCAAAGGTATCCCTGTCAAACCGCCCGGATTTGTGTGAATATCAGTGCAATGGAGCGATGGCAGCTGCGAAGGCATACAAGAAAGCCCCCATTGTGATTGCGAATGACGTTGTGGAAAAATTGACAGAGAGCAAGGTGTTTTCAGAGGTATCAGCAGTAAATCCCGGCTTTATCAATTTGAAACTGGAAGCAGGTTTTTTGGCAGATTATCTGCAGAAGATGCAGGAAGATGAAAATCTTTCTATTGAAAAAACAGCAGAGCCCCGGAAGATTATGATAGATTACGGCGGGCCAAACGTGGCAAAACCGCTGCATGTCGGACATCTGCGATCAGCGATTATCGGCGAGAGCATTAAGCGCATGGGGCGCCTGATGGGACATGAAGTTTTGGGAGACGTGCACCTGGGGGACTGGGGACTCCAGATGGGGCTGATTATTACAGAGCTGAAAGTCCGCAAGCCGGAGCTGGTGTATTTTGACGAGGCATACGAGGGAGAATACCCGGCAGAGCCGCCGTTTACCATTGGGGAGCTTGAGGAAATCTATCCGACGGCCAGCGCGCGTTCAAAAGAGGACGAGGCATATAAAGAGGAAGCCATGCAGGCAACTTATCTGCTGCAGCATGGACATAGAGGCTACCAGGCGGTTTTGCACCATATCCTGCAGGTGTCAGTCACGGATTTGAAGAAGAATTATGAACGTCTGAGCGTTTCGTTTGATTTATGGAAGGGAGAGTCAGATGCCCAGCCATATATTCCCGAAATGGCAGAATATATGAAGAATGCAGGATATTCCCGTCTGGATGAGGGCGCATGGGTAGTGGATGTAAAAGAAGAGAGCGATACAAAAGAAGTGCCGCCCTGTATGATACTGAAATCAGACGGCGCATCCCTGTATACAACGACAGACCTGGCGACGATTATTGACCGCATGAAAAACTACCACCCGGATAAAATGATCTATGTGGTAGACAAGCGTCAGGAGATGCATTTTATACAGGTATTCCGCTGCGCGAGAAAGACGAAGCTTGTGGAAGAGGGCACGGAGCTGGAGTTTTTGGGCTTTGGAACGATGAACGGAAAAGACGGAAAGCCCTTTAAGACCCGCGAGGGCGGCGTGATGCGTCTGGAAAGCCTGATTCAGGATATTAACGAAGAGATGTTCAGAAAAATTACGGATAATCATGAGATTGATGCAGAAGAGGCCAGGGAGACGGCGAAGATCGTAGGCCTGGCGGCTATCAAATATGGAGATTTGTCAAATCAGGCGTCCAAAGACTATGTGTTTGACGTGGAGAGATTCACTTCTTTTGAGGGAAATACAGGCCCATATATTTTGTATACAATTGTTCGTATCAAATCGATACTGAATAAATACCGGGCGGGCGGCGGCAGCTTGGGGACGCATGAAATCAGAAAGCCGTCAGGCAGCAGTGAAAAGGCGCTGATGCTGGTGCTGTCCAGGTTTAACAGCGTTATGCAAAATGCGTTTGACGAGCTTGCGCCGCATAAGATATGCGCGTATATTTATGATTTGGCGAATGAATTTAACCATTTTTATCATGAAACGAAAATTCTTTCTGAAGAAAATGAGGAGCAGAAGGCATCCTGGATTCAGCTTCTGGCATTAACGAAAGACGTGCTGGAGCTTTGTACTGACACTCTTGGATTTTCCGCACCGGAAAGGATGTAACGTTACTGTGAATGGAACAGATGGTAATGTAAAAGAATTGTAACGAATATCCCTCAGTAATACCGCATAAAATAGTAGCAACAGCCTGTAAGGCTGTTGCTGCTATTGGTTTACAGAAAGGACATGCTGTTTCACAAAAAGTGCAGAGGCGGCATTGTTTTATGCGGAGGGATTAAAATGAAGGAACGGAAATTTTTCAGGATAGCGGGGCTGTTTATGATTTTGGCAGCGTTTTGGGTGGACGGTATGCTGTTTCTGCGGGTGCAGGGGAATTCCCCGGTGTCGGTAGTGACGGTTGGAGATGTATCAGCGATGCTTATGGAAGCAGGGGAAGCAGGCGCAGAAGACGAAGAAGGCTGGCAGCTTGTCGTTGAGGATGCCAGGCCGGGGCAGGCCATCAGCTGTAATCCGGTGGTGTGTATGTCAGATGATTCAAAACAGGCATATATCCGGGCGAAGGTTTCGGTAGAAGGGCTTTCCAAAAAGAAAGGGCGTGAGATTTTGGAACATCTGGAGCAGATGCCCTCGTGGAATTATAATCCGCAGGACGGATATTATTATTTTAAAGATCCGGTATCGGCAGGTCAGCAGATTCCGATTTTTGAATGCGTACATATACCAGAGCAATGGAAAGGGGCGGATAAATTTCAGGTTGATATTATGGTGGAAGTGGTGCAGACTTCCCGGCTGATACCGAAAATTGACGCCGAATGCCGGATGTTGGAGTGGATTCCTGCGGGGCGGGCAAAATTGGATTGACGGCAGAAGAGTAAAGGAGTACATTGTGTTTGAAAAAAGACTCCCTGTGAGCGGCAAAGGAGGAAAAAGAAGTGAAGGTGTTTGACTATGGAAAAGTAAAAGACCCGGAATATTTTGCAGATGGAAGGTGCCCCATGCATTCAGACCATGTGGCGTATGCTTCATGGGAGGAATATGAGGAGAGAAACAGCAGTTTCCGGTATTCTCTGGACGGCTTATGGAAATTTGCATATGCAGGGAATTACGCACAGACAGTACCGGGCTTCGAACAGCCGGAATATGACTGTAGAAGCTGGGGAGATATCCGCGTTCCGGCAAGCATTCAGATGGAGGGGTGGGATATTCCTCAATATGTCAATGTCCAGTATCCCTGGGATGGCAGGGAAGAGGTTTCGCCGGGGGAAATTCCGGAAAGGTTTAACCCCATCGCCAGTTATGTGAAATATTTTACAATCCCCGGGCACATGCAGGGCAAACGGCTATACCTGTCTTTTCAGGGAGCGGAGAGCGGACTGGCTGTCTGGATGAACGGCTCATTTGCAGGGTACAGTGAGGATAGTTTTACACCGTCGGATTTTGAAATCACCCCTTATGTACGAGAGGGAGAGAATAAATTGGCAGTCCGGGTATTTAAGTGGACGTCCTCAAGCTGGTGTGAAGATCAGGATTTTTATCGGTTTTCGGGGCTGCATAGGAGCGTATACCTTTATGCCGTGCCTCAAATACATATAGCAGATATGCGCATCCGCACATTGTTTGATGAGGGGTATCGTGATGCAGAGCTGGAAATCTGCATAGAAGCTGTGCTTTCAGGCAAAGCTTCGGCAAAGCTGACGCTTTTAGGGAGTGAGGGAGAGATATTTTCACGGACAGAGAGCCTGGAGGAACATAATACATTCTGCTATCAGGTGTCTGCCCCCAGGCTGTGGAGCGCAGAGAAGCCAAACTTGTATGAGTTGAGGATAGAAGTATGGGATGGGGCAGGAAATCTGACAGAATGTATCTCTCAGAACGTAGGATTCCGAAAGTTTGAAATCAAGGACGGCATTATGTGCCTGAATGGAAAAAGGATTGTATTTAAAGGGGTAAACCGTCATGAGTTCAGTTCAAAGACAGGGCGTGTTGTCTCAAAGGAAGAACTTCTCCAGGACATCCTGACTATGAAGCGGAATAACATCAATGCGGTACGCACCTCCCATTATCCGAACAGTTCAGAGCTTTATGAGCTGTGTGATGTGTATGGCCTGTATCTAATCGCAGAAAATAATATGGAATCCCACGGAAGCTGGGAGCCGATTGAGCGCGGCAAAGGAGAAATAGAGGATGTGCTTCCGGGAGACAGGGCAGAATGGGAAGCTATGATGCTGGACAGGGTAAATTCCTGCTACCAGAGAGACAAAAACCACCCATCGATTCTGATTTGGTCGTGCGGAAATGAGTCTTTCGGCGGAAGCGTGATCTGGCATATGGCAGAACAATTCCGCAGATTGGATGATACCCGCCTGGTTCATTATGAGGGGATTTTCCATGACAGGCGGTACCGGGATTCGAGCGATATGGAAAGCCAGATGTATTCTTCGGTGGAAGCGATTAAAGAGTTTTTGGCAAAGGACAGGAGCAAGCCTTTTATAAGCTGCGAATATTCCCATGCTATGGGAAATTCCTGCGGGGCAATGAATAAATACACGGAACTGGCCGATACGGATATGTCTTACCAGGGCGGTTTTATCTGGGATTATATCGACCAGTCGATTCGGAAAAAGAACCGCTATGGAGAAGTGTTCCAGGCATATGGCGGTGATTTTGGGGAGCGCCCCACAGACTATACATTCAGCGGAAATGGTATTGTTTACGGAGGAGAACGGGAGGAGTCTCCGAAAATGCCGTCCGTAAAATATAATTACCAGGGAATTGATGTGCGCTTTGAAGGCGATATGGTTCATATACGGAACAAAAATCTGTTTACCCGTACATCAGAATACTGCTGTATGGTGCTTGTAGAGCGGGAAGGGAGGCAGATAGAAAAAACAGTGCTGGAAACAGATGTGGCGCCTCTTGCGGAAAAGGCATATCCTTTGCCGGTGAAGCGGAGGACAGCGCCGGGAGAATATGCCGTGACCGTTTCCTTTGCGCTAAAGGAAAGTACGCTTTGGGCAGAGGCAGGTCATGAAATAGCGTTTGGGCAGATGATTTACCGTGTGGAAGGTTCGGAAGAAACTCATGGAGGGAAAATCCGTGTGATTCATGGGGAATGGAATACCGGAGTGCAGGGAGAGAACTTTAGCGCCCTGTTTTCGAATTTGAGCGGAGGGATGGTGTCCTGCCGCTATGGGGGAAAAGAACTGCTGGAAACGATTCCAATGCCAAACTTCTGGCGGGCGCCTACAGATAATGATAAAGGGAACATGATGCCTCAGAGATATGCCCAGTGGAAGATTGCCAGTATGTATCTGACCCATAAGCCGTTCGGAAAGCCGGCACAAAGCGAACCCCGGGTGGAAGAAGCAGAGGACAGCGTTACCGTAACCTTCCGGTATGGGATGCCCGTTACGCCAGAAGCAGAATGCTTTGTGGCTTACCGTGTGTTTGGCGATGGGACGGTTCAGGTGAAGCTTTCCTATGCACCAGTCAGGGAACTGGGGGATATGCCGGAATTCGGTATGATGTTCCGGTTAAACGCAGATTATGAACATGTGAAATGGTATGGATATGGTCCGCAAGAAACGTATGCTGACCGTATGCAGGGGGCGAAACTTGGTGTTTACAAAAATCAGGTAAAAGATAATCTGGCAAAATACCTGGTACCCCAGGAGTGCGGGAATAAACAGGGAGTACGCTGGGCGGAAGTGACAGATTATAAAGGGAGAGGGCTTAGGTTCTGGGGAGAAGAATTGAATTTTTCCGCTCTGCCGTATACGCCGCATGAGCTGGAAAATGCAAGACATGTGTATGAACTGCCTCCGGTGCACTACACTACGGTACGGGTGGCAAAAGCCCAGATGGGAGTCGGAGGCGACGACAGCTGGGGCTCCAGGACACATCCGGAATTTCTGCTGGATGCAGGGGAACCAATGGAATTTTCCTTCTTCTTCCGCGGGATTTGAGCGTAACGGCTGGCTTTTAACGAATCAAATACGCTGCGGCTTATTGCGGTGTATTTGATTCGCCGGAAACTGCTGCTGACTGAAAAGCTTCTGCAGCTTTTTTTATGTCTCCCAGCAATGCGTCTGTGAAATCGCCATTTAGCTGCATTTCCCAGGTGGTTCCGTTGTTTGTAAAATGAATTTCTACGGTTTTTGTGCAGGTTTTACGGTTGGTGTTCAGGCACTCGGCGAGCAGAGCCGCGGTTTTGTCGGCGAGTTCTGTGTCAGTAGCGCGTACAGCCTCTGTGGTGGAAGCGTAGTCCAGCAGCTTGTCAAGATATTCATCAAGGACGCTGGACATATCGAGGCTGGTGATGTCGACCAGCGCGTTCGCTTTGTCGCCAGCCACGGTTACTTCCCTAATATTGTAAGAAAAGCATTTTGAAATTTGGGAGGCAAGAGCCAAGTCAACTTTGTCAGAAAGGGTACTGTAGGTGGAAAACACATCTTTGATCTCCAGATAAGAAATCCATTCTTCAGGAGTCTGTGCTTTCAGCATTTCGCAGACCTTAGCGATAATTTCTTCAGGCGTTACCAGGTAGGGATCGTTCAGACAGGAGATAAATCCCCCTAAAAGCTCATCTTCTAATACTTCGTTACCTTGGATAAGCCATTGTCCGTCTGTTTTTTCCAGGTGAAAATGCACTTCGGTTTTTACAGATTTGTACTGGTTATGGGAGAGGAAGCCGTGCAGAAGTGAAAAATAGGAATCGCCGGAAAGTATGGCGCTATCTTCTGCGTGTGGAGAACTGCTGCGGACGATTAACTCCAAACAAAGGTCTTTGGCAAGTTCTTTCGTGTCGATATTCTGGATTTCTGCAGTTACCGTGGCAGTGTTATCTGCGACTTTAGAAGACAGAATGCGATAGTCAAAATCCTGGAAAAAAAGCTGCACAGTTTGGGTGGCTTCGCTGCTGACATTTGAAGAAGCGCCGGGACGGAGAATATTTTCATAAGAAATAAAAGTGCGGATAGTATTCTCGTCCAGTTTTTGGAGCTGATTTAGTTCGGACTTTACGAGCTTTACCTGCGCTGAATCTCTGCAGCCTGACAGGAAAAGAACAGAAAAGAAAAAGAAAATGAAAAATTTAGCGATGCGGTATCTGTTCATAAAGCCTCCTTCATGCCGATTCCGCGCAAGGCGGCGGGCATATTGCAATCATTGCATATAATTATACTGTGTTCGTCTATAAAAAGCAAGGGTTTGAGAAAGAGCAGAAACGGCGCGGGTAACAGGAGGGGCTTGCTGACGTAGTTGAAAAGTTAACCAATATGCACCGAGTGGGTGAATCGTCTTAATCGAAATTAAAAAATATGCTTCAGCACCCTGGGCTGAAGCACATTTTTCGTGTTTTCCTGCTCCCGTCAAGTTTGACTTCCTCCGGAGAATCATTCAGTTGCGGCATTTCTAAAATTACAATGAAAGGTTTATGTATTGTAATCCTGCAGAAAAGGATTGTTGACAGATGGAAAATAAAGTATAATGTTTTCAGTGAAGAAGTACACTGTTATTTGTATTAAAGGATATGAGCGGAGGACGGCGGATGAAAAATATAAGAGCGGCAATAATAGTATTTATCATGATGGCGTTAATTGTTCCATCAATGACTTCTTTTGCAGGGAGCTGCGGAGAAACGGTGAGTCGGAATACAACAGCGGCTCTGCAGGCAGTTGATTATGAAAATAGTACGACAATAGGGCAGCTGCTGGCGCCAAGCCGGTATTCCCTGTCAGACAAATTAAATAAGAAAACAGAAATTGCCATACGGGAGGGAAAGAGCCCTGCGGATATTACGGATGAACAAGCCGTGGCGGAATTAAATAAGGACAATGTAAAAGCGATGTCTTTTGAAGAGGCATTTGCAAAGGTGCAGGCAGAAATTGGAGAGATTATTCAGAGAGTGGTTGACAGTACTGCCGGCGCGGAAAGTAAAGGTGCAGATTTTTTTTCTAATAAAATACAGCAAAATAAAGAAAAACTGCTGCTGGGGCTTACTTATCTTGAGAGATTGTATAATTTTGATATGGGAGAGCACAATATTAAAGATGTTCTCCTTTATGAGCCGGGGACATACGGAGTTCAGACAGATGTTCTGGACTGGCTGATAGAGATTGGAAGCGCCGGCGGCGATAATTTGAAAATTGCCAATAATGTGAATTTATTTGGCCGGGGGAAGTTGTTTTCGAAAGTTACTTCTTCTATGACACTGGAGGCTTTTTTGGAAGAGAACAGAGAAAAATGGATACCGGATACATCGCTGAACGAGTGGTTTTTGCAGGAAAGCCGTGCATATATACTGGAAAAACTATCTGACTGGGACAGCAGGGATGCCGGAATATACAGGAGGCTGTATGATGATACGGTTTCCCGCGCCTATATTTTGCCATTGCTTACTGTATCAGAAGACAGTGTTTACGTTATTGCAAATTCTTTGACGATTACATATGGAATCGTGGATTGTTATATAGACAGGAACTTAAGAGAAACCGATCCGGCACGTTATGGAGAATTACGTGAAAAGTTTCTGCAGCAGATGGAGCAGGGGGCGAAGCAGCAGAAGGCATTTGTTGATTTTTGGCATCGCATTGCAAAACCGGAAAAGAAGGGGCTGCTCGCGTCTAATCGTGTTGTTTTGGACAGTCTTCGGATTGATCCCGATACAGTTATCCAATGGTCGGATAAATTGGGGGAGAATGCTGCCCTGGGCGTGAGGGAATTTTTTACTCCCATGAATTTATATGGTACCTATATGTTTGCAGATGGTGTGGCGGAAGGAGCGCGTATCCGTTACTATGCGTCAAAGGCGCTGACAGAACGGGGGTTTGCAACGTATGCCCATGAGCTGACGCATATCTTTGTTTCCGAGTTGATGCTGAATGGGAATGGTTCGCGGGACGGCATAATGGGAGAAGTTTACACAAGGGGGATGTTCGAGCCTTATGAGACAAATGACCCGCCTGCTTTTAACCTGAATCTGATCTATGACCGCCTGGCGTCCAGCGACCGCTATCATAATGCCCAGCCCGAACGTTTTCAGGATGAGGCCGATCTGCAGAGTTACATGAAAGGCATTCTGGATGTCGTTTATACGCTGGATTACGCAGAAGCAGATGTTATGTTTACAAAAAGTACAGAAGAGAAGAGGAAATGGTTCCACAAACTTGAACAGATCGAGGACCCGGAGGAAAGATATAATCAGGGAGAGGAAGGTTCCAGGCATAATCTGGATTCAGTAAGAGAGTTGACCACAGATGAGGCAGAGGGGCTGAACTCTATCGATGACCTGATCTGTAATAATATTATTGTATCCCGCCATGAGGTAAATGGAACGAAGACAACAGGAAGCATGGCGAGAAATGGTTATTATGTTGTTCCGCTCTTTAGCGCTAATTATGCCGGGGTACAGAATAGCTATGGTGTTAGCGGCGATCTCATGATACGTCGGCAGGCATTTGAACTGCTTGCTGAATATGGATATTACAATGGCATGGTTCCTTATATATCCAATCAGTATAAAGAATCTGCCAAATCGGAACAGGCGATTCTGTCGGATGAATATATCTTGAAGAAGATATTTGGCGGTACTTATGAGACAATGGCTGATTTTAAGAAAGCGATGTTCCAGAGAAGGATTGAAAGAGTCGGCGAATTAAAGCCAGTCACTATTACGTGGAAAAATCAGTCCGTTACGGTTAGTAATTTTGAAGAACTGCGCCTGCTGATGAGGGAGGCGGTAGAGAGTGATTTGATAAATGTTAATGCATTGCCGAGTGGTTCTAATAATATCCGCGCACACGCGACAGAGGTGGAGCGCCTGAAACAGGAAATATTCAAAGCATATTTACTTCAGACACAGGACTTCAAGGAATCTATTTACGGCTCCGGATCGACACCGGACCCGGAACCAACGCCGGATCCAGGCCCAACGCCAGACCCGGAACCAACGCCAGACCCGGAACCAACGCCGGACCCGGAACCAACGCCGGACCCGGAACCAACGCCGGAGCCGGAACCGACGCCGGAGCCGAAGCCAACACCAGATCCAGAGCCGGCACCGAATCCGATAGACAAACCGGGGGATATGGGGTCAGGGCTGCCGGAAAAGCCAGGTGATGACTCCGGAGAGAGAGATGATTCCGGGATTGGCAATGAAACTACGAACTCCGCGCTGCTTCTTTGCAAAGTGTCTTCTGCCAAAACGTCACAGACAATCCGCTGGAATCTGGTGGAATCGGCAGATGGGTATGAAGTGTATGGAGCAAAATATAATGGGAAATATAAACGTCTCCGAACAGTCGGCAAAAAGACAGGCAAGTGGAAACATACAAGATTAAAACGGGGAAGCCAGTACAAATACTATGTCACAGCGTATAAAAATGTTGGTGGGAAACGTGTAATCCTATCCAAGTCCCTGCCAGCCTATAGTATGACAGCGGGAGGAAAATATGGTAATCCTTTAAAAATACGGGTGAAACGTTCAAATGTGAGTGTGAAGCCGGGGAAAAAAGTCCAGCTTCGTGTGAAAGTGACAGGAAAACAGATAAGAAAAGCTGAGAAGAAGGTGCGTTATGTTTCATCTGAGCCGTCTATTGCAGGAGTGTCTAAGAAAGGGGTTATTACCGGGAAAAAAGATGGTACTTGTACGATATACTGTATTGCCCGGAATGGCCTGTCTAAAAAAATAAAGGTAAAAGTGAAGATGAATTAACATTATCGGGCAGGAGGTGCGCAAAATGGGTTGCTTAGGAAATTTGTTGTGGTTTTTGTTTGGCGGTGCACTGAGCGGATTGAGCTGGTGCCTTGCAGGATGCCTCTGGTGCATTACGATTATCGGAATCCCGGTAGGCGTGCAGTGCTTTAAGCTTGCATCGCTTAGTTTTTTCCCGTTTGGAAAGCAGGTTCGCTATGGCGGGGGCGCTGCTTCATTTCTACTGAATATTGTGTGGCTGCTGTTTTCCGGATTGTTTTTGGCATTGGAACATGTGCTGTTTGGCGTGTTACTGTGCATTACGGTTATCGGAATCCCGTTTGGGCTGCAGCAGTTTAAGCTCGCAAAGCTGGCGTTGATGCCTTTTGGGGCGGAGGTATATTAAAAGATTTAGGGCAGCAGTTCAGCCCGGGACTTTGCACTTGCTGCAAAGTCCGTGAAATAGCGTTGCGGTTCAGGGGCATCAAGCCACCACGAAGTGGTTTTGCATGGCTTGATGCCAGGAATTAGGAAGCCGAAGGCTGAACTGTTACGATTTAGGCAGTATCAGGCATTTACAGTCTGGATATGCGCGGAGAAGTATGGTACAATGTCAGCTATGAATGAAATACTTGGGGCGGTATGTTTACCCAGGGACAGGGGGGCCGGATGATGAAAGAAAAGATTGACCTCCTGATTCGCTGTATGAATGAATCGAAGAAAACCGTATTCTTTGGCGGGGCGGGAGTATCGACGGAAAGCGGTATTCCCGATTTCAGGAGTAAGGATGGGCTGTACAACCAGCATGACGTGCAGTTTGACAAGTATTCGCCGGAGTATCTGTTAAGCTCCGGCTGCCTGTATGACAGGCCGGAAGTATTTTATGAATTTTACAATCAAAAGCTGGACACAAGGGGCATAAAGCCGAATATTACCCACAAAATGCTGGCAAGGCTGGAGGCGGCAGGAAAGCTTTCTTCAGTAATTACCCAGAATATTGACGGGCTGCACCAGATGGCAGGCAGCAGGCGCGTGATTGAGCTTCACGGGACGACGCAGAGGAATTATTGTGTTCACTGCCACAGGGAATATGGCGGTGATTTTATTTTCCAGTCAGAGAACTCCATTCCGGAATGTCCGGCGTGCGGCCATATGGTGCGGCCGGACGTGACTCTTTACGGAGAGCAGCTTCCGGGGAATGCAGTCAGGGAAGCGGAAGAAGAACTTCGGGAGGCAGACATGCTGATGATCGGCGGAACCTCGCTGACGGTATATCCTGCGGCGTACTATATTCATGAGTTCAGAGGAAACCATCTGGTAGTGATTAACAGGGATCAGCTTCAGGTGAAGTTAAATCCTGCTTCGGATATTTCTTTTGCGTGCTCTCTGGGAGAGGTGTTTTCTGAGCTGGAGAGAAGATTTTTGGAGATTCAGTAAAAGAAGCAAGGCAGCAGTTCTGGCACTGCGTACCGAAGGTTCCCGGGCAAAGATTTTCAGGAATCTGCACAGGAACTTTCGGCACGGAATGCCGGCTTTTTGTGGTTTTAAGAGAAAGGAAAGTTACTATTTGCAGTAAGAAAGGGATAACAGATGAGATTTCGTCCATGCATTGATATTCACAATGGAAAAGTAAAACAGATTGTCGGAGGTTCTCTGGCCGATTCCGGAGATTTAGCGGCGGAAAATTTTGTGTCCGTTCAGGACGCTCCTTATTATGCCAGGCTTTACCGAAGGGAAGGAGTTCAAGGAGGACATGTTATCTTGCTGAACCCGGCTTCGTCTCCTTATTATGAGGCAACGCGGGCGCAGGCTTTGGCGGCGCTGCGGGCGTATCCGGGGGGACTGCAGGCCGGCGGCGGTATTCATGACGGGAATGCGTCAGACTACCTGGATGCGGGAGCTTCGCATGTGATTGTTACGAGCTTCGTGTTTAAGGATGGCTGTCTGAATTATACGAATCTGGATAAGATAAGAAGCACTGTAGGAAAGGAACGCCTGGTACTGGATTTGAGCTGCCGGAAGCGAGGGGAGGAGTACTTTATCGTTACCGACCGTTGGCAGAAGTTTACGGAGACGGTGTTGAATGAGTGGACGTTGGAGACGTTAGCCTGTTATTGTGATGAGTTTCTCGTTCATGCCGTGGATGTGGAGGGAAAGGCAAATGGCATCGAAGAAGAACTGGTGCGGATGCTGGGAAACTGGCAGGGGATTCCCGTGACTTACGCGGGAGGCGTAGGCAGTTTTGAGGATTTGGAAAAGCTGAAGACGCTGGGGAAGGATGCGGTGGATGTAACAGTGGGGAGCGCTCTGGATATTTTTGGAGGGGAGATGCCGTACCGGAAAGTATTGGAAATTTGCCGTATGGATATGGAGCAGGGGAGGTAAGCCTGAGAGTGAAAATTTTCAAATTTATCGGCATGGCGAGCCAAATGCGTCAGAAAGGGGAACGTATGTATATTATCGTAGGGCTCGGGAATCCGGGCAAACAGTATGCCCATACCCGTCATAATGTGGGGTTTGACACGATTGATGTGCTGGCAGAGCGTTATGGAATCAGTGTGGATGCGAAAAAGCATAAGGCATTGTATGGAAAAGGGATTGTAGAGGGGAACCGGGTAGTTCTGGCGAAACCCCAGACGTTTATGAATTTAAGTGGTGAGAGTGTAAGAGAGCTCATAGACTTCTATAAGATAGACGAAACAGAAGAATTGATTGTAATTTATGATGATATCAGCCTGGAACCGGGACAGCTCAGGCTGCGGGCGAAAGGGAGCGCAGGCGGACACAATGGAATTAAAAATATTATCGCCCATCTGGGAGGCCAGGCGTTTAAGCGGGTAAAGGTGGGAGTGGGAGAAAAGCCGAAGGGCTATGATTTGGCTGATTATGTGCTGAGCCGTTTTTCGAAAGCAGAGAGAGAGAAGGTAGATGTTTCTTTAGAGCGGGCGGCAGACGCCGTGGTTAAAATTCTCACGGACAATATGGAGGCGGCAATGAATGAATATAATAAGAAGGTAGAAGGATGAGAGCTTTTACAGAGCCATTGGAAAAATTGAGCGAATTTCCGCAAATCAAAGCATCGCTGAAAAAAAGAGGTATCGTGCAGGTGGCAGGGTGTATTGACGCCCAGAAACCGCATTTCATATATACGGCAGGAGAAGATTTTCCCTGTAAGATTGTATTGACTTACAGCGAATCCCGCGCAAAGGAAATCTATGAGAACTGTCGCTTTTTTGACAGGAAAGCGCTGCTGTATCCGGCCAGGGACTTGATTTTTTATAGCGCGGATATTCACAGTAACCTGATTGTCCGGCAGAGGCTGGCGGCGGTTAAAGCATTGGTCGAGGAAGAGCAGGTAACGATTATCACCACTATGGGCGGCTGTATGGATCATCTAATGCCGCTGGAAGAGCTGAAAAAAAACATTTTATCTATCAAAAATGACAGCATGTTAGAAGTGGACGCGATCAAACAGAAGCTGACAGCGATGGGATATGAGAATACGCCGCAGGTGGAAAGCGCAGGGCAGTTTGCGGCACGGGGAGGCATTCTGGATATTTTTCCACTGACGGAGGAGAATCCCGTGCGTATTGAGCTATGGGGGGACGAGGTGGATTCCATTCGAAGCTTTGATGTGGAGAGTCAGCGTTCCATAGAAAATCTGGAGTGTATTACAATCTATCCTGCAAGAGAGGTGATAGCGGATCAGGAGCGCATCCAAAAGGCTGTGAAGCGGATGGAAAGAGATGTGAAGAAGCCCTATGAGCAGATGCGCCAGGAAATGCGGACAGAGGAGGCGCACCGTCTGAAAATGCTGCTGGAAGAGACAAAGGAGCGGCTGACAGAGCTTTCATGGGAGGCAGGGATGGATGCGCTGGTGGATTATCTCTATGAGAAAACAGAGAGCCTGATAGAATACTGTAAAGGGAGGGAGCCCCTGTTTGTACTGGATGAGCCCCACCGTCTCATGGAAGAGGGAAACGCCATTGAGATGGAGTTCAGGGAGAGTATGGAAAGCCGTTTGGAGAAAGGGTATGCGCTTCCGAAGCAGACAGGCGTGTTAAATACGTGCCAGGAGACAATCGGGCGGCTGAACCGGCAGCACTGCCTGGGGCTGTGTACGTTGGATTCTCCGCGGCAGCCCTGGAAGGTGACGGCTGGGTTCAGCCTGGACGTGAGGGCCGTGAATCCATATAATAATAGTTTTGAAATGCTTGTCCGGGATTTGCAGAGATGGAAGAAAAACGGATATCAGGTGATACTGCTTTCCGGTTCGAGAAGCCGTGCGGAGCGTTTGGCGGCAGACCTGCGCGATGCAGAACTGAACAGTTTTTATACGGAAAATCTGGACAGGGAAGTGGCGCCGGGAGAGATTTTAGTAAGCTATGGAAAATTGAACAGGGGATACGAGTATCCGCTGATTAAATTTGTGGTAATATCCGAGAGCGATATTTTCGGGCAGGAAAAGAAGAAAAAAAAGAAGCGCAAAACCTATGAGGGAAAGAAAATCCAGAGCTTTTCCGAGCTGTCCGTGGGCGATTATGTGGTTCATGAAAATCATGGGCTGGGCGTCTACCGGGGAATTGAGAAAGTGGAGGTAGACCGTGTAGCCAAAGATTATATGAAAATCGAGTATGCGGGGGGAGGCAAGCTCTATGTGCTGGCTACGCAGATGGATGTTATTCAGAAATATGCGGATAAGGATGCCGGGCAGCCAAAGCTTAATACGCTGGGAGGACCGGAGTGGAGAAAGACCAAGACGAAAGTGCGGGGCGCTGTCAAAGATATTGCGAAAGATCTGGTAAAGCTTTACGCGGCGCGCCAGGAGCAGCAGGGGTTTGAGTACGGACCGGATACCGTCTGGCAGAGAGAGTTTGAGGAGACATTTCCTTTTGAAGAGACGGCAGATCAGCTTTTGGCGATTGAAGCGGTAAAAAAGGATATGGAAAGCCGGAAAATCATGGATCGCCTGGTCTGCGGCGATGTAGGATACGGGAAAACGGAAATTGCTATACGGGCAGCATTTAAAGCGGTGCAGGAGAGCAAGCAGGTGGTATATCTGGTGCCGACGACAATTCTGGCGCAGCAGCATTATAACACGTTTGCACAGCGGATGAAGGATTTTCCGGTTCGGGTGGACCTGCTCTGCCGTTTCCGCACTCAGGCACAGCAAAGACAGACGCTGGCGGATTTAAAGAAGGGACTGGTGGATATTATTATCGGAACTCACAGAGTCCTTTCTTCCGATGTGGAATTTAAGAATCTGGGGCTGCTCGTGATTGACGAAGAACAGCGGTTTGGGGTTACGCATAAGGAAAAGATAAAGAAGCTGAAAGAAAATGTGGATGTGCTCACGCTGACGGCCACGCCCATTCCGAGAACGCTCCATATGAGTCTGATAGGAATTCGCGATATGAGCGTGTTGGAAGAAGCGCCTATGGAAAGGATGCCGATTCAGACCTATGTGATGGAGTACAATGAGGAGATGGTGCGGGAAGCTATTAGCAGAGAATTGGCGCGGGGCGGACAGGTATATTATGTGTACAATCGGGTAAACACCATTGTGGAAATGACGAATGCAGTTTCAAAGATGGTTCCGGAAGCGAACGTGGCATTTGCACATGGGCAGATGAAAGAGCGTGAACTGGAAAAAATCATGTATGAGTTTATTAATGGAGAAATCGACGTACTGGTTTCTACGACGATTATTGAGACAGGGCTGGATATTTCGAATGTCAATACGATGATTATCCATGACGCGGACAATATGGGCTTGTCTCAGCTCTATCAGCTCCGGGGACGTGTGGGGCGTTCGAACCGGACGGCTTATGCGTTCATGATGTACCGGAGAAATAAGATGCTGAAAGAGGTAGCGGAGAAAAGGCTCCATGCTATCCGGGAATTTACGGAGTTGGGGAGCGGCTTTAAGATAGCCATGCGGGATTTGGAAATTCGGGGAGCCGGAAACCTGCTGGGAGCCCAGCAGCACGGGCACATGGAGGCGGTGGGATATGACCTTTACTGTAAGATGCTCCACGAAGCTGTGAAGGAAGAAAAGGGCGAACGGACGCCGGAGGAAGAATATGAGACTTCCATAGACATTGATATCGATGCGTTTATTCCGGAACGGTACATTAAGAATGAGGGGCAGAAGCTTGATATTTACAAACGGATTGCCGCGATTGAAAACGAAGAAGAGTATGACGATATGCTGGAAGAGTTGGTAGATCGTTTCGGAGAGCCTCCGAAATCTGTACAGAATCTTCTGGCGGTAGCCAATTTAAAAGCTCTGGCTCACAGCGCTTGGGTAACAGAAGTGGCGCAGAGGGGAAATGAGATTAAGTTTACCATGTTTGAGCGGGCGCAGGCGGATCCCAAGAAAATCGAGCTGCTGGTAAAGCAGTATAGGGGACGGCTGGCGTTCGTGATGAATACGCCGCCGTATTTCCGCTTATCGAAGCCGAGGCGGGGGATGCGGGACAATGAGGATGTACTCGTGACAGTCAAAGAAGTTCTGGAGGAAATTAAGCTGCTGAAATAGGGTATCCTTGTGAAAAATGTGTTAATTTGAGAAAAAATATTGCGGGAAAACCGGAAAGGGATTATACTAAAGGAAGTGTTTCGAAGAAGGACAACGAATCAATTTTTAGGAGGAAACTTATCATGAGTAAGATAGGGAAGAAGCTGCTGGCAGCAGGGCTGTGCCTGGGATTGGCGGTTGGGACAGTGACAGGATGCAGCGCAGACAATGCGGGAAAGGCAGTCGCTACTTTAGATGGAGAGAAGATTGACTATGCGCTGGTAAACTTTATGGTGCGTTATAACCAGGCAGGGATGCAGAGTATGTACGGCAGCATGTTCGGTGAGGATATGTGGTCGAGCTATGGCCCTACGGTGAAGAGCAATATCATAGAGAATGTGGAACAGATGCTGATTCTGGAAAAGCATATGGACGAGTATAGCGTAGAGCTTACGGATGACGACAAAGCGAAGATTACCGAAGCCGCTGCAAAGTTCATGGAGAGCAATGAGAAAGATGTGCTGAAAGCAATGACAGCATCCCAGGAGACAGTGGAGCGTATGCTGACCCTGACTCTGATTCAGAATAAGATGCAGGCGGCAATTATTAAGGATGTAGACACAGAGGTGTCCGATGAGGAAGCGGCACAGAAGACAGTGAAGTATGTGATGTTCAGCACAGCGGATACTACGGATGCCGATGGAAATACAACGTCCATGACAGAAGAAGAGAAAGCAGCACAGAAAGAAAAGGCACAGCAGGTTCTGGATGCAGTAAAGGGCGGCACGGATATGGATGAGGCAGTAAAGGCGATTGATGAGAATATGTCGGCTACTACAACATCCTACGGAACAGACAACGGCAGCATTGATGAGAAAGTAAAGACAGCTGTGGACAGTCTTTCAGACGGCGAATTTGCGGACAGTGTGATTGAAGCGGATAATGGGTATTATGTAGCGCAGATGCAGTCTACGTTTGACAGAGAAGCGACAGACAGCCAGAAGGAGACGATCGTATCCCAGCGGAAATCAGACAAGTTCAATGAAGTGTATGACGCGTGGAAAGAAGCGGCAGAGTTTACCCAGGATGATAAACTGCTGGATGAAATTACATTTACAGACACTTTTGAAATAAAGAGTACAGAAACGGAAGCAGCGTCAGGAGAGACGGCTGCAGATACAGGAAGCGAGGGAACGGAGGGGGCGTCTGAGACGGAAACAGTTTCAGGAACAGAAGCGTCATCCGAGACAGAGACAGTTTCCGAAACAGAGGCGGTATCTGAGACAGCTGCGGAAAGCGAGACGGCCGCAGAGTAAGGCATATCAGGAGATAGCAGGAACAATTTATAATTTCGCGTAGCTGGGGCTGCTGTGTAACGACAGCAGCCCCTTGCAGATATACAGGGCAGTGAGGCGGATATGAAGCATATTGACAAGATAGAAAAAATGAGACATACTTGTGTGGCATTTGGCAGCTTTGACGGTATTCATCTGGGACATCAGGCGGTTGTTCGAAGATTGGTGGAAGAGAGCCGGAAAACAGGGAGACAGTCGGTAGTAGTGAGCTGTTTTCAGGCAGAAGATGTGCTTACCACCGAACTGGAAAAGGCCTGGCTTTTGGAGAAGATGGGAGTGGATGTTCTGGTCTCTCTGCCTGTGGAGCTGTCCCGGCAGGAAGGATTTATACCCCAAATTCTTATAGAAGAGCTGGGAGCGGAACAGTTTGTAATTGGAAAAGAATGTCCGGACAGGAAGAGGCTTGAAACGTGGGAGAAAAAGCTGACAGCAGCAGATATGGTGTGTACAGAGGGAAAATCTGTGACAGCGGCAGACGTGGCAAAATGCCTGGACAGGGGCGATATGGAGGGAGTGGCGGCATTATGCGGCCATCCGTATATCATGCTGGGAAAAGTAGTTCATGGCAAAGCGCTGGGGCGCACCGTAGGGATGCCGACGGCAAATCTGAAGATATACGGCAGCAAGCGCAAGCCGCCTAATGGGGTCTATGCTACATGCACAGAAGTGGAGAGCAGGAGGTATCCGGGAGTGACCAATGTAGGTACGCGGCCTTCGGTGGATGATTCTTCAGATATCACGATAGAAACGATGCTGGCAGATTTTGACCAAAATATTTATGGGGAAAAAGTCATGACAGAGTTTCATTCTTTTATTCGGGGTATCCGGAAATTTGACGGAATTGAGGCAGTGTGGCGGCAGGTGCAGAAAGATTTGAAACAGGTAAAAGAGATGCTGCTGAAATAGTGAAAGCAAAGGGAGTTTATGTATTATGCCGGCGGCACACGCCGCAGAAAGAGAGGGAAAAATGAAAAAAACGATAGGAACAATCATAGTTCTGGCGCTGCTGGGGATCGTGTGTCTGACGGGATGCAGCCAGAAAGAGAAACTTCCGGATTCCTTTGAGGAAACGGCGGTAAGAGAAGAAGCGGAAAAAGTAGTCAGCATGTTTAACGAAAAGGATTATCAGGGAATCATTGATATGGGAGACGCCAGCCTGAAAGAAAAGAATACGGTGGAACAGTTTACAGAAAGCTGCGACCCGCTGCTGAAAGAGAACGGCGCTTTTAAAGAGCTGGGGGATGTAGATATCGTGGGCACGGTAGATAAAGCAGCAGGAACGAAATATGGAGGGGCTATCATAGAAGGAATCTACGAAAACGGAGAGATTGTATTCAGCATTGCTTTTAATGAAAAAATGGAGCTGGTACAGTTTTTGATACGTTAAAGAAGAAAGCCGCAGCGGGAGAGAAATGGGCTTCCTGCTGTGGCTTTCCTGATGAAACAGAAGGACGGGGAGAATAACTATACGGGGGTCGGCATATATTTTTCCAAGGGACAAATCTTGAATGGGAGAAGCTGCTATGAATGTAAGTATGAAAAAAATGTCGGCTATATTGAAGTCACTGGTGGTATCCTACATAATCACAATTGCGATGCTGCTGGTTTTAACGTTCCTTCTGTTCCAGTTCGAGCTGGATGAAGGGAAGGTATCGGTGGGGATTATTCTCGTCTACCTTCTGTCCTGCTTTATCGGGGGATTTTTTGCAGGGAAGAAATGCGGCAGCAGGAAATTTTTGTGGGGGCTTGCGGTAGGAGGAATTTATTTTACACTCCTGCTTGTCTTGTCCCTGGCGGTGAAGCACGGGATTTCAGCGCAGCCTGTACAGATGCTGACGACACTGATGCTCTGTGCCGGAGGGGGGATGCTGGGGGGAATGCTTTCGTAAGGAAAAACTAATCTATTGAATATTTGACTCCCGTCTGCTATACTGAAATTAGTGTTAAAGGATGTATTTCCGAGGGTTTTGGGCACGAATATTGAAGGAAGCAAGGGGGTAACTATGAGACAAGAACTATGGAAACGGGCGGTGGGTATTCTGACGGCATGCCTGATGATATTTACGGCAGTTCCGGTGACAGCGCTGGCGGATGGAGAAGCGGCGGGCGCGCTGGAAAATATCGCGGCAGACTGCAAGATTACTGTGCCAAGTGAACAGAACGGAAAGCCGGCATCCAATATGGTAGATGGGAGTACGGATACCATGTGGATAAACGATGGAGCCAAGTGGCCATGTACGATTGAATTTGCATTGCCGGCGGCAAATACGAAGTGCGTGAAAAAGGTCGTGTTGAAATTTGAGAGCCATTCGAACCGCAGCATGGATGTAAAGATGAAATATGCGCTAAATGGAGTCGTTAGTGATTTGGCAGATGTGCCGGGGTCAGAAAAGACGGCAACGTTAAGCGAGGGATATGAGTTTGTATTTGATGTACCTCAGGCAATGTCCCATTTGTATGTGACGCTTGACAGGCCGCTTACAGACGGCGCGGCAGGTCAGTTCTGGCCGGCAGTTACAGAGGCAGAAATTTATATTGACCAGGATGCGGAAGAAGTTGTAGAGCTGGAAAATATTGCAGTGAGCAGAGGAGAAGTTTCCCTGGAAGCGAGTGTGAATGCGTCGGCAGAAAAGAAAAATGCGGCAGACGGGAAGTTTGATACATATGCGGCTCTGCATACGAAGAATTTCAGTGTGATTGAGACAGAAAACGGGACGCTGCCTTTTGTGGAAGTGAAACTGGATGTAGACCAGAAAATCCGCCAGTTTGTCCTTGCCATGAAAGAAGATACTTCCGGCGCTGTATACGGTTATACGATTTTGGGAAAGAAACGCCGGAGTTCTGAATATGCACAGATAGCTTCAGGTACGATTGGAACGCAGGCAGGAAGCAGCCGGAAGGAGATTACGGTAAGCGAGCTGGAGGGAATAAACGCGAAAGAAGTGGAGTACCACATGCTGAAAGCAGTCTTTACGGCAGAGAATGCTGCGGCAAAGAACAGCATTCCGCAGCTTGCAGAGTTTCAGCTCCTTGCTAATAAGGCGGCGCTTGCAGAAGGGGATATAGAAAATATTGCCTGGGGCAGTGAAGACCTCCATGCAAATTATGACCAGGATACCGTAGGCAGGATTGTGGACGGAAATACAGAAAATACCTGGAGTGCGAAGCAGTACCCCGCTTATGTGGACATCGGGCTGGGCGGTGAATACAGCCTGTCTGAAATTGAGATTTATATGCCGTCAAACGGATATTCTCAGTATTCCCTGTATTACAGCAATGATGGACAAAATTATTCCAAGCTGGCGGAAAAGACAAGCAAAGAACCTTGCCCGGAAGAAGGGGAAATCTATCAGGCAGACGGCGTGAAGGCAAGCAGTGTGCGCGTACTTTTAGAATACAATTCTGTAGGTACGAAGGCTGTTTTAAACGAAGTGCGCATAAAAGGGGAAAAGGCAGGGGAAGCTCACGCGGCAGAGTTTACCCCGCCGGAATCGTGGGAAGAATCTGCGTACAACCAGCCGATAACCGTACAGGACACGATTGACGAAGTAAGAGGAATCATCCGTCGGAATATTGGTGAAGCCTATGTGGACTGGTTTACGTTTGAAGTAGGTGAACCGGGGACATATGACTATTATGATATTGAAGATACCGGGGACGGTAAGGTTAAGATTACCGGGAATGACGGCGTCTCTCTGGCCAGCGGGCTGAACCATTATCTGAAATATTACTGCAATGTGATGATTAGCCAGGTGGGGAATCAGGTTAAAATGCCGGAAGCAGTTGTTCCGGTGGGAGAGAAAGTACACAAGGAATGTAAAGTTCCGGCACGTTATGCGTATAACTACTGTACGATGTCTTATTCTATGCCGTTCTGGGGCGAAAATGAATGGCGGAAAGAACTTGACTGGCTGGCGCTGAACGGAGTGAACCTGGTTCTGGATGTGACTGCACAGGAGGAAGTATGGCGTCAGTTCCTGGGAAGGCTGGGTTACACCCATCAGGAGGCAAAAGACTATATTGCCGGCCCGGCGTATTATGCATGGGCATATATGGCGAACCTTACGGGATTTGGCGGTCCGGTACATGATTCCTGGTTTGGCGAGAGGACAGAGCTTGCCAGAAAGAACCATCTGATCATGAGAAAGCTGGGAATGCAGCCGGTACTGCAGGGATACAGCGGAATGGTTCCGGTAGATATCAAAAACGTAGCGTCAGGCGAATATGCGCTTGGAGATAATGACGTCATTACACAGGGAGGCTGGTGTTCGTTCCAGCGTCCGTATATGCTGCGCACGACGAACGATGCATATGATAAGTATGCCGCATTGTTCTATGAGTGCCAGAAAAATGTGTTTGGGGATATATCGGATTACTACGCGACAGACCCGTTCCATGAGGGAGGAAACACAGGATATATGGACGTCTCTGCTATGAGCCGGAAAGTATTAGCATCCATGATGGAGTATAACCCGGATGCAGTATGGGTCATCCAGTCCTGGCAGGGAAATCCAACTAATGGGCTTTTGAACGGATTGGAAGGAAACAGGGAACATGCGCTGGTGCTTGACTTGTATGCAGAAAAGACGCCGCACTGGAATGAAACGAACCCCGGCTCTTATGGAGGCGGAAATTTTGGAGGCACTCCTTTTGTATATTGCATGCTGAATAACTTTGGCGGGCGTATGGGGCTGCATGGACATATGGATAATATCGTGAAAGGTGTCGCAGATGCGATGAACAATTCCGGCTATATGGAGGGCCTGGGAATTGCTCCGGAGGGTTCACAGAATAATCCGGTTCTCTATGACCTTCTGTTTGAGACGGTATGGTGCAATGATGCAAGCCAGCCGCTGGAGAAAATTAATACAGCAGATTGGCTGAAAAAATATGTACGCCGCCGTTATGGTGCGGAAAGCGAGAATGCATATCAGGCTATGCTGATTTTGGAGAACACAGTATATAAGGCAAGTCTGAACAACCTTGGACAGGGCGCTCCGGAATCTTATATTAATGCCCGTCCGGCAACCGGAATCAATGCAGCGTCTACCTGGGGCAACGCGGTAATTAGCTATGATATGGCAGAACTTGAGCGGGCGGCCAGACTGCTTCTGGAGGATTATGATACACTGAAAGACAGCGACGGGTATCGGTATGATCTGGCAGATATTCTGAAGCAGGTTCTTTCCAATAAATCTCAGGGAATCCATCGGCAGATGGTGAATGCGTTGGAAGCAAGGAATTTGGAACAGTTTACTGAAAAATCAAATGAATTCCTTACGCTTATTGACAAGGTGGATAAAGTACTCAGTTCAAGGAAAGAGTTCCTGCTTGGTACTTGGGTAGAAAGCGCAAAAGCGCTGGCGGAAAATGCGGATGATTTCACAGAGGATTTGTATGAATTTAATGCAAAGGCGTTGATAACTACCTGGGGCGGATACCCGCAGGCAGAGTCAGGAGGATTGAAGGATTATTCAAACCGCCAGTGGGCTGGACTGACCAGGGATTTCTATAAACAGCGCTGGAGTATGTGGATAGAGAAGCAGAAAGCTGAACTTGCGGGAAACAGCGCTGCTAATATCAACTGGTTTGAATTTGAATGGGCGTGGGCAAGAGCTAACACGATTTACAGGACAGAAGCATCAGGCGCAGATTTGTGGGCGCTTGGCATGGATGTCTTGCGGGAGCCGGTAACGAATCCGCCTGTTGGTGTAGAAGCAGCCAGGGAAGAACTCCTGGATATCCTGAGCACGGAAGGCAGTAAGGGTGAGAATGCCTATAGTGCAGAAAGCTGGGCGCCTTATGCAGAGGCTATTCAGGAGGTGCGGGCGGCTCTGAAAAAAGACGGAGTTACCGCAGAAGAGCTCCAGGCGGCAAAGAATAAGCTGACACAGGCATCCGCGGGGCTGGTATCTGTGGTAGTCGCGTCAAAAACGGAACTTACAAACTATACGGAGACGCTGAAAGAGAAGGAAGAGGAAATATATACGCCGGAGAGCTGGAAAGCTTATCAGACAGCGCTTGCGAAAGTAGAGGAGGTTTTGGCGAATCCGGATGCGGACAGGGATATGGTCTTTGCTGCGAAGGCAAGGCTGGAACGCGCAGTGCAGAATTTGGCTCTTGCACCTTTATTTTCTGAAAAAGCCGGACTTGAGAGTTATATAGATACGCTGGCAGGAAAAGCAGAGAAGGATTATACGCCAGAGAGCTGGAAAGTATATGCGGCTGCATTGGAGGAGGCGAAAAGGGTTTTGGCTGACGAAGGCGCTGATTTGGAAACCGTTTTAGAGGCAAGGAGAAAGCTGGAGGAAGCGGCAGGCGGATTGAGAAAGCCGGAAGTAAAACCTGATCCTGCGCCGGGACCGAATCCGGAACCGAATCCGGGGCCGAGTCCTTCACCGGGAGATCCGAAACCGCCTGTAGGCGATACGCTTCCAAAGGCAGGTACTATTTATAAGACCAAGACACTGGAATATAAGGTTACGGCATCTTCTGATAAAGTGAAAACGGTATCTGTCCAGAATCTTAAGAATAGTAAAGCAAAGGCAATCACTGTCCCGGCAACGATAAAGATAGGAAAATATACCTATAAAGTTACAGAAATCGCACCGAAAGCTTTCAGGAAGAAAGTGAAACTTGCATCAGTTACTATCGGAACAAATGTCCGGAAAATAGGAAAAAATGCATTCGAAGGCTGCAAGAAGCTGAAAAAAGTAACCATAAAGTCTAAAGTGTTAAAGAGTGTTGGGAAACAGGCATTAAAAGGCATATACAAGAAAGCGAAGGTTTCCGTACCAAAGAAGCAGTACAAGGCATATGTGAAATTATTTAAGAAAGCGAAAACAGCAAAGAGTGTAAAAATTGTAAAGAAATAAAGGAAGTGGGCTGCCGCATGATTGCGGCGGCCCGCTTTTTTGAAATAGGAAAATTAAATATCAGGAGATTCTTCAGACATTTCATGCAGAAGGAGCTTGCGGTACTGGTTTGGGGGCAGACCGATAATGCTGCGGAAAAGTTTGGAGAAATGCTGGGAATCTTTCAGTCCTATCAGTGCAGCGATATTGGTCAATGTCAGTCCTGCGTCCGGCATCAGCTCAATTGCCTGGTTAATCCGGTAGAGATTAATATAGTTCAGGATGGTAAGATTCATATGCTGGAAGAATACTTTGCTTAAATAGCGGGAAGAGATGTTCAGGTGTTCAGCGATATCCTGGATTAAGATTTTTCCGGAAAAATTTTCATGAATATAGGAGAGTGCGTAGGATACATACCGTATGTGTTCCGGTGTATGCGCGCTGCTGCCTGTTATTAGGGACATATCAGGGCGAATCAGCATAATCATATGGAGAATCAGCTCCGCGATATGCAGGTTTGCCATGGCGGCAGAAAATACGCCTCCGGAAGCCGTTTCATCTATGATGCGTGAAACAAGTGAAGCAGTCGTCTCGTCTGCGACCAGATGGATATAGCTGCCGCACGATACAACCAATGCAGTTAAAAGATCAAGAGGACAAGGTTCTGCCTGATTCAGATACCACTGGGAAAAAAGATCAGGATTGAAATGAATGTGGCGGAATGTGCATACATCCTCTGTTTCCAGATAAAAGGAATGAACTGTATTTGGGGGAATCATGATAAAATCCCCGGCCTTACAGAGGATTTTCCAGGCATTAATGTCCATGGAACAGCAGCCGGAGCTTATCAGATAAATCTCAATAGAGCGATGTATATGTCTGGAAAAACTGTAGCGGTGCTCACGGAGCTGATCTTTGGCGCTGATGACCGTCTGAGTGGCGAGAAAGACTTCGCTTTGGCCTGGACGGTATTCTGAATATGAATCTCCCATTGTAAAAGCTCTCCTTTCATGGGTAAAGCAATAGTTCCGTATTATACAAAAATTACGATAAAGTGGACGGTATTTAACAAGAAAAAAGTTTACCAAAATGATATAATAAAATAAAAGTAAAGTCAATGAAATTGTATAAAATGAATAGGAGTATGGCGAGTGAAGAAAAAAATCTGTGTAATTATCACAATTATAATTTTAGCAATCCTTGCTTTTGGCGGGTTTTTCTTATGGCAAAGCCAATTTTCACTGAGTATTGGAGAAAGCAAAATAGACAAAGAGGAATTTTTGGATGCGGCGGCAGGAAAAATGTATGAGGTTACGGAATATTTTTCCGGGAAAAGCGGAGGAGCTATGGACGCCGGATTTTGGGAACGGGAAATTGAGGGAGAATTTCCCTACAAAAAGCTGGCAGATGCAGCGCTCGAGGAGCTGAAATATTTTCATGCAGTGTATGATTTGGCAAAGGAGAAGGGGTATGTAGAGGATGCCAGCTATCAGGGGTTTAAAGCGCGCTGGGAGGCTGAAAACCAGTATCGGAAAGAGCAGATTGCAAAGGGCGGGGCAGTGTATGGGCTGTCGGAGTACACCCTGGAACTGTACAGGGAATATGAGATGGATACACTGCAAAAGCAGTACTGCGAGGATTTGGATAATGAAGGAATGGTTATTACAGACGCTGACAGAGAACAGTATTATACAGAGCATGCCGTTTCTTACCAGAGAGAAGACGACAGGGTGCTGGATTATGTGAAAATCCCTTATGCCGGGGAGATGGATGAAGAGCAGGCGAAAGGGCTGAAAGATATTCTGACGGCAGTTTATAAGAAGCTTGATAAAGACACTACGCTGGCAGAGACGGCCGGAGCAGAGAAAGCTATTGTACCATACCTGGAACATGCTGAGGTGACGGCAGACGAGCTGAATATGTATTCAAGGAGTATCGGCGATGTACTGGAGTATGCGTGGAATCTGCAAGCTGGAGAATCGACAGCAGTGTTGGATGAAAACGGATGTTTCTACCTGATTGAATGCACAGACAGAAAAGCGAATGAACCAACGCCCATGGAAGAGATAAAGGATAATATCAATAAGACGCTGCGCGAGGAAAATTATGATAAAATCGTAGCAGAGCGTGCGGAAAAAGCCGAGGTCGAAGGCGATATGGAACGTATATACTTTTTTATGAAAAAGAATATAAACAATTAAACCTGAAAGGAGAGAGTTTGGAAGTAAACTTCTAAGTCTGCCAAGGTGACGCAGCGAGTGCGTCAGAAAGGGGAAAAAATGAAAAAAAGAATATTGGCATTTATGTGTGCGCTGGCAGTAGCAGGGACAAGCCCAAATCTGCTTCCGGCATTTCAGGTACGCGCTGCAGCCCGGGAGGTGATGGGAAAATCTTACTATATCAGCAGTATCCACGGAGATAATTCCAAATCCGGAACCTCGGAAAGAGAAGCGTGGGAGACGCTGGATAAGCTGAAACAGGTAAAATTAGAACCGGGAGACCAGGTGCTGCTGGAGAAAGGGTCCGTATTCCAAGGATATATCCATCTCCAGGATGTACATGGAACCGAGGAGACGCCAATTAAGATTGGGAGCTATGGAACAGCGGAAGCGAAGCCGCGGATTGACGCGGAAGGGCAGGGAGTCTGGTATCAGTCCTATAACGGTGCGGTGGATAATCAGAAGCATAGGTCTCAGGGATATGTATCTTCGGCGATTCTGCTCTATGACGTGGATTTTGTGGAAGTGAGCGGGCTGGAAATAACAAACGCATCGGATGATTTTGAGTTTTTCAAGGGAGCAACTGCCAGCGCGTCACAGATTGACGACCGGATGGATCGTACCGGCGTATCCGGCATCGCCAAAGACGGAGGCACGATGGAGCATGTGTATCTGGACGATTTGTATATTCATAATGTAGATGGCAACCTTGAAGACAAGCATATGAATAACGGCGGAATTCAAATGAATGTACTGCCGCCTGCAGATGAAGGAGCTACCGGGATAGCCAGATACCATGATGTGAAAATTACGAACTGCCATGTAAAGGATGTGTCCCGTGCCGGAATTTGCGTAGGATATACCTATCAGAGCGGCAAGTTTAACGGGAAGGCGATTTCAGATACGGTGGCGAAAACTTATGGACACACAGAACTTCTTTTTGAAGGAAATTATGTGCAGAATGTGGGAAATGACGGAATCGTGGCTATGTATGCGTACCGTCCGCTTATTCAGCGGAATGTGTCAGACCGGGCGGGAGCAGATTTGGATGGAAAATATGATATAACTTCAAAGTATCCTGATACAAACCAGACAATTTTCTGGCAGCCGTTCTGTGCGGCAATCTGGCCATGGAAATGTAAAGACGCCGTGTTCCAGTATAATGAGGTGTTTGATACGGTAGACTGCCAGGATGGGCAGCCCTGGGATATCGACTGGTCAGACGGCACGGTTTATCAGTATAATTACAGCCATAACAATGGAGGAGGCTGCCTGATGATCTGCGGCGTGGAAGCATATCAGGGAATGTTCCGGTATAACATCAGCCAAAATGATTTGAAAGGTCTGATTGGGCTGGCAGACGCGAATCCTCAGGGAAAGATTTACAATAATGTATTTTATATCGGAAAAGATTTGAATACAAAGATGTTCATTGACAAGAGCAATTACAACGGGGCGGCAGAGCTGAAAAATAATATTTTTTATAACGTCAGCACCGGGAAAAATGCCAGTGAGGTCATCGTGAAAGCAGGGCGCACATATGCAAACAATATTTTCTTTGGATATGAAGGGCAGACGCTCCCGGCAGGCTCTATCACGGCAGATCCGAAGTTCGTGAACCCGGGGCAGGCGCCGGAAAGCTCCCAGGCTGGGAAACTGCACAACAGGGAGGTATTTGACGGATATAAGCTGCAGGACGATTCACCGGCAATCAATGCGGGAACCCTGACGGAAGGCATGGCAAAATATGATTTCTTTGGAAATCAGGTGGGAGCGCAGCCTGACATCGGAGTGTATGAATCCGGGACGGCAGAGACTGTGCTGGCGCTGGGAGGCGATTCCGTGCTTGTAGAAGACGGGAAGATTAAGAGACTCCCTAAGACAATGACGGTAGGAGAACTGAAAGAACAGCTCGTATTTGCGCGGGATGTGAGCCTTAGCATCCTGAAAAACGGCAAGGAAGCAGGAGACGGGGAAAAAGTAACCGAGGATATGGCGGTGAAGCTTGTCCGCGGCAGTGAGACAAAGGAATATGCAGTAGAGCTGGCAAAGCAGCTTGTGTACAGGGATTATGAACCGGACGCCCAGATGCGGGCAGGTGTGACTGCGGGAAATGCAGAGAATGGCAGCTCCCAGTGGGCAAGTTCTTCAGATAGCACTCCGGCATCGAATGTCCTTGACGGGAATAACGCTACGATATGGCATACATCCTGGGATAATACCAGCCAGTCAGACGTCTGGATTAAAATAGACCTGGGAAGCAGCAAACCAATAGCCAGGTTCACTTATGTTCCAAGGCAAAACAATACTTCAGGAATTATTACAAAATATAAAGTGGAGGTCAGCAGCGATGGAAATAGCTGGACACAGGCGGCTGAGGGAACATGGGCAGGCGATTCGTCTACGAAATATGCAGAATTCATGCAGGTGAATGCACGTTATATCAGGCTTACGGGAATAGAATCTGTACCGATGAACGGCAGTAAACCGGCGGGAAGCGCTGCCGAGATACGTGTCGGATACCTGGAAGAAGAAAATTAAGGAGGAGAAGGCTATGGTAAAGAAGAGGATTTTAGCAATGGTGAGTGCGCTGGCAGTGCTCTGTTCCTCAGTAATCCCAGGCGCGGGTGCAGAAACAGCAGAAGCGGCATCGGGCGCGGAGGGGACAACTTATTATGTCAGTACTCTCCACGGAAAGGACAGGAACGATGGAAAGAGCCAGGATACACCATTTTACAGCCTTCAGAAAATAAATAAGCTGGAGCTGAAACCGGGCGATAAAGTTCTTCTGGAGTGTGGTTCCAGGTTCATGGACGGATATCTCCACCTGTTCGGACAGAGCGGCAGCCAGGAAGCGCCGATTGTCATTGATAAATATGGCGAAGGTGCGGCCCCAATCATTGATACGAATGGCCAGGGCATCTGGTTCCAGAACTATGGATACAGGCTGGACAACCCTAATCATAAGTTCCAGGGATATGTTTCATCGTCCATTCTGCTGTATGATACGGAATACATTGAAATCAATAATCTGGAGATTATCAACAGGGCTCCGGTAATTGATACTGCCTACAATGCCGTTGATGTGATGAACCGCACCGGAGTGGCGGCAGTGGCTCAGGATAAGGGAACGGTCGACCATATTTATCTGAACGGTTTGAATATCCATGATGTAATGGGAAATGTCTATGACAAACATATGAATAACGGCGGAATTTATTTTACGGTATTCCAGCCCCACGGAGAGAAAAAGACAACAACAACCCTGAATGGGGCGGTGAAGGCAGATACGATCGAAGAAGCAGCATCGGGAATTTCACGTTATGATGATGTGAAGATTGAAAACTGTACAGTGGAAAATACGAACCGCTGGGGAATCGCCGTAGGGTATTCCGCATACTGGGATGTGTTTCCGGACAAAGTAAAAGCAATTTCCGATGAAGATATCAGGAAATACGGTTCCACCAATGTTGTTATCCGCAACAATTATGTAAAAGATTCCGGAGGCGATGCCATTACTCTGATGTACTGTGACAGACCGCTGGTAGAGTACAATGTTTCAGACGGCGCGGCAAGGCAGATTAACAATACGGATTATAGCCAGATTAAGGTTCCCAATGCGAACTTTGGAAGGGTAGCGGCGGCAATCTGGCCCTGGAAGTGCAAAAATGCGCTGTTTCAGTATAATGAAGCGTTTGACACCCGGAATGGCGATGCAGGAAATGATGACGCTCAGGCATGGGACGCTGATTCTGGGGACGGTACGCTTTACCAGTATAATTACAGCCATAACAATACCGGAGGATGTGTGATGTTCTGTTTGGCGGATGCGTACCAGAATACGTTCCGTTACAACATTAGCCAGAATGATTTGAAGGGGGCGATGGATATTGCCGGAAATCCGGATGCGCATGTGTATAACAATACATTTTATATGAAAGAAGGAGTTCCGTTCATACGCCAGAGAAATAATGGGGGCTATATGGTAGCAGAGAATAACATCATTTATTATTCCGGTGAGGAACCAATGGCGGATACCTGGAGAAAAAACGGAAAAATAGGGCTTACATTCAGCAACAATTTGTATTATAATTATGCATCAAAGCCGGTCAGCGATGAACAGGCAATCGAAGTGGCAAAAGGAACCCAGGTACTAAAACAGCCGGGGAGCGGACCCACTTATGCAGTGAAAGCTGCGCGGCTGCACAGCGACCCGACGGTGCGGAGTGCATTTGAAGGCTATAAGCTGGTGGAAAATTCGCCTGCCCTTGGAAAAGGAAAGATAATTACAGATAATAACGGCAAAGAACCGTGTACGGTAGATTTTTTCGGAAATGAGATAACTGCTTCTGAGACACCGGATATCGGGGCACATAAATATCAGGCGGAAGCAGAAGAGGTTGTGACACCTGCCGCGCCGCAGGCACCGGAAATTTCTGAAGCCGGGGAAACAGAAGTAACGATAACGTTTCCGGTCGTATGGGACGTTGTTGGGATTTCGGGATATAAGATTATGGATGGCGATACGGTACTGTTGGATATTACCGAACCGGAAAAAATGATGGATGAAGCAGGAAAAAATATTTTAGTAAAATTGACGAATCTGGAGCCTGGAAAGAAATACAGCCTGTCAGTGTCTGCTTATGATATGAATGGGGAAATGTCGGCGCCTACAGAGATTAATTTCACGACTGTCAGCAAGAAAGAGCCTGTAAATCCGGAGCCTCCGGTGGTAAATCCTCCGGAAGTAAAACCTCCTACAGAGAAGCCTCCGGTAGTAAGTCCTCCGGCGCAAAATCCTTCCGTGAAATTGGATAGGGCAAGCGCGGTGATTTATACGAAGGGAAGCAAGACCGTAACGCTCAGGGCAATTGTGGCAGGCGTAAGCGGAAGTGTGGTATGGACATCTTCCAGCCCCAAAACAGCGACAGTATCTAACGGAGTGGTAACTGCGAAGAAACCGGGAAAAGCAGTGATTACAGCAGCAGTAGGGAACTATAAGGCGAGCTGTACGGTTACGGTTAAGAAGCCGGCATTGAAACTGAAGAAAAAGTCTGTTACCGTAAAAAAGGGCAGAAAGCTCAAGCTTAAGGTAACGGCTGTACCAAAAGGAAAAGTCACATACAAGAGCAGCAGCAAAAAGATAGCGTCTGTGACAAAAAAAGGTGTTGTGAAAGGCATAAAGAAAGGACGCTGTAAGATTACTATTAAATGCAATGGCGTAAAGAAAGTCATAAAAGTAAAGGTGAAATAGGAGCGAAACAATATGAAATTTATTTATCCTGCAGTATTTCATAAGACAGAAGAAGGCAGATATAAAGGATATTTTCCGGATTTGGAATGCTGTTATGCCGAGGGAGACACCTTGGATGAAGCAGTAGAGAATGCCAACGAGGCCGCCACGGACTGGATTTCGCTGGAGCTTTCAGAGGAAGAGGTGCAATTGCCGTATATTACAGATGTTAGTGATATTCCTCTGAAAGAAGGTGAGGTCGTGCGGCAGATATCCGTAAACATTAGATTTTATGAAGGATGGGATGAGTAGAAAAATTACTGCGGGCAGTAACGCAGGTAAGAGAGGTGTGCAGGTTTTCAGCCTGCACACTTTGATTTTATGTATTTTTGTGCTATACTTTTTAAAGGAATAGAAGAAAGGCTTTTGTGGAAGTCTTTTTAATAGCAACAGTTCGGCTTTTGGCAGAATTGCGGCTTTTTATACAAACGCAGGTAAGGGGCGGAAGAGAAAGGATGGGGAGTCATGACGAAAACAGAATTTTTAGATACCCTGCGCTTAAAATTGGAGGGAGAAGTGCCGGTATCTGAGATTGACAGTACGATACGGTATTATGATGAATATATATCTGAGACAGTGGGAAGAGGAGAATCTGAGAGTAAGGTTTTGGAAGAGCTGGGAAGTCCGCTTCTGATTGCCAGGACAATCATTGATACATCCGCGCGGCAGGAAGGGAATAACAGAAAAACCCCATATAACAGCAAAGAAGAAGCGGAGCAGGATAGGGTAAGATACTATCATCTGAATGTAAATCGGGGTATGGCAAAACTTACAGCTGTGCTTATATTTGTGGCTGTGCTGGCATTGGCTGCCACAGTACTGCGGATTCTTATCCCGCTTCTGCTTCCAATTCTCTTGATTGGGATAATTGCTGCAATTTTTCAAAACGGAGGCCGGCGGAGATAGGATGAAAATTTCGACAAAAGGTATTTATGCGTTAGAAATGGTCGTAGATCTGGCAATTTATGCAGATGATGGGAATAGGGCGAGTATCCGCAGTGTAGCTGTGAGAAGAAAGCTTTCAGAAAAATATCTGGAACGGATTGCCTCCATGTTGAAAAAAGCAGAAATTATAAAAAGTACACGTGGGGCGGGAGGCGGCTACTGTCTTGCGCGGCCAGCCGGGGATATTACAGCGCTGGAGGTGCTGCTGGCAGCAGAGGGAAACCTGGCTCCGGTAGAATGCCTGATCCGGGATATGGGCTGTGGTATAGACTGTGGTAAGTGTGCCACGAAAGAAACGTGGAACCGGCTATGGGATTTGACAAGAGATGCAGTCAGGGATGTTAGTATTGCACAGATAAAGGAACTGGCTGAAAGGAAACAGAGGATAGGCGGAGGAGAAGAGTGAAGATATCAACGAAAGGGAGATATGGCCTGCGGGCACTGGTGGATTTGGCCAGTCATGAAAATGAAGGAGCGGTGTCCCTGCTCCATGTGGCAAAGCGGCAGAATATTTCTCTGAACTATTTGGAGCAAGTGTTTGCAGCTTTGAGGAAGGCAGGAATTGTAAAGAGCCAGAAAGGTGCACAGGGAGGTTACCGGCTGGCAAAAAGTATGGAAGAAATCAAGCTGGACGATGTGCTTACCGTGCTGGAGGGAAGGTTTAACATTATTGAAGAAACAGATATAGGAGTCCGGCAGGATGCAGTGCGGTGGGCTATTCAGGAACTGGTCTGGGATAGGATAAATGCATCGATTTGGAAGTTCCTGGAAACGTGTACGTTGGCTGAGCTGGTAGAACAATATAAGGAATTGGGCAGTTCAGCAGAATATATGTATTATATCTGAAATAGATAACAGAAGAGAGGCTGCATTTGTGCATGGCATGACAGCCGATGCATATACTGTGAATGATGAAGTGATTTCGAGGTCGAGGCAGATATGCAGAGAAATGATATGAAAGCAATGCAGGAAAATAATGTAGACCGGGGACGGCTGCGGATACGGGTGCAGTCTGAAGCGCGTCCGGTGGAGGATGCGCAGATAGCGATTTCTTATACGGGAGATCCGGAAAGTACAGTGGAACAGGTTACAACGGATGCGGATGGGCAGACGGAGCTGCTGGAGCTGGCGGCGCCGCCTTTGGAGTACAGTATGGAGCCGTCGGCATCACAGCCCTACGCGGAATATACTTTACAGATTACTGCGCCGGGATATGAGCCGGTGACGATTTCAGGCGCTGAAATCCTGCCGGACTCTACGGCAATACAGGAGGTGCGTATGGTGCCTCTTGTGCAGCCGGAAGATTTTCAGGATATTGTGATTCCGGCACACACGCTTTATGGGGATTATCCGCCGAAGATTGCGGAGGCAGAAATTAAACCGGTCAACCAGACCGGGGAAATTGTTTTAAGCCGTGTGGTGATTCCGGAATTTGTTGTAGTCCACAACGGTTCTCCGGCGGACAGTACAGCCGGAGACTATTATATCCGCTATCGTGATTATATAAAAAATGTGGCGTCCAGCGAAATCTACGCCACTTGGCCCAGAGCTACGATTACCGCCAACGTGCTGGCCATCATGTCTTTTACTTTGAATCGCGTGTACACAGAATGGTATGGGAATCACCACATATTCTGGGTTGTGGAATGAAGTCATTAAGGTTGATTTTGAAACGAATAACGACTTCTGTTTTCTTTACATCAATACGCTCTACGAGCTTATTTACCAGTACCCGCTTTGTTGCCACATCTGCATTTAGAAACACATCCTGCCATGTTGGAATCTTATTTTTAATATCTTCCCATTCGTTGATTGATACAGAAGTGCTTTTCAATTCCAGTTCCTTTAAGGTAACAATATCCTGTTGTTGCTGTGCCTGTTCTTTATGCTTTTTGATGATTGCTACCAGTTCTTCCAATGACAAAGGATAGTCACCAGTCATAGCATTTGGAATATTTTCTTCCATAATCCGAATCTTGTCCTGAATATTTTCAAGATTCTGTTTTTCCTTTTTTAATTCAGCTTGTTTCCGTTTCTTTTCTTGATTCTGATTGTTCTCAATTTCATTAAAAATACTTTCATTTTCCTGTAATTTCCCGATGTATTGTGCGATGGATTCAAATACAATCGGTTCAATCATGTCGGCTCGGATTTGCTTAGTCTTAACATGGGTTACCCCTTGCCATGCATTTTGGCATTTATATATCGCAATTTTGCTTGCTCTTTTTTCTCCTGTACCTTTTATCGTCCAATAGTTATATTTACTCCCATTTGTCATTTTACTTCCACAATATCCGCAATATAAAACATCAATTAAGGCTAACATACCATCATTCTTTCTAATCACATTCACATCCTTATGCTCTAATGCTTTTATGTATTTATCGCCCCGGCGTTTACGTCGTTCCTGTGTTTTATTCCATGTATCACCGTCGATAATCATAATACTTTCGTTTGCGTCAATAGAAGTAATCCAATTCTCACTGTCAAGCCTGTGATATTGTCCGTTGATTCGCTCCCTGCGTTTATAAGCTGTATGTCCGGCATAGATAGGATTCGTTAAAATGCTTGTGATAGTTCCGCCTTTCCATGTGTCATTGGGGGCAAGGTTTTTATAGGTTTCATGCCTGTTCAAAACGCTGGCAATTTTGGAAGAACCGTACTCCTTATTGAGAGATAGGTCATAAATATAACTGACAACCTCTGCCTGTTCTGGAACAATAACAAGATGATGTAACGCCCGTCCGTGTTTACTGATTTCTCCTGATAACTCTAATTTGTAGCCATAAGGGGCTTTTCCACCCATGAATTTTCCTTTCTGCACTAACTTCTGGGCGGTATCTTTTACACGCATACCTGTATCAGCACTTTGTTTCTGGGCATTACCGTATCTCAAAGCTAACATCATTTGCCCCATTGTATCATCTGTTTCAGGAGAAATGCAGCCGTCTTTCACGGTGTAAATATCCACACCACATTTTTTCAGAGCCATTACATAGGCTCCGATTTCCCACATAAGTCTGCCAATTCTATCGTCTTTGTATGCCACCAAAATATCATATTCTTTTGCCTGTGCGTCCTGTAAGGCGTTTTGCAGTACATTTCTGTCTGCGACCGAATTTTTATATCCGCTGTTACTTCCCTCAAAGTATTCCTTTGAATCGAGTTGCCATTCTTCGTGTTTTTTTACATAGTCTTTTACAATTTCTCTTTGCACACTCAAATCACCGTCCAGCTCTAACTGCTGATTTGAACTAACGCGTAATAACATTCTCACTTTTTTCATAAGTCAATCGTCCTTTCTTTCTAACCAGCAGAGGGTTATCCCTCTGCTGACGTTATGAGATTTTTTGTAACTGTTCCCGTAAGACACTTGAAAGAATAGACTTTATTTCTTGATGTAAAATATCCGTCTGTTCTGGTTGTGTAGGGAACTCAAGCACAACCTTTATACCATTTATTTTCTGTTCAATCTGTTGATAAGTAGTATCGGACATGAAAATCTCCGGGCAAATGAATCTTATTATATGACTATTCCGTAAAATTTTGTCCCATGCAAAAGAGGTATTCCCTTTGGGGTGATATACACTTCCTTGATACGTTCTTGAATGGAATAATTTGATTGTGTCTTTCCAACTGCACCCGTAATCTTTTTTCATAATAACTATATCCTCGCATTCATAATCATGGTAAGTCCGCTTGCGCTCTGTATAAATTTCTGTAATTGAATCAGTCATGGTAACTTCTCCTTTCTTTGTGCATTGGGAAACAAAAAAAGCGGTGTAACATATATGAACCCCAATCAGCATAATCACTAATTGGAATTTATATTTGTTACACCGCCTGCACATACTTGGCACTGTCAGAAATTTCCTCTGAACTCGGTACTTCCTGCGATATATTTCCCCCACGACCGCCTTATCAGCACCAATATACTTGGAAATTAAGCATACCGGTTATGCTGTCCGTCGGCACTACTGTGAGAAAAGCACAATAATATTTTATTTTTTCCACATTATACCACATATCTTTTTTCGCTGTCAATCGTATTTTCTTTTTTGTGAATATGTTACAAAAAGCATTGAAAAAATAAACAAAAGTTTGGTTAGCTATTCCAAACATGTATAAAGCCCTAAAAGCAGTGCTGTATTATGGGAATCTGTCAGAATCTCCCCTTTCAATTTCGGGGATGAATACGATTTCTGATGTCTGGGGATTACTGTATCCAAAAATCGTATTTATTGAAAACCACGCCAGTATTGGAAAAAGCCTGTTTTGAATACATTTGTCTACGATTTAGAATTGTACCGTATTCAAAATCGTATTCATTGAAAACCACGCCAGTATTGGAAAAAGTCTGTTTTGAATACGATTTTGGGGTGTCTACGATTTTTTTCAAACCTTTTACTCTCCAAAACACCATTTTTTAATTATTCACTTTCCAAAAATGCTAAAATATATTGATATATCAATATATTATTCATGAATAGTTAGAATTTATACAATTTAACTATTACAAATACCACACATACATAGAATGACCGTGCGGTAGGGCTTGTCGATACCGCACGGTCATTTCCCGGCGTTTTTGCACACCGCAAAGCGTCTTGCAAAATGTAATAGTTAGTGAATAATTAAAGTTCCTTTGTTTTAACTATTGCATTTTTGCCCCATTCTTGGTACAATGCTTATATAAGATAAGAAACGAGGTGAAAATATGGCTAAAAGATTGGCTGATTTAGGGATTGCACAAATTACACAAGATTTTTTACCCGAACACTGGAATTGGACAGATGACGAAAAGAAACAGCTTGGAAATATAGATGAAATGGGAAAAATTATCAAAACACGGTTAGAAAAAGCAGGATGTGAGATTCAGGAAATGTACGCTATTGAACATGATAAGGATGAAAAAAAATTATGGAATGAGTATAAACACGCTTATGAAATTGCATTCACGTCACACCATGCCCATTTTATTGTCAAATTCAAAAAAGGAAAGACACTCCCCAAAATTGCCAGTGCCATCGGCATTGGGGAATCTTATATTGAAAAGCCAAAGTCGGGGCGTTACGCCTATGACAATATGCTGTCTTATTTAATACATATCAAATACCCCCAGAAGTACCAGTATGCCCCCAGTTCCGTCCGGACAATCGCTGGTAAAGATTACATGGAGCATTACAGGGAACAGCGTGAAACATGGATGAGGGGAAGAGCCGAAAAAATTACCATGACCGCAAAGGGACTTCTCAACTTCTTAAAGGTCGGCATTTTGAGCGGTGAGATTGCTATTGAAGATATTTTTATGAATGAGGAATGGAAACTCACCTATGCTTTGCATAAAAAAATGTTGGACGAAGCATTTGAAACAAAACTTCTTGTAGCGAAAATGGAAAAAAATTTTAAAGAGTATGGAAATTGCCGGGGATATATCCTAAAAAAACACTCCTAAAAACAACAGGGACAAACAATTTAGGGACAGAAATAGATCCCAACATTCTGTTAAGTCCTATTTTTATTTTATCGTAACAGGGATGTGGGGGCAGTATTCCAGTCCCCCATATGCTCACATAAAAAACATTAAAGGATAACCCTTTGTGAGAGGGTTATCCTTTATTTGCAAGCAAATTATTCTTTTTCAGCACCACATTTAGAACAAACGTATTTTGTTTTTGTTACAGTTGTAGTTACTTCAGTTTCAGAGAAGCTGCCATGACCGTATTCATGGTTTTGTGCTGCTGCAATTCTGTGTTCGTGCCAGTCTTCGCTGTTTTCAAATACTTCACCACATGCACACTGACAACCTATCACGGTCACTTCTTCGTCAACAGACTTTGTTACCCATGTATGCTGACAAGTCGTATTACTGTTATCAGTATTCGTATTACTGTTATTCTCATCAGTATTACTGTTCGGCTTATTGCTTACAGCTTTTCTTTTGTCTTTCACAGTAACCTTGCATTTCAAAGTTCTGTTCCCAACTTTCACTTTTACAACAGCAGAGCCTTTCTTCTTCGCAATGACTTTCCCTTTCTTGCTTACTGTAACAACTTTCTTATTAGAAGAAGTCCATTTCACTTTCTTCCCAGCAGTGTTCTTCACTTTCAACTGGACAGTCGGCTTTGTTTTTTTCTTCGTGATAGTCAAAGTCACTTTGGACTTGTTCAACTTCGGTGCTTTCTTCGTAGCCGCCTCGGCTGTCACAGGCATAGCCAGTGTAAGCATGATTGCGATAACAACGATAGTTGCGATTGATTTTCTGATGATGTTCTTCATAATGAATCCCCTTTCTTTGGTATATGCTAAATATTCATTTTTGTGAAAAAATTCGTCATTTTTCGACATATGTTAGCTTAATTAAAAATTATACTCTCTTTTATCAGTTTTGTCCATTTCAAAATCAGCTCCTTTCTTTTTTACTTTTGCACCCGCTCCCTTAATTATAGCCTAAGGCAATAGATACAGAATAAGTGAAAAGAGATACAGAACCGGGGCAATAATTCCCCACCGCAGAGGTGGGGAAAAGCAAGGGTCAAGGGAGTGCAACTCCTTGCAAAATTATCGAAATTTATTTCGATGTATTTTGCTTACATCGAACGGAACGAGATACTTTTTCGGGAAAGAAATAACCTACCGCCATAGACAGAACAACCTGGCAAAAGCCAGAAAATAACCGGATAAAAAAATACTTGACAAGGCATTGTATTCTGAAAATTCTGATGTATCATTAAGGTATAATAATAAGAAATGAGGTGGTTAAAATTGGTTATTTATCATTTGACGCCAGTGTAAAAATCCATTATTCCGGCAAATACACAAGCACAAAAACAAATAAATCTGGAAATATGGGGATTGCCGGATATATCCGGCACATTGACAGGAGTACAGACAAAATGAATGGATGTGAGGTACAGCATAGCAACCCTGATATAAATTCTGACCTCACATTAGAAAACGAATCTTATTATAAAGATTCTAATGGGGAATGGCAGAGAACAAGCCACTCTAAAGATATGGTAAATGCAATTAACAGACGTATTGAATACGCAAAAGAGCATGGGGCAAGGATTTCCACAAAAGGAAAAAATGATACAGTGATTGTCCGTCCGCTTGTCCTGCAAATGGGTAACGATTCAATTACAGGACATGAAAATACATGGATGTGGGATTTAATTGGGATTCTTGAAGAAGAATTTGGGACAGACAATATCACTGGTTTTTCAATCCATAAAGACGAGACAAACCCACATATCCACGTTTCATTCGTGGCTTGCCACGAAACAGACAAAGACGGTGAAGTGAAATGTTCTATTTCACAAACTAAGTTCTTCAAAAACCCAAAACAATTAGCCGGGTTACATAGGAAATTTCGTAAAAAATTACTGGATAAAGGATATGACATTGAATTAGAAAACAAGCCGATTGAGGAACAGCTTGCCGGGTATTATGATAAAAACGGTGAGTGGCACCAACAAGGCTTAACCCCAGACCAACTCAAAGAGTTGACTGATAGAGAATTAAATTTAAGAATGGAGGAACTCAAAATGAGCATTAAAAGAAATGATTTGGAAAAATTGGAAATGGCTGTTGCCGATATTATGGCGACTTCAAAAGTAGAGCAGGATAAAATTAAAAAAGAACGTGAAATTTTATCTGCACAGCAAAACGCCCTTGAAAACGACAGGGCAACCGTACAGGCGCAATCAAAGGCTCTCAAGGTTAGGGAAATGAATGTACGGAAAAGGGAACTGGAAGTAGCGGAACTGCTTGAAAAAATCCAGTCCACTGCTGAAACCTGCAATCAGATTCTTTCAGAAGAAAAACACTTGGACACTAAATTTTTAGAGTTCTTAGACCGTGAGGGCAGACGGAATGGCAAGGAATACCGCAAGCCTTTTGAATATTGGTATAAAAAGTTCTTGAATGAACGTAAAAAGAAACATTCAGACTGGTGGAATGATATGTTAGAGCGTTCATGGATGAACGATACCGACGATTTTGATGACGAAAATACCGGCTATGATTTTTCAGCATAAGTCGTTAAGAACAAGCATGGTCTGCGATACGGAGTATCGCAGATCATGCTTGTTTATGTTTATGGAAGGCTCTTTCCCCTCAAAATACATACTTCATAACGTCTTTGATAATAGCACCGTAACTGTCGCCCTCAATATTGACTTTCCTTGTCCCATTGCCTTTAAAGGTAATCAATGCGTGGCTGTCATCCATAAGGGACAGACCGATAATGTCAAGGTTTGCAGATACAAGCGTTAATTCAAAAACCTTTATAAATTCTGTTTTGCTCATAGTACCCCACATCCTTTCTTAGCCGATTGCGTACTGTTTTGATTTGTTGTTGACTTTCTTAGAACCGTACTTCTGCCGGATTTCCTCAAGAGAAACCTCGCCTTTGTGATAGCGTACATAATCCCCATAGTGCCAGCACCAGCATTTCTTTTTCGGCGCATACTTGAAACCGACATTCTTTAATAACTCTCTGTACTCATACCCACTGTGTACCCATATCCATGAACCTATGATTTCCACATCAGAATTGATATGGATAATCTTGTTTATAACGCTCTTAAAAGCGTCATTTTCAGCCTGATAGTCATAGTTGGTACTTTCCTTGTCTGTCTGCTTTTCCTCACTTAAAATGGAAAATAAGCGGTCGTATTCAGCGTTAATTTCCTGTGTAATTTCCACGCTACCGCCCTCATTATCTGGATGATATTTCTTTAATAACTCTCTGTACCTTTGACGTAATTCCTCTATTGTCTTAATCCCTGTAAAGTATTTCATAAGCCTGTACTCCTTTTTTAAAAAAGCACCCGACTATTAAATTCACAGCTTAGAAAAGGGCATAAAAAATGGACTACCCGACTATAAATCGGGTAATCCGTATTTTTTAGGAGCAAGGCTCAAAAAGTTATTTATTTGTATGCTAAATCATACCCTTTTTTACCATGTAGATTGATGATTAACTCGTTAAAAATCAGCGAACGAAAGACCTGAATATATGGTGATTTCGGTGTATCGAAATAAAGGATTTGATTTTACGATTACCTCGTCGACGGCGTTTGACCACAAATGGATTTACGGAAGAAATATTTTTGAGAGTATTTCAGAAGTGGTTGATGATGTATTTGAAAATTATCTGTCCCGCCCAAATGTGAAACAGCCTATTTTAACACAATATTGTGACGGACAACGGGTTAAGTGTCCAAACTGGATGACCAAATTGCAACAACGTACAATGAAGAAAAAGCCAGTAAAATCAAGGCTTGTACAGGTAATGAACCTTTAATGAGCCGTCTCTTTTATCATATACAATCTTTTCTACTACATTTCTCAACAGTTCGTTTTTCATCATGACGTCGGCATCAGACTGAAGCACATCGTATGTGTCATGGATGCGGGATAGCATCTGCTTTTTCACAACCTCTTCATCGGCGGCAGCGGGTGGAGCCTCCAGCGCTGAAAGCTCAGCCTCCAGCGAAGAGCGTTCCTTGGACAGGATTTCTTTATTTTCTTTATATTCTTCCAGAGTATCAATGCCGTCCCGATAAGCTTCCCGGATGCGGCGTTCTTTTCCGGCAAGGCGCGAAAGCATTTCACGCAGCAGGGCAGAGCGGTCACTTTCTGCTGGCGGCTGATATTCCATTATTCGGAAAGAAAGATTTTCCGTATCCAGGACATGCTTAATAGCTGCCAGAACCGCAGGTTCCAATATCCGGGAACTGACAGAGTTTGATATCAGGCATTTTCCTTTTGAATATCCATAACAAGTAAAATAGCAGTATTCTTTATTGCTGACGGCTTTCGCAATCATCGTCCGTCCGCAGTGAGGACATTTTACAATCCCTGAAAGCCAGTGCTTATAAGTAGATGAGGGACGCGCGCCTCTGGCCCTGTATTCGCTTTTAAAACGAGTCTGTGCCTGTTCGAAAAGCTCTTTTGTAATAATGGCTTCCTGATGCCCTTCTGTAACAATCCATTCTTCTTCCGGTTTAATCTCATTTGTTTCGTTAGTTGTCCGGTTCCAGCGGATCATTCCGCAGTAGGTAGGGTTCTGGATGATATATTCAATAGAACGGCGTTCAAAAGCCTTGCCGTGGGAAGTCAATCGCCCCAGGCGGTTCAGCTCACGCGCAATGTCGAAGAACCCCATATTTCTGTTTACATAGCAATCAAAAATCAGACGTACGGTATCAGCTTCCTCAGGAACGATTACAGGCGGCTTTCCCCGTTCTGCAATACGGTATCCAAGAGGCGGGCGCGCCTGGTAACCGCCACGCAGGGCTTTCTCAGTCATACCACGGGTAACTTCACCAGACAGGCGAACAGAATAGTACTCGTCCATCCATTCAATGATACGCTCTATCAAACTGCCAAAAGGGCCTTCAATCACAGGCTCGGAAATACTGATGACGTCCACACGGCATTTCTTACGCAGCAAGCTCTTGTAGACGATGCTTTCCTCCTGATTCCGGGCGAATCGGCTAAACTTCCAGACAAGTATCACGTCAAAAGGATGCTCGTCTGATTTAGCAGCAGAAATCATCCGCAAAAACTCCGGACGTTTTTCCGCGTGCCGCCCGGAAATACCATGTTCTGTATATATATGCTCCGCTGATACATGCAGCCCGTTTTTCTTGGCATATTCAAGACCAAGACGTATCTGGGCATCCGGGGAAAGCTCGTCCTGCATGGCAGTACTGACACGGACATAGAGGGCGGCTTCCTGGAGAATAGGTTTTGATTTTGGCATAAAGGTTACCTCCTGAAGTTTACAGAATTATTAATCACAATGACAACTAGTCCATAAAAGAAAACCCCAGAGTAGCCGCCCTGGGGTTTTTACTTAGTGTACATACAATGCAACCATCTCTTGGTGCCTGTAGGCATTATAATATATGCAGACAAGGTTTACAATATGTATCCAGAGCTTTTGACGTTATGACGTATTTGGTCCTGTTGAAGCAGAACCGTTTTTAATTTCGTTTAATAACAACGCTTACACGGAGTATAGCCCATCCGTTCGGCTTCAGATATGCTTACCTGTGTCGGCGATTTCATATTGCTGCATGAAGAATCACGGTGATACTTTGAACCACTGTTCGGAATCCATACTTGCTCCACATACTCCATCTGTGGTTCTGCTTCAGGCTGCGTTTCCGTCTCAGGAGCAGAAGTTTCTGGTTCTGGGGTGGATTTAGCTGTTGCTTTCTCATCATTCTGATTTGCTTCGCTTTTCGCTGCTTTTTCATAGGGTTTCATCTTTTTCTTATAAGAAGCATATTTATCCTTGACGGAGACAAGTTCCGAAGATTTTGTCTGTAAGTCTGCTGACAGTTGTTTCTTTTCGCTCTGCAGGTCAGTGTTCTCACTTTGCAGAGTGGCGTTTTCGCTCTGCAAGCCAGTGTTTTCACTTTGCAGGGTAGTGTTTTCATTCAGCAGGTCGCCATGCTCACTTTGCAGAGCAGTTATTTCACTTTCCAGCATCTCTTTTTCGCTTTGAAGAGAATCAGAAGTTGCCTTTAAAGCGTCATAATCTTCCTGTTTGATACCGCTCCCGCATCCTGCCAGGAGGAGCATTAAGAAGCATAAAAATAAAGCTGCTAATTTCTTTTTCATAAGTTCTTCCTTCTTTCTTTATGGTATTTTTATTAAAACGCCGAAGCGACTTAATCGGTTTTACGAAAGCTGTGAAAATAGCTTCCATAGTTTATTAATGTATTTTACGTACATACATTCGGGCATTCAAGCATTTATGCTTTAAATTCTATAATTTTATCAATTCGGGATTTTCCAGATATCTGTTTACCGATTTCTCGTAATGTGGGGAAATGGTTGCTACAAGTCTTATAAAACCAGTATCATTAGCATTATGCGCCATACGCTCATGAGCGATATTTTCATCAACATAAGCTTTCTGTTTATGATATATTTCAATTATGACAGTTGCCAATGACATGAATTCTTCTTCACTCTCGAAAAAAATTCTTTTGCCGGAATCCTCATAAGTTTTAGAACGCGGAGTTGTTTTCAGGGTAGTTGAGCGCAATACATCCGGTTCATATTGGTGAGAAAATTCAAAATATTGTTTGATTCGTCCGGTCGTTTTTATTCTATAAAGCTCTCCAAAACAACTCGCCGTCAAATATTGCTTATGTTTTGAATATCTAAAATAAGAATGATCTGTGTCCTTAAAGATTTGTTTAGTCATTTGAATAATCCATTTATCTATTTCATTAAGCGCGGAATCCTCCGCTTTCTTTTTGGCTATATCTTTGGCTACAATAGAAATGTGTTCATATAAGGCATGTGTTGTTTGACAATCGGCTAAAGCTCGATGCGCTCCAATGGTGCTTATGTTTAGGAACGATGCGAGGGTTTGTAATTTATAATTTTGCGATCCACGAATGTATTCCCTAGATAGAGTTAGAGTGTCGACAGTCTTGTTCCGCAATGGGCTTTTAAGCACTTCCTTATATGCCTTATTGATAAATTTGAAATCAAATCTATCAATATTATGCCCGATAAGAGGGTAGCTGCCTACAAATTGGGAGTACTCTTTAATTACAGTTTCATATGATTTTTGACATGATTTCAGCATACTTGATGTTATTCCGGTAAGAGATTCTACTTTAGGGCTAAGAACACGATCGCTATGTATAAGAGAAGAGTATTTATCGATTACTTTACCATTTAATACTTTTATAGCAGAAATTTCTGTAATAAAATCGATGTCACTATTTAGCCCACTGGTCTCAATGTCAGTTACAACATAAGAGTGAAGTGCCAGTGGAAATAAATTATCATGCTCCTGGCTTTCTAGTTGTTCTTTTTCGAAAGCAATACGCATTTCCGTTGCAATGCGTTGTTCTTCTTGTTTTGCTAAGTCGTATTTTTCTTGGCAAGCTTTACATCGTCCATGATTATTTATCCTAAGGAAGATTCCTTTCTTACCGCATAAGATACATGTAGCCATACTTTTCTCCTTTTTTCTTTATGGTATTTTCTTAAACGCTAACGCAGTTTAATTCATTTTGTAAAAGTTGCACAACTAATTTCCACATTTTACCAGTATATTTCCAGTAAATAGTGTGGTATTGTATAAATAACACTAATAATATTCACGTACAGCAAAATTTAGTTAAAGGGGGTGCGCATAAATGGCGAGCATTTTTTGTTTAATCCATGCATCAGTATAAAAAATAAAACATACATTTGAAAAACCTGTCGGTTTATATTACTTAGCGCGTAAAATAGTAACAAGTAATTACAAACGTATGTTTATTTTATAAGAGAGGTACATAATGATGGATTACAAAAAAGAAGTTTATAGGTTGCTGGAATCAATAAGCAATATAAAAATTTACAAGTTTTTGTATGACTTTCTAACAATCATACAAGAGAATTGGTAGATGGGGTCACTCCCCATCTATCTTTAAAGCGTCTATGTATCCATATACTTTTGTGCGCTTTTCTTTTGGAAGTTCAAATAGTATCTTTGCATAATTCGTAAACTCAGCATCCATTAACATTTTGGCTACAAAAGCTCCACTACTTTCAATATTAACATCCCAGCCAAGAAGATATGATGGACTACATTCTAATATGCGGGACATTTCTTTTATAACAGAACGCTTAATATTTTCAACTCTTCCGTTCTCGTACTTTGCAATAGCCGATTTTTGCAGTCCTAGTTTATTAGCTAATTCTTGCTGAGTGTATCCCATAGCGGTACGCCGTTTCTTGATTCTTTCAGCCATGCACAAACGCAACACCTCACTTTTCTATGTGTCTTGATTTTACTACATCACATTTAAAAAATCAAGTACTTTTGAAAAAAGTGTCTTAAAATTCAAAAAAGATGCTTGACATTCAATACAGGGAGTGATAGCATAAAAGTGTCTTAAAAAGATACAAAAAAAGGAGGATATCTGATGAATAAGTTAAAGCTTGAATCAATTATGAGATTGCACGGTGATACAGGGACAACACTTTCAAAGTATCTTGGGATGGCTCGGAGTACATTTTCAGCAAAAATTAATGAAACCAACGGTGCTGAGTTCTCTCAGAATGAAATTGCGAAAATGAAAAAGAAATATAACTTAAGCGCTATAGAAATTGAGGAAATTTTTTTTAATTAGACTGTGTCTTAAAAAGATACAATAAGAGCTATTTATTGAATTTAATATACAAAAAGTTAACAAAGGAAAGCAGGAAAGGAAGTGAAGAAATGCTGATAGAGGTTAAAGGAATAGAACGAGAGCAAATAACAATCCGCCTACCCGCTGAGTTAAAAGAAAAATTGCAGCAGGAGGCGGACAGACGGGGAGATAGCTTAAATGGGCTGATTGTTATGATGCTGGATAAAGCATGTAAGGTCATACATCAAGATTAATTTCGATACTTCCATTTTCACGTTCGTAGTTAGAAACAGCCGTCTTCATTAAGACTTCAATTTCTTTATTAACCGAACGACCATTTTCGGATGCCAAAACTTTAAATTTTTCCATGATAACTTTATCAACACGCAATGGATATGGATTAGCTTGAGCCATAATAACACCTCCTAGTTTTGATATCTTGAATATATCATTTCGATATCATAAAAACAAGTATTCAAAAAGATATCAAAAAGATATTGACAGGCAAAAAGCTGGATGATACTATATAGATATCATAAAGAGTTCTAAAGGAGGGCGGAATGGTAAGATTTTTAATTAGCACACCAGAGACAATGAGGAACGAATTAAAGAAAATAGCAAAAGAACACGGACAAACACTGAACGGTCTGATTAGACAGATTCTATGGGAATGGGTAGAAAACCAAGGAAAGCAGGATAAGGAGACGAAATATGCGGGTAATTAATTTTATGATTTTGCTCATTGACAGCGGCGCAAGGCTTCTGGCGGCAAGACAGGATATGGACAGAGACAGGAGAGACAAACAAACACAGAAAGTAGGATAGGAGGAGTAATGGAGAATATAGATAAAACGATAGATGCTATCTGCGTCTGGATTAAAAAGGAATTGGAAGCGGGGAAAAGTAATAGGAATCATGAGATTTCTAAAATGGCAGAAGCTCTGGCGGAGCTAGTGTCCGCCAGACGGGAAAAACTTTAATCCATGTTTTCGGACTTGCCTACGGTATTGACAATTGTATCGAAAAAGTGCGTCACTTCTTCAGCAGTTCTTACAGAATTTTCATGCTGGCAGATAAGACCATTCTGAATGGCAAGTTCTGTTAAGGATTTTGCAAGCTGACATTTATAAGTATCAGTAAGCTCAAACATATGAATTCCTCCCTTTCTTTCGTACTCAGCTGCGGCAACAGCTTGTACATCAAGAATAGGAGAACAAAACATAAAAGTCAATAGATTTTATAAGCAATAGAGTAATCAAATAGAAAACTTAACACAAAAACTTAAGAATGAGAGGAGATTTTATTATGTCAGTACTGAAAGAAGTAGTTACGAATTTACAGGAAGAGGTCAACGCGAAACTGATAGAGCTGGGAGCGCCAAGAGAAACGGTTTTTAGACTTGAAGAAGAATTTGCAGATCGTGGAGAGTATGCATCTGGAGAATTTGAAGAAGAATTCGCCGCAAAGATGGTGAGGTATGCCGTGTCTATTCGCATTCTTTCCGTGGAGACTGGGTACACAACAGAGCGTTTGTGGAACATCTGGGAAGAAACCATGTCGAACTTCCTGAATGGGGATGGTTGCTATTCTACCCCGGAAGAAGAGTGGGAGAGTTTCAAGGACGCTGCAAGAGAAAGAGACTGGTAAGAAGAAATGGAGCAGGGATTACATGTAGCAGGAAAGGCTACCACTCTGGTCGATTTTCGGAAAGATGTACAACCAATAAAGAATAGTATGTAACAGATAAGGGGGTGGCAGATTGTTTATTCTGAAAATACCAACGGCCAGAGGGAAAGAAGCGCAGATTAAAATACACTGCCTGATACCCATTGACGGCAAAGAGGTAGACTTTGACGAATTGTCGGAAGAGGAAAAGAAAGCGATTTCAGACAGCATAAACAGGAACGCATTGACAAGACACAATTATATAGAAGAGAAAACCGCCTGATGGCGGTCGAAGAGGACAAGCAGTATACAGCATTAGAGAAAGGAAAGACGGAAATGTTAGAACTGGAACAGAGTAGAGAACAGAGACGCAGAGGAAAGAAACAGCAGCGGAAAAGAGTCTGTAGATACATATTATCGCTCGCCTCAATACCGGTAGAGACGGCATGGCTTGTGTGCATCTGCACGCTGGTATCGCCGACACTTTCAGGAGAACAGGCAACCGCAGGGATGTGGGCAGCAGGGGCGCTGCTGTGCGCAGTGGCTTATTTAAACTGTAAAGGAGAAGGTAGGGGAAAATCATGAGGAAATATGAGTTTACAGGAGAAACGCAAAACATTGAGTGCACGGGAAAGGTTATAACCTTACACCGCATCCGCGCAGCAAGGGATTTCATGGGTGTTAAAAAGGAAGAGCTGGGAGGCTGGATCGAGACGGAGGACAATCTCTCGCATTCTGAAAATGCGTGGGTGTCTGGAAATGCGTGGGTGTTTGGAGATGCGCGGGTGTCTGGAGATGCGCAGGTGTTTGGAGATACGCGGGTGTCTGGAAAAGTGTGGGTGTTTGGAGATGCGCGGGTGTTTGGAAATGCGCGGGTGTCTGGAGATACGCGGGTGTCTGGAAATGCGTGGGTGTTTGGAGATGCGCAGGTGCTTGGAGATGCGCAGGTGCTTGGAGATGCGCGGGTGTTTGGAGATGCGCAGGTGCTTGGAAATGCGTGGGTGTCTGGAGATGCGCGGGTGTCTGGAGATGCGCAGGTGTCTGGAAATGCGTGGGTGCCTGGAAATGCACGGGTGTATGACATAAGACATGTATTCACAGCAGGGCCAATTGGCAGCAGGAATAGCTTCGTTACATTTTTCAGAGATAAGGACTGTGGGATTTCCGTAAAATGCGGATGCTTTTCAGGAAAACTTGGGGAGTTCCTTGAGAGAGTCAGGAAAACGCATGGGGATTCGAAGTATGCGCATGAATACATCCTGATTGCGGAGAGCGCAAAAGCCTGTATTGACCTGACGGCGGAAAAGCCGGAAGAGGAAGGAGGCTCGGAGTAGCGGGAGGATATCATCGTTGACAAGAAGACTTTTGAAGTGATGCGCCCAAAAAGATGCCCCCGGCGCAGGTGATAGGACGCCAGGGGTAAAAGCAAAAATACTGTATATGCATACTATATCGTATTAAGCAGGAAAAATCAAGAGGATGCGGCAAAACAAAGTAAAAAATTCTTTTAACCGCAGAGGAAGGACAGGGGATGGAAAGGGACAGGTTTATCGAAGAGAACATACGGCTGGCATACTGGGTGGCGGAAAAGTTCCGCAGGTGCGGCATGGAGTATGACGACATTGTGGGATGCTGCATGCTGGGGCTTGTGAAGGCCGCAGGGGTGTACATGCCGGAGAAAGGGAAGTTTTCCGCATTCGCAGTTAGGGTAATGCAGTATGAAATGTTGGTGGAACTGAGGAATGCACGGAGAAAGAAGCGCTCAGGCTGCTACATGGAGAGCCTGGAAGCAGAGCAGGAGGACGGGCTGCAGCTTGCCGAGCTGGTACCCGACCCGCACGATGGCTACAGTGAAGTGGAAGCCGCCATGCTGTATGACACGTGGATGGGGAAGCTTACAGGACGTGAAAAGGAAGCGGCGCGGCTTTTGGTCGGGGAGGGGCTCAGCCAGGAGGATGCTGCACGAAGGATGGGGATTACACAGTCATATGTCAGCAGGATTATGAAGGATGCGAGAAGGAAGATGGAAGTGATGTGCGCCAGGTAAGGCACGAAGAAGAGAGGAAAGAAGATGGTACAGAGGAACAGGCAGAGATATTATCCGGGAACCAGCACGGAAATAACAGCACCGCTCTTTATCTATCAATGCGCCTGTGGGCGCAGGGAATGGTTCACGTCCCCGGAACGCGTAACACCGGAATATAAATGCCCGGTGTGCGGTCGTCCGGGAGTGCGCCAGGTAGCAGCGGGAAAGGAGTAAAGACATGGGTCAAAGGCTGACATTAAGGCAGATGGAGGAATTTTATCAAAAAATGAAGGCAGCAGAGCTGCCGGAAGCAGGAACATGGTCAACCATGCCACATAACAGGGATATGGTACTAAATTATCTCGGACAGATGATTGACGAACTGGAGTACATAAAAAAGAAGTCGCTGAAATTGAAAGAGGACACAAAAAAATAGCTGGTACGCACTGGGAACGCATACCAGCCGCCCATGATGCATCATTATGATGACCACAAAACACTTGTTATCATAATGATGCATCATGGGCGCGGAAAAGTCAAGGAAAAACGGCGGATTACATGCCGTTTTAGTACTTGATAAAGATATTAAAGTTAGGACATGATGCTATGGCTGTGAAGAGAAAAACATACAGGTACAGAGATGGGGACATCATCGATGTAGAGGAGTACCACGATGGAAGGTATGGCGCCCCAGGGGAAAAGAGGGAAAAGAAAACAAAGCCGACAGCGGAGCAGATGCGCCGGATCAATGCCCAGAACAAAACGAAGAGGGCAAGGCAGAGGATGCTGCTCTACATAAAAGACGGTGATTACTTCGCGACATGGACATACGCCAGGGAGAAAAGACCGCCAGACATGAAAGCCGCGCTGAAGGATTTCCAGAACGCAATGAAGCATGTGCGCAGGGAATACCGGAAGAAGGGGAAAGAACTTTTCTGGTTCCGCAACATTGAACGCGGCACAAAAGGCGCATGGCACATCCATCTTGTCATCAATGATATAGGGGATACAGCGGGGATCCTGACGGATGCATGGACAAAGGGGAGCGTCTATATTTCCAGGATACGGAACAACCCTAAAGTTTATGACGAAGATTTCACAAAGCTCGCAAGCTACATGACAAAGGATGAACACACCGTACACGAGAAAAAGGACGGCACGGCGGGAAAACCCAGGATAAGGGAAGCAAATTATAATATATCCCGGAACATGCCGCTGCCGGAGCCGAAACCGGACAAGCTGCTCCGGTGGAAGAAAGAAGCAAAGCCAAAGAAAGGGTATTACATCGCCCACATATACGAGGGCAGGAACCGGGTAACAGGGCACAGGTACAGGAAATACACCATGATACGCCTGGAAAGCAGGGGAAAGGAAAAAAACAATGGCAGCAGGACGAAAAAAAAGAAAGAAACACATGCCAAGCATCCTCCAGGACAAAGAGGACAAGAGGTGCTTCCTCTGTATGATGGCCGGGGATTACAGCATTAAGAGTGTGCAGGAGCATCATATCATTATGGGCACATCAGGACGCGCAAAATCAGAAAAGCTGGGGCTGAAAGTGAACCTCTGTGAAAACCATCATATATACGGCCCTGAGGCAGTGCATAACAACGCACAGAACCGCCGCACCCTGGAGAGGGCAGCGCAGGAAGCGTATGAACACACTCATACCCGCGCTGAATGGATGCAGGAAATAGGGCGCGACTACTTACAGGCACCATCCCCGCAGGGGGAGGTAATATATCACAGCAGCTATTGGAAAGCACGCAGGGGAGGGGGCTGACGCCCTCCCGGAAAGGAGAAGAATGGGAGGATTAAAGGATTACGAGAGAGGAAGGAATGACGGCCTTGCCCTGGCGGGGAAGATTGTACGCCGTGGGGGGATTGAAGAGCTGGAAAAAGAAATGAAATTCCGCGGAGTGACGGGCATACACACGGCAATCGCAAAGAAAGAACTGGAGCAGGCGACTATGGCAATCAAGGAAATGACACTGGATACCATGCTGCTGCTGTCAGTGGCCGTCCTCCATGATGAATTTGGGTTCGGTGGGAAACGCTGCCAAAGGTTCATTGACCGGGCAAACCGGATAGCGGGGAGCCTGGCGGACGACATGGCGACATGGGAAGATTACCGCAAGATGGTAAAGGAAGAAATGGGGATTGAGATGGTAATCCGGTACAACCGATAGGAGGGCATAGCCCTGCAGGAGGGAAACATGTGGAATGTAAGCATTAACAGTCTGGTAATGGCAGGGGAGGCAGCGGCAACACTGTACGCATATGACAGACAGGGGGTCTTAAGGAAGAAAAGCGAAGTCAGGATTGCAAGGGAAGGGATGGGGAAACACAAGTCTGAGCTGGCCGTCATCCTGAAAGCCTTGCGGGAAATCCGGTTTCCCTGCCGCGTGACATTAAAACCCACACAGCCAGCCATCACAGACGCCATTGCGCAGGGATGGGCGGCAGGATGGAGGAAGCGCGGATGGAAAACAGCATCAGGAAAGACACCCAGGGAGCCGGAACTGTGGGAGGAGATACTGGAAGAATTAGATAAGCATGAAGTGAAAGCAGAATAGGACACAGCGCACAGGGAGTGTGCTGGAAGATTAGCAGAAAGGAGCCAGCCTCCGGCCGGGGCAAGGACATGTCGGGCTTCTGGAAACGATGGATTATAAGGAATTTTTACAGACAAAGATTGAGATAGCACAGGAAAGCGGGTTCGAGATAACGGCAGATGATCTGAACCCGGCATTAAAGCCCCACCAGCGGGAAGCGGTGGCGTGGGCGTTGCGCGGGGGATGCAGGGCGCTGTTTGAATCCTTCGGGCTGGGAAAGACAGCGCAGGAGCTGGAATACTGCCACCAGGCTGTAAAGCATGAAGGGGGGCAGGCACTGATTGTCCTCCCTCTTGGAGTAAAACAGGAGTTCACACGGGACGCCGTGGAGCTTCTTGGATATGAAAAGCCCGCGTACGTCCGAAAAATGGAAGAAGTGTGGGCGGCAGCAGGAAAAGAGATATTAATAACTAATTATGAACGTGTCAGGGATGGGGACATAGAGCCGGGGTATTTTAAGGCGGCATCGCTGGACGAAGCGAGCGTCCTGCGCTCTTTTGGAAGCAAGACATACCAGGAGTTTCTTGAAAAATTTAAAAGCGTGAAATATAAGCTGGTAGCAACCGCCACGCCGTCCCCAAACAGGTACAAAGAACTGATCCATTATGCAGGGTACTTAGGCATCATGGACACCGGGCAGGCTCTTACAAGGTTCTTCCAGAGGGACAGCACAAAGGCGAACAACCTGACGCTTTACCCAAACATGGAAGATGAATTCTGGATGTGGGTATCAAGCTGGGCGCTGTTCATCACAAGGCCGTCTGACGTCAACCCTGCTTATTCCGATGAAGGATATGAGCTCCCACCGCTGGATGTACGCTGGCACGAACTTCCCGCACATTATGGGAACAGCATGGAAAAAGGTGGGCAGATGTCCTTGTTTACGGAAGCGGCAGCGGGACTAAAGCAGGCAGCGGAAGTAAAGCGGGAAAGTATCGGGAAGCGTGTGGAAAAGATGAAAGAGATTGTGGATAACTCCCCAGGAGACAGCTTCATCCTGTGGCATGATTTGGAGAATGAGCGCCACGCAATCAAAGAAGCCATGCCGGAAGCCGTGGACATTTACGGCAGCATGGATTACGAACGCCGCGAACAGCGCGTTATTGACTTTTCGGAAGGAAAGACACGGCTGTTCGCAACAAAGAAATCCCTGTCCGGCTCCGGCTGCAATTTCCAAAAGCACTGCCACCGGGAGATATTCCTGGGGATTGATTACGAATTCAACGATTTTATCCAGGCAGTGCACAGGTGCTACCGCTTCCTGCAGAAAGAGCAGGTAGTCATTGATATCATTTACATGGAGAACGAGCGGCAGATTAAAGAGGCCCTGCTGGAGAAATGGAAAAACCATGAAAAGATGGTGGAGAAGATGGTAGGCATACTGAAAAAATACGGGCTGGGAGGCACGGGCAAGGCAGAGCAGATGAAAAGAAAAATGGGGGTGGAGACAGTGAGGATAGAAGGGAAACGTTACACGGCAGTACATGCGGACTGCGTGGAGGAAACAAAGAAGATGGAAGAAAATAGCATTGGGCTGATACATACCTCCATCCCTTTTGGGAACCATTACGAATACAGCGCCAACTATAATGATTTTGGGCACAACCAGAGCACGAAAAGGTTTTTTGAGCAGATGGATTTCCTGACACCGGAGCTCCTGCGTGTCCTGACACCGGGGAGGGTAGCTGCCATCCATGTGAAAGACCGTGTGCTGTTCGGGAATGCCACAGGTACCGGGATGCCGACTGTAGAACCCTTTCACGCACAATGCATTGCCCACTATATGAAACACGGTTTCCAGTATTTCGGGATGATTACCGTGGTGACGGATGTGGTCAGGGAGAATAACCAGACTTACCGTCTGGGCTGGACAGAACAATGCAAGGATGGCTCTAAGATGGGAGTCGGGTGCCCGGAATACATCCTGCTTTTCCGCAAGCTCCCGACAGACCGTTCGAATGCTTATGCAGACGAGCCGGTAAAGAAATCCAAAGAAAAATATAGCCGGGGGCAGTGGCAGCTGGACGCACATGGATACTGGCGCAGCTCTGGCGACAGACTGGTATCCAAAGAGGAATTGAAAGATGTCCCCGTAAGCAGCTTGCAGTCAGTATACAGGGAATACAGCCGGGAAAGTGTCTATTCCTACCAGGAACACGTAGAACTCGCAAATGAACTGGACAAAGACGGGAAACTCCCGGCGTCATTCATGGTAATCGCCCCAGGGAGCTGGAACACGCTGGAGGTATGGGACGACATAAACCGGATGAACACGCTGAATACCACCCAGAGCCGCAGGCGGAAACAGATGCACGTCTGTCCACTGCAGATAGACATTGTGGAGAGGGTCATCAACAGGTTTTCAAATAAAGGCGATACTGTGCTGGATCCGTTTGGAGGGCTGATGACCGTCCCGATGGTGGCCGTGAAAATGGGGCGGGAGGGCTATGGGATAGAGCTGAACCCCGATTATTTCCGAGACGGCGTAGGATACCTGCAGGCGGCGGAGGAAGCGCGGGAGGCGCCGACACTGTTTGATTTCATAGGAGAAGGGAAAACCCAGGAGGAAAAAAGATGAAAGGACGCACGAAAAGGGAACCATCGCTCCCGCCTGAAATGAAATACCGCCCAGACACAGTAAAACCGGGCGATACCCTTATTCTGTATGGGAAAGAGAGGGATGAAGAAAAGAGCGCGAATGCAGTAAAAATAGTGAAACGGGAACTGCGGGTAATCAAGCCGCACCCGAACTATATATTGTGCGTAAGCCCGAAAGGCATCCGGGAATGCCTTATGTACCACGACTTGGAACAGTATACAAAGCCGGAGGGAGTATATTCAGAATATTATTTGGAAAAGAAACTGCGGAAAACAGCATTGCAGGCGGGGAGGGCAGAATGAAGATATACATATCGGGGGCTATAACGGGCACAGATGATTATATGGAGCGGTTCAGAGAAGCAGAAGAAAAGCTTACAGCAGCAGGACACCAGGTATATAACCCGGCATATGCCAATTCATTCATGCCAGAAGGGACTACATATGAAGAATACATGAAGGTAGCATTCACGCTCCTTGAAATAGCGGACACTATTTATATGCTGGAAGGATGGCAGGACTCCCGCGGAGCAAACCGGGAATATGGCTATGCCGTAGCAAAAGGCTATACGATTATGGAAGAGCGGCGACAGCGGCGAAAAGGAGATTAACAAAAGCCGAACGGCAGCAGGACAAAATAAAAGGAAAATGGAGGACAAAAAATGCGTGCGAAAAAAGATGCAGAAAGGCAAGGAGAAATGAAGTACGAGCAGTTAGATATATTTTCCTTTATGCAGCCGCGACAAGCAGAAGAACCGCCAATACTTTTATCCAAAGGGCAGGAAGTTTATCTTGTTAATAAAGGAGATGTAATAAAATGTACAGTTTGCGATGATGAAAACTCGTGGATATGTGGAGAAAATAACAGGGGTTACCGACTTGTCACAGAAGGAGGGGGATATGATTGTACATGGAATAGTGCGATTTTAGGAAAGGAAGCATTTACTAATTATGATAGCGCAAAGGCGAAAGCCAATGAATACCTAAAAACTCATGACGGAATCATTCTTGCAGCAAACATAAAGCCGATAAATACAGTTGCATATTCATGTGTAAGGGATTGTGGTAACGGAGAGAAGATAGCGTTTTATTGCGATTTAGGTAATGATATGTACTACATAAGCGAATTTATGACATATCATCACATCTGTAAAGGCAAGAAAGCGGTCAGGAAATTCATGGGGCAGCAGGCGTTTAAGTATAACAACCCAAAGGAAATCAGCGGCTTTATTCCCGTCTTTAAGAACATGTATAAGTGCACAGAACAATCGGATTGGGATTATGCAGAGTACAGCTACGTTTATGCAGTCGGGGAACGAATTTAAAATGGTATAACTTCCCCCTGAATCCGCCTTACAATATCATTAGGGGATTTAGGGGATTGTGGAGGGAAATATGGAGAGATTGACTGAAAGAGCAGAAATTGATAAATGTCCGGGAATTTGGGTGAAAGAGGGATTCGCAAACGAGGGGAACAAGACGTGGTTTAACGGATATGACGAGGGGTATTCAGCAATAAACAAGTGCGCTGATTATGAGGATTTAGAAGAACAAAGCAAACTTCTGAAATTGCCTTGTGCGGTGGGGGATACGGTGTATGTACTCCGCCTTGATAATGCAGCATACATGATAAACAATGAAAAGGTGTGGGAAATTGTCGAGGATAAATTTGAGATTTTTCATTTTGACAGCATAGGTAAAACCGTTTTCCTCACCAGAGAAGAAGCCGAAGCCGCATTGAAAGAATTATGAACATCCGAACAACAATAAACAAACTCCAAAAAGCACTGATACAGCGAGGATATATCTATAAAATTTGGAAGGTCAGGGAAAATAATCATGGATTTTATGAACGAACGAATAACTGAGGATGCAGGAGAAGAATTTGCCCCATCACGTTATGGATTGAAAAGTAAAAATGATTCAATAGTTAAACCGTACGGCACATATGAACTGTTCTTTGAGATTACTTTTCAAGTACTGCAAAAGCTTGGGGCATATGAGGATATAGGAACGCCGGAAGAATGTAGAAAAGCAATGGAAAGGCAGAGGGGGAAGAATCCAGTCAAAGACGAATATAACCATGATTGCTGCCCGACCTGCGGTTGGGTTGTCTACCAAGAAGAATATGGGGGCAGATACTTACCACATTGCGAAAACTGCGGCCAGGCTATTGATTGGGATAATTAAGTGGTTTATGGGAGAATGGGGGGGGGAAGGAAGAATGGGAGGTTAGACGAAGATGAGAGAGATTTTATTCAGGGCAAAAAGAATCGATAACGGGGAATGGATAGAGGGCGATCTGGTTCATGCGCCTGACGGGAGGACTGCAGCCAGTACGTACGATGACCTTGTGGAGACAGACCCCGAAACCGTCTGCCAGTGGACAGGCCTGGCTGATAAGGATGGCAGGAAGATTTTTGAGGGGGATATCTGTAAAATCCACAGCGGCCCCATTGATGAAGAAGATGGATGCTTTAGCGTTGAGTGGGATGAAGGAGATGCAAGATTTGCCCTGTACGGCGAGGGGCTGACAGTTGATTTTGGCAACTATCATGGACATGAGTGCGAAGTCATCGGCAACATTTTCGACAATCCCGATTTATTGCCGGAGGAAGATACATGACGGCAGAACAAAAACGCCAGGCGGCCGCAAGGAAGGACGCTGCCGCCCTGCGCAACATACCACGGATGGCATACTGGCACATGGCGCACAGGCCGTACTGGGTGAAGGGAGGGGACAGGAGTGACGGAAAAGGAACTTTTACAGATAGGAAAGAATAACCGCAGGATGGCGCAGCTTAAAGAAAAGTACAGGGAACTCAAATATGATAATGGAATCGGCAGCAGGACACAAGACGGGATGCCACACGCACAGAGCACATCCAATACTTCCATGAATTCGGTAGAGGAAATGTATGATGTCGAACTGGAGTACAAGGAACTGTATTACAAGAATATGAAGCTGATACAGCACGCCAGGTCATATATAGAAACAATACCGGATTGGGTAATACGCCTCATCCTGACACTGAAATATATCAATGCCCTTCCTGAATATGAAGTAGCGGCAGCAATAGGAATAACCGAGCAGGAATGCAGAAGGATTCTGATTGTGCATTTCAATAATATATTCTAAATATTATAGATGTTATAAAACACTTGACACTTAAGGTGTTGACTGTTATACTTAAAGAGTCGAAGTATATAAAGAAGTGAAAACGTCTCGTAGAAAATACGGGGCGTTTTGTTGTGCAGAAAGAAGGAGACAGGATACTATGAAACGGAGTACCAACACATAATGTTAAAGTCATGCAAATACTGTGGGCGTATTCATGACAGCAAATTTAATTGCAGGAAGAAACCAGTTCGGAGAAAAATCAAGTATACGGAATCAGACAAATTTAGGAGGACTCAAAAGTGGACTGATAAAGCAGTAGAAATTAAATGTAGGGACAATTATCTATGCCAGGCATGCATCAGGGAACTGCACGGAACAATCAGGAAATATAATCACAAGAGGTTATCTGTTCACCATGCAATTCCAATCTGTGATGACTGGGACAGAAGGCTGGACGATGATAATTTAATCACACTCTGCTCCATGCATCACGAAATGGCAGAGAGCGGAGAAATATCATACGAAGAAATCAAAAAAATTATTGACGAGCAGCAGGCAAAAAGAAAAGACGCTTGACTACCCCCGGGGTATTAGGGTGGGGATTTTCAGGCAAAACCAGACCAACAGCCAGCCCAACAGCGATAAAATATTCCCACATCAGCTTTTGAAAGGAGGAAAAATCAGTATGCCAACACCAACAAAGCCAGTCAAGGTGCTGGCAATGGAGAAACGGTCGCACCGCACGAAAAAGGAACTTGCCCAGCGGAAAAGCGCGGAAGAGTCACTGTTGACAGGAAAAATTCTAAAAGAAAAAAAGGAAGTCAGGGAGAATCCAGTCGCGCACAAAGAATTCAAAAGATTAAAAACACTCTTAAAAGCCATTGAGAAAGATGATGATTTGTATGGCGAAACGATAAACCGCTACTGTCTGTTAGTGGCAGAATGTGAAGATTTTCAGCAGAAAAGAGAGCGGATATATCAGCAGCTTTGTAGTTTTCAGGAGGAAATGAGTACACTGGTGGCAAATGAAGAGATGACCTGGAAAGAAGCGTACTACTTGGAAGACAGCATGCAGCGGAATATTTTAGCAATCGACAGGCAGGTTCAAACTAAGCGAAAGATGCTTCTGGACATGGAAAAAGAAAATATCATGACTATCGCCTCTTCCCTGCGTTCCATACCTAAAAAGGTAGAGAAGAAAAGCAATCCATTAAGGGAGGCGCTTGGAGGGTGATTAAAGAAGGAAAAGCCTATCAATATGCGAAATGGTGCGTAAAAGAAAACGAGCGCATGGTTCCGAAATATGTGAAAATACAGGCGCAGAAGTGGATTGATATTGCAGATGGGAAAGATGAGGAGGCATATGTTGATGTAGCGGCATATGAAAAGATATGCCGCCTGTTGAAGATTATGGTGCATCCAGACTTACGGTGTAGTATATATGATGGGCTGGAGGATTACGCATGGCTTTTTATCACGGCAACCCTGTGCACGATGTGCAAAGAGGGAACCAGATATTACGAAGTGTCAGGCGTGGAGTATCAGAATGTAAAAATACGGTACTACGAGACGGCGCTGCTGGAAATTGCCAGAAAGAATTTCAAGACTTTTAATTCAGCCGTAATATTCATAATTTTAATGCTGACAGAACCGGATTTCTCCCGGTTCTTTTCTGTTGCACCAGACCTCGCACTGTCCTCAGAGCTGAAAAATGCAATACGGAAAATTATTAAAGTCAGCCCCGCACTGATTGATGAAGAGGAGCCAGCATTCAAACTTCTCAGAAGTCAGGTTAAGTGCCTCCTGAACGACAACGAGTACACACCCCTGGCATACAGCCGCGACGGAATGGACGGAAAGCTGGCTAATGCGTATCTGGCAGACGAAGCCGGGGCTATGGATGATTACCCGGTGGAGGCTATGCGCTCCTCGCAGATTACACTGCTTAGCAAACTGGGGATTATCATATCCACGCAGTACCCGAACGACAATAATGTGATGCTGACTGAGATTGACATCGCAAAGAAAACACTGGACGGTCTAACAGATGATGGGCGCTACTTTGCACTGCTCTATGAGCCGGATGATGATTTAAAAAGCGGAGATGCGTGGATGAAAGATGATAGAGTCATTTATCAGTCGAATCCGGTTTCTATCGCACATGCTGCTATATTCGAAGCAGTCAGAAAAAAGCGTACAGTTGCTGTGTTATACGAGAACAAGAGGGAAAATTATCTGTGCAAACACAACAATATCCTGTACCGGGGACTTGGAGTTGAAGGGTATATCGATATCCAGAAGGTCAAACTATGCCGCGGTGATATCCCGGATGAGTTTTGGCGAGGTCGTCGAGTGTGGTGCGGACTGGATTTATCACAGTCAGAGGATAATACATCTTTCTGCATGGTTACCGAAGTAGACGGGATTGTATATGCGAAAGTATTCGGTTTTATCCCGAAAGATGCAATCGACAGAAAATCCCAGAAGGAAAAAGTGGACTACAGGGAATTGATGCGCAGAGGGGAATGTTTTGCGTGCGGCGATGAAGTTATAGATTACGGGTTTATAGAACGATTTATTATGTCCGTGCCGGAAAAATACGGATGCGAAATCGTACAGATAGGGTATGACCGTTATAATGCAATGTCCACGGTTCAGAAGCTGGAAGAAAACGGATTCGAGTGCGTGGAAATCAAGCAGCATAGTTCAGTACTGCATTTGGCAACAAAATTCTTAATGGAGCTGGTATTACAGCAGAATTTTAGATATGCAGATAATAAAATGCTGGAAATCAATTTCCAGAATGCAAGATGCACAGAGGATACGAATTTAAATAAATATGTCAACAAAAAGCGTTCTGCTGGGAAAGTGGATATGGTCGTGTCTACCATAAACGCTATACACCTGCTTTTGCAGGATATGCTGTATGGGGGCAATTTTGTTGCGCAATGCTGATACAGGAGGGAAGAAAATGAACATATGGCCATTTGGAAAACACAAGGAAGAGATAAGGGCAGACACAAGTCTGGAAAAAGGGGAAATTGTAGAATCTGACGTTTTGCTACGGACATTGTTGGGCAAGTCGACGGTTACAAAGGAAAAAACGCTGGAACTTCCGGCGGTGCAGGCGTGCATTAACCTGATTGCCGGGACTATATCATCTCTTCCGATAAAATTATATAAAGAGGATAGCTCTGGAAATGTGCAGGAAGTGAAGGGAGATGGGCGGACATTTCTCCTGAACAGCGATACAGGCGACACATTGACTGCTACGCAGTTTTGGCGGGCCGTTTTGGAAGATTATTTTTTAGGAAAAGGCGGTTATGCATTCATTAATTGGCGTGGGTTGAAGGTTTCCAGTATCCACTATGTGGATGAAAGACGAATTTCCATACAGCAGAACACAGACCCGATTTTTAAAGATTACGACATTTTAGTTGAAGGGGCGCGTTACAGGCCGCATCAGTTTTTCAAAATACTGCGCAAAACCAGGGACGGGATGCGTTCACGGAGTGTCTTCGACGATAGTCCGCTAATTATCAGCACAGCATATAGTGAACTCAAATACGAGGAGAACTTGACGCGCAAAGGCGGTAATAAACGGGGATTCCTGAAATCCTCAAGACAATTAACTCGGGAAGCGATGGATATTTTAAAAGAGGCATTCCGGCGGCTGTATAGCAATTCGGAAGAAAATGTAGTCGTCCTGAATAACGGGATAGAATTTCAGGAAGCTTCCAATACATCCGTGGAGATGCAGCTCAACGAAAATAAAAAAGCGAACAGCGTAGAAATCTGCAAACTGTTCGGAATTCCGGGAGCTATGCTGAGCGGAAATCCAAGTGATAAGGATGTTGACAGCTTTATACGGACCTGCATGGCAATTATGAATGATATTGAGTGCAGTTTGGATAGAGATTTATTGCTGGAATCAGAAAAAGGGCTGTTTTACTGGGCTTTCGATACGAAGGAATTGACGCGGGGCAATATCAAAGACAGGTACGAAGCATACAAAATCGCCCTGGAAAAGAATTTTATGCAGATTGACGAGGTTCGGGAAAAAGAAGATATGGAGCCAATCGGGTTCGAGTGGATTACACTTGGGCTTGACCAGGTACTATTCAATCCCCAAACCGAGCAAATATATACGCCGAACACAAATGCCTTGCAGGATATGAAATCTATACAGACATCGTTTAGCAAAACAAAACCGGAAGGGATAGAAGGAAACTAAGCCGCGAAAGGAGGTGAGGGCATATGAGAGCAGAATTAAGGGCGGACGGGCTACATATTTCAGGATATGTAAATGTCCCAGGCAGAGAATCCCGTCCAGTGGTGACACCCAGAGGACGGGTGATTGAAGTCATTGAGCAGCGGGCATTTGCCAGGGCACTTGAACGCGCCGGAGGAATTGATATGCTGCTGGACCATGACAGAAGCCGGGTACTGGCTTCTACATCCAAAGGAACGTTAAACGTCCGTGAAGATGAAGTTGGACTGCGGGCAGAGTCGGTGGTCACGGATGAAGCAGTCATAGCCGGGGCGAAAGCCGGACGGCTAAAGGGATGGTCTTTCAACATGCAAAATGTAAAGGATAGCATCGAGGAAAGAACAGAGGGGCTTCCGATACGGTATGTAAAAGATTTTGACATGGATGAAATTACGCTTGTAATGGACAAAGTTCCCGTATATTCATCTACGTCTATTGAAGTAAGGGCGGGAGCAGAGGAAGAAGTTGAAACCAGAGCGCGTTGTACAGATGCAGAATACCGGGAAATAGAACCCAGGAAACCGAAGTATGACAATGCAGCCTATAAGGATAGGCTGGAAAAATTGAAACGAGGAGAGATGAAATGAACAAATTAAAGAAATTGAAAGAGCAGCGGGCGGAGCTTCAGGAGAAGCTGCAGGGAATCCTTGACAAAGCTGAAGCTGAGGAGAGAGCTATGACAGATGAGGAATCTGGTGAGTTCGATGAGTTGGAAAAAGATATACAGGCAATCGGCAGGACAATCAAAGCGGAGGAGAGAGCCAGGGGCCTTGAATTGAATGTGACTTCTAATAAGAGAGACGAGGAATTAAGGGCAGAGGAAAAAGAGGTGCAGGAGGAGAGGGCATTTGCTGACCATATCCGGGGTATCGTATCAGAGGAACGTGCCGAAAACCTTACTGCAGGGGATAATGGCGCGGTGATTCCGGCATCTATCGTCAATAAGATTATTGAGAAGGTGTACGATATTTGCCCTATCTATCAGATGGCGACACTGTACAATATCGGTGGAAACATTGCAATTCCATATTATGATGAATCAGACGGGACTATCTCAATGGCATATGCCACGGAGTTCGAGGAACTGGCGTCAGCATCTGGGAAATTTGGTTCTATTGAACTGAAAGGATTTCTTGCCGGAACGCTGACAAAGATATCAAAGTCTTTAGTTAATAACTCACAGTTCAACATTACGAATTACGCTATTGGTAAAATGGCAGAGGCGGCTGCAAAATGGATTGAAAAAGAGTTGTTGAATGGGACGAAGGATAAAATTGAAGGAATTTCAAAGGCTTCTCAGGTGGTGACGTCTGCGAAAACAGGAGAAATCACAGCCGACGAACTTATTGACTTGCAGGAGACGATACCCGACAGATATCAGTCGGGCTGCATCTGGATTATGAACAAGGCAACCAGGACGGCCATTCGGAAATTGAAGGACAACGACGGAAACTACATTCTAAACAAAGATGCAACCTCAAAATGGGGATATACGCTGTTTGGAGCGCCAGTCTACTGTTCTGACAATGTAGCGAAGATGGAAGCTGGGAAAACAGCAGTTGTCTATGGGGATATGTCCGGTCTCGCGGTGAAGGTATCTGAAAGCATGAATATCGAGGTACTCCGGGAGAAATATGCGACTCAACACGCAATTGGCGTAGTTGGGTGGATTGAGATGGACGCTAAGATTGAAGATGGCCAGAAAATCGCAGTCCTGAAAATGAAAGAAGCTGCACAGACGAAATAGGAAGGTTGCGGAAGGATGAAAGTCAGCGAAATCAGCATCGAACACATAGCGGAGTATCTGCGGCTGGATGATTATACGGACGGAGAGCTGGCGCCGCTGCTGGAATCGGCGCGGGCGTTCATCCGTTCCTATACGGGACTTACAGATGAAGAGATTGATACGCATGAGGATTTCTATATTGCAGTCATGGTACTCTGCCAGGATATGTATGACAACCGATGTATGTATGTAGATAAAAACAACCTGAACAAAGCAGTAGATACCATTCTGGGTATGCACTGTGTGAATTTGTTGTGAGGTGGCAGATATGTATGTGAATCCGGGAGAACTCAAAAAGCGCATAGAAATCATACAGACAGTATCAGTAGGTCAGGATTCAGACGGTTTCCCGGCACCATCTGAAAAAAAGGTGGTAAGGAAGTGCTTTGCAAAAGTGACAAATACCAGCGGGGGAGAAATTGCCCGGGCAAATTCGGAATTTTCCGAAGCAAAAAAGCGGTTCATGATCCGATATTCAGATGCCGAAATTAATACAGACATGACTGTGAGATATAAGGGCAAAGAATACGAGATTAAGTATGTCAATCCTTACGGAGAGGGCAAAGAATACCTGGAAATCTGGACAAATTTAACAGAAAGGGTGTGATTAGGATATGGCAAGGGCATCACTGACAGGTTTTGATAAAATGGAAAAGATGCTGCAGGGTATCGCAGACCCGACGTCAATGGCGATAAAAGCAACGACCAGAGCAGCTCCTATCCTGGAAGAGTCAGTGCGAAGTAATATACGCGCATCAGCGAACAGGATAAACAAGAAAAACAAGAAGCCGTATTCGACGGGAGAACTGGAAAAATCTATTATAGCAACTCCGGCAAAAAAAAACCAATACGGTGTATTTTCGGTTGTAAAACCAAACGGAACAGATAAAAGAGGGATACCAAATGCTCTCAAAGCAAATATACTGGAATACGGAACACATGCATATGTAGAAGGAAAGAACCAGGAACCGCACCCATTCATACAGAAGTCTGTAAATCAGGCGAGACAAAAGTGTGAAGAGATTATGCAGCGGGAACTTGATGAGGCTGTAGCAAAGCTGTGGTAGGAGGAAACATGACTGTAAATGAAAAAATCATACAGGCGCTCACGCCACTCGACATCCCTGTCACAGCCGACTTTTACGGAGGAGGCGAGGAAGAATACATCACATTTAATTATGCGGATGACCGGGGGGATGATTTCGGGGATAATGCGCCGCTTCACGCAGTAGCATACATGCAGATACATTATTTTGCGCCCATGGAGAAAAATTATCTCTCCATCAAGAAGAGAATTCGAAAAGCCTTGTTTACAACAGGATTCACATACCCGGATGTAACAGATGCAACACTCACAGGCGAAGGGATAAGGCACCTGGTCTTTGAGTGTAATATTGAAAATGAAAGCGAACTATTGGAAAGCTAATCAGAAATAACAGGAGGAAAAAGAAATGGCAAAAAAAGGAATCGAGTACACGGTGTTTGGAATACTTCAGGAAGACGGCAGCTATAAAGATGGGAAATATCTCAGTCCAGTCGCAAACTTTAACGGAACGCCGAACAAATCAAATGTTGTAGATTATGGAGACGACCGCGCATTAGAGACGGATAATTCCGTTACGGGAGGTACGCTGTCCATCGAAATGAATAATGATGACGAGGAAACTTACACGTTTCTGCTGGGACATAAAAAAGATGAAGAGACAGGAGAAATAATTTACGACGTCAACGACATCCCGCCATACGTAGGATGCGGCGCTATTGGGACGAGTGGAAAGAAAAAAGTAGTAAAATTCTATACAAAGGTTCAGTTCGGCGAACCGAACGATGAAAATACAACGCGCCAGGAAAGCACCACTTTTAATCATAGTACGCTGGAGGGCACTATCCTGATACCGGAAGACGGCGTATGGAAAATCAGGAAAGAGTTTGACACGTTGAAAGAGGCGAAAGCGTGGCTGAATGAGAAAGTAGGCATAACAGGCGCAGGGGGAGCAGGAACTCTCGACGAAGAGAAAGGAGCGTAGCCTATGGGAGCGTTAAGACCGACAGGAGTACCGCTGGTGCTTGACGGGATGGAGAGACATCTGCTCTTCACCTTGAATGCAATAGATGAAATCCAGGAGCGTTCAGGCGCGCCCCTGGAGGAAGTAATGGGAGGATTGACTGACATAGAAACTGCGGAGGATACACTGCGGCTGGTTTTGTTGGTGTTGTTAAATGACGAGGTGGAACGCCTGAGCTACAAAGGCCGGACGTGCGATTTAGAGCTGGTAGACGAAAAACAGATAGGTTGGATGCTGACGCGGCAGAATTTGATAGGAGCCGTCACTGCTACTCTGAGAGCATATGGAAGTGGTCTGCCGGAACCGGATGACGACGACCCAAACCGGGAGGGCGGGAGACAAGAGGAGTAAATGTCGCCCGCTTTTTGTACATCGGATGCAAAATCCTGAATTTCTCAGAATGGGAAGTTATGAACATGACCTTGCGCAAATTTTTCCTGATTTACAACGAATATCTGGAAATGAACGGGCTAAAAAAAGAGCCGGCCGGGATTGACGATTTGCCGTAAGAACGAGTATTGTATTAATATCAAAAATGTGAGATAATATAGCGAAGGGGATGATGATATGTTGGAGAATATCTTGAAAAATGTTTTAAAAGTATTATTCTGGGTAATTGCGCTATGGTGCTTTTTGGTGAAAGGATTCCTGTATTGTATTATCTGGATGGTGGTAGCCGCCCCTTTGCTGCTCACTGCATTTCTCGTATTCCTTGCATGGAAGAGCGGGAAAGAGAGAAAAGAGCACCCGAAAAAATATAAAAACGAAAAATCAGACAATTTTGTTTATATGGAATAGAACATGACAAGAGGACGTTCAGTGATGAGCGTTCTTTTTTATCATAAAACAGCAGGAGGCAGTATGGCAGGGAAAATAGGGATAGTATTAGCCCTGGATGGGGAAAGGGAATTTACACAGGCTGTCAGCAACGCAAACAAACAGGCAAAAACATTTAAGACAGTATTGGAAAATGTAACGCAGGAATTTGACGGCAATGCAAATTCCATGGAAGCTTTAAAGGCAAAACAGCAGGCGCTGACACAGATACAGACATCTTATCAACAGAAACTGGAAGCTGCCAACACAGGGCTTAAAAAAGCAACGGAAAATTACAATAAACAGGGTGACCGCCTAAAAGAGTTGGAAAAGGAGCTAAAGGAAGCGAAAGACGCGCAGAAAGAAATGGAAAAGGCGGGGGATACATCCTCGGAAGCATACCAGAAACAGTGCTCAGAAGTGGAAAAGCTGTCAAAGGCCGTAGATAAGCAGAGAATCGCCCAACTCAAAGAGAGCGGAAGTGTATCAGATTGGAACAAGAGAATCGCGCAATCTGAGAAAGAGCTGAGAGACGCGAACAGGGCGATAGAGCAGAATGAACAGTATCTGAAAGAGGCTGAACAGGCGGTTGACGGGTGCGCGAAAAGTATCGACAAATTCGGACATGAGGTAAGTGAAAGCACAGAAGAGCTGAAAGAAGCGTCAAATGAGACCATAAATTGGAAAGATAAGCTTGCGAACGGAGTAGCAGGAAAAGCGGTCAATGTTGTAGCAGATGCGATAGGAAACGTCGTAGATAAGACAAAGGAAGCCGCAGCATATGCACTTGACGTCGGAAAGTCTTTTGAAGCGGCAATGTCAAGTGTAGAGGCACTTTCAGGTGCGTCGGGAAGCGACCTGGAAGCCTTGACGAATAAAGCAAAAGAGCTCGGCTCATCGACGGCGTTTACTGCATCACAGGCGGCTGACGCTCTGGGGAACATGGCGCTTGCTGGATGGGACACTCAGCAGATGCTGACAGGCATAGACGGAGTATTGCAGCTTGCGGCAGCGGGCAGCATGGATTTAGCAGCGGCATCCGATGCCGTAGCAGGATACCTGGCGGCGTTCGGGATGGAAGCGTCAGAATCTGCCAGACTTGCTGATGTCATGGCCTACGCGCAGGCGAACAGTAAAACAACTACACAGCAGTTGGCAGAGGCATACGGTACATGCGCCACTAATCTGACGGCGGCTGGACAGGAAATGGAGACCACGACAGCATTACTGGAAGGGCTTGCGAAAGTAAACGATACTGGTTCAGCGGCCGGGACAGTACTGTCAGCAGTCATGGCGCAGATTACGGCAAAGATGAAGGATGGAAAGATTGCCATCGGGGACACATCAGTAGAAGTGAAAAAATCTAACGGGGATTTCCGGGACATGATTGATATCGTCGAGGATATCGAAAAGGCAACGGACGGCATGGGAGGAGCGCAGCGCGCGGCAGCCCTGGCCACAACATTTAACCGGACATCGTTGAACGGCCTAAATGAGCTGATTAAGGTCGGAAGTAAACAGTTAAGAGAATACAAAGCGGGGCTTGAGACGTGCAGCGGAGCAGCGGCTGACATGGCAGCTACCATGCAGGATAATCTTCAGGGCAAAGTCACAATTCTACAATCCGCCCTGGAGGGACTGGGAATCAGCGCATACGAGAAATTCTCTGGTCCGCTACAAGATACGGCGGAAAAGGCAACGGGAATCATTGAAGAGCTGACTGAAAAAATGAACAACGGGGAGCTTGGAAGGGCTTTTGAGAGCCTTGCAGAATCGTTGGGAGATAATGTTGACGTGCTGGGAGATGTTGCGGATGGTCTGGTATGGATTATTGAGCATGGAGACTTAATCATAGCGACACTAAAAGGCATTGGCACGGGTTTACTCATGTACAAAGCGGTTTCTGGCATAACAAGCGTTATAACTGCATTGCAGGGTATGCGCACAGCTCTTGCGGCGGCAGAATCCGCACAGGCAGCGCTTAACCTGACGCAGATGGCAAATCCTATTGCGCTGGTGACGGCGGGGGTGGCGGCCCTGGGAGTCGCCCTGACATCTCTTGCAAAGAGCGAAATGAAAGCTATGCAGACAGAATCTGAGAAAGCCGCAGAAGAAGCAGAAAAATTGTCTGAACGGATGAGTGACTTAAGAGACAGCATAGCAGAACAGGTAGACACTCAGAAAGAGGAAGCTACCGCTACGGCCGCTCAATATACAAACTACCAAAAGATGTCAGATAAAATATATGAGCTGAACGACGCCATAAAGAGCGGGGCAATGACTGAGGCAGAGGCAGCTACCGCCAAGGCACAAATGAGCTATTACGTCCAGAAGCTCAATGACGAAATACCGGGGCTGAGCCTGGAAATAGACAAGCAGACCGGGCTCGTAAAGCAGGGAAAAGAGGCTACAGACCAGTATATTACGTCGATGAAGAACAAAGCTATTGCATCTGTTGTGGAGGAACAGCTAACGGAGTTGTATGAGCAGCAGACAAAAGCTCAAATCGGTGTAGCAGAAGCGGAAGGGACGAAAGCCGACGCCTACGAAAAATCCCAGGCAGCAGCAGAAAGAGCTGCCATGTACCAGGAAATATACAATGAGAAGGTAGAATTGGGAAACCGCGATGCATACGACGCAGTAAACGGACAGGGCGCATATGCAAAAGCGCTTGAAAATATCGCAAAGAAGCATAAGATATCAAACGAAGAGCTGGAAAATGCCTCTGACATTATGTATGATGCTGCAAAGGATGCAGAACATTATCAGCAAGAAGAGGAAAACGCAGCTAAAGCAGTGGAAAACGCAGGTTCGGCAGAAAAAGAAGCAACTGCGGCAATTGATGAAAAGTCAAAAGCGATTGTGAAATTTTTAAAACAACAAGGACTTACCAACGAGCAGATTGCCGAAATGACGGGAATCGTCATGGACAATACGGAAGAGATGAACGATAACGCAGAGGCCATGGATGGCGCTGCTGATTCCGCGGAAAACTATGCAGAATCTGCAGATGACATCGTGGCATCCTCAGAAGCCCAGAAGGAAGCCCTTGAATCCCTCCGGGAGAAGTTCGAAGAGATTAAAT
>SRZB01000099.1 GCA_004793585.1 Hominisplanchenecus murintestinalis | reverse complement strand
TATAGAAACTTATTAAACAAGTAGTCTTGATTGACTACACCATTATTATACTAGGAGGTGTTTTATGGATAAGCGCAAGCGGATGGGAAAGGATAAAGAGGGAGTGGTATTTCCGGTTGCTCCGAATCTTTCTGAAATGGGTGATAGTTATTTGCAATTTATAGAAGAAATTAAGAAAGAAATTCAGAAGCAGAGAGTTTCAGTTGTAATGAACGCCAATACAAGCATGATTTGCCTTTACTGGAATATTGGCAGGGCTATTTTGAAAAAACAAGAGGAAGAGGGATGGGGTACAAAGGTTATTGACCGTATGTCAAAGGATCTGAAAATTGCTTTTCCAGAAATGTCCGGCTTTTCTCCACGTAATATTAAGTATATGCGAAAATTTGCCCAGTGTTGGGGGGATTATGAAATTGTGCAACGGGTCGTTGCACAAATACCATGGCGGACAAATATTACTTTGATGGATAAATTAAAAACACAGGAAGAACGCATATGGTATGCTGGTAAAACGATAGAAAATGGTTGGAGTAAAACGATACTTGAGTTACAGATACAAAGTAAATTAATGGAACGTACTGGAAAAACAGTCAACAATTTCCCTGTGGCACTGCCATCGCTTGATTCTGATATGGCGAATCAAATATTTAAAGATCCTTATTTGTTTGACTTTTTGGGAACCGATATGCCAAGACGTGAGGTGGAAATAGAACAGAAACTAACAGAACATATTCAAAGTTTTCTATTAGAATTAGGACAGGGATTTGCATTTGTTGGGCGGCAGGTTCATTTAGAGGTTGGAGGACAGGATTTTTATTTAGATCTTTTGTTTTATCACTTGAAATTACGTTGCTATGTTGTGATAGAATTAAAAGCCTGTGATTTTGAGCCGGGATTTATCAGTCAGTTAAATATGTATCAGAATATAGTAAATGATATTTTGTGCCATCCTGATGACAAACCGACAATCGGGCTTTTGTTGGTTAAGGGTAAGAATAAAACTGTAGTGGAATATTCTTTATCTGGTTATCAGAACCCGATTGGTGTTGCAGATTGGCAGAATCAGCTCACACAGTCTTTGCCAGAGGAGTTCCAGAGTAGTTTGCCTTCTATTGAAGAAATAGAAAAAGAATTAGAATAATAACAAAATTAACAGCAAAAGTGCAACGACCGTTGCACAAATAGGATAACAGACATGAGGGGGCAGTGGCTTAAATCAATTCGGTTTAAGCTGCCGATTATTGAAAATGATTTAAGTATAGGTTTGGACAACGGTGAACATGTTGAGACAGTGATTCTGATGACGTATTGTGGTGATAAGAGGAAATAAGACGGTTATACCACAAAATGTTGTGGTTTTTGAGCGTAAATCGAGCAAAAAATGGGGCAAAAAACGAGCGTTTTTGCCCCTTATTTTTTGCCCGTTTCACAGATGACATCGGGTTTTGGACAGATGAAAACAGAAAATTCAGAGGATTGGCAGATGAAAAAAGCACCGGTTCTCTTTTTTATATATGCCCGTTTTTACAAGCAAAACAGAAGAATGACCGGTGGTATTCGTCTTCTGCGCAGCGAATGAAACCGGTCTTTTTTTGTGTTCATATTCAAAGAATCGAATAGGAAGAAAGGAGTCAATATGAAAACAATCACAACCGAAGAACTTAAGAATATGAGTCATCAAGAGGGACTGATCCTTCAGGGGTGTGGCGGTGACCTTCAGGAATGGATAGATGGAATCAATGGAATTCTTCGAGAACAGGGAATTCTTTTAGATGGAAAGCCGCTGGATGATGTTGCAGTCTTTCAGCATGAAGGGCTTACCAATCTACTCTTTGCCTTTGGGGAACACAAACTGGATATCGGTAAACTTGCCATTTGGAGAATCCAAACCCGTGAGCAGTTTGGAGGAACCTGGCTCTCCGATTATGTGGAAAACAAGCTGGGCGGTTTTGCAAAGAGGCAGCAGGCAAAACCAGACTGTCCGCTCATTGGTGAAGATGGAAATATTTTTAATCTAATGGGAATCGCATCCCGAACTCTGAAAGAGAATGGAATGTATGAGCAGGCGGAAAAAATGCGGCAGAGAATCACAGGCGGAGAATGTCACAGCTATGAGGAAGCGTTGATGGTTATTGCCGATTATGTGAATATCACATCCTCGGAGCCGGAAGAAGGCATGAAAATGGATTTTTCTTAAAACAGCAAACAACAGGATCGGTCAGTCGGAAACTCAGGATGACCGGTCTTTTTTACTTTATAGGAAATTCCGACCTATTGACACACAAAGAAAAACATATGT
>SRZB01000098.1 GCA_004793585.1 Hominisplanchenecus murintestinalis | reverse complement strand
TAACATATGTTCGGTAAACATATGTTTTTCTTTGTGTGTCAATAGGTCGGAATTTACCAGAAAGTAAAAAAGAAGCAAACAAAGGATTTCTTCTCCTCTATTTGCTTCTAATTATACAATTTACCACAATGTTCTGCACCTTTTAGAACATTTCTTAAACTTCTTTCTTTTTTGTGCCGGTTTGCAATTTTTGTATTTTTCTCAGACGTCCGTCAGTGCCATAATAGTATTTGCGTTTTCCGATGCGTACCCATTTTTTTACAACCATGCGCCCCTGCCTGTCTACATAATATTTTCCAATCTGTGAATTACGAGCCATAAGCCCGCTGGAATAGAAATAATACCAGTAACCTTTGATACATTGCCAAGCCTGGGTAACGTAACTTCCGTCAGAATTTCTGTATTTTTTCCCTTGTTTTGTATTAACAAACTTTTCTTTTAATCGTTTCCTATAACCGGGAATTACACGACCATCAGAGCCAACATAGCATTTCTTAATCCATCGGTTTTTGGCCATCCTGCCATCAGTCAGGAAATAATATTGATTCATCCACCGATTCTTTATCATAGAGCCATCGGCGTTAAAAAAGTAGTAATTCTTCCCGAGTCTCAGCCATCCTGTGTGGGCAAAACCGTTTGCATCAAAATAGTATGTATACCCTTTATAAGTAATAAATTGAGATGTAATAGCGGTGCCTGTTTGAGCATCAACACAAGACATTTTTGTGTCATGGCGTATCAGCTGATAATCCGCAGCTTCTGCTTTCACTGAAAGCAAAAGGATAAGTAATAAGGAGACAAAAATCGCCAATCTACGTATCTTTGTTGTAAACATGAAAACTCCCCCCCCTCTTTAAACATGAAACAATAACTATACGTAAAGCTTAACAAAATAAGTTTTTATGCAGTCTTGTTTACTGATTTTCACAATGGAAAAATTGAAAAATCACAGTGTATTGCTTATCCATATACGAAACTATATTATTAAATTTATTATGTCATAGTTTGCAGTATCTGACAAGAAGTGAAATTCTTATAATCTCCTTAAGTTTACTCACGGTTTTATGCGGGTTTTCAGGGATTTTTGTTGCTAACGTGTTGCTAACCGTTCATGTTTATCAGGACGTTTTCTGACTTATCCGAAGTTATAAAACAGCTTTTTCATTTTAGCCATTGACCTGAATCCCGCTGCTCCCGGTATTATTACAGCAGCATATTTCCTTAAATAACCCATCAAAAAAGAGCGGTGGCAAGTTCCGCTCTCTTTGTGTTATTCGTCTTTTTTCTGTTCCTCTGCTTCTTCTTTGAATCCGGTTGAGTGTTTACGGATGTCCTTGTTCATTTCCCTTACCTCGTCCATCGTCTGGCACTTGTCAGTTGCTGTTGTAATCAGCCACGCTATAAATTGCATTTGTTTATCTGTCATAACCTCTACCATATCCTTTCCTCCATTCTTCACCAGATTCGCTTGCCCTTATCTGGCAATATCATTATATCATATAGTGCGCTATATATCAATATCATTAACACGCTAATTCAATATTTTTTCAGTCTTTTCCTGCAATGCATCTAAATAAAATTGCCGCATACTTGGATATCCTGCTATCTTGGCTGCCTGTTCATACTGCTCATATTCTTCGGGCTTTACTCTAAACCGAATTTCTTTTAACTTTTCCAAATATTTCATTGTATATTCTTTTTGTTTTTCATTATATGCCATTGTCCCCCCCTCCTTTATAATTTCATTATACCACCTTTGGAAGTTAGTGCGCTATACACAAACTATACAATGTTAACGCACTAATTTCATGCAGTTTGTCAGTTGGAATGTGGTGTACTATATTGTATAATATCGTATATTACAGGAGGTATGAAGCAATGAAACCACTAAAAAGCAAGATAAGTATTACTTTGGATTCTGATATGATTGCAATATTAAAGCAACTTGCCGAAGAGGACGACCGTTCTCTTAGCCAATGCATCAATCTGATTTTAAAGAATCATCTCAGAAATTTAAATCATCAGAAAAACACAACGCATGATTTATGATGAGTAGGAAGGTCGGTAGACACCGCCCTTCCTGTTTTCTATACTGCCTTTACCCGGTATTTCCCTTTCACCACGACAGGCAGCCAGCCTGATTTAATCTGAATCCAGATACTCCCATTCCAGGCGGTAGTGGCTTTCTTAACCTTCACCACATTGCCCTTTTTCAGTTTGGCTTTATTCCCGGACAGGCGGCGGCACTTTTTCTTTGCCGATGCGGAAAGCTGCGTATACTTTACGTACCCCGCCTGCTGGAACTTGGTGGAAACGCTGTCCCGGATTGCGATATCCTGTGTCAGCTTTACCTTCATGCCGGGTTTCAGCTCCAGTTTCTGTCCGGCATTGAAGT
>SRZB01000097.1 GCA_004793585.1 Hominisplanchenecus murintestinalis | reverse complement strand
CGCCGTTTCCCAAAGCTGCATGTAAGTTCTTCCTGCTTTTGAATACAATCCTTGCCTGCCCCACGGAATCATCCACCGAAAGTGCCTTCCATACGATAGGCTTTCTTTCTGATACGCTTTCGCGCAAGTGTTCCGCCATTTCATCATAGGGCAGGATAATGGTATCCTGATAGCCGGAAAGGCTATTCTTATCGCCTCCAAGCCAGGTGAACGTAATCTCTAAGGTTCCCGCATAGGTGTCCCGGCGCAGTACGGCAAAGGAATGAATATCACAGGCGATAACCTGGCTTATGCTCCAACTCTTCCAGCTTATGGCGGGAAATATAGAATCTGTGCGGGGATTTTTTGGAACGGCTGACCGTCCGCAGGCCAACATAATCTTCCCTGAATATCATATACACAAGGGTTCTCTTTCTCATAATAGCAATGCCTCCTTTTTAAACGCTCCCGCAGCCACAGGGCTGTTATAATCACAAACTGTTTTCATTTGCTTTATACAAATAAAAAAGCAGGATTTCCGATTCATTTTTCAGACATACAGAAAAGGGATTTTTTATAGAACCATACAGAAGAAAATGTAAGAAAGTATGAAAGTTTGTAAGACTCTTAAAACATACTTTCATACGCCAAAAAGCCTTATAAATCAAGGAAAACACCCTCTTGTAAGAATGTATGAAAGTTTTTTTAAGTCAATTATAGAAAAAATATATATGTATATAATATATGTGTATATGTATATTTTATATATATAAGGGTTGGAAAAACTTTCATACATTCTTACGCCCTTTAAAACTCTTGCCAGTATTGGGTTTTAAAGCAGGCATTTTTACACTTTCTTACACCCGCTAAAAAACCTCATAAACCAGGCTTTTTCTGTATGTCATTCCTGTACTTTCTTACAAATTTTCTTACAAACTTTCTTACACTTTATCCAGAATCTCCGCTGTAATAAAACCCGTCCATTACCTTTTCGCAGTCTTCTTTGCTCTGTAAACCATAATGCCCATGGTTCAAGCTTTTCAGCTTCTGGTTCCAGCATGTCCAGACAGCGTATGTGCCATCGTCTTTTTTAGCTGCTGCCATGTAAAGATGTGAATCGTCAGGATGGTACGATTTCTTTCTGATTTTCAGGACAGTGTACTTGGGAAGATTCTCTTTGAAGTAAATCTTCACCAGTTCCATAACTTCTAATAATCCGGTCTTCATATTTATTCTTCGCCTCCTTCCCGGATTTCCACAAAATTATATAGTTCCAGATTTTCATACACCCATGAATCCGCCGGGTACTCCCCTGCAAGTCCCGCCCCTATGCCCTGCCAATCCGGAGGGCAGTAATAGGTGGATGCAAACTCATCCAGAATGTCTTTCACCCAGCGGATTAAATCAAAATTTCTTTCATCGTCTGCTTGTCTAATTATCTCTCTGATTGTCTGTTCCATGTGTCAGCTCCTTTCGTTACGGTCAGAACATAAACCGTTTCTTTCCATCGCTACAGACTGCTTTCATAAAAAGCAGTTTGCCATTTTCCTTTGCGTTTCTGATAACAGTTTCCGCCTGCTCCAATACCGGGGTTTTACCATAGTATCTGCCGCTGTCTGTTGGGCATTGCGGAAACTCATAGACTTCATAATATAAAATCCTGTAATCTTCCATTCCTGGCCGTCCTTTCTCTTTATTCCCGACTTAAGAATCTATCTTCTTGCGCCTTTTATATCCATGATATAGCATCCAGTCTGCGGAGAACGGTATATATCCGATATGTGTTCAACGGCAATCTTCCTGCTTACATATTCTTTTGCCTTTTCCAGCCCCGTTACCCATATGCAGTACTCGCCATTCTTATGGAGGCAGACGGCCTCGTCGTGTTCCCACCACATCAGCTTGTAATGCTCTTCTTTGCCTTTCATATCCTCCAGTGACCGGACATGGAGCGTCTGCATTCTCTTCATTGTGTCCTTTCCCATGTAGATGCCGAAATCATCGGAAATGCATCTTTTTACCATATGGCCGCATTTATGCAGTGAGTCACACACCAGCGTGTGTCCTGATTCTCCCCAGCTCCATGAAACAGGCTTCCTCCCGTCACGGAACATGGTGCAGGTATGGCTGCTCCCTTTCGTCAGCCTGAACATAGTTTCGTCCCCGTCAAAACATCCCAGACGTATAAGCTGCAGCCCTGCGCCCTTCTTCACTTTCAATACCACGCATTCCATGTTGTTTTCCACTACTTCCACTAAATCACATAATTCCGCCATGATTGACTTCCCCTTTCATCTGATATATTTTCTGGCAGCAAAAAAGAGCCTGTTTTTACGACTGGCTCTAATGTCGTTTTTTAAGGGCATATGGCATATATTATTCTTCAGCTTCAACGCCTTTTATCAGCCCCAGTGAAAC
>SRZB01000096.1 GCA_004793585.1 Hominisplanchenecus murintestinalis | reverse complement strand
ACCCTTTTTCACGAAAATCTTTTTCATTTTCCTCTTGACATATTACCAAATTGCTCGTTGTAAAAATCCGTGCCTGTTTCCGTCACTTCGATTTCCTGTCCCGCATACACAAGCTCCACGGCATGGACTTCCTCACTTAACACCATGCCATACGGGGCGGTCACTTCTTTGACTTCATATCTTCCCAGATACAGTTCTTTGGATTCTGCCGTGCCGTCCTCGCCCGTAGTGAGCGTATCTACAACCTCGCCTTTCTCGGCTCTTACCGTTCCGTCTGTCGTAATAATATCCTCGGCTGCGGTAATCTCATAGACCGCACCCTCAAGGCTGTCCACTGCAAAAATCGGCTGATACAGCCCTTTGTTTCCTGATACCCTGCTGAATACTTCGCCAGACTTTTCTACCGTGATTTTCCCTTTCTGTGCCACGTTGGAGCGTTCCACTTTGACAATCGTGATGCCGCTTTCTTCCTCGGAGTTTTCCTGCTCCACGTCAAAATAAACAGGTTCAGAATCCAGTACATATCCATACGGAGCCTGCACCTCAACCAGAGAATATCCTTTGCCGTATTCCAGAGTCTGCGGCGTGATAAGCTCGCCGTCTGCCGTGGTGTAGAACGTGTCAATCGTTGTCACTTCGGGATAAGTGAACGTCATTGTCACAAGCTCCCCGTTCGGGTCGTAAATCTGGAAGCCAACGCCTGCATATGGGATAACCTTGCCTGTTTCCACGTCTTTCTTAACGATTTTGATATAGCTCTCAAAATTGGCGTTGTTGATAAGGTAGCGGTAAGTCTGGCTGTCCTTACAGATAAATACGTCAAAATCTTTCATCAGCTCACGCCCGTCCCATCCAGAAGTCTGGTGAACCGTATAGATGCCATACGGCATATCCTTTGTCTGGGCAAATCCGTTCTCATCGCAGATAAGCGTGTCACGTTCCGTTTCCTCCGCCGCATCAAAGCTGCCTGCGGATTTTAAATATACCTCAAAAACAGCCCCCTCCTCTGGGGTTTCAATCTGGGTTTCGCCGTTATCGGTATGCTTGATGATAGCGATATTTCCCTTAATGACCTGCTCGTTTACGTCATTCTTTGCAGAATTATATTCCACGGTGTAAAGCTGCGGCTCTGCCCCTACATGGTGTACGGTCGTGTCCAGAAGATAGCCCTCGGACGGGGTAATCTCACGGATGCTCCAGTCATCGCCGCAGATATAATATTTTGTTGTGAACTGCCCGTTTTCATCGGTGGTGTAGGTGTCAACCAGTTCCTCGCCCTTATAAATGCCGTAAACCGCACCTGCAAGGGAAGCGTCACCCTGCGGCTTCTTTCCCGTTTCCACGTCGGTCTTTAATACCGTGACATTGAATTTCTTCAAAATGTTGTGGAAGCTGCGGTTTGTGACTTTCTTCCACTCAATCGGGGCGGTCTGGGATGCAGGGACAACGTAGCGGACTGCCGTATCCACTTCCTCAAGGGTATAAGGCGTGCTGCCGCTGATAAGGACATTTTCAAACTTCGCCAGTCCGTTCTTATCGGTTATGGCATATTCATCAACAGCCAAGCCGCTCAAAGAAGTGCCGTAAAGGTGGAACTTCACGCCCTCCACAAGATTATCCTCGGATGTTTTTACAACTTCCAGACTGCCACGTTTTAAAGTATTGCTGAATGTGACCGTAGAGGTCTTTCCTCCGATAATCGTCACGGTCTGGGTCTTCTGCGGCTCGTAGCGGTCAATGGACTGTTCCGTGACCGTATAAGTGCCAGGGAATAAGCCCTCCACTGTGATATTTCCATTCTTATCGGTTTTTACGGTCTTATTGAATCCGTCGCCTTTGATGGTAAAGGAAATCCCCTCAACAACGCCGTCCTCGGAAGTCTTTTTGAGTGCAACCGTGCCTGTCGGCGTTTCCACGTTGATATACGCCATCATGGTATCCACATTTTCCACACCTGTGATTACATCCTGCAAGTTGGGGTCGCCGTAAGCAATCATCATTGCACCGCTGCTGACGGTCGGCGTGTTGTTCCTCGTTGCCGTAATCCTTGCCGTTCCGTCAACCGCCTTTGATGATGTGATGGTCAGTTTGTTCCCAGACTTGGACACCTTTACATTGCTGTCAGAGCTGGTAAGGGAATACTCGGATAAAACGCCGTTGCTGTCGGTCAGCGTAAGGCTGTATTTGCCGTCCTTATAAGCAATCTCCTTTGTGATGTCTTTCTTCCCTGCCGACATAAAGCTCGGAATCGTGCTGTGCCTTGTCATCAGCGACACAATCTGGTCGTAAGCCGCCCTCGCCCCACTGTTCGCATAATTAGAGCCAAAGTGCAGACTGTAAACGGTCGTGCTTGTCTGGCTGTACGGGCTTGTAGCGTTGCGGCATCCCGTGACGAACTCCCACACAAGGGTCTGGGTGGCAAGCCATTTCTCATCATCGCTCCCAGATAAATTCCCGCTGTTTCCCTGATACCCATAGAGCAGGGCAAGCCCTACCGCCTTTCTCTGTTCTGCGGAGAGTGATGTGGTATAAAAAAAGTTGACACCATATTCCCAAGGATTTGAGATATAATCA
>SRZB01000095.1 GCA_004793585.1 Hominisplanchenecus murintestinalis | reverse complement strand
AAGTCAGTAATCTTATTTTACTCTGAGGTATTTTTTTCTCAACCTTCTTTCTTGGAATTTCCTATATTTGAATTATACAGGAAGCTCCTTTAATGTTTCAATCTGCTTGTTGAGTTTCTTTACTTCGTTTTCCAAAGCATTTGCTCTATTTAAAGCATTGTTTAGCTTATCCTGCTGATCACTCAACTGTTGCTCTAAATCTTCGTTACTCTTTGACGAATAATTTGCTTCCTGTTCCTTATCCTTCAACTGATTGGTAATATCCATAATCTGCTGATTTTTACCCTTGATTTCATCCTCTAAGGAAGAAATCTTTTCATCCTTTGCATTAAGCTGATCCTTTAATGCGTTTACTGCATCGCTTGGCTCTTCATGATTCATACCATCCAACTTTTGAAGTAACTCATCATAATGCTTTGAATTTTCTCCAATACCATCCATGAGATTACTTAACTTAGTAAGCATCTCCTTTAACTCCTCAGGAATCTCTGGCTCACTCTGGATTGATTCGGTTGCATGATTTAGAGTTTCCTTTAATTTTGCAAATGCTTCGCTCATGGAATATGCATCTGAATTATTCTTTGCAATATCCAAAACATCTTCAACTGACACCCCTGACTCATACGCCTGAAGCATTGCTTCCATCTTGTGATTATCCATATCCCCACTTAGCATTAATTCGATAATTTCCTCTGGATAACGACTGCGGATTGCTTTAGAAATCAACTTCTTTTCTGTAGTGCTAAGATCAGAAGTCATATATCTACTTGCAATCTCAATTGGGATTCCAAACAACATATCTTCTCTAAAAAGATTACAATCAGCATCTAAAAGACCTTTCTTTTTAAACTCTTCAATCGCTTCATCAATCTGTCTTTCCGTTTTCAAAAATAAATCCTGCATATAATTCCTCCAATCAAAAAACAGCCTATCGTTTTGGCTGCTTCACTTCTAATTCTTTATTTACTTGTTTCTCTTTTATCTGTTGCTTTTGATTTAATCGCTCATCCACTTCCTGTTTCATTTCTGCGATGATACCCTTACCAATGGACAAGTCCTTTGCAACAAGTTGACCTTGTTCTCTTATTGTTGCAGCTTTTGATCTGTAATACTCTTTCAGATTTACTACCTCTTCGTAAGTGTAACCTTCTTTCGCAAGTTGCTCTTGTAGTTCTTGATAAGATAAATGCTCTTCCTCAAAAAAAGAATCGCCCTTATTATAACTATTCTCTGCTGGCATAAGCTTCCCCATTTCCTCTGCTATTTGAAACAAATGATTAAACTTCGCACGTTCCTTATAGCACTTGCTTCGTTCTTTGGAAATGAACTTACGCTGTTCCTCTAGCTCATCACACCTAGTTACCAAATCTTCTAAAGAAGAAATCTGATGTTTTGAAAGAAACATATACTGGCTATGATAATGGTGCATTTTCTTAATCTCATCTCGATACTTCCAAGCCTGTGAATATGGTCTTTTCTTCAATCTTCCTGCTCGATACAGCTTTGCAAAATATTTCTTCTGCATAGGTGTAAGCTTCGCACGTCGATATCGTTTACCATACTTCACTTTTACAATTCGAGGCTGCATTCTTCGTGAATGCTCTCGCTGATAATCTTTAATAGATTCTGTAACAATACGATTGCGAATTGCATCCTCACAGTAATTCTCACCAAAAGATTTTAATCTTCTAAATCGTGTCATCCCTGGAGGCTTCACAGCTACATATTTGTTCTGCTTTACTTCATAACCTTTTTGCTCCATTAAAGAAATGAAATTATCATAATCATATGCTTGTAACACACAGGCATCAATATCACGCTTAATCATATCTGCCCATACAAACTTACCATCTCGAAAATCATTCCAATCTTTATAATGTTCATTTGCATCTCTGCGTCCACTCTCAATCGTAATTGTAGAAAGACCATATTCCTCACAAAGCTGATTTGTTAGTGGCTGCATACTTTTTGCCCAATCACCTTTCTCGTAACGATACTTTTTTCCAGTAAAGCAGTTCACACTATTAAATATGATATGTCCATGCACATGAGCTGTATTATCATGCATAGCATAAACCGCTTCATATTCTGTTCCAAGATATCGTTCTACAAACTTACCTATAATCTCAAATGCAGTTTCGGGATCAACCTCTTCCTCTGCAAAAGATATAATTAAATGATACCCTTGCCTTTTATCGGTCTTTCCAAACTTTTGCTTTGTTGCATACATCTGTTCATAGGCATAGTCTGGCTGACAATTCACACCAGCCACATAATGACCAAGACCTGTTTTTGCGTCTGCCATAATATAATCAATAGAACGTTTCAAATGCTTACCAGAATAACCACAACCACAGTCCTTCAAGGTTAATATCTTAGTGATTGCCAATATCTTTCACCTTCTTATTCAAAAGTGCATTTAACTTTCTCATATATGCGATCAGACGCTCTTTGTCCTCTTCGCTATAAAGCTGCGAATTGTTATTATGAACAACCTCATTGATATTTACTCCAACACGGTTCACCTCATTAATCAACGTATGCACTTCCTCACGAATCTCAGGATAGTCCATCGGCTTTTGTGAAATAAGAAAACGAATATATTCCGCTTCACTCATCCCGGCCTCCTCTGCTTGCTTAGCTAAAAGCTTTGCCTGCACCTCTGTCATTCGATACGTTTTACGAACTTCCTTCGCCATAGCACCCACCTCCTAGTATAATAATGGTGTAGTCAATCAAGACTACTTGGTTAATAAATTTCT
>SRZB01000094.1 GCA_004793585.1 Hominisplanchenecus murintestinalis | reverse complement strand
CGTGTAGCGACACGTTGTCGCATATAAACTCTGCGTGGGAAAAATCCTGCAAAGAGGTAAAAGTGACGGAAAGGTATAGCCTTTCTAACTGATACTCTGAGGAGTGGAATGAAGGGGTAACGCCCTGAAACGCTCCCCCTGATACTGCGTTGGAGGAAACGGGGCGCAATCCCTGCGACTGACACAGCACGCTGAAGTCGGCTGGACACACCCGCCTTACACGAGGTAAAAGACGGTAGGGCAAAGACGAGCCAGAGGTGGCCGTGGGTGATAGGCCGGGGGTTCATAACCGCATATGGCGAGTATGCTTAATGCTGACAAAATCCTGAATGTACAAGTCTAAAATTCGAGCGGTCAGAAAGGCCGCTGCCGCAAGTGCGGCGTGTGTGGGGTAAAGTACGATTGGTGAATAGGAACCACCCTATGGTGTTACAGGCACCATCCAGCACACAGGCTTAAAGGGAAACCTAAGTGCGGTTGAAATTAAGAATAGGAATATCGGAACGTGGAAATTCCCCGGCGTGGAGCCATTGCGGGCAGGGAAGCGCTGGAAGGGAAAGCCGTGTCACCACTTACCGGGGGTGCGGTATAACTTTCCTTAACCGGGGAGGAAACAGCAGCCATGTTACCTGTGAAGCCGTGAAAAAAGTAAGCGGTGGAGGGAAGGGCTGTAGTCAGGGTAAGATTGCAAGAAATAATTATGTTACAGACAGACCCCATAGGTTCGGGTAGGACTAAGAAAGGCCAAATCCACTAAGGAAAGAAGGCCGACTATGGCAACAAAAGACAAGGCAAAGAAGAAATCAAAGCTGCGCCATGCGGAGTATTACGACTTCCAGGGAATCCAGGACAAGCTGTATGCCGACAGCCAGAAAGGACGGGTATTCAAACATCTCGTAGAGGTTATTACCCTGCCGGAGAATATAAGGCTGGCATACCGCAACATCAAGGCAAACCACGGGAGCAAGACCGCTGGCACGGACGGAAGGACAATCAAGGATTTAGAGAATCTCCCTGATGAAAAGCTGGTTGCGCTGGTTCAGAAAAAGCTGGGCTGGTATAAGCCGCAAAGCGTCCTGCGTGTAGAAATCCCAAAAGGCAGTGACCCAACGAAAAAGCGTCCGCTTGGGATACCCACTATACTCGACCGCCTGATACAGCAATGCGTGTTACAGGTTCTTGAACCAATCTGCGAAGCAAAGTTCCATGACCACAGTTATGGGTTCCGCCCAAACAGAAGCCAGGAACACGCTGTGGCGCTGGTTTATAAGAACATACAGCTATCGCATTATTATTATGTTGTGGATATTGACATCAAAGGATTTTTCGACAATGTAAACCACGGCAAGCTGTTAAGGCAGATGTGGGCAATGGGAATCCGTGACAAAAAGCTGCTGAGTATCATATCGGCAATGCTGAAAGCGGAGGTTGCGGGGATAGGCTTCCCGGAGAAAGGCACGCCGCAGGGCGGCATCATTTCGCCGCTCCTGTCAAATATCGTGCTGAATGAGCTGGACTGGTGGATAGCCAGCCAGTGGGAGGACTTCCCCACCCGGAAGAAGTATGCCACCGGGACGAATTATAACGGGACGGAAAATAAAGGAAATAAATATAAAATGCTCCGGGACTACACACGGCTGAAAGAAGTTACCTGTGTACGGTATGCTGATGATTTTAAGCTGTTTGCGAAAAGTTACCAGCAGGCACAGAAACTGTTTTATGCGGTGGAGGGCTGGCTAAAGGGCCGGCTGGGGCTTTCTATAAGCCCTGAAAAATCCAAAATCGTAAACCTCAAAGAGACGTATTCGGAGTTTCTCGGTTTGCGTATTAAGGCGACAAACCACGGCAGTGAACACAGCCCCAAATATGTAGTGGAGAGCCATATCAGGGAGAAATCACTTGGTAAAATCAAATCAGATATGAAAAGGCTGATACACGACATTGAATTTCCCGGACACGGAAAACGTGCGGAACATGCGGCGGTAGCCCGTTTTAATTCCTACGTTATAGGTGTCCACAATTATTACAGCATGGCAACTTTTATCTGCCATGACTTCCATACACTGGCCTTTTCAGTCCATAAGAGCCTGAACGCAAGGTTGAAAAAGCGTCTGAAAACTGTAAAACAGGTAAGAAAGCGAAAACTTGGATATGTAATTCCTGATTATATCAAGGAGCGTTACGGCGATAGCGAACAGCTAAAGTTTGTCCGGGGATATGCGCTTGCACCGATTGGGTATGTGAAACACAGGAATCCCATGATGAAGCGGTGCATAACGAACAGCTACACGCCCGAAGGACGTGAGGCAGTCCATAAAATGCTGGGGAAAAGCATAGATACAGGCATTATGCACTATCTCATGCGTAACCCAATCCCATACCGGACAGCGGCATACAATGATAACCGCATATCGCTTTATTGCGCCCAATACGGAAAATGTGCGGTGACTGGCAGGAAACTTGAAAGAAATGAAATCCACTGCCACCATAAGTTACCGAAATATCTTGGAGGAACGGACGAATACAAGAATCTGGCTATCGTCAGTGAAGATGTCCACCGCCTGATACACGCAACAAACCCGGAAACAATCAGGAAATACCTTGAAAAGCTGAACCTTGACACCAAACAGTTGAAGAAGCTGGAAAAATTCAGAAGCCTTGCAAAAGTTGAGAGTTGTCTGAAATATAACGCAATCTAAGACCTTGATGGCAAGCCGGATGAATCGAAAGGGTTCACGTCCGGTTTAGAGCGGGGGAAAATCCGGAGATAACATCAAAGGATTACCTATCGCTATT
>SRZB01000093.1 GCA_004793585.1 Hominisplanchenecus murintestinalis | reverse complement strand
AGGAGGTGGCGTCCGGCTTGAACGGGCTCCCCAAAAAAGGAAAGGATATCGGGGGGGATATGCTGGCGGGGCTGCTCTCTGGATTATCAAACAAACTGGAGATTACGAAAGGTGCAAAATCCTTTGTGGAAGAGCTGGAAGCCGCCATTAAAGCAGCAGCAGGTATACACTCCCCGTCCAGGCGGTTCCGCGATGCCGTAGGGAAGCAGATACCCGCAGGCGTGGCACAGGGCGTAGAGGAAGGGACGGCTGAAGCCGAGCGTGCCGGGGCAGGCATGGTAGATTCCATGCTGGCAAAGTCGGCCGAACGGATGGAACGGCAGCGGGCAGCGCTGAAAGGATATGCGGAAGGTCTAAATGGAAGCGCAGGCATTGCCGCCCTGGATAATCTGACAGCGCCGCATCTGGCACAATCAACAAACATAACGGTGAATAACACAGGGGTAGCGGAGATGCTCGGGGGAGTGACGGCAGAAATACAGAAGCTGGGCGGAGAAATCAGGCGCATGAAAATCATGCTGGACACCGGGGAACTGGTGGGGGCAATTGGAGACGAACTGGCTATGGAGGCAAGGAGGGCATAGATGTTAATAAACGGGATAGATATTTCACGTTACGGCGCAAAACAGATGAAAGTAACGCCGGGGAAACGCACGGTTGCAAACGAAAGCGAGATGGCGGGCGGGCTTTTTGTGCCCGTCATGTGCACGCCCGAAATCGGCTTAAAGGAATACGAGATAGCGGTTGCGGTGCACGGGGACAGCAGGGAAGAGATATGGAGGCACACGGACATGGTCGTGGCGCTTTTCGGGAGGGGGCCGGCCGCTGTAAAACTGGATGGGTTCACCAGCACATTCCAACTGTCGCTAAGCGGCGTAAGGCAGGAGGAATATGGACCGAAACTGGACAGGTGGCACACGCTTATCCTAGAATGTAAGGGGTACGAATGCGGCGAAGAAGTGGTGCGAACCTTCGGGTCAACCAGGCTTATTGACACTATGGAGAATGGCGTAAATGAGGATTACAAATTCGAGTTACAGGTTGAGTTGCCCATCATGCAGGGGATGCGCCCGGCATTGCTGGGGATAAAAATTGAACAGGTGTATGTGGTGGAGAGCGGGGATGTTACAAATGAATACGAATTTATAGGGAAGTGCGCGCCTATATGGGGAGAACTAAAGATTTCCGGTGTGTGTATGAACCGGTCAGGGGAATCTTTGGGGCCTGTGGAAATTTCCGCCTGGGGAGACGAAACATCCATAGAGATAGAGAAAGGCACGGGGATAGCCGTGGGGGATTCAGCGAACGGCTGGTCGGATGATATGGCCGGGTTTACAGTAGACATGCCATCCCCCCCGGTGTGCGTGGGAAGCACAGGGAAATACCCCGAATCTCAGAGAATATTTTTCAAGTGGAAGTTCTATCGGCCGCCAGCAGATGAACGGCAGGGACAGTGGGTGAGGTATAGGAGGATTCGGCACACGCTTTCTTATACGCCAATCTATATATAGGAGGCAGGGGGATGAAGCTGTTAAACACGAGGAAAGAATTTACGAGGTTCATAGCCAGGAGGAAAGGTTTTAAACTGGAAGAAAAGCTGGACGGCGGGATAGCAAAGAAACAGATCAGCTTCTCCTATCCCGTGGAGGATGGGCGCATTAGCTGTGAAGATATCCTGGAATATGGGGATGAACATTATGCGGTAAAGGAATCCACTATAAAAGGAAACTGGGGGACTGTGACAGCCGCCCAGGACACGGCAGGGCTTTCAGGGAACCCGAAAGCGTCATTTTCCATCCAGGGAGGGACAGTCCTGCAGTGCGCGAGGGAAGCCATCAGCGGGAGCATATGGAAGTGCGTCCAGGTATCCGGCAATAGCTGGGAGACAAGGAACTTTTCGGAAGAAAATACAGACAGCATGAAGCTCCTGGAAAGAATCGCAGAAGCGTTCTGGGTTGAGATAGCGTTCTCAGCAAAGGAGCGTACCGTATACCTGTACGGAAAGGTACATACGCGGGATACCCCGGTGAAATTTGTAAAGGGGATAAATCTGAAATCCATCGAAGTAAAGACGGATTCCTATGATTTTTACACAAGGATACAGCCTATCGGGAAAGACGGGCTGACGATAGCGGGTGTAAACGGTGGGCGGGATTACCTGGAGAATACAAAATACCGCAGTTCCATCAGGACGTTAAGGTGGGAGGACACCAATTATAAGGACGCCGAAACCCTGAAAAACGCGGCAGAAAAGAAGCTGGAAGAGCTGGCTGCCCCAAAGACTGCATACACCGCGCAGATAGCCGATATAGCAAGCCTTGACACAAGATACAAAGAATTTGTATTCGGTCTTGGGGACAGCGCAGATATTTCCGACATGGACACAGGGGCATACGCCTGCGAGCGCATTGTACAGATCACACGCTATCCAGACAATCCAGAAAAAAATACGGTAGAGCTGTCCAGCAGGAAACAGAGCTTTGCAGATATGCAGAAAAAGATGTTCGCCGCATCGGACAGTATCTCAAATGTTGTAAGCGGGAATAAAATTTCTATCAGAAAGGTTGATGGGCTACAGGAAGCCATTCAGGGGACGGTGGCAGAAGCCGTGAAGATTTCTGCGGATAACATAGGTGAAAAAGCACCGCATCTCCTCACATCCGGCAGGGTGCCAAGTGCGGATAAATGGCAGACAACCCGTTATCTGGAGGGCATAGGGGTGGACGGCACAGCAAACAGGCGCCATTACACGACATGCAGCACATCTGGCAGCACGGCGGCAAAAACCGCCAGCCTG
>SRZB01000092.1 GCA_004793585.1 Hominisplanchenecus murintestinalis | reverse complement strand
TCCGTTCACAGAACATGGAAAAGCTAAAGTGCAGCTTTCCCACATTCTGCAAACAAACTTTCCCACAACTCCATAAGATAGCAAGTTATGCACATTACGCACAGTGCCGACTGCTACGGAATCACACTCATTCTCCATCTTTTCATAAAAAGGGTATTGACAATGACATCAAAAGTGCATATACTGTACTTATCGAACCAGTACGCATATTACAAGCAATACGCATAGAGAGGAGTGAATAAATGGAAATAATCATAAGCAACAGCAGTGATAAACCTATTTATGAGCAAATATGTATGCAGGTCAAAAATCTGATTATGAACGGAACTTTATCTGCTGGTGAAGCGTTACCGTCCATGAGGGTACTAGCAAAAGACTTGCATATCAGCGTTATTACTGTCCAAAGGGCTTATGAAGATTTGACCCGTGACGGATTCATAGAAACTGTATCTGGAAAAGGGAGCTTTGTTGCAGCCCAAAACAAGGAGTTTATCCAAGAAGAACAGTTGCGTGTAGCAGAGGAATTGTTACAAAAGGTTGCGGAAATCGGCAGAGCACATGGAATCAGTTATGAACAAATGACAAATATTCTAAAGTTGTTTTACGAAGAATAAACAGGAGGCGAGGACATGGAAAAAAACAACATTTTAGTACAGGATTTATGCAAACAGTTTGACGAATTTTTGTTAGACCATGTTTCATTTCAAGTTCCGAAAGGCAGGATTGTCGGCTTTATTGGCGAAAACGGGGCAGGTAAGAGTACGACCATTAACCTAATACTTGATGAATTAAAAAAGGATAATGGGCAAATACAGATTTTTGGCAGGGAACATACAAGTTCTTCTGTCAAGGAAGATATAGGCGTTGTCTTTGACGAGTGCAATTTCCATGATGTATTTAATGTGTCAGATATTGAAAAAATACTGTCCGGCGTATATAAATCATGGGATAGCAGCCTTTACAGACAGTACCTAAAAAAATTCAAAATCCCCGAAAAAAAGCAAATAGGCTCTTTTTCAAAGGGCATGAAGATGAAGTTATCCATTATCTGCGCTATGGCGCATAAACCGAAGTTGTTGATTTTAGATGAAGCGACTACGGGGCTTGACCCGGTTGTGCGTGATGAAATGTTAGACTTATTTTTAGAATTTATACAGGACGAGGAATGTTCTATTTTCTTTTCCTCTCACATCACGTCGGACATACAAAAGATTGCAGATTATGTAATCTTGATTCATCAAGGCAAAATTATTTTTGAGGAACAAAAAGACGACCTTGTTTATCATTTTGGGATAGTGAAGTGCGGGAGGGAAAAGTTTGCTTCCATTTCCCCGGATGATTATATTATCCACAGGGTTACAAATGTCAGTGTAGAGTGTCTTGTCCGTGACAAAGAAGCGATAAGGCGCAAATACAAAGATATTGTAATCGATAATGCAACACTGGAAGATATTATGCTTTTCTACATCAAAGGAGGTGCAGCATGAAAGGTTTGATTTACAAAGATATTACAATCTTCTTTAAGAGTATTGACAAAAAGCTGATTCTGATAGCGGTTGGCGCAATTATATTACTCATGGTCAATACCGGCGTTTATGCGGGTCTGTTTGCATCTGTAATGCTTGCCATGACAATAGGTATGCAGAATATAATGAGTTTTGCGAGCGATGAAAAGGCAAGTTGGAAAAAATATCAGTTGGCAATGCCTGTAAATGCGGTTTCAGTAGTAACAAGCAAATATATTTCTGTTATCTGCACATTGGCAGTCAGCATTGTGGGAAGCATTATATTTAATCTTTTACCCAGTATTGCTTTTCAGAGTTTCAATGTTACTGTTTGGGGAGTGTCTGCTGCTGTATCTCTAATTGTTCCGTTATTATGGACTGGAATCTGTCTGCCATTAACCTATTGGTTTGGTTTTCGCTCTGCGCAGACAATGGGGCTTATTGTAGTAATTCCCATGTTCTATTTTATCAAATATTTTGAAGATGGGGCTGGATTTTCTGCTATGACTAATTCTATATTTTCTTATATTGTTATTGCAGGAGTTGCAGTAGTAATCCTATTTATAATTTCAATGATAATAAGTGCGATAGGGTACAGTAGAAAGAAATAATATGGCTATTGGACTATATAGTAATCTCAAGAAATTATAAAAGAGGTGATGTTGTGATTAAGGTAGACAACACAAAGAGATACAACCAACTTGCGATTGAATTATTGAAAAGAATATTTAATGGGTATTATAAGTTGGGTGCCAGACTTCCTTCAACACGGGAATTAGCAAAACAAGCCAGTGTGAATCCTAATACAATGCAAAGAGCTTTACAAGTATTGCAAGATGAAAAAATACTCATAAAACAATCCACAACAGGAAGATATGTCACAATAGACATTCAATATCTTATCAAGATACGGAATGACATACTGGAACAAATAAACCACATTTATCAGGATGAAATCAGTTCATATGGAAACAACTTGAAAAATTTGGATATAAACAGTTCCGATATGTAGCAGCACTTAAAATTCATTTTGTGCTTTTGATTCGCTTGTGGTTAATTAAGGAGCAACAGCCTAAAGTACTGCCAGCTTCTGAATTATAATAAATGTAACTGTAAATCACGCACCGCCCTATGTGGGAGAAAGGGGGAATCATTTATGCCTTGCACAGAAGCATACAGAGAACACATCATGTATACTTTCAACGGCTATTGCAAGACCGTCATACGCTTTGCGGCTATCAACGCATGGCGTGACAGGAGCAGACGGCGGCAAAAAGAAATATCCCTTGAATACCTCACAGAAGAAAAGTTGTAAGCGATACAAAACACACCGTAATGAAAAGAAGTGCATGTTGTGATATACTC
>SRZB01000091.1 GCA_004793585.1 Hominisplanchenecus murintestinalis | reverse complement strand
TTTTTTAGAAGAAAAATATTTTTCATTTACCTATTGACATTTATTAGCTGGACTCATAAATAAAAATTTCTTCAATGCTCATTTGAAAGTACCTTGCAATTTTAAAGGCTAACATAATAGAGGGATTGTATCGTCCATTTTCTAAAGAGCCTATTGTTTGACGAGATACTTCAAGAGCAGTCGCTAAATCTTCTTGTTTAATACCTCTTTGTTTTCGTAATTCTTCTAAACGATTTTTCACAACATACCCCTTTCTTGAACGAATGGAAAGCTTACTTTCCTTTTCTAATCTTATGATACTCCTGCGAGCAAAGAATGTCAAGCAAACTTTCCATGTTTTATTATCCTACAATCTTCCAGTTGCTATCCTTATGTAGCACAAGCTCATACTGCGATACCTGTGTCGCTTTTGTCTGATTATCAAGGAATTTCACGGCTACCTTGACTTTCACATTGTCCCCGTCCTTTGTAAAGATAGGGTTTACCAATTCAGAATACAGATAGTCCCTGCCGATAGGTTCAATCACATTCCCAGATACATAGTAGGCAAGCTCTTTTTCTATTGCTGTTGGGTACAGCTTAAAGAATGTTTCCAGAAATGCGGTAGCGTCATTGACAGTATCAGCGTCTACGCTTGTGTCTGCTTCTGGTGTCTTAGGCTCATAGTCTGATTTTTTGATTTCTGGTGCAAGGGTAGGGTTCTGAACGATTACCATATCTCCGTCAGCGTCCACATGAACTTTTACGGTATAGGTTGCTTTCACATTGTTTGTCTGTTCTCCCTCTTTTATCTGCTGATCTACTTCGTAGGTAGCAGAAAAAGTGTCCGTTCCTGACTGTTCGATACTCCATACAATCACATCTGTAACCGTGGAGCTGGTCGGTATGTCGGTTCTAATGGTATCTATATTCAAGTCCTGCAATTCTTTTGTCAGATAACCGCTGATTGCCTGCGTCCTTGCTTCAATCGCTTCTTTGCTGTTATTCCATGTGTAATAGGACTTCGCAAAGTTCTTCACGAAATTTTCTATCCCGTTGGTGTCCTGCAAGCGAAGCTCAATGATTTCTTTTTCATGGGTGGTGTGCTGGTCGATAGCGGTAAAATTCTTATATACTCCAAAGCTCACGCTTGCGATAAGCACCACCCACAACGCAATCACGGTTTTCTTATGCGTGCCTACCTTAACAGTACGCACCTTTTTTTCTTTTGGTTTTTTGAGAGTTTCTGTCTGTTTCTTATTCTTCTTAAACATATTTTTCAAGTCCTTTCTATTGTTTTACTCGTCCTGCACCGATTAAGTGCTGTTGCCAGTAACTACTACTTAGGTCTGCATATCCTATCGGGTCGCCTGCATGGTACATCTGATTATTTCCTACATAAATGCCGACGTGGGTTACATACGAACCAGCGTTATAGGTAGAATGGAAAAACACCAAGTCCCCAGCCTTTGCCTGCGAGAGTGGAAGATGTTGGGTAGCGTCATATTGTGCTTGTGCTGTTCTCGGTAAGGAGATACCAGCTTTTCCATAGCACCATTGCACAAGTCCGCTACAATCAAAGGAAGTGTTCGGGTTACTGCCACCATACACATACTTCCAGCCTTGATATTTCAACGCTTCATTCATAATCGCTTGTGCCGTCGCATTATCAAAATGTGCCACGGTCAGATATTGATTGACTAATTCCACATAGAACATATTTCCATAGCCATACCGCCAGCCCCCATTCTTCGCAACGGCTATCGGGTTGGTGTAGGTTACTTTCTTTCCACCTGATTTCTCACGGGCAAAATTTTCCGCAAGGTTAAAGGTGTGCTTTTTTCCTTTTCCTGCCACATAGCCCACATAGCCACCGCCATAGTTATAGGACTGTATCGCTACATTCAAGTCGTCGATACCTTGATTTTTGCAGGAAGAAAGCAGGGACGCAAAATACTTACACCCCTGCTTGATTGAGCTTTCCGTATCTAAAGAGTTAGGCGGTAGTCCCAGACTTTCCGAACTCTGCATAACATCTTCTGCCGTACCGCCACTTTCTACTTGAATAATAGCCAGCAATACATTGACATACTCGGAGATACCGTATTCTCTGGCGTATTTTTCTACCATAGGCTGATGTTTCAAGACTTCTGCGGATAAATTCATACCCGTAATGCCAGAAGAAAAATTGCTGTTCTCGTCGTCGCTGTCCGCACTAATCAAGACACCAAAGAAAAGCACCAGAGAAAAGAGGATAGGAAACAGAGTGCCAATGATAGCGATATGTTTCAGTTTCATTTTTTCTTCTGTCCTTTCTTCATCACAAGGTTACGAGTTTTCTCTGTTGTCTGCTGGTTCTTTTGGACGCTCTGCGTCTGCTGAACCTTTGTCCTGTGGTCTTTTGTGTAATTCTGGCGTGTTTCCTGCGATACCACTTTTTCTACATTCTGCCTATGTACTGGCTGTGCAGGTTGGGTCGCTTTCTTATCAGAAGCACCAGAAGATAACGGACGCTCTTTGATAACATTTGCCTTGACTGGCTCACTTGCTTTTGAAGTGGTCGCTGTGGCAGGACGTTTGATTTCCTGCATTTTTTCCGCACTCGTCTTTGAAGCTGTGGCTGGTCGCTCATGGGGACGGGTAGCTCCCGTTGTCGCTGATCCGTCAGCCTTTCGCTGTGCCTGCCTTGCTTCTTGTGCCTTTTGAAGCTCCATACGTTTGTCAGCGATATTCTGTCTATGCTGTTCCTGCTTTTCCAAACGTCCCATCTGTCTGGACTGCTGTTCCTGCACCATGCCACGCTTAAAGTCGGACACGCTGGACTTTGCCTTTTCCTTTGCGGAATACACCGCATAAGCGGTCTGTGTCGGCATATCTGATGTGGTATAAAAAAAGTTGACACCATATTCCCAAGGATTTGAGATATAATCA
>SRZB01000090.1 GCA_004793585.1 Hominisplanchenecus murintestinalis | reverse complement strand
AGAAATTTATTAACCAAGTAGTCTTGATTGACTACACCATTATTATACTAGGAGGTTGTATAAAATGGCACGAAAGAGCAGGAAAAACATTCCGGAAGTAGTCAGCAGTGCAACCGTTCAGACAGATGTGAGCAGACCGTTCCGGGCAGGATTGTATGCCAGAATTTCAATGGAAACAGAAGAAACATTAGAAAGAGGAACGATAGAAACCCAGGTGGAATTGATGAAAAACTTTGTAGCAGATACGGAAGATATTTCGGTTGCGGAAGTTTATAAGGACTCAGACTATTCAGGTACAAATTTTGACCGTCCTGGATTCGTACAGATGATGGAAGATATCAAGCATGGAAAAATCAATTGTGTTATTGTAAAAGATTTGTCCAGACTTGGAAGAAATTATGTTGAAACCAGCAATTATATTGAACGAGTATTCCCGTTTTTCCATGTAAGATTCCTGGCTGTGACAGATGATTTCGATTCATTCAGAGAGGGTGTAGATCTTACAGTTCCACTGAAGAATATTATCAATGAGTTCTATTCGAAAGACCTTGCCAAAAAGAGCAGCAGTGCAAAAAAAGCTCTTTGGAAAAAAGGAAAATTTACAAGTGCCTGGGAACCGTATGGTTACAGAAAGTCAGAAGAAGACCATCATCAGCTGATTGTTGATGAAGAAGCTGCAGACCATCTGAAAAGTATATTTTCTATGTATATGGATGGCAGGAGCTATAGTGATATTGCAAGACAGCTCAATAAAGATGGAGTTTTATCGCCGACTTTACAGAGAAAATTCTATAAAACCGGTGAAAAGCCGCTTCCGGAGTCAAAACCCTGGAACAATTATGAAGTGAAGCGAGTACTTCAGGATGTTCATTGTACAGGTGATTCTGTATTTGGAAAATATCAGCAAAGTGTTTTCCAGGGAAATAAACAGAGAAATCGACCAGAGAGTGAATGGGTGCATGTGGAGAACACGCATGAAGGGATTATAGATAGAGAGTTGTTTCAACAGGTACAATCTAAAATCCAGGAATATACGGAAGCTTATAAGAAGAAACATCAGCAGAACAATGGGGCTATTAGAAACCATAATTTCTATACAGGAAAGATATGGTGCGGAGGCTGTGGCAACCGCATGACGTTGTCCAGAGAAAGAAATGGCACATTCTTTTATATCTGCGGAGCCAATACCAACCATAAATCAGGGGGAAAGCAATGCAAAGGGCACAGAGTCAGAAAAGAATATGTTGATGACGATGTTCTTCGCCTGATTCAAACGCATATGAAAACCGTATTGGATACGGAAAAAATGATTCAGGAAATGAATACAGCTTCCAAAAATCAGACACAGTACCTGCTTTTGGATAAAGAGGTGGGGAAACTTCGACGGGAACTAAGCCGTATCAGTAAGCGTAAGTCGGATTTATATGAAGATTACTCGGAACGTTTGATTACAGAAGAAGAGTACATACAGTTTTCTCGGATCTATTCCAATGAAATTGAGAATATCAAGAGCCGTCTGGACACAGTATTGGCGGCACAGGTTCGGTATTCTCAGGATTACCACATTGAAGAAGGCTGGGGAAATGTAATACATACTTATATGTCAAAGCGTAAGCTGACAAAAGAAATGGCAGATGCCTTTGTGGATTCAATTATTATCCATGGTAAGTATGAGTATGAGATCAAGCTGGTATATGACGATCAGTTTGCAGATTTACAGAAATTAAAGAAAGAGAAGGAGCGCAGTCAAGATGACAGATCATAGAAAAACAGCTGTTTACATCCGTTTATCCGCAGAAGATGACAATGTAGATGGCAGAGCCAAAAAAGAGAGCGACAGTGTAACTTCTCAGAGAATTCTGTTAAAATCATTTGTGATTGATCAGTTGGGTGTTGCTGAGGCAGATATCCTGGAATATGTGGATGATGGTGTCAGCGGTACTCATTTTAAAAGGCAGGGATTTCAACAGCTGCAGGATGACATGAAAAGCGGAGAAATCGGCTGTGTAGTTGTAAAAGACTTTTCCAGATTCGGAAGAGACTATCTGAAAGTTGGATTTTATATTGAATATATTTTTCCACTTTTACAGATTCGATTTATTTCGATTAATGACAGCTATGACAGTGCAGCAAGCAACGGAATGACTGGTGGAATGAATGTAGCATTGCAGAATCTGGTATACAATATGTATAGCCTGGATTTGTCCAAGAAAATTTCATCAGCATTGCAGACAAGAACGAGAAATGGTACACGCCTTCCAGTAAATGCCAGATATGGCTATAAAAAAAGAAAAGACGGAAGACTGGAAGTTGATTCGGAGGCTGCAAAAGTCGTGAAAATGATTTTTCGGATGGCAGCGGAAGGAACAAGTTTTGCAGATATTACAAGGGAATTGAACAGACAGGCGATTGCCACTTGTGATGAGCAGAAATTATCAAGAGGGGATCAGGTGCAGTTCCAGAGGTTTGACACGATCAAAAAGAAACACTGGAGCCCTACGACAGTAGCGGCAATTGTCCGGGATGAGATTTATATTGGAACCAGAATCTGGGGAAAAACACGTTGCAGTATGCATACCGGTCAAAAAGCAGTTCTGAATGATGAAACAGAATGGGTTCGCCTGGAAAATCATCATACGGCAATTATAGACAGGGCATTGTTTGAAAAAGCAAATGAAATGCATCCGAAAAAGAAGAGAAGTGTTGCGGAATCACGCACCAATTTTACTCTGGAAAGACGTAAAAAACAGCCGGCATTGCTGCTATGTGTCAACTGTGGGCATTCTTTACTAAAAGAAACAGAGCATCTGCTGAAATGCTCAGATGCCCGAACCAATGGAGATCCTGTGTGCCGAAGTCTGGTGATTCGTAGAGAACCGATGGAGGAGAATATCCTTGGGCTTGTCCATCAGTATGCAGCGTCAATGTTGGAAAAAGAAAAGAAAGTATCTTCCAACAGGCAATGTGAATACAAAGAGATCAATACTACAGAATTGCAAAAACAGAGCCGACAGTTGACCTCGGAAAAGATGAAACTCTATGATGATTACAAAGATGGTCGTATAGATCGTGATTTGTATAAGCAGAGAGCTGAAAAGATAAGTGTACAGCTGGAGAAAATCAAACGAAAAATAGAAGATGCGGAGAATAGCAAAAAGCTTCTTGAACAAAATGAACTTTCTGATAAAATAAAACTAAAAGATTTCTTGGGAATTCAGAAGTTCGATACAGAGAAGCTGCGTGAGATTATCAAGGTGATCCGTGTTCATAGTCAGGATGAAATTGAAATCGAATGGAATTTTGACGATATTTTTTCAGAACAGAGATAACTTGAGCAGGACAAAAATAACTTATCAGAAGATAATAAAGGTGCTGGGACTACCTGATGGAAGCGGCAGATAGTCTTCGGCAGAAAAAAATAAAATTTTTTTTGTCCTATACTTGACACATCCACATGTGTTCCGCCATACATTTTGTACCAACATGGCAAATGCGGGCATGGATATCA
>SRZB01000008.1 GCA_004793585.1 Hominisplanchenecus murintestinalis | reverse complement strand
CGTTGTCTCCGTCCGTGTGGGATATGCGGCAGGCTTCCCGGCGTACGGCGTAAACATGAGGACTATCGGTTCCGTGACTGTCCGGAGTAAGCACAGAAACTATCGGTTCCATAACTGTATGGTGTAAGCGGCAACCTCCTCGACAAACCGCGATTTGAAATTAGGTGAAAAAGTTCTTGCGTACGTGCAGGATTTACGGTACACTGTCTGAAAAAGGCGAGGATACGGACCTGACTGCTGCCGGGATAACGACTATGCCGAATTTATTTCGGAAAGGCGGGGTTCTATGTATTTTATGCTGGATAATTATGATTCGTTTGTCTATAACCTGTCGGCTTATTTCAGGGAGCTGGGGCAGGAAGTTCTGGTAAAGCGTGAAGGTGAAATTACGCTTTCGGAGATTGAGGCGCTGTGCCCGGAGGGGATTATCTTATCACCGGGGCCGGGAAAGCCGTCTGACGCGGCAGCATCGCTGCGGATTCTGGAGAGATTTAAGGGGAAAATACCAATTTTGGGCGTATGTCTGGGACATCAGGTAATAGGCCATTATTTTGGCGCCCGGGTGGAAAAAGGCAAATGCCCCGTGCATGGGAAGGTGACGGGAATTATTCACAGGGGCGGCGGGGTTTTCGCGGGGCTTCCGCGAGATTTTCTGGTAACGCGTTATCATTCGCTGACTGTATCGGGGAGAGATTTTCCGCAGGAGCTGCTTATAGATGCAGTATCTGAGGAGGGGGTAATTATGGGAATTTCCCATCGGATATATCCTGTTTACGGGGTGCAGTTTCATCCGGAGGCAGTGTTAACAGAATATGGTAAAGAGCTTTTGGAGAATTTCGGAAGAATCTGCCGGGAATGGAGGGATGTTCATGCGGACTATAAGAATGCTTGAGGATTATCCGGCGCTTTCGGGGATTTTTGATTTGTTTGCAGAGGAGGAGATGTCGGTGTTTTTGGATTCTTCCCTGCAAAATGAACTGGGGCAGTATTCAATTGTGGGAGTTTTTCCATACCTGACGCTGAAAAATGGGGATAAATTTACAGTGAACGGCAAGGAATGTGAACAAAGCTTTGAAGTATATGTAAAGGAGTATCTGGAAAATCACAGGGATGAAAATGATACCGGGCTTCCGATTGTTTCAGGGGCTATCGGGTATTTTTCGTATGATTACGGAAGGGAGAAAGAGGGTGTGGAGAGCTTCCACAAGGAGAAAGTAGATATCCCGGCGTGTATTCTGTGTTTTTATGATGTGTTCCTGGTGGAAAGCCACAAGGAGAACAGGTTGTATTTGATTGCAAACGGAAAGACAAAAGACAGCGGGGAGATGCTGGATGAAATTTTGAAACGAATCAGGGAAGTTTCGGATGAGGAGGAAGAGGCGGCGGCCTGTGAAATTCAGACGGAGTCAGATTTTGAAGAAAGCGAGTATTTAAAAGCGGTGGATGATGTGATAGACTATATCACGGAAGGCGATATTTATATTATGAATATGACCCGTCAGCTTGCTGTACGCAGCAGGCGAAGCCCGTATCAGGTGTTCCGGGCGCTGCGCAGGAACAATCCCTCTCCCTTCGGCGGGTATTTCCAGTATGGGGATTTTCAGGTGGTGTGCGCCTCGCCGGAGCGCTTTCTCCAGATGAGAGGCGGCCATGTCGTGACGCGCCCTATTAAGGGGACGCGGAAAAGAGGGGAAAATCCACAGGAGGACGCCATGCTTAGAAAGGAGCTTTGGGAGTCGGAGAAGGATAGAAGCGAACTGTTGATGATTGTGGATTTGGAGAGAAATGACTTGAACCGTGTGTGTGTGCCGGGGAGCGTGAAGGTAACGGAACTGTTTCAGATAGAAGAATATGCTACGGTGTTCCACCTGTCAGCGAACGTGGAGGGAGAGCTTGCGCCGGGGAAAAATGTAATGGATTTGATTGAGGCGGCATTTCCGGGAGGTTCCATCACAGGCGCGCCGAAACTGCGCGCGATGGAGATTATTGATGAGCTGGAGCATGGGAGAAGAAACCTCTATACTGGTTCCATGGGATATTTGACGCTGGACGGCGAATGTGATTTTAATATCGTCATACGAACTGCCTTGTATCAGGATGGGGTATATCATCTGGGCGTGGGCGGAGGAATTACCTGTGAGTCAGAGCGGGGATTTGAATATGAGGAGACGCAACAAAAAGCAAAAGCAGTACTGGAGGCAATGCAGGGATGAAAAAATATATCTTGTTTGATTTAGACGGAACATTGACAGATTCGGCAGAGGGCATTATCCATTCCGTGGTTTATGCGTTGGAGTATTATGGAATTTATGAGAAGGACATACAGAAGCTGAGAAGGTTTATCGGGCCGCCTCTGCAGGAATCTTTTATAGAATATTACGGGTTTGACGCACAGAAAGCGGGCGAGGCAGTGTGGAAATACAGAGAGTATTTTGCGGATAGAGGAATGTTTGAGAATAGTGTGTATCCGGGAATCCAGGAGCTTCTGGAAGAGCTGAAAGCCAGAAGCTGCCATCTGTTTGTAGCTACTTCGAAGCCGACGGTTTACACGAATCAGATTCTGGAGCATTTTGGGCTTATGGGATATTTTGACGATGTGCAGGGAAGCAATCTGGACGGAAGCAGGACCAAGAAAGAGGAGGTCATTCGGTGCGTGCTGGATGGAAACGGGATTTCTGACATGGGAAGCGCCGTTATGGTTGGAGACAGGAAACATGATGTACTGGGCGGCAGAGCCTGTGGGCTGGACACGGTAGGGGTACTATATGGGTTTGGGAGCCGCGGGGAGCTGGAGACGGCGGGAGCTGGGCAGATTGTGCCGGATGTGGAGGGGCTGGGCAGGCTGCTGCTGAGCAGCGTGTGTTAAAAGGAGAGAAAGATGAATATCGTATTGGATGAAGGGTATCTGTTTGGCATAGGAGCTTTTGAGACGGTGGCGGTTTATGACCGCCCTGTTTTTTTAGACAGGCACCTGGCGAGACTTGCGGAGGCGCTGGAATTTCTGGGAATCCAGAGCCGGGTGACGGAGGATGAGGTGTCTGCATATCTGGAGGAAAAAAATATCCGCGCAGGGGTGTTGAAAATCGTGGTATCCGGAGAGAATAAGCTGTTTTTGACCAGAGAGAACCATTATACCGGAAAAGACTATGAGCGTGGATTCGTGATGGATTTTTCTGAGGTGAGACGGAATGAAAGCTCGCCGTTTACTTACCATAAAACGCTGAATTGCGGAGAATGTATTCTGGAAAAGCGCCGGGCTGCTGCCAGGGGGCTGGATGAGGTAGTATTCTTAAATGGGAGGGGGGAAATCTGTGAAGGCGCAGTTTCCAATGTGTTTTTTGTCCGAAAGGGAAAGATTTTTACGCCAAAGCTTTCATGCGGCCTGCTTCCGGGGATTATGCGCGGGTATGTGACGGAATGCTTCGATGTGGAAGAGAGGAAGATTTTTCCGGATAGTTTAGGGGAGTTTGAGGAGTGTTTTGTTACAAATTCACTGATGGGCATCATGCCGGTCAGCAGGCTTGGAGCTTATGAATTTGCCAAGAGGGATACTATAAGGCGCCTGCAGGAGAAATACCGGACAATCTGCGGAGGGGTTCTGTTTCCCTGAGCGCGCGGGAATAAATCTGCGTTGACCATAATAGGATAAAAGAAAAAGCAGGTGGCAGGTATGAAATTGAAAAGGGGTTTGCAGATTTTTGGAATATGGTGCCTGAGTCTGATGATTTTGCTGACAGGCTGTGAGATGAAACAGGTAGGAAATATGGCGAAAACGGAAGTGGAATTTACGGTGGTGGAACCGGATGAGGTTCCATCGGAGCTGGCGGTGATTATTGAAGAGAATAAACAGGGAGAGATTAAGCTGACTTATGAGGATCAGGGGTATATGTACCTGGTACGGGGATATGGGCAGCAGAAAACGGGAGGATACAGCATCGCAGTAAATGAAGTATTTCTGGCGGAGGATGGGCTGCATGTAGACACGAGCCTGATTGGGCCGCCGCGCGACCAGGAAATCCGGGACGAGGCTTCTTATCCTTATCTGGTTATCAAAATCGAGGCCCAGGAGGCGGAGGTTTTGTTTGATTAAGCGGGAAGGAATACTATGCATACGAAACAACCTTCTGCATAGAATGAAATAAACAGGAAATTGGCAGCAGCCGGGCTCTGTATCCGCTTGCCGTGCAGCTCCTGGTTAGGATGCAGATCCGGACTGTTACAGGAATTATGCAGAATATAGGATGGGAGGTTTTCGTATGGAATTGCTGAAAAAGAATATCCGCATGAACCGCCAGAAAGGCAGGGCGGTGAACCAGATTACCTTAGAGGAGGACATGAATGTACCTGACACTAAGCCGGATGCCGGGGATGTGATTCAGGAAGAAGGAAACTTAAAAATAGAGGAAACAAAAATTCTGGAAAACCAGGTTTTTCTAAGCGGGTATCTGGAGGTGAAGATTCTCTACGTTTCGGATGATGGGGAACGGCAGATACATAGGCTGGTCACGAAAATTCCGTTTGAGGAAAAGCTGAACCTGGAAGGCGCTATGGCGGGGGACAATATCCGGGTAAAATGGGATATGGAGGACTTGAGTGTCCAGCTTATAAATTCCAGGAAGCTAAGTATCCATGCCCTTGTTTCCTTTGCGGCCTCCATTGAGGAGCTTTATGATACGCAGGCGGCGGTGGAACTGCACGGGATTGATGAGGTGACAGCACGGACAAAAGAACTGACGACCCTTTCCTTGGCAGTGCAGAAACGCGATATTCTGCGTGTCAAAGATGAGATAAACCTGGCATCGAATAAGCCCAACATTGGGGAACTGCTCTGGGACAGTGTTCAGCTGCGCGGAACAGATATCCGTGTGAATGACGGGCAGATTGATATCAGAGGAGAACTGTTCATTTTCGTGCTGTATGCGGGGGATGATGAAAATGCTACGAAGCAGTGGATTGAAACATCCCTGCCATTTTCAGGAAGCATCGAGTGCGGCGGCTGTACTTCGTCTATGATACCGGACGTAGAAGTTACCCTTGCAGGAAGTAATTTGGAGGTGCGCCCTGATTATGACGGGGAGGAGAGGGTGATTCAGGTAGAGGCAGTCCTGGATCTGGATATCAAGCTGTACGAAGAGGAGAGAGTGGAAATACTGGCAGATGTGTATACTCCGCTGCGGCGGCTGGAGCCAATCACGACGCAGGAAGTCTATGAAAGCCTGGTAATGAAGAATTTTTCCAAATGCAGGACAAACGAGCGCATCCGCATGGAGCCGAACCGTCCCAGGATGCTTCAAATCTGTCACAGTAAGGGTGAAGTTAAGATTGATGAGACGCAGATTACCGACCGGGGCATCCAGATCGAAGGAGCGGTGTATGTCAGCATTCTTTACATCACAGCAGACGATAGCCTGCCTTTTGCCTTAATGCATGGCATGGTTCCTTTTCAGCATACCATTGAAGTGGAAGGAATCAATCCGGACTGCAGGTTCTCTCTGCAGACAGAGCTAGAGCAGCTTTCTACGATGATGATTGACAGTGAAGAGCTGGAAGTAAAGGCGTCTGTAAATCTTGGAGTGCTGATTGTCCAGGTGCATAATGAAGAATGCATCACAGATGTAGAAGAGCACGATTTGGATTTGAAGAAAATACAAGAGCTGCCGGGAATCGTCGGCTATATTGTGCAGCAGGGCGACAGCTTATGGGATATCGCCAAGACTTACTACACAACCCCGGGACGTATCTGCGAACTGAACGGCTTGGAAAGCGAGGAGATAAAGCCAGGGAAGCGCTTAATCATCATGAAAGATGCGGCAAAGATGCGGTAAACCATGCGTTTCCAGCCCTTGTAAAAATGCCGGAAACGGTGTAACATATAGAGAAGGGTGCCGGAAATCCGGTACGATGTAAGGAGGAAAATACAATGGCAGAAAAAGAATGCAGTAATACAGGCTGTACGAAAGAAAGCTGTGAGGGATGCCCGTCCAGGCAGCAGCCCCAGAGTTTTCAGGCTGAGCCGAACTGCTATACGGAGATTAAGCATGTAATCGGTGTGGTCAGCGGAAAGGGAGGCGTGGGGAAATCTATGGTGACCGCGTCCCTGGCGAATATGATGGCAAAGAAAGGATACCGTGTGGGAATCCTGGATGCGGATATCACAGGCCCGTCTATCCCTAAAATGTATGGGCTTCACGGTCCGGCGCAGGCGGGGGACGAGGGGATTTATCCTATGCTTAGTGAGAATGATATTAAAGTCATGTCTATTAACCTGCTGATGCCGGATGAAGAGTCGCCTGTTATCTGGAGAGGGCCTGTGATTTCAAATATGGTAAAGCAGTTCTGGACAGATGTTATCTGGGGGGAGCTGGATTATCTGTTCGTAGATATGCCGCCCGGAACAGGCGACGTGCCTCTGACGGTGTTCCAGTCCCTTCCGGTGGAGGGGATTGTTATCGTGTCGTCCCCGCAGGATTTGGTGCGTATGATTGTAAAGAAAGCCTACAATATGGCAAAGGCGATGAATATTAAAGTTCTTGGAATTGTAGAGAACTACAGCTATTTCAAATGCCCCGACTGCGGCAAAGAGCTGAAAGTGTTCGGTGAGAGCCATATTGATGAGATTGGGGCGGAACTTGGCGTTCCTGTTCTTGGGAAAATGCCGATAGAGCCGGAATTTGCGAAGTATGCGGATCTGGGGAATTTTGAACTGGCGGATAATTCGTACGTGGAAGATGCGTTTGCGGCGCTCCGCTGAGAAAGAAGGCTGCTGCAATAGGACTGTATTGCAGCAGCCTTAAAAATATCTATTTTATTATTCTTTGAGCATTTCATCTGTAATTTCTTTTTTTCTCAGGTTTTTATATACGTTTTCCCGGAAAAGCGCATAGAGTACTGAGACGAGGGGGACAAAAATCAACATTCCCAGGACGCCCATCAGGCTGCCGCCAATCGTGACTGCCGCCAGTACCCACAGGCTGGGAAGCCCCACGGAGTTTCCGACAATCCGGGGGTAAATCAGGTTTTCGTCAATCTGCTGCAGTACGATAATCAGTACCACAAACCAGAGAGCTTTCAGAGGGCTGCTTACCATAATCAGGAGCGCGCCCAGGGCGGTGCCTAAGAATGCGCCGACAACAGGAAGCAGCGTCATAAAACCAATCAACACCGATACGCAGGGGGCGTAGGGAAATCCGAAAATGATCATAGCTATGTAGCATAGAAGCCCGAAAGCGGCAGCTTCCGTACACTGCCCTGAGATGAATCCGGAAAAGGTACGGTTTGACAGCCGGACTATTTTCAGGATGTATGTTACCGTATGTTTCGGAAGATATGCATAGATAACTTTGCGGGACTGCATTCCGAGTTTTTCTTTTTCTGCCAGAATATAAATGGAGAAGATAAATCCCAGCATCAAAGAGGTAAGCCCGCCGATAACAGATGTGGCCATACCTACTGTGGAGCTTACGACATTCCCTACGCTTTCCTGTAGAAATACCAGGGCTTTATGCGTAAGTTCTGACCAGTTCAGTTCTATAGACATAAGATATTTTGTTACTTCCGGATAGTTCTTTGTGACTTTGAGAAGCCAGTTGATTGTGTTGTCTAAAAATCCTGGGATGCCCTTGTTCAGCTGGCCCAGTGTGTCGACCAGTTCCGGTATCACCATGATTACTACAAACGCCACGATTCCCAGGGTCAGTAAGAAAGAAAGGGTGATGCTGACGGCGCGCAGCAGCATTTTTTTCTCTTTAAATGCCGGACCTATCATTCGTTCAATATTTTTTACAGGTACATTCAGGATGAATGCGATTGCCCCTCCCAGAAGGAAGGGAAAGAGGATGCCGACTAAATAAGAAACGATTCCGGGAAGCATAGAAAGATGGTTCAATCCCCAGTGGAGCAGTATTGCAAAAGTAATCATCAGCACTACAGTTCTTTTGTTTTTGATTTTTATTTCCATATCTACCTCCATTATCCGATTAGGATTTTTTCTTCCGGCAGTTCATAGGGAGAGATTTTTTTCCTTTCTGTAAAAGAGAGCGCCATAGACAGGCTTCCTACTCTTCCGCTGTACATCAGCAGGATCACTGCAAACTGCGAAATTGCCGTTAGCTCCCTGGTGATTCCGGTTGACATGCCTACGGTGCTGATTGCCGAAACCGTTTCCAAAAGTACATCCCGCAGATCCAGCGCCTGGTTTCCGCAGATAATCAGTGCGGCAGTCAGCGCCAGCAGCATATTGGTACATGCCACTCCGCTGGCTCTTTTGATGGCGTCGTCATCGATTCGCCGTCTGAAAATGTTTACGCCGCGGGTGCGTTTGATATTTGCCCGCACATAGAGAAGCAGGACCAGGAATGTGGTGGTTTTAATTCCGCCTGCCGTAGAGCCGGGACTGCCTCCGATAAACATTAAAATGATGCTTAAAAGCTTGCTGCTGTCGGAGAGCTGCGCGATATCTGTAGTGTTGAAGCCTGCGGTTCTTGTGGTTACGGAGTCAAACAGGCAGGTAAGGAATGTCTCGCCGCCGCTAAGCCCCAGCGCCAGGTTTTTGGACTCAAAGATATAGAAAAGAAAAGCGCCTCCAAACAAAAGCACAGTACTTGTGGTCAGTACGATTTTTGAGTGTACCCTGTATTTCTTAAAATGGATTCCGTGCCGGCTTACGTCATCCCAGACGATAAAGCCGATTCCGCCGATAAAAATCAGCGCTGTGATTGTCAGGTTTACCAGCCAGTCGCCGGAGTAATTTACCAGGGAAGAATATTCGCCCTGATATCCCATCAAGTCAAATCCAGCGTTGCAGAATGCGGATACAGAGTGGAAAATCCCGTAATAAATCCCGCGTAAAAATCCGAGTTCCCTGCAGAACCGCAGGGAAAGAAGCGCGGCGCCGGCGCCCTCAACTAATACGGTGCCCATGAGGATTTTCTTCATTAAATGGACAATTCCTCCTACTTGGAGGGCGTTTACGCTCTCCGAGAGCAAACCGCGTTCCCGAAGGCCGATTTTGCGCTTGAGTACGATGGAGAACAGTACGCTTACCGTCATGAAACCCAGCCCTCCGGTTTGGATAAGCAAAAGAATGACAATTTGTCCAAATACAGTCCAGTGCGCCCAGGTGTCGACCCGCACCAACCCGGTAACACAGGTGGCGGAAGTAGCAGTAAACAGGGCGTCGCCAAAGTCCGTCACTTCTCCGCTTCGGGCGGAGAAGGGCATCATCAGCAGGAACGTTCCAAAGAGTATCAGGCATAGAAAGCCCAGGGCAATAATCTGCATTTTACTCCGGCGGTTCATCCAGATTCTTAATTTCTTTTTCATAGCTTATATCTCCGTAAATGAATATCTCTGTTTGATTCCGGAAGCGTCTATATCGTATAGGATCGTGCCGTCCGCCAGAACGCTTCTTTCAAAAGTAAGTTCTTTTCCTTTGAATTTCCGATGCAGCCAGTCTTCAATGTCGTCTGTTTCAATTTCTTCAAAAAATACGTCGCGCATTTGGTTGTTTGCACATTCGTTAAAAATTTCCCATACTGCTTCATAGCATTTCATTCTAATTTCCTCCTCCTGGGTTCTTCTGCTGCAAAATGAAATCTACGATTTTTTCTGCCGCTGAGTCCTTGCTCATCAGCTCCAGGCTGATTTCCTGATCCTGTGTAATTAGCGTGATAATATTGGTATCCGTGCCAAAACCGGCGCCAGCCTGTTTTAGATTGTTTGCAGCAATCATGTCCAGATTTTTCCGCGCCAGTTTTTGGCGGGAATTCTCAATCATGTGTTCTGTTTCCATAGAAAATCCACATAAGAACTGGCCGGGCTGCTTATGCTCTCCAAGGTATTTTAAGATATCCTCCGTGCGCTCCAGCTCCAGAAACAGGGCTTCGCCTGACTTTTTCACCTTTTCGGCGCTTACATGGCGGGGGCGGTAATCTGCCACCGCGGCTGCTTTGATGATGATATCCTGCGTGGGAGCCCGCGAAGTTACCGCTTCGAACATTTCATGGGCAGACGTGATTTCTTCTACATGTACAAAAGGAGGACGCGGAAGAGGGGACGGGCCTGTTACCAGCGTCACATCTGCGCCCCGCAGCATACAGTTTTTTGCCAGGGCGTATCCCATTTTTCCGGTGGAATGGTTCGTGATGAACCGTACAGGGTCTATCGGCTCTGCCGTAGGGCCTGCCGTCACCAGAACTTTCATCCCTTTCATGTCTTTTTCACAGGCAAGTTCCCGAAGCAGGTAGTCAAGCAGCGTTTCGGGTTCCGCCATTTTACCGTCTCCTTCGTCGCCGCACGCCAGCAGTCCTGTGGAGGGCTTCACAATCTCAAACCCATTTTGCTCCAGGATTTTGATATTGTTTTGGACAATTCCGTTCTGGTACATACGGGTATTCATCGCCGGAGCAGCGATTTTCGGGCATGTGCAGGCAAGGACGGTAGTGGTGAGCATATCATCCGCCAGGCCATGCGCCATCTTGCCGATGATATTTGCCGTAGCCGGGGCTATCAGCACGGCGTCCGCAAGCTTTGCCAATGCTACGTGCTCCACATGAAATTCGAAATTCCTGTCAAAAGTATCCACCAGGCATTTATGGTTTGTCAACGTCTCAAAGGTAATCGGGTTGATAAAATTTGTGGCATTCTGCGTCATAATCACATGCACGTCACAATTCTGCTTTACCAGCAGTCTGGCGAGCACGGCAATCTTATACGCTGCGATCCCCCCCGCTACTCCTAAAATTACTGTTTTTCCTTTCAGCATTTGCATCATCCTTAACTATTATTTTTCATCCCCCTCAGGCGCGCCGGAAATACAGCGTATCCATAAATTGGGGCTTAGTTGTTAGTATATCGAATTATCACAAATAATACAATTTCTATTTTTAATTCAGGTAAAAAATGAGTGAAATCTCTCCCTATTTTATGATAGAATAAGGATACCTATGATGAACAGGAGGAAAACACATGGATAGGCAGGCAGACGGTTTTGTGAGGATGTCGGATGTGACAAAGGTATATAAAATGGGCGAGGTGGAAATCCATGCAGTGGACGGTGTTGATTTCTCCATTAAAAAGGGTGAATTTGTCATTGTAGTAGGTCCCAGCGGGGCGGGAAAGACTACGGTTTTGAATATATTAGGCGGTATGGATACGGTAACCCGGGGGGAGGTTTTTGTGGATGGAGAGAATATTGCCAAATATTCCCCCAGGCGGCTTACCGGGTATCGGAGGGATGATATCGGATTCGTATTCCAGTTTTATAACCTGGTGCCGAATTTGACTGCGAAGGAGAATGTGGAGCTGGCGCTTCAAATCTGTAAGAATCCACTGGACGCTAAAACGGTTTTGGAGGAGGTAGGGCTTGGAGCGCGTCTGGATAATTTTCCGGCTCAGCTTTCCGGCGGGGAACAGCAGAGGGTTTCCATTGCCCGGGCTCTGGCGAAAAACCCTAAATTACTGCTGTGCGATGAACCTACAGGAGCGCTGGACTATCAGACAGGTAAGGCGATTCTTAAGCTGCTCCAGGATATGTGCCGGGAGAAGGGGATGACGGTGATCGTGATTACACACAATTCTGCGCTTGCGCCGATGGCGGACCGGGTGATACGGATTAAGAATGGAAAGGTGTCGCAGATGTACGAGAATGAAACGCCGCTCCCGGTGGAAGAAATCGAGTGGTAGGTCTGTGGGGAATGCGCACTCGCACAGATATGCAGATGCCGCAAGCGGCCGTGCTCGGCGCAGATGGCGATAATTAATTGCCATCTATATATTATGAAAAGCAGTGTGGAACGGCAGAAGGAAAGGATGTGGGAGAATGGCAAGGACCGTCGGTATTGGGCATCAGGATTTCGAGAGATTAATCACAAGCAATAACTTCTATATAGACAAGACAGGATTTATAAAAGAATGGTGGGAGAGCGGCGATATCGTGACGCTCATCGCACGTCCCAGACGTTTTGGGAAAACGCTGAATATGAGTATGACGGAGCAGTTTTTTTCCGTGCGCTATGTGGGGCGCGGGGAGTTGTTTGAAGGCTTTTCTATCTGGAAAGAGGAGAAATACAGGGAATTACAGGGGACTTATCCGGTGATTTTTCTGAGCTTTGCAGGCGTGAAAGAAACTTCTTTCACAGAAGCGAGAAAAAGCATTTGCCGGACGATAGAGGAACAGTATAATAAATGTGGTTTTTTAACAGAAGGAAATTTGCTGAACGAGAAAGAAAAGGCATTCTATCAGGAAGTTTCTACAGATATGCCGGACAGTACGGCGGCGGCTTCTCTGCGTTCCCTGTCGGATTTTCTTGGAAGGTATTACGGAAAAAGGGCGATTATTCTTCTGGATGAATATGATACGCCGATGCAGGAAGCATATGTGAATGGATACTGGGATGAGCTTACAGAGTTTATCCGCGCTCTGTTTAATTCCACGTTTAAGACGAACCCATATTTGGAACGTGCCATTATGACAGGGATTACGAGGGTAAGTAAGGAGTCTGTTTTTTCGGATTTGAATAACCTGAAAGTAGTTACGACGACATCAAGAGAATATGCAGAGAGCTTTGGTTTTACAGAAGAAGAAGTTTTTGGAGCGCTGGATGAATTTGGGCTATCTGCCCAAAGACAAGATGTAAAAACGTGGTATGATGGCTTTACATTTGGCAGTGTGACAGATATTTATAATCCATGGTCGATTATTAATTATCTGGATACGCAGGAATTACGGCCATATTGGGCGAATTCCAGCGCTAACAGCCTGGTAAGGAATCTGATTAGGGAGGGGAATCAGGAGATAAAGAAGTCTTTTGAGAGGCTTCTTTCCGGAGAGCATTTGATAACGCCAGTGGATGAGCAGATTGTGTATAATCAGCTTGATTCTAATGAAATGGCAATCTGGAGTCTGCTTCTGGCGAGCGGATATCTGAAGGTAATCCGCTATGAAGAATATGGGGGAGGATTCGATGGCGTAAAGGAGCCGGATTACGAGCTTGCCCTCACGAATCTGGAAGTCAGGATGATGTTTTGCAGCATGGTAAAAGGGTGGTTCCAGGGGAATGCATCGGATTACAACAGTTTCATTAAGGCGCTGCTTTTGGGTGATTTGGATGCGATGAACGATTATATGAACAGTGTGGCGCAGACGATGTTCAGTTCTTTTGATACGGGGAAAAATCCGTCGAAGTCGCAGCCGGAACGTTTTTATCATGGCTTTGTATTAGGGCTGATGGTGGAATTGAGAGGGAGATATATGCTCACATCGAACCAGGAAAGTGGATTTGGGAGATATGATGTGATGCTGGAGCCTGTGCATACCGGGGACGACGCGATTCTTATGGAATTTAAAGTGTTCCAGCCGAGGAGGGAGAAAGAGCTGTCCGACACGGTAAATGCGGCGTTAAAGCAGATTGAGGACAGGAAGTATTCTGCGCTTTTGACGGCGAAAGGGATTCCGGAAGAGAGGATACGAAAGTATGGATTTGCTTTCCGGGGGAAAGAAGTGCTGATTGGCGCGGCGGATGAAACAATAAACGGGCAATAGTTACCAGTATAGGGCATAAGTATAAACCGCAGTGTGTGCGGTATGAGAGGACAAGATGAGAAAACGGGCACTTAGAAAAGATTTTTACATGGAAATCCGACGGAACTTTGGGCGCTTTCTGTCTATTTTTTTGATTGTGGCTCTGGGAGTAGCGTTTTATTCCGGCATCCAGGCTACGGCGCCGGATATGCGGTATGCGGGAGACAAATATTTTGATGAGAGAGAGCTGATGGATATCCGGGTCATGGGTACGCTTGGAATTACGAAAGAGGACGTGGCGGCGCTGGAGAGCCTGGACAGCATTGAAAAAGCAGAACCGGGGTATGCGGCGGATGTGCTCTGTAAGGGGATGGGAGAAAATGACGTGATTCATATGGAGGCGCTTCTGCCCACGCTGAACCAGGTAGAAGTACTGGACGGAAAAATGCCCGAGCGCACCGGGGAATGCCTGCTAGACGCACTCTATGCAGAAAAGAATGGATTCCAGACGGGGGATGTGCTTGCGGTAGAGGAGGAGCCGGGCGAGGATGCAGACGCCGTGCTGGTAACACATACATACAAGATTACGGGTCTGGCGAGCAGCCCTAAATACATTTCGTTTGAGAGGGGGAGCACCACGCTAGGGAGCGGGGAAATTTTAGCATTTGCTTATGTTACTCCTGAAAATTTTGATTTGGATGTTTATACGGAAGTATATTTGACAGCGGAGGGGGCAAAGAAGGAAACAGCCTATACAGACGGCTACAGTGACGCAGTGTCCCGCGCGGTGGATGAGATAGAGGCTGTGAAAGACAGCCGCTGCAAGGCGCGCTATCAGGAAGTTAAGGCGGAGGCTGACGAGAAGATTTCTGACGCGAGGACAGAGCTTGCGGAAAAGAAAGCAGAAGCGGAGGAAAAACTGGCGGATGCCAAGGCAGAGATTGATGATGCCGGGAAGAAGCTGGAAGATGGGAAAAAAGAGCTGGAGGATGCCGGGAAAGAGCTGGAGGACGGAAAGAAAGAGCTGCAGAAGCGCCAGAGGGAGCTTGAGGACGCGCGGCGGCAGATTCAGGACGGACGCGCGAAACTGGCAGATGGAAAGACGGAACTGACAAAGCAGGAGAAGTCTTTTAAGGAGCAGAAGAAAAAGGCCGAGAAAGAGATAAAGAGCGGTGAAAAGCAGATTAAGCAGGCGAAGAAAACCGTAACAGAAAACGAAAAGACGCTGAAACAGAAGAAAAAGGAACTGGCAGACGGAAAGGCACAGTACGAGGCGGGAAAAGCAGCAGCAGAAAAAGCGGCGCAGGAAATCCGGTCAGCAGTGGCAGCGGGGCTTATGAGTTCTGAGGAGGCGGCGCTCAGGCAGCAGGCGGCAGCGGCACAGATGGCACAGCTCGAGGCAGCCGGGCAGAGCATATCCCAGGGCGAAAAGGAGCTGGCGAAAGGTGAAAAAGAGCTGAAAAAGGGCAAGAAAGAAATCAGCTCTCAGGAAGCAAAGCTGGAGGCGGCGAAGAAAGAGCTTGCAAAGGGAGAAGCCCAGATTCAGGCCGCGTGGAAAGAAATCGAATCGCAGGAGGCGAAACTGCGTGACGCACAGGCACAGGCGGACTCCGGGGCGGCGCAGATTTCCGAGGGCTGGAAGAAGATTGCAGACGGCGAACAGGAAATCAAAGACGCAGAGGAAGAAATCGCCGGGCATGAGAAGGATTTAGAAGAAGGCAGGCAGAAATACAGGGACGCCAAAAAAGAAGCGGAAGAGAAAATCGCCGACGGAGAGAAGAAGCTGGAGGACGCCCAAAAGGATATTGACGCCCTGAAGGCGCCGAAATGGTATATACATGACAGGGATGATTTGACGGCGTATACGGGATATGGGGAAAATGCCGACCGTATGCGGAACATCGGCGAAGTATTCCCGGTGCTGTTCTTTCTGGTGGCGGCGCTTATCAGCCTTACGACTATGACGCGTATGGTGGAGGAGCAGAGGACGCAGATTGGGACGCTGAAAGCTTTGGGGTACGGAAAGTTTTCTATTGCAGGGAAATATGTGGGTTATGCGCTGCTGGCTACGGTTGGCGGAAGTATTTTCGGCGTACTGCTGGGGGAGAAGGTATTGCCGTTCATTATCCTTCATGCATACGGAATTATGTATCATTACATACCGGTGCCGCCGATTCCATACAACATGACATATGCTTTGCTGGCATCGGGAGCTGCCGTTCTGTGTACTCTTCTGGCTACGTTATCTGCATGTTATAGAGAATTGGCGTCAGCGCCGGCGGTGCTGATGCGCCCGCCCGCGCCAAAACAGGGGAAACGGGTGCTTTTGGAGAGAGTCGGTTTTATCTGGCGGAACCTGGGATTCACCTGGAAGTCTACGGTGAGGAATCTGTTTCGGTATAAAAAACGGTTTTTCATGACGATTTTCGGAATCGGCGGCTGCATGGCTCTTCTGCTGGTAGGCTATGGCCTGCGCGATTCGATTATGGATGTGGCGGTTATCCAGTATGGGCAGCTTCAGACGTATGACGCGATGGCGCTTTTGGACGAAGATGCGGATGATAAAGAAAAGGAGGAATTTTACGGATTTTTGGAAAAGGAGTCGGGGGTAAGCTGCTATGATAGCTGGTATATGAAAAACCTTCCGGCCAGAAAGAATGGAAAGAGCCGGGAGCTTTACCTTGTGGTGCCGGAGGACACAGAGAAGTTTCCGGAATTTGTTAAATTGCAGGACAGGGAGACAAAGGAAGCGTATGCTCTGTCGGATGAAGGCATCGTGATATCGGAAAAGACCGCGAAGATGCTGGGGATTTCCGAAGGCGACACAGTTTCTATGGAACTGGAAGAGAATGAGCCATGTGAAGTAAAGGTTACCGCAATCTGTGAAAACTATATGTACCATTATGCATATATGACACCGGGGCTTTACAAGGAGCTGACGGGCAGCAGCGCGGAGTTTGATACAGTGGTATACGCGGTTGGAGAGCCGGAGGGAGAATCAAAAGAAGCATATGTGGAGCAGATTGGGCAGAAGGCGCTGACATATGACGCGGTTCTTGGGATTACCTATACCGCCAGCTTTCAGGAAAGGCTGGACGATATGCTGGGCAGCCTGGATATTGTCATTGTGGTGCTGATAGCTTCTGCGGGGATGCTGGCTTTCGTGGTACTTTATAACCTGAACAACATCAATATCAATGAAAGGAAGCGGGAGCTGGCTACCATTAAGGTGCTTGGGTTTTATGACGGGGAAGTTGCCGCCTATGTATACCGGGAAAATATACTGCTTACCGTTTTCGGGGCGGCGCTGGGATGCGTCCTGGGAAAAATCCTGCACAGGTTCATCATTCTAACGGTAGAGGTGGATGTATGCATGTTTGGCAGAAATATTAATCCGCCAAGTTTTCTTTATGCAATCATGTTTACGGTAGGATTCTCTGCATTTGTAAACTTTGTCATGTATTTTAAGCTGAAACGGATTGATATGGTGGAATCTTTAAAGAGTGTAGAATAGCAGGAAGAGGAAAAAGCGTATGTATTTACCGACTGAATTTGCAGATAAGATGAAAAAACTTTTAGGAGAAGAGTTTGAGGATTTTCGGAAAAGCTATGAAGAGCCGCGGAATTTCGGTTTGCGGGTGAATACCGGGAAAATCAGCCCGGAAGAGTTTGCGAGGATAGCGCCGTTTCATCTAAGAAAAATCCCCTGGGTGGATAACGGATTTTATTATGAGGAGCAGGACGCGCCATCGAGGCATCCGTTCTACTATGCGGGGCTGTATTACCTGCAGGAACCGAGCGCCATGACGCCGGCATCCCGCCTGCCTGTAGAGCCGGGGGAGCGTGTGCTTGATTTGTGCGCGGCTCCGGGCGGGAAGGCTACGGAGCTGGGGGCGCGGCTTAAAGGGAGCGGGCTTTTGACGGCAAATGACATCAGCGCATCCCGGGCAAAGGCGCTTCTGAAAAATGTAGAGGTCTTCGGAATCCCGAATTCCTTTTTGGTAAACGAAGTTCCTGCCAGGATTTCAGGCAGGTTTGAAGCGTTTTTTGATAAAGTGCTGGTAGACGCGCCCTGTTCCGGGGAAGGAATGTTCCGTAAGGACGGAGATGTGGCAAAAGCATGGGATATGGGAAAGCCGCAGGCATGTGCGGCAGTTCAGAAAGATATAGTTCTGCAGGCGGCGCGGATGCTGCGCCCGGGAGGAATGATGCTCTACTCTACCTGTACATTTTCGCCGGAAGAAAATGAGCAGGTGATTGCTTATCTGCTGCGGGAGCGGGGGGATATGCATTTGGAAGAAATGGAAGGGTACGCCGGATTTGCTGCCGGGCGTCCAGAATGGGCGGACGGAAATACTGACCTTAAAAAATGCGTCCGCATCTGGCCCCACAGAATGGCAGGGGAAGGTCATTTTCTGGCGCTCTTAAAAAAGGACGGAGAAATGATGCCCAGAGAAGATGCAGCGGTGAAACCCCGGATTTCCAAAGCAGAAAGAAAGGTTCTGGAAGAATTTTTCCGGGATGTATCGGGGGAGATAACTCTGGACAAGATGGAAGTGCGGGGAAATCAAGCGTATGCTTTGTCAGGGATCGCAGGGGAGCAGAAAGGAATTAACTTTCTGCGCAACGGGCTGTACCTCGGCGAGCTGAAAAAAGACAGGTTTGAGCCGGGACAGGCTTTTGCTATGGCGCTCAGGAAAGAAGAGTATGCGTCTGTCCTTGATTTTTCACAGGATGATGAAAGAGTGCGGCGTTACTTAAAGGGAGAAACGCTTACGGTGGACGATATGCCCGTGAACCGGGAGAAAGGCTGGCAGCTCGTGTGTGTCGAAGGTTATCCCCTGGGCTGGGGAAAGCTGGCGGGCGGTATCTTGAAGAATAAATATCTGGCAGGATGGAGGATGAAACATTGATGGAAGGATATATTTTAGAAACGTGTGTTGATTCGGTAGAATCTGCGATGGCAGCAGAACGGGGCGGGGCAAACCGCCTGGAACTGTGCGGAAATCTGATTATCGGGGGGACGACCCCAAGCCCGGCGCTTTATGAGGAGGTGCGCAGGCATTGCGGACTGAGAATTCATGTGCTTATCCGCCCAAGATTCGGGGATTTTTGCTATACAGAGCATGAATTCCGGATTATCCGGGGAGAGGTAAAGCTGTTTCGGGAGCTGGGGGCGGATGGCGTAGTCATTGGATGCCTGCGTCCGGACGGTACTTTAAACCTGGAGCAGATGAAGGCGCTTATGGAGGAAGCGGGAAACATGTCTGTGACCCTGCACAGGGCTTTTGACGTATGCAGCGACCCATATAAGACGCTGGAAGAGGCGGTGGATCTGGGAATAGATACAATTTTAACTTCGGGACAGGAAAATGGCTGTCTGGCAGGGCAGAAGCTTTTGACGGAGCTGGCAGAACAGGCGGATGGGCGGATTGATATTCTGATAGGGAGCGGCGTGGATGCGTCCGCCATCCGGGAGCTGTATCCGAAGGTAAAAACACATTCCTACCATATGTCCGGCAAAGTGACGCTGGGGAGTGAAATGGAATATCGGAAGGAAGGCGTAAATATGGGACTGCCTTCGCTCAGCGAATTTGAAATCTGGCGTACTTCCGAAGAAAAAATACGGGAAGCGGCGGAGGCGCTGCAGGGCTTTCAGAAGATGCAGGACGGCAGAAAATGACGGCAGACGAAAAGTTTATGAGAGAAGCCATCCGCCAGGCAAAAAAAGCGTATGCCCTGGATGAAGTGCCCATCGGGTGCGTGATTGTATATGAGGGGAAAATCATTGCCAGGGGCTATAACCGCAGGAACACGGATAAAAATACCCTTTCTCATGCCGAGCTGATTGCTATAAAAAAAGCGAGCAGGAAGCTTGGGGACTGGAGGCTTGAGGGCTGTACCATGTACATTACCCTGGAACCGTGCCAGATGTGCGCCGGGGCGATGGTTCAGGCGCGGGTGACAGAGGCGGTAATCGGAAGCATGAATCCCAAGGCGGGCTGTGCCGGGTCAGTGCTTAACATCCTTGAAATGGAAGGGTTTAACCATCAGGTGAACGTGCGCCGGGGCGTGATGGAAGAAGAGTGCAGCCGGATGCTGAGCGGCTTCTTCCGGGAGCTGCGTGAGAAAAAAAAGGCGGAAAAGAACAGGCTTACGCCTGCCGCCGCACTGCCCTGTGATAAATAACGTATGCAATGGCGGCAGTAAGCAGCTCAGAAATCCAAAACCCATGCCAAACGCCGGAAGCTCCCAGGAAGCGGCTTAGAAGAAAAGCAGCCGGAATGGTAATAAGGACATACCGGAGCAGCGAAATCATCAGAGAAGGCAGCCCCATACCGAGCCCTTCCAGAGCGCCGGAAGAAATCACGGAAACCGTGGAGGCAAGGAAGCCGATGCTGATGATACGCAGGGCAGAGGTTCCGGCAGAGATGGTTTCACTGCCGGAGGTAAACAGGCTGATAAGCTCAGAGGGAATCGCCTGGCAAAGAACAGTTCCCAAGACCATAATCCCCACGGCTAAAAGGAGCGCGACCCGGTAAATTTTCTGAACGCGCCGATGTTCGGACGCTCCATAGTTATAGCCCACCAGAGGGCGCATTCCCTGGACGATTCCGTTCGCAGGCAGATAAAGGAAGGTCTGCAGCTTATAGTAGATTCCAAGAACCGTTACGTAAGCCTGAGAGTAGGCAGAGAGTATGACATTCAGCGCCGAAATCAGCAGGGAGGGCAGCGCCATGTTCAGCGTGGCCGGGATGCCGATGGCGTAGAGTTTCAGAACCATATTTCTCTGGAAATTCAGGCGGCGGAACCTGAGCCGTACAGGAAGAGGCTTTATCAGATAAATCACAAGGTAAATGACCAGGCTGATTGTCTGCCCGATTCCCGTAGCCAGAGCCGCTCCTTCGATTCCCATCCGGGGAAACGGCCCCAGGCCGAAAATCAGAACAGGATCCAAAAGAATATTAGAAATACATCCGCACATCATACTGAACATTGTGAAAGACATCTTTCCTACGGCCTGGAAGATTTTTTCAAAAGCCATTCCCAGGGAAATAATAACCGCAAAGCCAAAGGCAATCCGGGAATAGCGGACGCCCAAATCAACAATTTCTTTATTCTCCGTAAACATTTCCAGGAAAAACGGCATCATTCCGATGCAGGCAAAGGTCAGGATAATTCCGTGGAGAGTGTTTAGCAGCAGGCCGAGCGCAGCGGCGTTATCGGCATGTTCCTGCTCCAGCGCGCCCAGATGATAAGAAATCACGGCATTGATTCCGATGGAGAATCCAATAGTGACCGCGTTGATCAGGTTCTGCACGGGAAATACAAGAGAGAGCGCAGTCATAGCGTCCTCGCTGATTTTTGCCACAAAGTAGCTGTCGATGATATTGTACAGAGAAGTAACCATCATAGATAAAATCATTGGCAGCGACATGGAGAGCACCAGCGGCAGTATTGGTCTTTCTTTCATAAATGTCTGTTCCATATTTTCCTCTTTCCCGGCGCACGCATTGCGCCGCGTTAGTAGAGTTGGAAGTCCGCTTCCAACCTTTTTCTTTTCCATAAAAAGAGCCACACAAGTATCCGTACAGGATAGCTGTGTGGCGAAAAAGTATATAAATACCAAAAATCCACGCCTGTCCGTACACGGACAGGTTTATACATATACGATATATCGGATTGCGCCGGGTGTCAAGGGGGATTTGCAAACCGTAATTTTCTGTTTATAAAAAGTTTAGATTCCATCTGCTTTGTTTTGGTGAAATATGCGCCCGAGTGTGGTATGATAAAACATAATGACTTTGGAGGCAGTTTATGAGACTAAAGACAAGGCTGACAATAGCTTTTTTTATTATCATTCTCGTTCCTGTACTCATGGCGGGGCTGGCATTTGTCGGGTTTGGGAATTATCAGATGCGCTCCATTGAGGAAAGCTATGATATTGATGAAGTGACATATGAAACTCTTTCAAATTCACTTCAGATAGTGAGCAAGTTCACACAGAGCATATTTGAAGAGATGAGGGGCGATGCAAACGGGAATGCGGATGTTTTTTTAGATACAGAGTACCTGGCAGGGCTGAATGACAGGCTCAGGGAGCGGTATTCCTATCTGATTGTGCGCCGGGAGGGTGTGCTCTACTATTCGGGAAGTAACGGGAACATTACGAAGCTGTTTCGGGAACTTCCGGGATATGGGGATTACACTCAGGCATCGGATAGCGGCATGTATATCGGGAGGGACGTGAAGTCCTTTGTGAAACAGATAGATTTGCGTTTTTCGGACGGCAGCCAGGGAAGTGTATTTATCATAACCGGGGTGGATGCGATGATGCCCCAGGTGAAATCTTTTGTGCGTGATATGCTTGTGGCGATTGTTTTTATCCTTATTCTTACGGCTTTGCTGCTTATGGCGTGGATTTACGGCGGCATCAATGCTCCCTTGAAGAAATTGAAAGCGGCGACCCAGAATATTAAGGATGGAAACCTGGATTTTGTGCTGGATGTGGAAGGCGAGGATGAGATTAGTGAGCTGTGCCGTGACTTTGAAGAGATGCGGCAGAGGCTGAAAGAGACTTCGGTACAGAAGGTAGAATATGACAAGGAAAATAAAGAGCTGATAAGCAACATTTCCCATGATTTGAAAACGCCGATTACCGCTGTGAAAGGTTATGTGGAGGGAATCATGGACGGTGTGGCGAATACGCCGGAGAAGATGGATAAATACATCCGAACTATATATAATAAGGCAAATGAGATGGACCGCCTGATTAATGAGCTGACGTTCTACTCAAAAATTGATACAAACCGCATCCCTTATACGTTCAGCAAAATAAATGTGATTGATTATTTCGGGGACTGCGTGGAAGATTTGGGGGTAGAACTGGAGGCAGAGGGCATTGAGCTGTCGTATTTTAATTATGTAGATAAGGATGTGCAGGTAATTGCGGATGCAGAGCAGATTTCACGCGTCATCAGTAATATTATAGGAAATTCCGTGAAATATCTGGACAAGCCCAAAGGATATATCAGTATCCGGGTAAAAGATGTGGGAGATTTTATCCAGATAGAGATTGAGGATAATGGGAAAGGAATCGCGGCAAAGGATCTGCCGATGATTTTTGACAGGTTTTACCGGACAGACGCCTCCAGGAACTCTTCACAGGGAGGCAGCGGCATCGGGCTTTCGATTGTAAAGAAGATTATAGACGATCATGGCGGTAAAATCTGGGCAAGCAGTAAACTGGGGGCGGGGACGATTATGTTCTTTGTTTTGAGGAAATATCAGGAGGTACCAGTCAATGAGTAGGATACTTATTATAGAAGACGAAGAGAGCATCGCAAATCTGGAAAAGGACTATTTGGAGCTGAGCGGATTTGAGGTGGAGATTGAAAACCAGGGAGATGTGGGACTCAAGCGGGCGTTGTCAGAGGATTTTGATTTGTTTATTTTGGATTTGATGCTGCCGGAAATGGATGGATTTGAAATATGTAAGGAAATCCGGAATCACAAAAATACGCCGATTCTGATGGTTTCCGCGAAAAAAGATGATATTGATAAGATCCGCGGGCTGGGGCTTGGGGCAGATGATTATATGACGAAGCCGTTCAGCCCCAGCGAGATGGTGGCGAGGGTAAAAGCCCATATGGCCCGCTATGACCGTCTGGTGAGCAGCAATATGCCGCAGAACGATATCATAGAGATCCGGGGACTGAAGATTGATAAGACTGCCCGGAGAGTGTGGATTAATGCGGAGGAAAAGACATTTACTACAAAAGAGTTTGACTTGCTTACCTTTTTGGCGGAGAATCCAAATCATGTGTTTACTAAGGAAGAGCTGTTCTCAGAGATTTGGGATATGGAGTCCATCGGCGACATTGCCACGGTAACGGTGCATATTAAGAAGATTCGGGAGAAAATAGAGTTTAATACCGCGAAGCCTCAGTATATAGAGACAATCTGGGGAGTAGGGTATCGGTTTAAGATGTAGGAGATTCTATGGAAATAGATATTTTATATGAAGACGGGCAGCTTCTGGTGTGCAGGAAGCCTGCGGGCGTTCCGGTACAAAGCGGAAAAGTCGGGCAAAAGGATATGGTGAGTATCCTGAGAAATTATCGGAACGGGAAAGAGGGCGATACTTATATCGGTCTGGTGCATCGGCTTGACCAGCCCGTGCAGGGCGTGATGGTGTTTGCTAAGACGAAAATGGCGGCGGCAGGGCTGAGCCGCCAGATTACCGACGGGAGGATGAAGAAACAGTATCTTGCAGTGACTTGTGGAAAACCAATGAAAAAACAAGGGGCGCTTGTGGATTATCTGCTGAAAGACGGCAGGACAAATACTTCCTCGATTGTGCCGGAGGGGACAAAAGGTGCGAAACGTGCAGAACTGAGATACCGTATTATAGCAGAGACGCCGGGATATGCCCTTGCAGAGATAGATTTGCTGACAGGGCGGCATCACCAGATACGCGTCCAGATGGCGGGAGCCGGAATGCCGCTGGCCGGAGACAGGAAGTATAATCTTTCCGATGCAGGGCAGACAGAAAAATATGTGGCGCTGGCGGCGCACAGGCTGTCTTTTGAGCATCCGGTCTTAAAAAAAGAAATATGCTTTGAAGGAAAGCCTGAGGGCGCCATTTTTAAAAAATTCGAAAGCTTTCAGGAGAAGACGGATGAATGCAAAAATTTAACTGAATGACAAAAAGAGATTCGCACATACTAAACCCAATCACACCAGAGAAACGGGGAAAATTAGTATGACGGATAAAGCGAAGAAGATTTTGGGAATAACGGGAATTACCCTGGCGGTGTATCTTAGTATGAAATATTTGCTGCCGGCGGTAGCTCCCTTTCTTATTGCATTTTTACTGGCACGGTGGATTTATCCGCTTGCTGACAGGATGGAAAAGAAAATGCCTGTGAATAAAGGGCTGATTACGCTGGGAATCCTTCTGGCGGGAACAGCCGCGGTTTTGGCGGCAGGATGGTTTTTGGGGACGCGGATTTGTGAGCAGATACGCGGTGTAGTAGCGCATCTTGAGTATTACAAAACACAGGTAAACGAGATTGCGTGGAGCTGCTGCCGGCAAGTGGAAAGTGCGTTTGGGGTGGACGGCGGCGAAGTGATGCTGTTTTTGGAGCAAAACATGGACAGGGCGCAGGAGCATATCCAAAATTATGCAGTTCCGGGGCTGGTACAGTATTCGATTGAGTATGTTATAGGGTTCCTGAAAATATTGGGGATTTTTTTCCTGATTTTTGTCGCAGTGCTTCTTATTATCAAGGACTATGACGCTATCCGTGATAAACTCCAGGGCTGCCGGGGCTACCAGAGGATGGTGAATATTTTTGAGCGTCTGTGGAAACTGGGAGGCGCTTACCTGAAAGCACAGATGATTATTATGCTGGTGGTTACGGTAATCTGTGTGGCGGGACTTTGGATGCTGGGGAATCCGTATGCGCTGCTGGCGGGTATCCTGATTGGGATTCTTGACGTGCTGCCGTTTATCGGAACCGGAACTATTTTCATACCCTGGGCGCTGCTCTGTGTGCTGCGCAGCGACTTTTTCCATGCGGCAGCGTATTTCACCCTCTTTTTGGTGGCAAATACTACCAGAGAATACCTGGAACCGAAACTTTTAGGGGACAAAATGGGGATGTATCCCATTGTTATCGCGCTGGTAGTTTATGCCGGGCTGTATATTTTCGGTGTTTCCGGGGTAATTCTCGGACCTGTAAGCCTTCTTATTGTTCTGGAGTGTGTACGGGAGCTCTGGGGGGAGACGCAGCAGGGGGAGAAATCTAAGAGACCGGAGTAAATCTGAAAGAAAAACAGCTAGACAATTTGAGGAAAATGAGATAATATATTCCTAAAGTTCATGTGAAAGGAGGCAGCATATGAGACCGGATAAGGATGTCATGAAGTATTTGGCAATGGTTACCCAGGTTGGAATCAGTATGCTGGCTCCCATTGTTTTGTGTGTCTTTCTTGGCGCCTGGCTGGATGAGAAGTCTGGCTGGAGCACAGTGCCGATGCTGCTGATATTGGGAATCCTCGCAGGTGGAAGAAACACCTGGATTCTTCTGCAGGGCATGATAAGGCAAGAAGGAGGAAAAAAGCATGATTAGGGATTCCATCAAACGGCTGAACACAGTGGTGAAGGAGCTTCTGCTAGGCATCCTGATTTTCGGAGCTGCCATATGGATGATTTTCATTTGGTTTATTTCTGATAAGTGGGGGTTTTCGCAGGGGCTTTTACTAGGTGTCGCAGCATCTGCGCTTCTGGCGATTCACATGAACTATAGCATTGAGCAATCGCTTGAGCGTACGGAGACAGATGCGAAGAGCTACATGCAGAAAATGTCCGTGCTTCGGATGGGAATGGTGCTGGTTCTTTTTGGCGTGGCATATCTGCTGCGTCTGGGGAGCCCGATAGCTGTATTTGCAGGGTTGTTCACATTGAAGTTTGGGGCATATTTCCAGCCTGTACTGCACAGGCTGATTCATAAAAAGGAAGCGAAAGAGAGGTGAGAGTGTGTTATTAGCTGCAAAAGGTGATGTGGATTTCATGATTCACGGTTTGTTTAAATATAAGCTGTTTGGTCAGGAATTCTGGATTACCACCACACATGTCAGTATCCTGATTGTCATGCTGATTCTTCTGGGCTTTGCCATAGCGGCGAACAGGAAGATGCGTCATGGCTCTGAGGTTCCCGGAGGATTTCAGAATATCGTGGAGCTGATTGTGGAAATGCTTGATAAGATGGTGCAGAGCAGCATGGGAAGAAATGCCGGGAAATTCATGAACTATATCGGTTCCATTTTCCTGTTTATCTTTGTGAGCAATATCTCAGGGCTGTTTGGGCTTCGGGCGCCTACCGCCGATTATGGCGTGACGCTGCCTCTGGGCCTTATGACCTTTGCAATCATCCAGTACAATAATGTCAAGTATAATAAGCATAGAGCGTTCACGGGGCTGTTCCAGCCGCTGCCGTTTCTGTTCCCTATCAACCTGATTGGCGAAATTGCGGTTCCGTTTTCTCTGTCTTTGAGGCTTTTCGGAAACGTATTGTCAGGAACGGTCATGATGTCGCTGATTTATTCCCTGCTTTCCCGATTTGCTATCGGCTGGCCGGGATTCCTGCATATTTATTTTGATGCTTTTTCCGGCGCCATCCAAACGTATGTATTCTGTATGCTGACGATGGTTTACGTTACGGATAAGCTGCCAGAGGAAAAGGCGTAAACAAAAACATAACAAAAAGATTTAGGAGGATTCTGATTATGGAAGGAATAACAAATGAAGGTTTAATTTTAGCATGTTCCGCTATCGGCGCAGGCCTGGCAATGATCGCAGGTATCGGTCCTGGTATTGGACAGGGTATCGCGGCAGGATACGGTGCGAGTGCAGTGGGAAGGAACCCGGGCGCAAAGTCTGATATCATGTCAACCATGCTTCTTGGGCAGGCCGTGGCAGAGACCACAGGTCTTTATGGATTGGCTATCGCGTTCATCCTCTTGTTTGCAAATCCGCTGCTTGGTAAGCTTTAAGCTGCAGCCATGTCCGCATGGCGGGCAGCATGAGAATATAAGAGACATATTTATTTAGAGAGGAGGCGGGCTCTTGGAACGATTGTTCAACCTGGACCCTCAGTTAATCCATGATGCGGTGCTGCTGATGATTTCCGTGCTAGTGATGTTTGCTTTTCTGTCCTACCTGCTGTTTAACCCGGCGAGGGAGTTTTTGAAAAAGAGGCAGGATAAGATTAGAGACGATATTGATTCAGCGAAGAAAGATAAAGAAGAAGCAGCGGCGCTGAAAGCGGATTATGACGGGAAAATCAGGGAAATCGAGAAAGAGGCGGAAGCCATTTTGAGCGAGGCCAGGCAGAAAGCTTTGCAGAATGAAGCGAAGATTATTGATGAGGCTAAGAAAGAGGCATCCGGAATCATAGAAAGGGCAAACAGACAGGCAGAGCTGGAGAAGAAAGCCGCTGCAGATGATATGAAGAAAGAAATCATCAAAGTGGCCGCGCTGATGGCACAGAAAGTTGTGAACCGGACAGTGGACGCACAGCTCCAGGACAATCTGGTGGAAGAAACCCTGAAGGAGATAGGTGAAGAGACATGGCTAAGTTAGCGTCAAAGGTATACGGTGAGGCGCTTTTTCAGATAGCCGTGGAGGAAAACCGCACCGATGAGATGATGGAGGAGATTTCGGCAGTGAGTAAAGCTCTTGAGGAGAATACGGAGCTGCAGCTTCTGATGGAGCATCCAAAAGTCATCCGGGAAGAGAAGGTGCATTTGCTTGAGAACTGCTTTAAAGGGCGGGTTTCCAATGATGTGACGGGGTTTCTTGCGGTAGTTGTGTCGAAAGGACGGTTTAAGGAGCTTCCGGCCATTTTTGACTATCTGACGGCGCGGATAAAGGAATATAAAAAAATAGGCGTCGTAACCGTGACGTCGGCTGCAGAGCTTCGGGAGGATCAGAAAAAGAAGATTCAGGAGAAGCTTTTGGCAACCACAGGTTATAAGGCGCTGGAAATCACATGGAATGTGGATGCATGCCTGATTGGAGGCCTGGTGATCCGCATCGGAGACAGGGTGGTGGACAGCAGTCTGAAATATAAGCTGGAGCAGCTTACGAGCCAGCTGATGAAGATTTCATTAGAGGAAGGGAAAGAAGGTGAAAGGGCCTCATGAATTTGAAACCAGAGGAAATAAGCTCTGTTATCAAAGAGCAGATTAAACGCTATTCCTCCGAAATATCCGTGGCAGATGTGGGAACCGTCATCCAGGTGGCAGACGGCATCGCCAGAATCCATGGGCTGGAAAACGCCATGCAGGGAGAGCTTCTGGAATTTCCGGGAGAAATATACGGCATGGTGCTGAATCTGGAGGAAGATAATGTAGGCGCCGTGCTCCTTGGTGATACGTCAGGTATCAGCGAGGGCGATACGGTAAAGACCACAGGAAACGTGGTGGAAGTTCCGGTCGGCGACGGAATGCTTGGGCGTGTTGTCAATGCGCTTGGTATGCCAATTGACGGAAAGGGACCCATCCACACAGACAGGCACAGAAAGATTGAAAGGGTGGCTCCCGGCGTTATCACCAGGAAGTCTGTAGACACCCCGCTTCAGACAGGTATCAAGGCGATTGACGCTATGGTTCCAATCGGAAGGGGGCAGCGTGAGCTGATTATCGGCGACAGGCAGACCGGAAAGACGGCGATTGCCATTGACACGATTATAAATCAGAAGGGTCAGGGAGTTTACTGTATTTATGTAGCGATTGGACAGAAAGCGTCAACCGTAGCGAATATCGTAAAGACCCTGACAGAGTACGGCGCTATGGATTATACGACCGTAGTGTCTTCTACGGCCAGCGAGCTGGCGCCGCTGCAGTACATTGCGCCTTATTCGGGCTGCGCAATCGGAGAGGAATGGATGGAGTCCGGCAAGGACGTGCTGGTGATTTATGACGATTTAACCAAACATGCGGCAGCTTACCGTACCCTGTCCTTACTGCTCCGCCGTCCGCCAGGACGCGAGGCTTATCCGGGAGATGTATTCTACCTGCATTCCAGGCTTCTGGAGCGTGCGGCAAGACTTTCGGATGAACTGGGCGGCGGCTCATTAACGGCGCTGCCGATTATTGAGACACAGGCAGGAGATGTGTCGGCGTATATTCCGACAAACGTTATTTCCATCACTGACGGCCAGATATATCTGGAGACTGAGATGTTCAATGCAGGATTTCGTCCGGCAGTAAACGCAGGACTTTCCGTGTCGCGAGTAGGAGGTTCGGCGCAGATTAAGGCGATGAAGAAAATCGCGGCGCCTATCCGTGTGGAGCTGGCGCAGTACCGTGAGCTGGCGGCATTCTCCCAGTTTGGTTCTGAGCTGGATGATGACACGAAAGAGAAGCTGGCACAGGGTGAAAGATTGAGAGAAGTCTTAAAGCAGCCGCAGTACCAGCCTATGGCTGTAGAGCTCCAGGTTATTATCCTGTATGCGGCTACACAGAAATTCCTGTTAGATATCCCTACAGAGAGAATCCAGGATTTCGAGGAAGCGCTCCTTGAGCATATAAAGACGAAATATCCGGAAGTTCCTGAGGCAATCAGGAGCACAAAGGTTATCTCAGAGGAGACAGAAAGCACCCTCAGAAAAGCAATCGAAGAATGCAAAGAAGGCTTTGTAAAATAGAAGAGGGGTGAGACGAAATGGCTTCTATGAGAGACATTCAGAGGCGGAAAAACAGTATCACCAGTACAAGCCAGATTACGAAGGCCATGAAGCTGGTTTCGACTGTGAAGCTTCAGAAAACAAAGGAAAGGGCCGAGAACTCCAGGCCGTATTTCCAATATATGTATAATACAGTAACCTCTATGCTGGCGCGCTCGGGAAGTCTGGACTATCCATATTTAAAATCCGGCGCATCCGAGAAAAAGGCGGTAGTTGTCATTACCTCGAACCGGGGTCTGGCAGGAGGGTACAATTCCAACGTGACGAAGCTGGTTACCGGAAGCAGTCTGAAAAAAGAGGACGTGCTGCTTTACACAATCGGAAGGAAGGGCAGGGACAGCCTGGAAAAGCAGGGGTATCAGGTGGCGGAGGATTACAGCGACGTCATCAACGCCCCTCTGTTTTCCGACGCGAAGCGTATCGGACAGAGACTGCTCGAGGACTTTGCCGAGGAGCGTGTGGGAGAGATTTATCTCGCCTATACTTCTTTCAAAAATACAGTGGTGCATGAGCCGAAGCTGATGAAGCTGCTCCCGGTTGAGTTTTCCGAGGCCGAGCTTTCAGTGGAAGAGGCAAAGACGCCTATGAACTACGAGCCGTCCGAGGAGGAGGCGCTGGATATTATTATCCCGAAATACCTGGCGAGCCTTTTGTACGGCGCGTTGGTGGAAGCAGCCGCCAGTGAGAATGGGGCCAGAATGCAGGCTATGGACGCGGCAACCAGCAATGCGGAAGAGATGATTGACAGCCTGACCCTTCAGTACAACAGGGCAAGGCAGGGCTCTATTACGCAGGAGCTGACGGAAATCATCGCCGGGGCGGAAGCAATCAGTTAGGTTTGTTTAGGAGTGAGATAGAAAAAGTTTGGAAGTAAACTTCCAAATCTACCAAGATGACGCGTTAAGCGCGTCGGAAAGGCGAAAATATGGCAGAACAAAATATAGGAAAAATCACTCAGGTCATTGGTGCGGTATTGGATATCAAGTTCACCAGCGGCAAACTGCCAGCCATCAACGAGGCAATCCATATTCAGCAGAAGGATGGCGGCAGGCTGGTAGTGGAAGTGGCACAGCACCTGGGTGACGATACAGTGCGCTGCATTGCGATGGGCTCCAGTGACGGACTTGTAAGGGGCATGGAAGCAGCGGCTACCGGGGCTCCTATCAGTGTTCCGGTAGGTGAGAAGACCCTGGGGCGTATCTTTAACGTAACAGGTGATCCGATTGATAATAAAGAGGCGCCGAAAGGCGTACAGTACCTTCCGATTCACAGAAGTGCGCCTTCCTTCGAAGAGCAGTCCACAGCTACGGAAATCCTGGAAACAGGAATCAAGGTCGTAGACCTGCTCTGCCCTTACCAGAAGGGCGGTAAAATCGGTCTGTTCGGCGGCGCCGGAGTAGGAAAGACCGTGCTGATTCAGGAGCTGATAAGAAATATCGCCACAGAGCACGGCGGATATTCCGTATTCACCGGAGTAGGCGAGCGTACCCGTGAGGGAAACGACCTGTATCATGAAATGACAGATTCAGGGGTTATCAATAAGACGACTATGGTATTCGGGCAGATGAATGAGCCGCCCGGAGCCAGGATGAGGGTGGGCCTGACCGGTCTTACTATGGCAGAATACTTCCGTGACCAGGGCGGTAAGGATGTACTGCTTTTCATCGACAACATTTTCCGTTTTACACAGGCGGGTTCGGAGGTGTCCGCACTTCTGGGACGTATGCCTTCAGCCGTTGGATATCAGCCGACGCTGCAGACGGAGATGGGAGCGCTCCAGGAGCGTATTACATCCACAAAGAGCGGTTCTATCACTTCCGTACAGGCTGTTTACGTGCCTGCGGATGACTTGACTGACCCGGCTCCGGCAAATACGTTTGCACATCTGGACGCGACTACCGTGCTTTCACGTTCCATCGTGGAGCTGGGAATTTATCCGGCGGTAGACCCGCTGGAGTCCACATCGCGTATCCTTGACCCGCGCGTGGTGGGTGAGGAGCATTACAATGTGGCTCGCGGCGTGCAGGAAATCCTTCAGAAATATAAAGAGCTGCAGGATATTATCGCTATCCTCGGTATGGACGAACTTTCCGAGGAAGATAAGCTGGTGGTAAGCCGTGCGAGAAAGGTACAGAGGTTCCTGTCCCAGCCGTTCTTCGTGGCAGAGCAGTTTACAGGCACGACTGGCCGTTATGTGCCACTGTCTGAAACTATCCGTGGCTTTAAGGAAATCCTGGACGGCAAGCATGACGATATCCCTGAGAGCTATTTCCTGAATGCGGGAAGCATCGATGATGTGACGGCACGAATGAAATAGGGGGTGCAGTGATGGCAGCTGACAAATATTTCGAATTGGAAATCGTGTGTCCTGACAGGGTGTTTTTTCAGGGTGAAGCTTCTATGATAGAGCTGAATACCACAGAAGGCCAGGTGGGAATTTACAAAAGACATATTCCTATGACAATGATTTTAGACCCCGGCCTTCTCATCATCAAGGATGATGAAGGGCAGCGGGCGGCGGCTCTCCATGAGGGATTTATCGAAATCCTTCCGGATAAAATCAGCATTATGGCAGAGGCGGCAGAGTGGCCGAATGAAATCGATTTGAACCGCGCCGAAGAAGCGAAGGTGAGGGCAGAACGCCGGATGCAGATGCATGATTCAAATATCAACCTGACCCGTGCGGAGCTGGCGCTCCACAGGGCTCTGGCGCGTATTGACGCATCCAGGAGAGGGTAGTATGGAGTTACCGTTTGCTTTATAATACTGAGAGGTATTTTGTATAAAATCCCTCCGTTTGGTTATCATAAGATGTAACAGTTCAGAGCAGAGTATTTTAAGACAGCTCTGGACAGATGCGGATTAGAGATAACCGGACGGAGGGATTTTTATGTTGAAAAAGCGATGGCTGGTTTCCCTGTTTCTCTTGTGGATTCTGGCTGTAGGGCAGTTGGCGCAGGGGCACGAACAGGAAGAAGAGAAAGTTGCCGGGGTGTTCGCGAGGATTGGAGAGCAGGAGCAGACAGGAGCCGTAGAATATTACGGCGTTTATAAAAAAGAATTTCTGGAATCTGAGGATCAGGAGAAATTTCTGCGCCATATCGCGGAAGGGCTGGGGATTACGGAAAACATCGAAGTTACCCGCAGGTATGACGAAAACAGGGAAGAAACCCGTCTCACGAAAGAGGGAAGCAATGCGAAATCTGTCCTGCGCTTCATTACTGCCGATGTTGAGGGCGAAATCAGCCAGTATGTTATTATAAACATTACTATGGAAGGGGATATGGTGGATGCGTATGCCTATCGGGAGAAACTGGAAAGCCTGATGGAACCTTACGGAGAAAATAGTAAAAGCTCTGCGAATATTATCGGGAGCTATCAGGGCAAGCTGTCCTTAGAAGAGAGAAATGCAGTTGCAGACGATTTTCTGGAAAGCATGAATGCCCGGGTGGTATCGGAAAATCGAGAGATGCAGCTTTATACGATTTACGGGTATACGCCGTGGATTTTTGACTATGAGATGCATGAAGGCGAGCCGTTTAATGTGAACATCGCCATGCATTACAGTGTGAATGACGATAAGACTTATGTGTATGTGGCGGTTCCGGCGGTTGGGCTGGATTCCGTAACAGTGAAGCCATAGGCTGAACTGTTACAAAGAAACTCCTTTTTGATAAGAATTAAAATGTGAAAATTCTTATCAGAGAGGAGTGTTTTTTTGAGGAGACAGGAATAAACAGAAGATACAGTGTTGTTAGTGTTATATTATTGATTTGGGCTGGAGTTCTTGCGTAAATATTAAAATAATGTCAAAATATATAATAAAAAGTAAACCAGATAAAAATACTTATGCAGTATTGATAAATAAGTTAAGGGATGATATATATAATTTATAGAAATAGAAGGTATAGTTAAAAAAGTATATGTAGGAGAAACGGTTGGGTGATTCTGGTGATAATGATTTAAGAAATGAAAGTTGAAACATTTTTTGAAAAGACAGGAAGGAGAGACAGTATGGGAAAGGTAAAAGGAATGACAGCAGCGTTATTATTGGGATGTGTAACTTTTGCTCTTCCGGTAAGCGCGTCAGGGACGAACGTACAGATAGACGCAGAACCCATTCAGGGTGGGAAAATCAGCGCGCCCAATTGCAAAAAGGCGACACCCTGCAATACAGTTTTTTAGTTAAAAATACGCATATTAAATCAATGGCATTGGGGAGCGAAGTGGCAAGGGTTACTTGGGGCTCAGAGGGTGATCAGAAAATAGTTCAGGATATTGAGCGCTCTTCGGAGGATAATATTTTTCATGGCGAACTGAAGATTGAGGAAGGGATGCAGCCGGGGAAGTGGAAGATTGATCATATTCTATTTCCAGATTCATATTCCTATGCAAAAGTGACAAGCTTGATGCAGGAATGGGATGGTATAAAGGTGCTGGGTCAGGGAGGCTCGCTTACAAGCGTTGTGGATGATTTGTCTTTTTCTGAATTCACCGTACAGGGCACAAAGGCTGACGGGAAAGCTCCCGTAGTACGTAAAAAGAGCATAGCTCTGACCAAGAAGACTGTAAAGAAAAAAGGAAAAGCGAAACTTTATGTGAAAGCCAGCGACAAAAGCCCAATGCGGTATGTGGCCTGCGTTTGGAAAAATACTGCCACAAAAGAACTGCTTTATGGGGACATGATTTATAATAGGAAGAAAAGCCGCTATGAATACACGCTTTCTGCTTCAGAGTTTGGGAAAAAGGGAAAGCTTCGGCTGATTTGTGTGGAAGCTTGCGACAAGTATGGGAATAAGACCACTTTAAAAAATAAGAAACTCCCGAAACTTATCCTGATCAGGAAGTGACAGGATAATGTATTGAAAAAAAAACAATTTTTTCTGGAAAACCCTTGCCAATACAAGGGTTTTCCTTTATAATCAAGACGTTGTGACCTTGATAGCGTAGAAGCGTGAGGTTGCTGCGGATCGAAAACCGCAGGTTTTCCGTGGAGCGAATGTCAAGTTATGAAACTGGCGACAAGTCACTGTACAATATAACTGCCCGGCAAAGCCCGGGAACAACGTGTAGTATCTCATGATACACACGGGAGAGTGTGCAGTCACCGCTTGTCGTACTGAAATCAAGTGCGAATAGGAGGCGACTTTTTTTATGGCAAGTCAAGTAATGCGTATCACATTGAAGGCATATGATCATCAGCTGATTGATGCATCTGCTAAGAAAATCATTGAAACTGTAAAGAAAAACGGTTCAAAGGTGAGCGGACCGGTACCCCTTCCGACAAAGAAAGAGGTTATCACGATTCTGAGGGCTGTACACAAGTACAAAGACTCCAGAGAGCAGTTCGAGCAGAGAACACATAAGAGACTGATTGACATTATGACTCCAACGCAGAAGACGGTGGATGCACTGTCAAGGCTGGAAATGCCGGCCGGCGTTTACATCGACATCAAGATGAAGACCAAATAGGCAGCATCGCAAGAATGAAATTATCCTAAAAGGTTGATATAGAAGTAACGATATGTTCCACTTATATTAACTGTTTGACTAGGATGATTTGGTGCAGTTCAATTTCCGAGCGGGCCAAATCCGCTGTAGAAAAACAGGAGGTAAATCATGAAGAAAGCAATTTTAGCTACGAAAGTCGGAATGACTCAAATCTTCAATGAGGACGGAGTTCTCACTCCCGTAACCGTACTCCAGGCAGGACCGTGTGTAGTGACACAGGTAAAGACAGTAGAGAATGACGGTTACAGTGCAGTTCAGGTAGGCTTTGTTGACAAGAGAGAAAAACTGGTGAACAAGCCGCTGAAAGGACATTTTGACAAAGCAGGGGTTTCCTACAAGAGATATGTAAGGGAGTTCAAGCTTGAGGACGCAGAAGGATATGCAGTAGCACAGGAAATCAAAGCCGATGTTTTCACGGCAGGAGATAAGATTGACGCGACTGCCATTTCAAAAGGTAAAGGTTTCCAGGGCGCCATCAAGAGACATGGACAGTCCAGAGGACCTATGACTCATGGTTCCAAGTTCCACCGCCATGCAGGTTCTAACGGTTCGGCTTCTGACCCAAGTAAGGTATTTAAGGGCAAGAAAATGCCCGGCCAGATGGGAAATAAGCAGGTTACTATCCAGAATCTTGAGGTAGTAAAAGTGGATGCTGAGAACAATCTTCTCTTAGTAAAGGGCGCAGTACCGGGACCTAAGAAATCTTTAGTAAAGATTAAAGAAAGCGTAAAGTCCGGTAAATAGGATTTTGTGGAAGGAGGAACATACAGATGGCAAACGTATCTGTTTACAATATGGAAGGCAAAGAAGTTGGCACGATTGAGCTGAATGATGCTGTATTCGGTGTAAAAGTAAATGAACATCTGGTACACATGGCAGTTGTAAGCCAGCTTGCAAACAAACGTCAGGGAACACAGAAAGCCAAGACCCGTTCCGAAGTTTCCGGCGGCGGAAGAAAGCCGTGGAGACAGAAAGGAACCGGCCATGCAAGGCAGGGTTCAACAAGGGCGCCGCAGTGGACAGGCGGTGGAACCGTATTCGCTCCGGTACCAAGGGATTATTCCTTCAAGATGAATAAGAAAGAAAAAAGGTTCGCGCTGAAATCTGCCCTGACTTCAAGAGTCCAGGAAAACAAGATTTTCGTCCTGGATGAGCTGAGCCTTACCGAGATTAAGACAAAAGCAATGAAGGGCGTACTGGACAGCCTGAATGTCCAAAAAGCGCTGGTTGTCACGAAGGAAGCAGACCAGACGGTAGCACTGTCAGCAAGGAACCTGCCGGATGTCAAGACAGCCCACACAGGAACAATTAACGTATATGATATTTTGAAATATAACACTCTTGTCCTGACAAAGGACGCTGTGGCAGCAATTGAGGAGGTGTACGCATAATGGCAGCAATTCAGTATTACGACGTAATCCTTAAACCGGTTGTAACGGAAAAGAGTATGAACGCTATGGCTGAGAAGAAATATACCTTCTTAGTACACCCGGAAGCAACAAAGAGCCAGATCAAAGAAGCCGTTGAAAAAATGTTTGAGGGCACAAAGGTAAAAAGCGTAAATACCATGAACCTTGACGGTAAGAAGAAAAGACGCGGCATGGTTTACGGAAGGACAGCAAAAACGAAAAAAGCTATCGTGGCTCTGACAGAGGAAAGCAAGGAAATCGAAATTTTCGAGGGACTGTAAGATTTTCCTCAAACCATACGCAGACAAGCGTGACAATAAATGTGAAACGTCCTCCTGTTACAGGGCAGGGCGGCGAAAGGAGAAAGAATCATGGGAATTAAGACATATAAACCATATACACCTTCCCGGAGACAGATGAGTGGTTCTGATTTTTCAGAAATCACAAAGAAAGCGCCGGAGAAGAGCCTGGTAGTATCCCTTCAGAAAAACTCTGGACGTAACAACCAGGGTAAGATTACGGTAAGACACCGCGGGGGCGGCTCCAGAAGAAAGTATAGACTGGTGGATTTCAAGAGGAAGAAAGACGGAATCCAGGCTAATGTCCTTGCGATTGAGTACGATCCGAACAGAACAGCAAATATCGCGCTGATCTGCTATGCAGACGGCGAGAAATCCTATATACTGGCGCCGGCCGGACTGAAAGTCGGCATGAAGATTATGAATGGGCCGGAAGCAGAGGTAAGGCTTGGCAACTGTCTGCCGTTATCAGAGATTCCTGTCGGTACTCTGATTCATAACATTGAGCTGTATCCGGGAAAAGGCGGACAGATGGTTCGTTCCGCAGGAAACTCCGCGCAGCTTATGGCAAAGGAAGGCAAGTATGCGACGCTTCGTCTGCCGTCAGGCGAGATGAGGATGGTTCCTGTTGTATGCCGCGCGACAATCGGTACAGTAGGAAACGCAGACCACAACCTGATTAATATCGGTAAGGCCGGAAGAAAGCGCCATATGGGTATCAGACCTACTGTCCGCGGTTCCGTCATGAACCCCAACGACCATCCACACGGAGGTGGTGAAGGTAAGACAGGTATCGGACGTCCGGGTCCATGCACACCTTGGGGCAAACCTGCGCTGGGCTTAAAGACAAGGAAGAAGAACAAGCAGTCTAATAAGCTTATCGTAAGAAGACGTGACGGTAAGGCGCTGAATAATTAAACAATCAGAGATTATAAGGAGGTTAGAACCTATGGCTCGATCACTGAAAAAAGGACCATTTGCAGATGAAAGCTTACTTAAAAAAGTAGACGCTATGAACGCAGCAGGTGAAAAGCAGGTTATTAAGACCTGGTCCCGCCGTTCTACAATCTTCCCACAGATGGTTGGACATACAATTGCAGTCCATGACGGCAGAAAGCATGTGCCTGTATATATTACAGAGGACATGGTTGGGCACAAGCTTGGAGAGTTCGTTGCAACCAGGACCTACAGGGGACACGGCAAAGACGAGAAGAAATCCGGCGTTCGCTAACAGACGGTAAACAGCGCCCTGAGGGGCGCCCCAGACACATGGGGAAATACAGGAAAAAAGGAGGTTTCATCATGGCAAAAGGACATAGATCCCAAATCAAGAGAGAGAGAAATGCACAGAAGGACACAAGGCCGTCGGCTAAGTTATCTTATGCCAGGGTTTCTGTTCAGAAAGCATGTTTTGTTTTGGATGCCATTAGAGGTAAAGACGTGCAGACAGCGCTCGGTATTGTGACCTACAATCCGAGATATGCGTCTGAATTAATTGCTAAATTATTAAAGTCAGCGATTGCAAACGCTGAGAATAACAATGGGATGGATGCTTCAAATCTTTATGTAGAAGAGTGTTATGCAAACAAAGGTCCTACAATGAAGAGAATCAGACCGAGGGCACAGGGAAGGGCATACAGAATCGAAAAGAGGATGAGCCACATCACCATCGTGCTGAATGAAAGATAGGAGGTAAAGCATGGGACAGAAAGTTAATCCACACGGCCTGAGAGTCGGTGTTATTAAGGACTGGGATTCAAAATGGTATGCTGAAGGCTCTTTCGCTGATTTCCTGGTAGAGGACTACAACATCAGGACATACCTGAAGAAGAAATTATACAGTGCCGGAGTTTCAAAGATTGAGATTGAGAGAGCTTCTGACAGAGTAAAGGTTATCATCTATACAGCAAAACCGGGCGTAGTAATCGGTAAGGGCGGCTCTGAAATCGAGAAAGTAAAGGCAGAAGTCCAGAAGTTTACAGATAAGAAATTAATCGTTGATATTAAAGAAGTAAAGAGGCCGGACAGGGATGCCCAGTTAGTAGCAGAGAATATCGCTTTGCAGCTTGAGAACCGTGTTTCTTTCCGCCGCGCTATGAAGTCTACGATGGGACGTTCCATGAAGGCCGGAGTAAAAGGTATCAAGACTGCTGTTTCCGGACGTCTCGGCGGCGCTGATATGGCTCGTACAGAGTTCTACAGCGAGGGGACAATTCCTCTTCAGACACTGCGCGCAGATATCGACTATGGTTTTGCGGAAGCAGATACCACATATGGAAAGATTGGCGTAAAAGTATGGATCTACAAGGGTGAAGTACTTCCAACGAAAGGACCAAAGGAAGGGAGCGATAAATAATGTTAATGCCAAAAAGAGTTAAACGTCGTAAACAGTTCCGTGGTTCCATGGCTGGTAAAGCCACAAGAGGCAACAAGATTACCTACGGTGAGTTTGGTCTTGTAGCTACCGAACCATGCTGGATTAAGTCCAACCAGATAGAGGCAGCCCGTGTTGCCATGACACGTTATATCAAGCGTGGAGGTAAGGTTTGGATTAAGATTTTCCCAGATAAACCAGTAACAGCAAAACCAGCAGAAACTCGAATGGGTTCCGGTAAAGGAACATTAGAGTACTGGGTAGCAGTTGTAAAACCAGGGCGTGTAATGTTCGAACTTGCAGGCGTACCGGAAGAAACAGCCCGCGAAGCATTACGTCTTGCTATGCACAAATTACCATGTAAATGCAAGATCGTTTCCCGAGCAGACTTAGAAGGCGGTGATAACAGTGAAAATTAATAAATTCGTAGAAGATTTAAGGACAAAATCAGCTTCGGAGCTGAACGAAGAATTAGTAGCTGCTAAGAAGGAACTCTTCAACCTGAGGTTCCAGAACGCAACAAATCAGTTAGATAACACTAGCAGAATCAAAGAAGTTCGCAAGAACATCGCCCGTATTCAGACAGTTATCTCTGAAAAAGCGGAGTAATCCCACGAAAGGAGTAAAGGAACGTGGAAAGAAATCTGAGAAAAACCCGTACAGGCAAGGTAGTCAGCGATAAGATGGACAAAACAATCGTAGTTGCTATCGAAGACCATGTAAAACATCCTCTTTACAAAAAAATCGTGAAGAAGACATATAAGCTGAAAGCGCATGATGAAAATAACGAGTGCCGCAAAGGCGATACCGTAAAGGTTATGGAAACAAGGCCCCTGTCCAAAGACAAGAGATGGAGACTTGTGGAAGTCGTAGAGAAAGTTAAATAGTATAAGGAGGTATATCAGCATGATCCAGCAGGAGAGCAGACTGAAGGTAGCTGATAACACTGGGGCAAAAGAGATTCTCTGCATCAGGGTTATAGGCGGTTCTACCAGAAGATATGCAAACATTGGCGATACAATCGTTGCTACGGTTAAAGATGCAACACCAGGCGGTGTTGTAAAAAAGGGTGACATTGTAAAAGCTGTGGTAGTTCGTACAGTAAAGGGTGCACGCCGTAAAGACGGTTCTTATATTAGATTCGATGAAAATGCTGCTGTTATTATCAAAGATGACAAGACTCCGAGAGGAACACGTATCTTTGGGCCGGTAGCCAGAGAGCTTCGTGAAAAACAGTTTATGAAGATTGTTTCACTTGCTCCGGAAGTATTATAGGAGGTACTTTATGTCAGCTATGAAAATCAAAAAAGGTGATAACGTACAGGTAATCGCCGGGAAAGATAAAGGCAAAGAAGGCAAAGTAATCGCTGTTGACACAAAGAACCACAGAGTTCTGGTTGAGGGTGTGAGCATGGTTACGAAGCACACGAAGCCGTCTGCCGCAAACCAGCAGGGCGGTATCGTGAACAAAGAAGCGTACATTGCTATTTCAAACGTGATGCTGCTGCACAAAGGCAAAATTACAAGAGTGGGCTTCAAGATGGATGGCGATAAAAAAGTTCGCTATGCGAAAGCAACAGGCGAAGTTATCGATTAATATTGAGAGAGAGGAGGTCGCACAAGTTGAGTAGACTGAAAGAGATTTACAAGAATGAAATCGTAGATGCTATGATGAAGAAATTTGAATATAAAAATGTGATGGAAGTTCCGAAGCTTGATAAAGTGGTTGTCAACATGGGTGTCGGCGAGGCAAAAGACAATGCTAAGGCGCTGGAGTCAGCCGTTAAAGACATGGAAACCGTTACAGGCCAGAAGGCAGTACTCACAAAGGCTAAAAAATCTGTGGCTAACTTCAAAATCAGGGAAGGAATGGCCATTGGATGCAAGGTGACACTGCGCGGGGAAAGAATGTACGAGTTTGTTGACCGTCTGATTAACCTGGCGCTGCCGCGTGTGCGTGATTTCAGAGGCGTGAATCCTAACGCATTTGACGGAAGAGGAAACTACGCTCTGGGTATCAAAGAGCAGCTCATTTTCCCGGAAATTGAGTATGACAAGATTGACAAGGTCAGAGGTATGGACGTAATCTTCGTTACTACCGCAAAGACTGACGAAGAAGCCAGAGAGTTGTTGACACAGTTTAATATGCCGTTTACGAAATAGTTAGGAGGGAAATTTCATGGCTAAGACAGCAATGAAAATCAAGCAGCAGCGCAAACAGAAATTCTCCACAAGAGAGTACAGCCGCTGTAAAATCTGTGGTCGTCCACATGCATATTTAAGAAAATACGGAATCTGCAGGATCTGCTTCCGTGAATTAGCATACAAAGGCCAGATTCCAGGAGTAAAGAAAGCTTCTTGGTGACCGAAAGCACTTGGTGAAAGCAAGCCGTCAGGCGCGGCTTGAGGTTCGTGCGAGGCCGTTCCCGAATCTTAGTAAGCACAAGTTAAAAGCGCAGTGCGAACTTAGCTGAGGGAACATACCGAAGGAATTAATTATAAAAGGAGGCAAACCAAATGACAATGAGCGATCCAATTGCAGATATGCTTACAAGAATCCGTAATGCAAACACTGCAAAACATGATACAGTAGATGTACCGGCTTCTAAAATGAAGATTGCCATCGCAAACATTCTTTTAGACGAAGGTTATATCAGCAAATACGACCTTGTCGAAGAAGGAAACTTCCAGACAATCCGTATCGAATTAAAATATGGCGCAGATAAGAATGAGAGAATCATCACCGGGCTGAAGAGAATCTCCAAACCGGGACTGCGTGTATACGCAAACAGAGAAGAACTGCCGAAAGTTCTCGGAGGACTGGGCGTGGCAATCATCTCTACAAACCAGGGCGTTATCACAGACAAAGAGGCGCGTAAGCTCCAGGTAGGCGGAGAAGTATTAGCGTTTGTTTGGTAGAAACTTTAGTGAAAACTAAAACCAAACAAGTTACTGAAAACAGAAAGGACACCCGTTCCTTTCCGAAAATCTAAGTAAGGAGGACATGGAAATGTCACGTATCGGAAGAATGCCGGTAGCAATCCCCGCAGGCGTTACTGTTGAGATTGCAGAGGGAAATGTAGTTACTGTGAAAGGCAGTAAAGGAACTCTTGTAAGAGAGCTTCCAAAGGAAATGGACATTAAGATGGAAGACGGTCATGTAATCGTAACAAGACCGAATGATTTGAAGAAAATGAAATCTTTACACGGCCTGACCAGGACGCTGATCCACAACATGGTAGTTGGTGTGAGCGAGGGTTATACCAAGACACTGGAAGTAAACGGCGTAGGTTACAAAGCTGCAAAGCAGGGCAAGAAATTAGTATTATCTCTTGGCTATTCACATCCTGTAGAGATGGAAGACCCGGAAGGGCTTGAAACTACAGTGGATGGCAACAAGATTATTGTAAAAGGTATCAGTAAAGAAAAAGTTGGCCAATACGCAGCGGAAATCAGAGAGAAGAGAAAACCGGAGCCATATAAAGGCAAAGGTATCAAGTATGATGATGAAGTTATCAGACGTAAAGTTGGTAAGACTGGTAAGAAATAATTAAGGAGAGTGTAAAGATGGTTAGTAAAGAATCCAGATCAAAAGTTCGTGTAAAAAAGCACAAAAGACTGCGTAACCGTTTCAGCGGCACTGCTGAGAGACCGCGTCTGGCTGTGTTTAGAAGCAATAATCATATGTATGCTCAGGTTATTGACGATACAGTTGGCAACACTCTTGTTTCTGCAAGCACACTTGAGAAAGATGTAAAAGCAGAGCTGGAAAAAACCAACGACGTAAGCGCAGCAGCATATTTGGGAACCGTTATCGGAAAGAGAGCTTTAGAAAAAGGTATTACCACTGTTGTCTTTGATAGAGGCGGCTTCATATATCAGGGTAAAATCAAAGCTTTGGCAGATGCAGCTAGAGAAGCTGGTCTTGAATTCTAGACAAGGAGGAAGAACACATGAAACATACAATCATTGATGCTAGCCAGTTCGAATTGAATGAAAAAGTAGTATCAATCAAACGTGTAACAAAAGTTGTTAAAGGTGGTCGTAACTTCCGTTTCACAGCTTTGGTAGTTGTAGGTGATGGCAACGGACACGTAGGCGCAGGGCTTGGAAAAGCAGCCGAGATTCCTGAAGCGATCCGCAAAGGAAAAGAAGATGCTGCCAAAAGGCTTGTAAATGTGCCGCTTGACGAGAATAACAGTATTCCTCATGACTGGACAGGCAAATTCGGCGGGGCAAGCGTATTGTTAAAGAGATCCCCGGAAGGTACCGGAGTGATTGCCGGAGGCCCGGCACGTAGCGTGTGCGAGCTGGCAGGAATCAAGAATATCCGTACAAAGTCTTTAGGCTCAAATAACAAGCAGAATGTAGTTCTCGCAACGATTGAGGCATTAAAGCAGCTCAAATCCCCGGAGGAAGTAGCAAGGCTCCGCGGGAAATCTGTTGACGAGATCCGCGCTTAAGGAGGATTAGAAAAATGGCAGATAAATTAAAAGTTACATTGGTGAAATCTACAATCGGTGCCATTCCAAAACATCGTGCGACAGTAGAGGCTATGGGGCTTAGAAAGCTGAATAAGACGGTTGAAATGCCGAACAATGCTGCTTCCTGGGGGAAAATTAAGCAGGTACAGCATCTGGTGAAAGTAGAGGAAATCTAAGAAATATTATTTGATAAGGAGGTGTCGTAATGGATTTATCCAATTTACAGCCGGCAGTTGGTTCAAAGCACAGTGATAATTTCAGAAGAGGCCGTGGACATGGATCAGGAAACGGAAAGACTGCAGGTAAAGGCCATAAAGGACAGAAAGCTCGTTCCGGTGCACCGAGAATCGGATTTGAGGGTGGACAGATGCCTTTATACAGACGTATTCCGAAGAGAGGATTCACAAACAGAAACTCTCTGGATATCGTGATTGTCAATGTGGGCGCTCTTGACAGGTTCGAAGATGGCACAGAGGTTACCATTGAGATGCTGCAGGAAGCAGGAATGATCAAAGGACCGAAGGATGGCGTGAAGATTCTTGCCAACGGCGAGCTGACTAAAAAACTTGTAGTAAAGGCGAATGCATTCAGTGAAGGAGCAAAAGCTAAGATTGAAGCACTTGGCGGAAAAGCAGAGGTGATCTAATGTTAGAAACGCTGCGTAATGCGTTTAAAATCAAAGACTTGCGTAAAAAGATTTTATACACATTAATGATGCTGGTTATCGTGAGGCTTGGTTCACAGCTTCCGATACCCGGTGTAGACAGGACATTCTTCTCAAGATGGTTTGCAGAGCAGTCTGGCGATGCGTTTAACTTCTTTAATGCGTTCACCGGAGGTTCCTTTGAGCAGATGTCGATTTTTGCATTGAACATCAGCCCGTATATCACTTCATCAATCATCATTCAGCTGCTGACGATTGCTATTCCGAAATTAGAGGAAATGCAGAAGGACGGAGAGGACGGACGGAAGAAACTTCAGGAAATCACACGTTATGTAACGGTAGCGCTGGCATTGATTGAAGGTCTCGCTATGGCAATTGGATTTGGTAACCAGGGACTGATTACCAATATGAATTTCCTGAATGTAGTGTCAGTTGTGACTGCTCTGACAGCAGGTTCGGCATTCCTTATGTGGGTGGGCGAGCGTATCACTGAAAAAGGAATTGGAAACGGTATTTCTATCGTCCTGATGATTAATATTCTTTCCAGGGTTCCGAACGACCTTGTAGGCCTGTTCAATGATTTTGTGAAAAATAAGACAGTAGCAAAGGGTGCTTTGGCAGGAATCATCATCCTTGCGGTTATTATCGTTACAATTATTCTGGTTATTCTTCTGAATGACGCAGAGAGAAGGATTCCGGTACAGTATGCGAAGAAGATGCAGGGAAGAAAGATGGTGGGCGGTCAGTCTAGCCATATTCCGCTGAAGGTGAATACCGCAGGCGTTATTCCGGTAATCTTTGCTTCTTCCCTGATGTCTATGCCTACGATGATTGCGACCTTTATGGGTAAGACGGGCGGCACAGGCGTAGGAGCTACGATTCTTGGCATGTTGAATCAGAATTACTGGTTTGATTTAAAACAGCCGATTTATACGATAGGTTTTGTCCTGTATGCGGTTATGATTGTATTTTTTGCGTATTTCTATACCTCTATTACGTTTAACCCGATTGAGGTGGCAGACAATATGAAAAAGCAGGGCGGTTTTGTACCAGGCATCCGTCCCGGAAAACCGACGCAGGATTACTTGAATAAGATTTTGAATTACCTCATTTTCTTAGGAGCCGTTGGACTTCTCATTGTTGTTACGATTCCGATTGTATTCAACGGAGTGTTCGGAGCGTCTGTATCTTTCGGAGGAACATCTATTATCATTATCGTAGGTGTTATCCTGGAGACATTAAAACAGATGGAGTCACAGATGCTGGTTCGCAATTACAGAGGCTTCTTGAGTGATTAAAGAGTGTGCTTCTTTCTTTGCTGTAATCCATAAGGCGGGTTGCAGCAAAGAAGTAGCGCACTTTCGCATTAATTACCGGATAAAAGCGTATGATTCTATGATAAAGGAAGGAAGAATGCTATGAAAATCATTATGTTAGGTGCACCGGGAGCAGGAAAAGGCACCCAGGCAAAGAAGATTGCAGAAAAATACGGGATTCCCCATATTTCCACAGGCGATATCTTCAGGGCTAACATTAAGAATGGGACGGAGCTTGGAAAGAAAGCAAAGACCTATATGGATCAGGGGCTCCTCGTACCAGACGAGCTGGTCGTAGACCTGGTTGTAGACCGGGTGCAGCAGAGCGACTGCCAGAAAGGGTATGTGCTGGATGGCTTTCCGCGTACCATTCCGCAGGCGGAAAGCCTGGACGCAGCTTTGGAGAAGCTGGGAGAGAAGGTAGATTTTGCCATTAATGTAGAAGTACCTGATGAAAATATTATCAGCCGCATGGGCGGAAGGCGCGCATGTGTAGGATGTGGAGCTACCTACCATGTAGAGTACAATGCACCGCAGAAAGAAAATGTATGCGATGCCTGCGGGGAAGGATTAATCCTCCGAGATGATGATAAGCCGGAAACGGTAAAAAAGCGTCTTGATGTGTATCATGAACAGACACAGCCCTTGATTGAGTATTATGGCAGGGCAGGTGTTCTAAAAGAAGTAGACGGTACAGTAGCAATGGAAGATGTATTCCAGGCAATTGTACAGATTTTAGGAGCGTAAATATATGTCAGTATCAATAAAATCTGCAAAGGAATTACAACTTATGAGAGAGGCAGGGCGGCTGCTGGAAATTACTCATAATGAACTTCAGAAGGCAATCAAACCAGGGATTTCTACCTGGGAGATTGATCGTCTGGGAGAGCAGATTATCAGAAGCTTTGGATGTACTCCCAGTTTTCTTCATTATAATGGTTACCCGGCTTCTATTTGCGTGTCAGTGAACGATGAAGTGGTGCACGGCATACCATCCAGGCACCGTATCCTGCAGGAAGGTGATATTGTCAGTCTCGACGCAGGGCTGATTTATAAAGGCTTTCATTCGGATTCAGCCAGAACTCATGCTGTCGGAAAGATTGCTCCGGAGGTGCAGCGGCTGCTGGACGTAACAAAACAGTCTTTCTTTGAAGGAATCAAATATGCCAGGGCGGGACATCGGCTTTATGAGATTTCAGCAGCCATTGGAAACTATGTGAAACGTTTTGGTTACAGCCCGGTAGAGGATTTAGTGGGGCATGGAATCGGAAGAGAGCTGCATGAAGATCCGCAGGTTCCCAATTTTCCCCAGAAGAAACGTGGAATCCGTTTGGTGCCTGGCATGACGCTTGCCATTGAACCGATGATCAACATGGGACGCTGCGATGTGGAATGGCTGGAGGACGACTGGACAGTCGTTACTGAGGACGGAAGTCTTTCTGCACACTATGAGAACACGATTTTAATTACGGATGGGGAACCGGAAATCTTTACCCTGTCAGAGTAACGGGAGGTTCTATGGAAAGGGCAGAGAGAGGCATGATGGCATGGTCGCTGGCGGGGCATGACAGAGGAAAACTATATGTGATAGCCGGAGTAGAGGAAAAGTATGCATGGCTTTGTGACGGAGATATCCGTCCGTTGGAAAAGCCGAAAAAAAAGAAATGGAAGCATATACAGATCATGAAACGGATTCCTGTTGAGTTTCGGGATATCCAATGGGAACATGTGAAAAATGAAGAAATCAGGCATAGCATAAAAGCTATAGGCTTACAGAATGATAGGAGGTAGACATGTCAAAAGCAGATGTAATAGAAGTAGAAGGAACCGTGGTAGAGAAACTTCCGGGGGCAACTTTTAAGGTGCAGCTGGAGAATAACCATGTGGTGCTGGCACATATTAGCGGAAAGCTTCGAATGAACTATATCCGCATCCTTCCGGGAGATAAGGTGACGATTGAAATGTCCCCATATGATTTGACCAAAGGAAGAATTATCTGGAGGGATAAGTAAAAAAGAACGCGGGAGGGACATTCCTTCCCGTAAGAAGAATATTTTTTGGTAATATCTATTGACGGAAAATACAATAAACGTTAAAATATACCAAAGATGGGGAAAAGGCAAAAAATATAACGTTTTTTAATAATATTTGACCAATATTTGTATTGACGTTTTCTTTGCCTTACTATATAATGAAATAGTAAATGAAAAACATAGTCTTATATAATTAGAGGTTGATAGCTTATGTTAAAAAAGAAAAATAAGAAATACCATCTTACAGACAAAGAAGTAGAATTAATGGAATTGCTTTGGAAGCAGGACAAACCGCTGACCAGTGTGGAAATTCTTGCAATTCCTGATGAACATTCATGGAGTGATAATTATCTTCCTATTATGCTGAAGTCATTATTGGACAAAAATGCAATTGAGGTGTGCGGATATGTGCGTTGCGGTACGCAGTATGCACGTCAGTTTAAATATTCAATTACCAGAGAAGAATATGTAGCGCTTTTCGCAGTTGGAAGAGGGCTGGATGCACAGTCAATTCCTAAAGTGGCAGTAGCTATGGTAACAGAGTTACAGGAAGATAAAGATGATATCATCAGGGAGTTGGAGGGTATTATTGAAAAACTAAAGGAGCAATAAATGAAATTTACTTTCTTTTCATTTGTGATGGCAGTCATATGGAGCGGAGTATTATTTAGTATCATCGCCTTGTTACAGAAGAATGCCCGTACAATAAGATACTTAAGTATTAAGATGATTTTTGCTGTATATATCGTCAGCATTTTCCGCTTTCTGTTTCCAGTAGAATTTCCGTTCACCATTATAGTGGGAGACAGAGAGCTTTATGCACCAATATACCGGGCATTATGCCTGGATACATACAGTATCGGCTCATGGGAGTTTTCACTTGTGCATGTAGTCGTTGCATGTTGGCTGATAGGAAGCATCATTCATATTTACAGGTTTTATCGTCGTTACCGGAATTTTTGGCGGCAGGCTCTGCTGTCAGACCGGCCGGATGAGACACAGAAGCAGCAGCTTGACAGGGTCTGGGAACAGTTGTCTTCCCAGAAGCAATGTCAGAAGAGGTTTTCGGTGCGCTACACCAATTTGGCAGATGTACCGATGGGATTTGGAGTGAGAAGACCGATTATTCTGCTTCCCAAAGCAGAGTACACGGACACAGAGATGTATTATATTCTGCTTCATGAGTGTTCCCATTTCAGTAAGAGAGATTCCTTAATAAAGATAGCCATGGAATTTTTATGTGATATCTTTTGGTGGAACGTATCTGCCGGAGTGGTACGCGAATCGATGGATGAGATGCTGGAAATCCGATGCGATACCGTCGTAATGGAAAAAGCCGGATATGAAGAGAAGAAAGATTATCTTGGCACACTGAAAAGTTCATTATACAGGATGAAAGAACTGCAGGACTCAAGGAAGTCATTGACGGCGACAAGTCTGTTGACTGCGGACAAAAAGAAGCAGTTGAGTAAACGTTTCGCGTTAATTGCAGACCCGCCGAAGGAATTAACAGGTATTCGGAAAGCAGTATCCTGGGTGGCATTTACTATTGTGATGGGCAGTACGTTATTGTTAAGTTATTCGTTTATCTGGCAGCCGGCGTATGATACTCCCAGGTCGGAGATTATGACTGATAATACGAAGGTAATTTATGAAAGTACACCGGATAATACTTGGTTATTAGTGGATGAAGAAAATTGTTATTATATTACAGATCAATTTAATGGAAGTAGAACTGAAATTTCATTTAAAAATGCTCAGAGGATGATTGAAGAAGGCTTTCGTGTTGAAAATATAGATTAGTGAATAGAATCAAGAAATTTGGGTGTTTTGCTATTATGTTTCTGATGCTGTCCGCTTTAACACCAACTTTTTCTGTAAATGCGAGTGCACCTAAGGCAACTAGTACTATAGAGCCGAGGGCAGATAAGATTGTTACTAAGTATAGATATTACAATGGTGTGTATCAGTACCGTCGCTGGAATGAAACAAAAGGATGTTGGGTAGATCCAGCATGGATAAATATGACGTAAATAGTTAATGATATTTATTTGACATACAGTAATTTAAAACTATGTGAATATAATAATCATTGCAAAGTGAGGCATCCTACCTGAAGGATGCAAAGGTTCGGAGAAAGTGAAAATTTTTCGGACCATTTGATAAAGGCATATGGAATTGCCAAGAATATAAAACTTTCTTATTTTCTCAATATATTCGGGCGGTTCATCATATATGCAACATTTAAACACCTATTTTATTTATAGAAGAACCTGGATGTGTTTGGGGCGACGGCTCCATCCGCATCCAGGTTCTTCGCATTTTCTCTGGAATGTGTTATAATGTTCTGCGGAGATAGTATTTGTTCTAAAACTATACTCTATCTGATTCGCTGTGTATTCCGCACAAACGGGGCGCTGTCAGTGGTTCGACCGGGAACGGCGGGCATGAGACAGAGGATTTGGCGATATGACTGACTGGCATCTCACAGATATCAGGAACAGTCATGGGACTTTAAAGAAAGGTAAGGAGCAGGAATGACAGTAGAGATGTTAAAAGCTAAAATTCACCGGGCAACGGTATCTCAGGCAGAGCTTGATTATGTGGGCAGCATTACAGTAGATGGAGAATTGCTGGATGCAGCCGGGATTCTGGAGTATGAGAAAGTCCAGATCGTAGATATTAATAATGGAAGCCGTTTTGAGACATATACGATCAGTGGTGAGCCGGGCAGCGGTATGATTTGCCTGAATGGCGCGGCTGCAAGATGTGTAAGCGTAGGTGACAAAATCATTATTATGGCATATGGCAGTTATGATATGCGGGAAGCAAAGGAGCATAGACCTTCCGTAGTTTTTGTGGACGAGGAGAACAGAATTAGCCGGATTACCAGCTATGAAAAGCATGGTTTGTTAAAGGACATGGGCTGGCACGGCGCAGGAGAGCAGGAGGAATAGCAGCAGAATCAGAACAGAGGCTATCTTCAAATCCATAGAAAAGGAAGAGGAGACATGAGAATAACAACAACCATTTTAGAAACCAGAGAACAAATCCGTGAATGGAAGAAAGCGGGGTGTACCATTGGGCTGGTGCCGACTATGGGATTTCTGCACGAGGGGCACGGCAGTTTGATTGAAAGATGCCGCAGAGAAAATGACAGGGTAGTAGTGTCTGTTTTTGTGAATCCAACACAGTTTGGACCGAATGAGGATCTGGAAGATTATCCTCGGGATTTTGCACATGATACTGCTCTATGTGAAAGTCTCGGTGCAGATTTAATCTTTCATCCGGAACCGGAGGAAATGTATCATGACGCATGTGCATACGTCAATATACACACGCTGTCAGAAAATCTATGCGGAAAAACGCGTCCGGTTCATTTTCAGGGCGTGTGTACCGTCGTGTCAAAGCTGTTCCATATTGTAGAACCGGATACTGCATATTTTGGACAGAAAGATGCACAGCAGCTGGCGATTATTAAGAAGATGGTGGCGGATTTGAACTTTGATATCCGCATCGTAGGCTGCCCGATCGTCAGGGAGAAGGATGGTTTGGCAAAGTCGTCGCGGAACACATATCTGAATAAGGAGGAGCGAAAAGCCGCGCTCTGTTTATACAGGGCGATACAACAGGGACAAAAAGTAATCGCCAAAGGCTGCAGCAGCGATATGGTAGTGCAGCAGATGGAGAAGATTATCTGTGAGGAGCTGTTGGCACGGATTGACTATATTTCTGTAACAGATGCGATTACCCTACAGCCAGTAGAGCAAGTGGAACGTGATGTTCTGGTAGCTATGGCAGTTTACATTGGCAAAACCAGGCTGATTGACAATTTCAGCTATGAGGTGATGCCATGAAGAAAATAGGGAAAGCAGCGTCATTTCTGACAAAATATATCAGCGTAGTTATCTTAATCGGTTCGGCTCTGGCGTTTTGGAAACCTTCGTTCATTAGCTGGGCGACAGACTATACTTCTTTTTTTCTGGGGGCGGCAATGTTTGGTATGGGGCTGACCATTAGAGCAGAGGATTTCAAAGTAGTATTTGCAAAGCCCAGAGAAATCCTGGCAGGCACGCTGGCACAGTACACGGTGATGCCCTTGGGCGCCTGGCTGTTATGCAGAATTTTGAATCTTCCGCCAGATTTGGCGATTGGCGTCATTTTGGTAGGCTGCTGTCCTGGCGGTACGGCGAGTAATGTGATTACATACATAGCGGGCGGGGACGTGCCTCTTTCCGTGGGGATGACCATCGTTTCTACTTTGCTGGCTCCTTTGGTAACCCCTATGTTGGTGTATGGACTGGGAGGTGCATGGGTGGAGGTATCATTATCAGCCATGATCATTTCCGTCGTAAAGCTCGTCCTGGTTCCTGTACTTTTGGGTATCCTGCTTCATAGAATATTTGGAAAATATATCAAGAAAGTCCAGGAGATTTTTCCACTGATTTCCGTTCTTGCTATTGTTATGATTACTACAGGTATTGTAGCAAATAATAAAGAGAAACTTATCAGCAGCGGTTTATTAGTGCTGGGAGTGGTGGTTTTGCATAATCTGATTGGTACAGTTATGGGGCTTGGGCTTGCGAAAGTGTTAAGCATCGAATATTCCAGGGCAACGGCGATTGCTATTGAAGTAGGAATGCAGAATAGCGGGCTTGCGGTATCGCTGGCAGCGGCGAACTTTTCGGCAAATCCTATGGCGACCCTGCCAGGCGCAGTGTTTAGTGTATGGCATAACATAGCAGGGTCATTGTTTGCGGGGATGCGCCGGCGTAAGCACAGGGAACTGCCGATTCTGTAACCGTCCGGCGTAAGCGCCAAACCGCAATTTGAAATCAGCTCCATTAAAGAAGATTTTAAATACAGAGCCGTCACGCCACATACGGATTTTCAAAGAATACAGTTGTGATAACCGTCGAAATAAGTTATAATAAAAACATCTTATTTCGCCAGGGTGAAGGGAATCCCTGCACGTGAGGCGGACAGCTACGATAATAATGGAAGAAAGGAATACGACATGTCATGAAAAAGAGAATCGGTTTGTTAACAAGCGGCGGCGACTGTCAGGCATTGAACGCCACCATGCGCGGAGTTGTGAAAGGGTTAAGCTCAAATCTGCCTGATCTGGAGGTTTACGGATTTGCCGATGGATACAGGGGCTTGATTTACGGTGATTACCGGATGCTGACTTCAATGGATTTTTCAGGAATCCTGACAAAAGGAGGCACAATCCTGGGAACATCAAGACAGCCATTTAAATTGATGCGTGTGCCGGATGCTGACGGCCTGGATAAAGTAGAGGCAATGAAGCAAAATTATTATAAGCTGCGTCTGGACTGTCTGGTTATCCTGGGCGGAAACGGGACACAAAAGACGGCGAATCTGCTGAGAGAAGAAGGATTGAATATCATCCATTTGCCTAAGACGATTGATAATGATATTTATGGGACAGATATGACGTTTGGTTTTCAGAGCGCGGTAGATATCGCGACGGACGCGATTGACTGTATCCACACCACAGCAGCATCTCATAACCGCGTATTTCTGGTAGAGGTTATGGGACATAAGGTAGGCTGGCTGACGCTCCATGCGGGTATCGCAGGCGGCGCTGATATTATCCTTCTGCCGGAGATTCCGTATGATATTGATAGAATCGTGGAGGCTATCAACCGCAGGGCGCAGAGAGGGGCAGGCTTTACGATTCTGGCAGTTGCGGAAGGCGCAATTTCTAAGAAAGATGCAAAGCTGTCAAAGAAGGAATTAAAAGAAAAAATGAAGAACTATAAATATCCTTCGGTTTCTTATGAACTGGCAGACCAGATTCTGAAAAAGACAGGTATTGAAGTACGTATTACAGTTCCGGGACATACGCAGCGCGGAGGAAGCCCTTGTCCGTATGACAGAGTGCTTTCCACCAGGCTGGGAGCCGGGGCAGCAAAACTGATTATGAATAATGAGTATGGCTACATGGTTGGAATCGTAAATGGAAAAGTAAAGAAAGTACCGCTGGCGGATGTGGCCGGAAAGCTGAAAATGGTTGACCCGGATAATCAGCTGATTAAAGAAGCAAAGCTTATCGGTATCAGTTTCGGAGATTGATGAATGAGTTATACTGCGTTATATCGTAAATTTCGTCCTGCCTCTTTTGCAGATGTGAAGGGGCAGGAGCATATTGTGACAACCTTAAAAAATCAGATCGCTGCAGAGCGTATTGGCCATGCTTATTTGTTCTGCGGCACAAGGGGTACCGGAAAGACTACAGTGGCAAAGATTTTGGCCCGGGCTGTGAACTGTGAACATCCGGTGGACGGAAATCCCTGCGGAGAGTGTGAGACGTGTAAGGCGATTGCGGCGGGCACTTCAATGAATGTAATCGAGATTGATGCCGCGTCCAATAATGGCGTAGACAATATCCGGGAAATCCGTGATGAAGTCGCGTACTCACCAACCAGCGGCAAATACAAGGTCTATATCATTGACGAGGTTCATATGCTGTCCATAGGAGCGTTTAATGCGCTCCTAAAGACGTTAGAGGAACCTCCTTCTTATGTGATTTTTATCCTGGCTACCACGGAGGCACATAAAATTCCGATTACCATTCTGTCTCGGTGTCAGCGTTATGATTTTAAACGTATTCCTCTGACTACGATTGCTGACAGAATGCGGGAGCTGATGAATGAAGAACAGGTAGAGGTGGAAGAGAAGGCGCTGCGCTATATTGCCAAGAAAGCGGACGGTTCTATGCGTGACGCGCTGAGCCTGCTGGATCAGTGCATTGCCTTTTATTTGGGACAGAAGCTTACCTATGATCATGTACTTGAAGTATTGGGAGCTGTGGATACGGAAGAGTTTGGCCGTTTGCTGCGGGAGGTTCTGGAAAACAATGTGGTGCAGGTGATTGCCCATCTGGAGGATTTAATTATGCAGGGGCGGGAACTGGGACAATTTGTCACAGATTTTACCTGGTATCTCAGGAACCTGCTGCTCCTGAAATCTTCGGATGATATGGAGGATGTATTAGATGTGTCCACAGAAAATCTGGAGACTTTGCGGGAAGAGGCGGGGCTGGTGCGGAATGATACGCTAATGCGGTATATCCGCATTTTTTCTGAGCTTTCAAATCAGATGAAATATGCGGCTTCCAAGCGGGTGCTGCTGGAAGTGGCTTTGATTAAGCTGTGCCGCCCTCAGATGGAGAACGATGAGATTTCTATGGCAGAACGTATCCGCGCGCTGGAAAAAAAGCTGGAAAATGGAAGGATGGTGCAGGCAGCGCCGATACAGAGTGTTTGGCCGGAAACAGGGCAGCCTGCCGGCCAGGAGAGCCATGAGCCGGAAGCAGAACCGGAAATGGCGGCGCCGGAAGACTTACAGGAGGTTATGCGGCTGTGGAACAGCATCGTGGCGTCAGCAGAGGGACAGAGGTTTCGGCAGACTCTTGCCCAGGCAGTGCCAAAGTTTCAGGAAAATGACGGAAGGCTATTTGTAGTGTTTTCAGACTTTTTAGGAGAGACATATCTAAACAGTGAGGAGAAAAAGCAAGAGCTGGAGAAAATCATTGAGGGGAAATTGGGGAAACATGTAGAAGTGAAATTCGTCCTGAGAGCAGATGAACATTTGGTGGGAGGACGTTTATCAAAAATCAGTGTGGAAGATGCTATCAAAAAATTTGTCCACGCGGATATTGAAATTGAGGATTAGGAGGAAAAGTGAAATGGCAAGACGTGGAGGATTTCCGGGTGGAGGCATGCCGGGTAATATGAATAATCTGATGAAACAGGCGCAGAAAATGCAGAGGCAGATGGAAGAGAGCCAGAAAGCTTTGGAGGAAAAGGAGTTTACCGCAGCAGCAGGGGGCGGCGCAGTAGAAGTAAGCGTATCCGGCAAGCGGGAGATTACGAAAGTGAAACTGGCTGAAGAGGTGGTAGATCCGGATGATATTGAGATGCTTGAGGATTTAATTATGGCGGCTGCCAATGAAGCTCTCCGGAAGATGGAGGAAGAAGCAGGGGCGGCTATGTCTAAGATTACCGGAGGCATGGGAGGCCTGGGCGGAGGGTTTCCGTTCTGATGGATTATTACAGCAAACAAATTAGTGAACTTATCGGGGAGCTTTCAAAGCTTCCCGGCGTCGGTTCTAAGTCTGCCCAGCGGCTGGCATTTTACCTTATTAACCGTCCGGTGGAAGAGGTGCAGAGACTTTCTGATACGATGATACAGGCCAGGCAAAACGTACGCTACTGCAGCCAGTGCGGAACGCTGACAGATCAGGAACTTTGCCCTATCTGTGCCAACCCCAAACGTGACCAGTCTATGATTATGGTTGTGGAGGATACCCGTGATCTGGCGGCTTATGAAAAGACAGGGAAGTATGAAGGGGTTTACCATGTGCTTCACGGGGCGATTTCGCCTATGCTTGGCATAGGGCCGGGAGATATCAAATTGAAAGAGTTGATGGTACGGCTTCAGGGAGAGGTAAAAGAGGTTATCATAGCTACGAATTCCAGCTTGGAGGGCGAGACCACGGCCATGTATATCAGTAAACTTATCAAACCTACGGGAATCAGAGTCAGCCGGATAGCGAGTGGTGTTCCGGTGGGCGGCGATCTGGAATATATTGATGAGGTAACGCTGCTGCGTGCCCTGGAGGGGCGCGTGGAATTATAGATATGCGTCAGGATGTAAGCGGTAAATTCTCTGGAAAGCCGGAATTAGAAGGAATACTATACATACCCCATTCTTTCGGGATTATGCTGGATGTGAGAGGAAAAGTATGATAAAATAAAAGTATCTAGAGGATTCAAAGGAGGAAAGGTATGAGTAATGTAGCATTGACGAAGGTCATGGAGCAGATGAAGCTGGAAAACCTGACCCCGGACATTGATATGTCGTCAATTGAAATCACCCTGCCGGATATTAACCGTCCAGCACTGCAGCTCACAGGGTATTTTGACCATTTTGCTTCTGAGCGCGTCCAGATTATCGGATATGTGGAATACACGTATCTGGAGCATCTGCCCCGGGAAGAGAAACTCAAGGTATACGACCAGTTTCTGGGATACAAGATGCCATGTGTGATTTATACTACGAGGACACAGCCGGATGAGGATATGCTGCAGCTGGCGCATAAATATGGCGTTCCCATTTTCAGATCCCATCAGACAACATCTGCGTTTATGGCAGAAATTATCCGCTGGCTGAACGTGGAGCTGGCTCCCTGTATTTCCATTCATGGCGTGTTGGTTGACGTATACGGCGAGGGTGTGCTGATTATGGGCGAGAGCGGCATTGGAAAGAGTGAGGCAGCGCTGGAGCTGATTAAGCGGGGGCACCGCCTTGTCACGGATGACGTTGTGGAGATACGCAAGGTCAGCGATGTGACTCTGGTAGGGACTGCGCCTGATATCACGCGTCATTTTATTGAACTGCGGGGTATTGGGATTATCGACGTAAAGACGCTGTTCGGTGTGGAAAGTGTAAAAAATACCCAGAATATTGATTTGGTAATTAAGCTGGAAGAGTGGAACCGGGATAAAGAGTATGACAGGCTGGGGCTGGAAGAGGAGTATACGGAAATTCTTGGAAACAAGATTGTATGCCATTCCCTGCCTATCCGTCCGGGGCGGAATCTGGCAGTTATCGTAGAGTCGGCGGCGGTGAACCACAGACAGAAGAAGATGGGGTATAACGCTGCGCAAGAGCTGTACAAGAGGGTGCAGGAATCCCTTTCAAGGGGAAGGAAGGATTAAAGAAAAATCACATTTTGATTTTTGAAATATACACAAAAATGATTGACGCATCTAAAACTATTTGGTAATATACTATTACAGAAGATAAGCCAGGATTACAGAGCAATAAAAAGTTCAGTATACGAGGGGCAATGTTTACTGTATAATAAAAGAGAGAGAAGTTCATTCTCATCAAGAAGGAACACTTTTGATAAAGGATGGCAAAAGGAGGGGTTGCTATGGCGAATAAATTTTTATTGCCTGTATACAAGAAGGTTTTTGGTGAGTCGTTTTCGTATGGAAGGTTTGAAGATCGGTTAAAAATGCAGAAAATGGTTTATCTTTTGCAGGAAGAAGGAGTGAATATTGGCCATTACGGATTTGACTGGTATAAACATGGACCATATTCACAGGTCTTATTAGATGATATGTATATGGAAAATGGGACTGCCTGTATGGGATTAAACTACACGCCGGAAGCAGAACAGCGCATTGAAAGATTAAAAGAAATCTTCAGCGATGCTGACGCAAAAGAAAAATATGGGGTGAAAAACTGGACAGAATGTCTGGCTTCGATTCATTTTTTAAGAATGAAAGAAATGGGAAGCAATGCTTCAGAAGAAGAAATTCTTCAGGTGTTAACGGACAGAAAGCCGCATTTAAATGATGACGCTTTAAATAGAAAGGCTTATCGTTTAATAGAGAATTTAGCTATGTAGGTGTTGGAAAATGGCGATAAAATTTACGGATAAGATACTTGACAATGTACATGGATTTATTGAGTACTCGGATGCGGAAAAAGAAGTCATGAATACCCTGTTGTTTAAAAGACTGCAAAGTATTAAACAGTTAAGCATTGCAAATTGGATTTTTCCCGGATCGGAACATACAAGATATATCCATTCGTTAGGTGTAATGCATATTGCGGATAAAATAGCACGGCAACTGGAGCTGCCTGATCAGGACAGAAAGATTATACGGATGGCGGGACTTCTGCATGACATAGGACATTATCCTCTTTCGCATGTATGTGAAACTCCTTATAAAAAAGGCATGGAAAACTATAAAGAGGACAGTGTTTGCCAGGCAGTAAATGGTGATATGAAACGATATATAGAGAGATTTTCATTGCCAGTCGCTAAAGAATTTATGGTAGGTTCTGTAGAGGGGCATCATGAGGCAGTAGGAGCAGCTATTATCCGTACAGATCCCCAGATAAAGAAGATTATCACAGAGGAATGTGGTGAGGCGTCTATAGATATTATTTGCGATATGATTACAGGGAATGTAAAAAGACAAGATACAAACCCGTTATGGGTGCAGATTTTACATTCAGAAATTGATGCAGATGGAATTGACTATATGATGCGTGACGCAGCTTTTGCGGGTACCGGATTTGGAAGCTTTGAAATGAATCAATTAATCAGGTGCTTCGAGAGAAGGGTATACGATGGAAAAGAAATCTTATGTATTAATGAAAAGGGAATTGCGGCAGCGGATCAATATCTCATAAATAAATTTTTTTCGTACTCTCAGGTTGTTTTCAATAAGCATATTTCAAATCTGGAATGGATGGCAGAAATAATCGTTGATTGGATGTTGAAACAAAGTGTACTGTTTCCAACAAAGGAAAATCTGTTAAAACAATGGATAAATGCAAAAGGAAACTTCGACAATTATTTAAGCTTCACAGACAATTTCTTTTGGAAAGCGCTGGATGAGATAAAAACATCCCCCAAAAAATATTATGCGCCCGAATATATTGTTGAATTAAGCAAAAAGCTTTTAAATCACGAAGAGCTTTCTTTTGTTAGTGACAGTGAAGTTAGAATCATATCAAAAGATGCAGATGAAATGAAAGAGCGTCTTTGTCAATCAGCTATATATACGGAATATGTAAATAGTCACGATAAGGTTGTATTATACAGCAAAAAACCAATGACAAAGAATGTTCCGTACGAGAAATTTATCGAAGCCATAGAGCGAAACATACCGGAAGAATTACAGGATGACAAAGAAAAATATATAAAAAATAAGGTGCTTTCCCGGTATATGGAGGGGATTTGTGTCTGTAATAACAGAAATGAAGAGATTCATCTTTTATGCGACGATGATAAATCTTTAATGAAACAATTATATGGCACGAATCTGGTGATTTTTAGGGCATTTCAGTTTCCGTTGGCGGACAAAGCAAACTTATAAGTAGAGATCATATGATTATCAATAGGGGATTGTGTTCTAAAGTGGAATTGCGTAAACAGTACTCAGGCATTTTGTGTAAGGAGGATTTGTGGGATGAAGAAATATTGTTTTGGGATTGATATTGGGGGAACTACGGTAAAATGCGGTTTATTTGACGTGCAGGGTAACGTTTTGGATAAATGGGAAATCAAAACCCGTTCCGAAGGAAATGGCGAGAACATCATTCCGGATGTAGCGGCGGCAATTGAGACAAAGATTTCAGAAAAAGGGATTGAGAAAGCAGACATCGCAGGAATCGGTGTAGGCGTTCCAGGACCTGTAAATGAAGAAGGCGCAGTAGTCACGGCGGTTAATCTGCATTGGGGATATGTAGATCTTGCAGGCGAGATGGAAAAACTGACAGGTATTACTACGAAGGTTGGAAACGATGCGAATGTGGCGGCTCTGGGAGAGATGTGGAAGGGCGGCGGTGAAGGCCATAAGAATGTGGTGATGGTTACGCTGGGAACCGGCGTCGGCGGCGGTATTATCATTGGCGGGAAAATCCTTACCGGAAGTCATGGAGCAGGCGGCGAAATCGGTCATATCCACGTTGAGGACAAGATGGACAAGCCTTGCGGCTGCGGTAATAAGGGCTGCCTGGAGCAAGTGGCTTCTGCTACCGGAGTTGTATATCTGGCAAATAAGAAACTTGCAGAAAGCAGCATGTCGTCAGTGTTGAGAGAGGGAGAGGTTTCTGCAAAGACCGTGTTCGATGCAGTGAAAGCCGGGGACGCATTGGCATGTGAAGTAGCAGAGGAGTTTGGAAAATACCTTGGGACTGCCTTGGCTAGTGTTACAGGCGTAGTAGACCCGGAAATCTTTGTAATCGGCGGCGGCGTATCAAAAGCCGGAACCGTGATTCTGGATTATGTAAAGAAATATTACGTGAATTATGTGCTGGATGCCTGCAAGGGAACAGAGTTTGCATTGGCAACGCTGGGAAATGACGCGGGTATTTATGGCGCGGCAAGGATGGTAATAGAATAGAAACAGGTTATGTAAATGGCGTATCGGATGTAGAAGTCCGGTACGCTATTTTATTCCTGCGGGCAACGAGCCAAGTGACTGTATGCAGGCATTTGGTTAGAGGAAAACGGTTATGCTAATAGTTCCAGAACTCCAATTAGAATTAATAAAACTGCTGAAAATGGAGTGAGAACGGAAAAAAATCTGCAGCGCAGGAATTTCTGCCCTAAAATAACACTGACCTGGATGCTGAGGCAGGAAAAAAGCATAGAAAAGAATCCTACCCATATGGGAGAGAGAGACATTACGCCTGCGCTAAGTGAAGGTGGAATACAATTCACTGCCAGTACGAAACCAAGGATTAGTACGTCTGTGAACCTGGGGGTTTCCAGGAGTTCGGGAGTATCATTTTTTTGCGTTATGCTTTGGTAGAGACAGAAAATTCCGAAAAGAATCATGATAGCGGAAGCAATCAGATTCGTATAGAACAGGAAATGACCGGAAATCAAACGGGCGGCACAGGTAGAGCCAAAGGCACACAGCCCGGTCGTGCCGCCGATTACTAAGTTTTGCCATATAGAAAGCCTCTGATGGCGTATGCCCAGATGAATCCCGATCAGAAGATTATCCAGGTTTACAGCAAGGCCTATCAGAAGAGCCATAAAAATATTCATAGTTATCACCTTTCTGTGACAGCTCATATCTTTCTTGCGGTAAACTTCCCGGCAAACCGCAATTTGAAAGCGGAACTGTTACCTCCCTACAATTTATTCAGAAAATACAAAGTTGTGAAAGCGCCGATTCCGTGTTATGATGGATACTCATGAAGGTGCGGGCGCTGTCAGAAGCGTCTGCCGCCTGGAGGGGAGGATATATGATAGCAGATGTTTTGATGGATGCCGCGCTGGACAGCGTGAAGATGCTGCCGTTTCTTCTGGCGGCTTTTCTGTTGATGGAATGGCTGGAGAAATATTCAGGGGAATATATGAACCGGCTGCTGGCTAAGGTAGGGCATGCAGGCCCTTTGGCGGGGGCGCTTTTGGGCTGTGTGCCGCAGTGTGGTTTTTCGGTGGTGGCGGCGAATCTGTACGCGGGAGGAATCATTACACCGGGAACGATTCTGGCAGTCTTTTTGGCGACGTCGGATGAGGCGGTTCTGATTTTGATGGGAAATCCGGGGCGCGGAAGAGAAATTCTGTGGCTTTTGGCGGCGAAGGTTGTGATTGGCACGGCGGCGGGCTATTTGATTGATACATGGATTCCGGAACGTCATAGTTATGAAGAAGATATGGAGCGTATCTGCGCGGACTGCGGCTGTCACGGGCATACACATGAACATGGAAAAGGACATGTTTTCCAGGCGGCATTGCATCATACGGTAAGCGTATTTGCATATATTTTCGTTTTTACAGGGATTTTGAATCTGGCGATAGAGTTGGTGGGAATAGAAAAGCTTTCAGCGGTGCTGATGGGGGATTCCCTGCTTCAGCCGCTGCTTGCGGCTCTGGTCGGCATGATTCCCAATTGTGCTTCTTCTGTAATGCTGACACAGCTTTACCTGAGCGGAGCTATTAGCTTTGCTTCCGCAGTCGCGGGACTTTGTACGGGAGCAGGACTGGGGCTGGCGGTGCTTTTCCGGATGAATGAAGATAAGAAGGAGAGTTTGAAAATCACAGGACTATTGTATGCAGCCGGAGCCGTATCGGGCGTAGTTCTGAGTTTTTTTGGATAATACATGCAAAAGAAAGAGCCTTATCGTACGTGGAAAGTATCGGTAAGGCTCTTTCTGAAAGCAGGCATGTTTTTTGCTGTAGTTTGGAAAGTTGCACAGTTGTGTATTTTACCGGCTCCACCGCCCGGAGGCGCCGCAGGGAAGTACCAGCCCGTTTGAGGAGACAGGCAGTCCGACCTCCTGGGAATCTACGGTTCCGTGGAACTGTCTCAGCTCTGTGGCGAGCATATAAGTCAGGACAGCCGGAGCCAATCCGGTTGTGTAGGAATTGACAAGAAAAAAGAGTGGGTCGTCACTGAGAAGGCTGGTACAGAGCTTTATCAGCGGGTGGATAGCATCTTCGATTTTCCATATTTCGCCTTTGGGACCTCTTCCGTAGGAAGGAGGATCCATGATAACGGCGTCATAGTGATTTCCACGCCGAATTTCCCGCTCTACGAATTTTACACAGTCGTCTACGATCCAGCGGATGGGGGCCTCAGCTAGCCCGGAAGAGCGGGCGTTTTCTTTCGCCCATCCGACCATGCCTTTGGAAGCGTCTACATGGGTAACGCTTGCCCCGGCGGCAGCCGCTGCGAGGGTGGCGCCTCCGGTGTAGGCGAAAAGGTTCAGGACTTTAACGGGTCTTCCGGCAGTCTTGATTTTCTCAGAAAACCAGTCCCAGTTTGCCGCCTGCTCAGGGAAAAGCCCGGTGTGTTTGAAGCTGAAGGGTTTCAGGTTAAAGGTAAGGCTTTTGTAATGGATGCTCCATTGCTGGGGGAGGGAAAAGAATTCCCACTCGCCGCCGCCTTTTTTGCTGCGGTGGTAGTGGCCGTCCATTTTTTTCCAGCCCCGGTGTGTTTTGGGGGTATCCCAGATAACCTGGGGGTCCGGGCGCACCAGAAGATAGTCTCCCCAGCGCTCTAATTTTTCACCGCATGAAGTATCGATGACTTCATAATCCTTCCAATTTTGTGCAATCCACATGATTCTCTATTCCTTTCTGTAAAATGTATGATGCGTGTGTTCCATATCCAAAGAACGAAACCAGTAAGTATAAAAATATTCAAATCCCAGGGAGCGGTACAGGCTCTTTGCAGGTTCGTTTTCCGTGGTAACCTGGAGATATGCATTCGCCGCCCCTTTTTTCTGCGCCTCAGATAAAACAGCGCTGCAGATGGCGCGTGCAAAATGTTTCCGTCGGCAGCTGGCGTCCACATAGATGGCGTATAGCCCCACATGTCTTCTGTCAAGAATCCCAAGCCCGGATGCCACGGGGCGTCCGTCAATTTCGATAAATGCTGCGATAGTTTCTTTCGGAATTGCCTTAAACATGGAAGGGACGATGCGGCGCAGCGTGGGGTTTGTGGTTCCGTTCAGGCGGAAAAGAGAAGAAATCCATTCGTCCGTAATCCGGTCGCGGAGCTGCACGATGACATTTCCGGGGTATTCTATAAAAGAGGGGAGCCCGGAATTCCGCCCATAATATTCGTATTCCGCCGAAAGCTGTGGATAAGGCGCGAGATTTTCTATGGGCATGGTCATAACTTCTGTTGTATGGCGGATTTTGTAACCGCGTGCGTCCAGCATACGGTCAAATTCCGGTTCCAGCAGGGGATTGATTTTAAAGTTTACAGGCGTATGGAAATTCGTATAGACGCGTTCGCAGTAGGCGATTTTTTCTTCTGCGGGAATCAGGGAACTTCCTACCTGTTCAACGCTGTTGGTGCGGTATGTATAGTTATGGGAAAAACGGATAAGCCAGCCGTCGTACAGCTCGATTTTATGGGACGGCCAGGCATTTAAGGAAATTTCTTCGATTAGTTTCATATATGCATTTTTTTCCATGGAAGCTCCTTTCAGTATTCATATTATAGACTAAGGCGGGGGTTTATTCAATGAAAAACTTGACCTTATCCTGTTCCTTTGGTAGACTTTGGAATAAGATTTTGTATATATTTAAGGAGGCGCGTCGTATGAAACTGGGTTTTATTGGGTGCGGAAATATGGCCGGGGCTATGCTCGGAGGCATCCTGAAAGAAGAACTGCTGAAAAAGGATGAGATCATTGCTTCTACTTCAAGTGCAAAGAGCCTGCAGAGGGTGCGGGAATGCTTTGGGATCTGTACTGCCCTCAGTAACCGGGAAGTGGCGGAAAAATCAGAAATCCTGGTTCTGGCGGTAAAACCTCAGTATTATGAGGAAATCATAGAGGAAATCCGGGAGTGCATAAGCGATAGCCAGATCGTGGTGTCGATTGCCCCAGGAAAGAGCCTAGACTGGCTGGAGGAAAGATTTGGAAAGCCGCTAAAGCTGGTGCGCTGTATGCCAAACACTCCTGCGCTGGTAGGGGAGGGCATTACCGGAGTGTGCCGGAACCGCCGGGTGGAGGATGGAGAGCTTGAGCAGGTATGCCGGATACTGCGAAGCTGTGGGGAGACAGAAGTGCTGAGCGAGCATTTGATGGATGTGGTGGTATCGGTGAGCGGAAGTTCGCCGGCCTACGTGTTTCTGTTTATTGAGGCAATGGCGGACGCGGCAGTGGCGGACGGTATGCCGCGGGCGCAGGCATATAAATTCGCTTCTCAGGCAATACTGGGAAGTGCAAGGATGGTTTTGGAAACGGGCAGGCATCCGGGTGAGCTGAAAGATATGGTATGTTCTCCGGGAGGGACTACTATAGAGGCAGTCAGGGTTCTGGAAGAAAAAGGTTTCCGCAGTGCAGTGATTGAGGCTATGAAAGCGTGTGTAAGAAAAGCGAAAGGAATGTAAGGAGGTAAAGCGAATGGAACGTGAAAATGCATGGAAAAAATATGAGGGTGAGAAGCAGAAAGAGGTGTTCGATTTTGCAGAAGGATACAAGGCGTTTTTAACAAAATGCAAAACGGAGCGGGAGTGTACAGAAGAGATTATCCGCCAGGCGAAAGAACATGGGTATGAGAGCTTGGAAAATGTGATCGCATCGGGACGAACCCTGAAAGCAGGGGATAAAGTGTACGCAGAAAATATGGGAAAATCCCTGGCGTTGTATCATATTGGCGAGGAGCCTATGGAGAACGGAATGAATATCCTGGGCGCGCATATTGATTCCCCGAGGCTGGATTTGAAACAGAACCCTCTGTATGAGGATACGGATTTGGCTATGTTGGAAACACATTATTACGGCGGCGTAAAGAAATACCAGTGGGTGGCTCTTCCGCTTGCGCTTCATGGGGTAGTGGCGAAAAAGGATGGTACGGCAGTACAGGTGTCCATTGGTGAAAAGGACGGGGAGCCGGTATTTGGCGTGTCCGATTTGCTAATCCATCTTTCCGGCACACAGCTTGAGAAGAAGGCGAATAAGGTCATTGAAGGAGAGGATATGAATATCCTGATTGGCAGTATTCCGCTTGCCGGTGAAGAAAAAGAGCCGGTGAAAAAACAAATTTTGAAGTTGTTGGAAGAAAAATATGGGATTGACGAGGAAGATTTTACTTCTGCGGAGCTTGAGGCGGTTCCGGCGGGCGCGGCCAGGGATTATGGGTTTGACAGGAGTATGATTATGTCTTATGGGCATGATGACAGGGTGTGCGCATATCCGTCATATCTTGCAATGTTTGACCTGCGTGAGGTAAAAAGGACTTGTGTATGCATTCTGACGGATAAAGAGGAAATCGGAAGCGTGGGAGCTACAGGAATGCATTCGCGTTTCTTTGAAAATACAGTTGCGGAGATCATGAACTGCACGGGAGAATACAGTGAACTGGCGCTGCGGCGGGCGCTGCGCAACTCAAAAATGCTTTCTTCGGACGTAAGCGCGGCTTTTGACCCCAACTATCCCAGCGTTATGGAGAAAAACAACAGCGCATATTTTGGAAAGGGGCTGACGTTCAATAAATATACCGGTTCCAGAGGAAAATCAGGTTCCAACGATGCAAATGCAGAATACATGGCGGAAATCAGGAAGGTACTTGATGAGAATGGGATTTCCTGGCAGACTTCTGAGCTTGGCAAGGTAGACCAGGGCGGCGGCGGAACGATTGCTTACATTTTGGCAAATTATGGCATGGATGTAATTGACAGCGGCGTGGCAGTGCTGAATATGCATGCGCCGTGGGAAATCGTCAGCAAAGTGGATGTGTATGAGGCATATCGGGGATATGTGGCATTTTTGGAGAATATAGGGGTGTAATTCGGTGGGCAGCAGAGTAGCAGGGAAATTGCGATTTTGCTTGACGTTATCACTATAGTTTGTTAAAGTGTAAAGTATTAGTGTCCGTGAAATTATCCGGAAGCTGAAATACAAAAAGGATAAGAGGAGAAAAGAATGGGAACAAATACAATATGGTTTTTGCTGGCATTTGCGGCGTATTTGTTAATGATGTTGGGAATCGGCGCATTTTATATGAAGAAAAATAAAGACGCTGACGACTACTTTCTGGGTGGGCGCGGACTCAGCGGCTGGGTAGCAGCGCTTTCTGCGCAGGCGTCTGATATGAGCGGCTGGCTTCTGATGGGATTGCCGGGTTCTATTTATGCGCTGGGGACAGGGCAGGCATGGATTGCCGTGGGGCTGTTTATCGGAACGGTGATGAACTGGATTTGCATTTCAGGCAGGCTCCGCCGCTATACCATCCGTGCGAACAATTCCGTGACGTTCCCGGAATATCTGGAGAACCGTTTCCATGATAAGAAGAAAGTGCTTTTGCTTATTTCTTCTATTGTAATTGTTATCTTTTTCCTGGTATATACGGCATCTGCACTGGCTGCCGGAGGAAAGCTGTTTGCCAGTGTGTTTGGCATGGATTATACGCTGGCTCTTACGATTGGAGCAGCGGTTATTCTCGCTTATACATTTATGGGCGGATTTATGGCAGTGTGCACGACAGATTTTATCCAGGGAACCCTGATGTTGGTAGGGCTTTTGATTGTGCCGATTCTTGCGTATGCAGTTATGGGCGGTGAAAATTTGATGGCAAATCTGGAGGCGAGCAATGTGCCGGGAGGAGTGGACGGCTATCTGAATATGTTTAGCAATGGCGAGCGTCCGTACAGTGCGGTAGAGATTATCTCTCAGCTTGGCTGGGGATTGGGATACTGCGGTATGCCGCATATCCTCACACGGTTTATGGCGGTTAAGAACGAGAAGGAACTAAAGAAATCAAGAGTGATCGCTATCGTATGGGTGGCAATTTCCCTGGGAATGGCAGTTGTAATCGGCGTTATTGGACGCGCGTATCTGTTCCCGATGCTTCTTGGAGAGGGCGCGGTATCCACAGAGAATGTCTTTATTGAAATGATTACCCAGCTTTTCACAAAGGATCTGAGCCTGGCGTTTGTCGGAGGAATCTTCCTGTGCGGAATCCTGGCGGCAATTATGTCTACGGCGGACTCTCAGCTTTTGATTACCGCGTCATCTGCTTCTAAGGATATTTACCAGGGCGTGATTAATCCCAAGGCAAGTGATAAGAAAGTGCTTACGATTAGCCGTGTTACCGTAATCGTTGTGGCAATTTTGGCATACATTATCGCGCTCGATCCAAACAGCAGCATTATGGGGCTGGTGTCAAATGCCTGGGCGGGCCTGGGCGCAGCGTTTGGCCCAACGGTTGTGCTGTCCCTGTTCTGGAAGAGAACAAACATGGCGGGAGCTGTGGCGGGTATCATATCTGGCGGTCTTACCGTTCTTATCTGGGATTACATACCTCTGATGGGAGGACAGACACTGGGAACTGCTACGGGACTTTACTCCCTTGTAGTAGGATTTGCAGTAAGCCTGGCGCTTATCGTTATCGTGAGCTTGTGTACAAAAGCGCCAGATGAAGAGATGATAAAAGCTTTTGAGGACGTGGCGTCGGGAAATGTGACAGAATAGGCATAAATGCTTTCAAAAAAATCTTGACTTTTGGCCTGTCCTGTGCTATTCTCTTTGAGAAACTGCCGAAGACAGTAGGTGCCGTAAGGCATAAGGTCAAAACGCCTACCGAGGAGTAATGAGTTCGTAAGAATGATTTATGAGCCTCCCTGTGTCTTGCAGGGAGGCTTTTACTCACGTATACAGAAAGACGCCACAGCGCGTTTTCTGTTTTGGCGGTACACATACTATAAAGGAGGTGCACCATTCATGGCAAAGGTAGAACTGAAACAGCCTATCGTAGCAGAAATCAGCGAAAACATCAAAGACGCAAAAGCGGTTGTGCTGGCTACTTACAGTGGAATCACTGTAGAACAGGATACTGCTCTGCGTAAAGAGATGAGGGAAGCCGGAGTTGTCTACAAGGTATACAAGAACACGATGATGAATTTCGCATTCAAGGATACTCCGTGTGAAGAACTGTGCAAGCATCTGGAAGGCCCGAACGCAGTGGCTATTTCCAAAACAGACGCAACAGCTCCTGCAAGAATCCTGGCAAAGCATGCTAAGACCGTTCAGGCGCTGAACCTGGTTGCAGGTGTTGTAGAAGATGCTTATTACGATGAGAAGGGCATTCAGGCGCTGGCAAGCATTCCTTCAAGAGAAGAACTTCTTGGAAAACTTCTTGGAAGCATCCAGTCACCTATCGCAAACTTTGCTCGTGTTATTAGCCAGATTGCTGAAGCAAAAGAGGCGTAACCCGGCATACCGAACCTAATAATATAAAAATGGAGGAAAATGAAATGGCAAAATTAACAACTGCTGAGTTTATTGAAGCTATCAAAGAGTTATCTGTATTAGAGTTAAATGATTTAGTAAAAGCATGTGAGGAAGAGTTCGGCGTATCTGCAGCAGCAGGCGTAGTTGTAGCAGCAGCAGGCGGCGCAGCAGAAGCAGCAGAAGAGAAAGACGAGTTCGATGTAGAGCTGACAGAGGTTGGCCCGAACAAGGTTAAGGTTATCAAAGTTGTTCGTGAAGTAACAGGACTTGGTCTGAAAGAAGCAAAAGAAGTAGTTGATGGCGCTCCGAAGGTACTGAAAGAAGCAGCATCTAAGGCTGAAGCTGAAGAGATTAAGACAAAGCTGGAAGGCGAGGGAGCAAAAGTTACTCTCAAATAATTTCAGTGAAAATCAACCCCGTGGATGTTGGAAATGCATCTGCGGGGTTTTTTATATATGTTATTTTTCAGGAACGTTCCAGCAAAGTATTACAGATAGATTAAAAATCTTTTTAAGGGTTTTGATAAGACTGGAAATAAAGAGAGAATAAGGGTATAATATATCAAAAACTGCGGTTTGAGCTGCGAAAGGGGTACAGTTATGAGGTACAAGAGGTGTTTGGTATGGCTTTTAGTAGTAGTGATGATATTTTCAGTGATGCAGGCAAATTCGGCAATTGCGGCGGCTGATAGCGGCTGGGGAATAGGGATGCAGGACGCAGGAGAGAAGAAGCAGGAAATCCTGAAATCTAAGAAGGATGTAAACAGAAACCAGGGAATTAACACAAATAATGATTCTGGTGAGGGGGAAGATTCCGGCGGAGAGGATGGATCTGGCGGAGAAGAAGGTTCTGGCGAAGGAGACGGCTCCGGAGGAGGAGAAGATTCTGACGGAGGAGATGGAACCGGAGGAGGAGAAGATTCCGGCGAAGGAGATGGAACCGGCGGGGGAGAAGATTCCGGCGAAGGAGATGGAGCCGGAGGAGGAGAAGATTCCGGCACAGATGATGGTTCAGAGAAGCCGACGATTGAAAATCTGTCTGCAGAGTGGGACGGAGAGAAAAGGCGTATCGTTTTAAGGTATGATTTGGATGGGGATTATGTCAATATTCAGGTGAAAAAGAAAACAGGCGGCTATACTACGATTGCTGAAGAGTATGAAGGAGAGAGTTTTGCGTATGAATATAAGGATTGGGAAGAATACTTGAAAGAATTTGCATTTCTAGTGGTGCCATACAGGAGAAATGAAGGGACGGAAGATATAAATGGTGAGACAAAAGAAGTATCATGCGATGTAACATATCCAAAGGCGGTTATCAAGAACTTATATGTAGATTATGACCTGGAAAGACAGGTGCTTTATGTGGACTGGGATGAAGATGAGGGCGACGATGGCTGGGGAAGTGTAAAAACCGTAAAAGTTTACCTGGATGGCTCAGAGGAGCATCTAAAGGGCACATATATGGATAACGAAGGGGACTGGGTAGCGTCCCTGAAGCTGGAACCCCGGAGCACACACGAGATTGTTGTTGTTCCTATTAATAAAGGGGATGAAGAGGGGGAAATGTCACAGCCCTATAAGTTGGTCGTGGATGATTATGAGGCGAAGATTACGGATTATACGATAGAGTATAATGAAGAAACGAAACGGCTGGAGATGAAATGGGAGAGCATGTACACGCAGTATGTTTCCGTGTATCTGAATGATGAGGAGCTGGCGGAAAATTATAAAGAGAATAGTTTGACAATTGACTGTGTGTTGCAGCCGGGAGCCTCTTATAAGGTCTTTATTTTGCCTTACAACGGTCAGGATGAAGAAGGAGAAGAACTGGAGGAAGATATATCTTTTGGGGAATTCGAAGTTCCGTATGAGTTTTCTGCTTCCGTTATGAATGTAGATGTAAAGGATGCGGCGGGGAATTATACCGGATTTACGAAACCGCTGATAAAGCTGCAGTGGGAAGCGCAGAAGCAGGCAGTTTACGAAGTTTACCGTGCAGAAAAGGATAAAAAGGGCGCGTATGCCTGGATTGCTACGGTTCGGGCAGATAAAGAGGAAGTCTATACGTACATAGATGAAAAAGCAGGGTTCGGCGATTATTATTATAAAATCCGCCGTAAAATTGTCGAGGATGATTATCTGGAGCAGGAGCTGTATACGGCGCTCTCCGATGCAGAGCATGTCAGGCTTCTTGTGCCGCGCCCGAAAGTAAAAGTGAAGCTGAGCGCAGGAAAGAAGATTCTGCTGACAATGGAATCTGCGAAAGAATATGTCAGCGGATATGAGATTTACCGTAAATACCGCGGAAAATATGAAAAGATTGCGTCTACTACAGACAACAAATATGTAGACAAGAAGTTAAAGTTCGGAAAGACATATTCCTATAAGGTAAAAGCCTATTACTATGACGTAAATACAGGAAAAAAGGTTTATGGAAAGTATTCGAAAGCAGCTTCGGTAAAAAATACAATAGGTGCAATTAAGGCAGAGGCGTTAGCAGTATCATCGGATACGGTTAAACTTTCCTGGACGCCGGCGGTCAATGCGGATACCTATGAGATTTATGGGAAATCCGGCATGATGGGGGACTCGTATGTGCTTTTGGCGACGACAAAGCAGCTGTCCCTGAAATATAAATTGAAACAGAACACAAAATATTTTTTCATGATAAAGGCATATCAGGCGAAGGATGAGAAGCGCACGTATTTTTCCAGTACGGAGGTTTCTGTCCAGACGGGTTTTTCAGCTCCGCGGGGGTTGAAGGTAACAAAGACTACATATAAAAAGGATAGAGATGCTTTGGTTCAGGAAGATACGCTTTCCTGGAACCGTGTTTACGGGGCAAAAGGATATTATATTGAAGTATATGATGCGGAAGAGAAGGAATATGTAGGTGTTGGCAATATTCGTAAAGGAAGCAAAACATCCTATACGATATCGAATCCGGTGACGGCGGAGGCGAAAGCCCGCACTTACCGCGTCAGCGCCTATTTGGGAAAAAGAATAGAATGCGGAGATACGATAAAAGTCAGACCGCAGCTCGGAACTGTTCAGAAGGTAAACGCTGTAAAAAACAGAGAAAAAGTAAAGGTGAGCTGGGAAAAAGCAGAAGGGGCGGAGAGCTATAAGATATACCGTTCTAATGGAAGCATGATGTTCTTTGTAGGTGAAACAGATGAAACGTGTATTGCAGACAAAGGGCTGAGCGCCGGGATTTCTTATAGTTATTATGTACAGGCAGTCAATAATACGCTAAAGCTTACCGGGGGTATGAGCGAGCCGGCGGTGTGTAAAATGGCGCAGGGAAAGGTCTCAGGTTTAAAAGCAGTGAATACGGCGGGAGGAAATGTGCGGCTCACATGGAAAGAAGCCCCCAACGCCCAGAAATATGTGGTATATTATAAAGGGGCAGGGGATAAGGGATATCGGGAATTGAAAAAGCTGCCTGCGGACGTAACCGCCTATGTACATAAAAGGCAGGCGCGTGGGACTTCGTGTTCTTACAGGGTGGTCGCCGTGCAGAAAAACAGCGGCGGAATTTCAGTAGAATCGAAACCGGCGCAGGTGAAAGTATATATAAAAAAGTAATTTGAGATAGATTCCGGACGGGAAACAGGGAGCAGTGTAACTATGAATATAGCAGAAATTGCGGAAATGGCGGGCGTATCGAGGGCCGCCGTTTCCCGCTATTTTAATCAGGGGTATATTTCAGACGAGAAGCGCGAGGCGATTCGGAAAGTAGTAGAAGAAACAGGCTACCGTCCGTCGGTGCAGGCACAGACGCTCAGGACAAAGAAAACGAAGATGATTGGCGTTATTGTGCCGAAGGTGGCGTCAGGAACGATCGGAAAGATTGTGGAGGGCGTATTGTCTGTATTGAATGAACATGGTTATCAGGCGCTATTGGCAGTTACCCAGAATGATGCGAAGAAAGAGCTGGAATATCTGACGGCGTTTTGTGACAAACAGGTGGACGGCGTGATTTTAGCCGGAACGGTGTTCAGCGCAGAGCATAAACGGATTTTGAAAAATCTGTCTGTTCCGGTTGTGATTGTAGGGCAGCAGCTTGCGGGATATTGCTGCGTGTTTCATGACGATTATCATGCGTCTTATGATGTGACAAAGCTGTTTCTGCAGAAGGGAAGGACGAGGCTGGCGTATATCAGCGCGATTCTTCAGGACCAGGCGGTCGGGGCGGAGCGCTGCCGGGGCTTCCAGGATGCTGTGCGGGATATGGGGCATGGGGAGCTGGCGCAACGTTTTGTGACAGCCTCTTTTACGCTTGCTTCCGGTTATGAGAAGGCGGGGGAACTGCTGGAGAAATACAGGGATCTCGACGGTTTGATTTGTGCGACCGACAGGATGGCAGTCGGGGCTGTGAAGTGTCTGAGGGAACGCGGGATTCAGGTTCCCTCCCAGGTTCTGGTGGCCGGGCACGGCGATGCAGAGATGGCAAGGGCGCTGTCGCCTTCGCTGTTTAGTGTTCGCTATTTTTATGAGAAAAGCGGGCAGATCGCCGTTCAGATGCTCATGGAACAGATGGGGCATGGGGAGGAGGCCAGAAGAGAAGTGAAACTGGGATACTCTCTGGTAGAACCTGAAATATAAGGTATCTGGAGGAGGAAAATTCCGGAAATCCGGGAGCTGCCGGATTCCCGGGATTTTTTGCAAGAGAAGGAATCATGGAATGGAAGGTGAAAGGGATGCTGAGCGAGTATAAACTACAGGGGACGGAAGAAAATATTCCGGTGCGTATTATTCGTTCGGGAAGGAAGAGCATCGGTCTGGAAGTAACAGGCGATGGGACGGCGCTGGCGAGGATTCCCGCCCGGCTTTCAGACAGGGAGCTGGGGGAATTTCTGAAAAAGCATGAGGAATGGCTGCAAGACAAGGTAAGAATGGTAAGAGAGCGGCAGAATGCCGGGGAATCTACAAATGCTGTTCCTGTAAACGAGCTGACAGCGGAAGATATAGAATATATTAAAAAAAGGATTTCGGAGCGTGTGGAATATTACAGCAGTTTCATGGGCGTTTCATATGGACGGGTTACGATACGGAACCAGAAAACGAGATGGGGGAGCTGCAGCGCGAAGGGAAATTTGAACTTTAATTACCAGCTTGCGTATCTGCCGCAGGAGCTGCTGGACTATGTAGTGGTGCATGAACTGTCCCACAGAAGGCATATGAACCATTCGGCGGAGTTCTGGCAGGAAGTAGAGAAGTATTATCCTGCGTATGAAGTTTGCAGGAAAAGATTAAAAGAAATCAGGATGGTAGAAGGATGAATACACAGTGCGAACAGTGTGCAAATTATGAATATGACGAAGAATATGATGTTTATACCTGCCAGGTCAATCTGGATGAGGACGAGCTGTACCGTTTTGTTACGGACACCTGGGAAAGCTGTCCTTATTACAGGAACGGGGATGAGTATGCCGTGGTGCGGCATCAGATGTAAAGGTTGTTGAATGAGGAGGTAAACTGCGTGTACGCAATCGTTTTAGGGTCAATGGCGTTATGCCTGATGGCAGGTTTGTACTGGATGACGGGAAGGTGGTTCTTTTTTTAGCCGTGCTTCATCTGAGGAGTTGCTGAAAGATATAGACAGAAGCCGGTTTATTATCGTAGCAGACCATCAGCCTGTGGGAGCAGAGGAAAATGCGGCGGCGGGCGTGGATTTGGAGCTGTCAGGACATACCCATGCAGGGCAGATTTTTCCTATAGGGTATTTTATAGAGTTGTTTGGAGGGATGAACTATGGAGAGTATCAGGAGGGAGACTGCAGGGTAATCGTTTCTTCCGGGACTACCGGGTGGGGATTTCCGATTCGGACACAGGGAAAATGTGAATATGTTGTGGTTCATCTGCGCAGGCAGCAGGAATAATCAGGGAACATGCAGGCAGCGTGGCAGAATACAAAAAAGCGGAGGTGTGTTATGTTACAGTTAAGGCCATATGAGGCAAGTGATGCAGAGAAGATTGTGGGATGGATCAAGGATGAGGTATCATTCCGCCAATGGTGCGCGGACAGATATGAAAAGTATCCTATTACTGCAGAGGATATGAATGAATATTATGAAAGATATGCGCGAGAGGATAATCTGTATGCCCTGACAGCCGTTGATGAAGACGGAGTGGCAGGACATCTTACCATGCGCTTTTTGGACAGAGAAAAGAAGGCGGTTCATTTTGGGTTTATCATCGTGGACAGCAGCAAGAGAGGGAATGGATACGGCAAACAGATGCTGAAGCTGGCGGTGCAGTATGCGCATGAAGCTTTGGAAGCCGGGAAAATCACCTTGGGCGTTTTTGAGAATAATGCGTCGGCATATCATTGCTACAAGTCTGTGGGATTTCAGGAAGCAGAACCGGAAAAAACAGAGAGGTATCATATATTGGGAGAGGACTGGAAATGCATATGGCTTGAATTTAAATTATGATATAATCTGGGTAACACTGGCAATTTTTTTTGTTTTGAGATATGATAAATTGAAATATTATTTTTTGTCAAAGTTCAATATATGAAAGAAGAGAACATTTCCAGGTTTTATTCCTGAAAATGTTCTCTTTTTATTAATTTAACGCTTTTAAAATATATTTTTTTGTAAGAAAAAGATCAGTTTTACATATTAAAGATGTGAACAAAATTCACAAAATTGTTGCGCGGTGCGGAAGATTTTTTAGCTCTGTTGTTTTTGTGCAAACTTTTGTTCGTAAATACTTGCATTCTACCCGAACATATGTTACAATAAAGAAACAAACGAGTGTTCTTTGGAAGGTGTAACATATGAAGATACAGGAAGCGATGAGCATTTATGAAAAACTGGATATCCTTTCGGACGCGGCAAAGTATGACGTGGCGTGCACTTCCAGCGGTATAGACAGAAAGGGAGACGGTAAGCATATGGGAAATACTGTAGCAAAAGGTATTTGCCACAGTTTTTCGGCGGATGGCAGATGCATTTCCCTGCTGAAGATTCTGTTTACAAATGAGTGCGTGTTCGATTGCAAATATTGTATTAACCGCTGTTCGAATGATGTGCCCAGGGCTTCTTTCACGCCGGAGGAAGTCTGCACGCTTACGATGGAGTTTTATAGGCGTAATTATATAGAAGGTTTATTTTTGAGTTCGGGGATTCTGCATAATCCTGTGTATACTATGGAGCTTTTGTATCAGACATTGTATAAGCTCAGGAATGAGTGTCAGTTCCAGGGATATATCCATGTAAAAGCGATTCCGGGGGCGCCCCAGGAGCTTATTGACAGGACGGGGCTTTTGGCAGATCGTATGAGCATTAACCTGGAGCTGCCTACTTCTGAAAGTTTGAAAAAGCTGGCTCCCCACAAGAGCCGCCGCACGATTTTGACGCCTATGCGCCAGATACAGAACCGGATGGAGCAGAACAGGCAGGAACTGATGGTGTACAGGCAGGCGCCCCGGTTTGTTCCGGCGGGGCAGAGTACTCAGATGATTATCGGGGCGACGCCGGAGAATGATTTTGAAATCGTATCGGTGGCGGAGTCTTTGTATCAGAAATTCCAGCTAAAGCGAGTGTTTTATTCTGCGTTTGTTCAGGTAAATGAGGATTCGGAACTTCCGGCGCTTCCGGGAGGGCCGCCGCTTCTGCGGGAGCATCGCCTGTATCAGGCAGACTGGCTGATGCGTTTTTATGGTTTTCAGGCGTCGGAGCTGCTTAGCGCCAAGCGTCCGAATTTCAATGTTTTTCTGGACCCGAAATGTGATTGGGCGCTTTCGCATCTGGAGCAGTTCCCGGTGGAAGTGACCCGGGCGCCTTATCAGACGCTGCTTCGGGTTCCGGGAATAGGCGTGAAGTCGGCGCAGAGGATTGTGAAGGCGCGGCGGTATGGCGCATTAAGCTTTGGAGATTTGAAAAAAATGGGCGTTGTGCTGAAACGTGCCTTGTATTTTATCACCTGCGGGGGAAGAATGATGTATCCGGTAAAAATTGAGGAAGATTATATTATGAGGAATTTGCTGAGTGTGAAAGAGAGGCTTCCGTTCGATTTGGAACATTATCATCAGTTGAATTTGTTTGACGACTGTGGGGTGGCGAGATAGATGGGAGAAAAAACAATCTTTTTGTGCGAGGATAGCACGGATGGGATTTTTACCGGAGTATATGATGCATGGGCCAGCAGGCTCGGACACGGGAATGTGAAGCTGGCTTTGAAAGAAGATATGAACTATGAGCTTTTTGCCCGTTATCTTGAGGTAGAACCGGATGGGGAAAAGGCAGGGAAAGTGGCGGATTCCCTTCGGAGAAAGCTGGGAGATGAAGATTATTATCATATTTATTGCGCAGCCTTGTCGCGCAGCCGGGAAAAGGCAGACTATATTTACCGGACGGTGGCAGCGGGGCTTTCCGGGGGAAGGCAGGGAGCGATTATGCAGAATCTTCAGAATCCCGCCGTATGCCGGGTTTTTGAGCTTTCCCGTACTACGGGGAATGAAGCGCACCGTTACTTTCAGTTTCTGCGTTTCCGGGAGTTAGAGAGCGGCGTATTGTTTTCAGAAATCCGTCCGGAGAACCATATCCTGCCGCTGATTGGCGAGCATTTTTCGGACAGGTTCCCCTGTGAACACTTTTTGATATATGACAGGACGCATCGGATGTTTTTGGCGCATGAAGCGTATAAGCAGTGGGTGCTGGTCGTTGGGGAAGAGCCGGATTGGGAGAAAGCAGGAAAGGTATCAGAGAAAGAGAGGGAAATCGAACAGCTCTGGAAGGGGTTCTGCCGTTCGATTGCAATAGAGGAAAGGAAAAACCTGAATCTTCAGCGCCAGTTCCTGCCGATGAAATTCCGTGAATTTATGACAGAAATGAGATAAAATGGAAATAATTTTTTTGCGAAATTTTAAAGAAACACCGAAATTTGGAAAAATTATTGGAATAAATTCGCACAAAACGGGAAAAATATTTTAGTAAAAATCATGAAAAAAGCCGATAAAATGTCCGAATATGCCGGGACAAACCGGGATATAAAAGGATTGACAAATAGAAATCCCGGTGGCATAATGTCTGGCAAGAAATGCGGAAGCTGTCTGGCACATGCAGAAATTCCGGAGCCGGGCAGCTGAAGAGAATTTCGATTTAAGTAAAGAAAGGGTGAATAACTATGTCAGAGAGAACAGAGAAGAAGATTAAGCTTACCGAGTTGGAAGAGGTGAAGGAGTTCGTCAATGCTGCCGGGAATTGTGACTTTGACATTGATGTTTCTTATAATAGCAACAGGATTATCATTGATGCGAAATCTATGCTGGGCGTTTTGAGCCTGGATTTAACCCGTGCGCTGACAGTAAAATACGGCGGAGAGAATATGCAGTTTGAAAATGTATTAAGTAAATATGCAACGGCATAAAAGAGTTCCATCGCCGCAGGTGAGTTTATAAGAGTTTTGTGAAACGGCCAGTCTGTAAGTGTTTACGGGCTGGCTGTTTTTATATTATAATGAAAGAAACAAGCGGTAAGGAAAGGGCAGTCATGGAAGAAATCAGGATATCCGTCCGAAATCTGGTGGAATTTATTTTACAGAGCGGGGACATTGACAATCGAAAGGGAACGATGGCTGATAAGGAGGCTATGCAGATTGGAAGCCGTCTTCACCGAAAAATCCAGGGCCAGATGGGGGCGTCCTATGCTGCGGAAGTGCCGCTGCGGCACAGGATAGACTGCGGGACGTATGCGATTGTAATTGAAGGACGTGCAGATGGAATACAGACGGACAGCAAGGGAGTGCTGGTGGATGAAATCAAAGGCGTTTACCGGGATTTGGCGCTGGTGGAAGAACCTGTTCCTGTGCATCAGGCGCAGGCGAAGTGCTATGCATATATTTATGGGCTGCAGAAGGAACTGGAGCAGGTTTGTGTACAGATGACGTATTGTAATCTGGAGACAGAAGATGTGAAGCGATTTCAGACGGATTTCTGTTTTCAGGAGCTGGAGGAGTGGTTTAACGGGCTCATAGATGCGTATAAGAAATGGTGTGAATACCAGATAGGCTGGAGGAAAGAGCGTACCGCATCTATAAAGGAAATGGAATTTCCCTTTGCTTACAGGGAGGGGCAGAAAGAGCTGGCGGCAGGCGTGTACCGGACGATTTTTCGGAAAAGGACGCTATTTCTTCAGGCGCCTACCGGGGTGGGGAAAACGATTTCCACGATTTTCCCGGCAGTGAAAGCCGTAGGAGAGGGGCTTGGAGAAAAGATTTTTTATTTAACGGCAAAGACGATTACCCGAACCGTTGCAGAGGAGGCATTTTCCCTGTTAAAAGATCGTGGACTGTCTTATAAAGTAGTGACGCTTACGGCCAAAGAGAAAATCTGCGGATGTGAAGAGATGGAGTGCAACCCGGAGGCATGTCCTTATGCCAAAGGGCATTTTGACAGGATTAATGATGCGGTTTATGATATGGTGACAACCCGTCAGGATTTTTCCAGAGAGGCTCTTGTCCGGCAGAGCGAGAAATGGCAGGTGTGTCCGTTTGAACTGTCGCTGGATGTGTCTCTGTGGGTGGATGCAGTTATTTGTGACTATAATTATGTGTTTGATCCCAGGGCACACCTCAAACGGTTCTTTGGAGAAAATGTAAAGGGTAGTTACCTTTTTCTCATAGATGAGGCTCATAACCTGGTGGAACGGGGAAGAGAAATGTTCAGCGCCGTATTGGTGAAAGAGGATTTCCTGGAGGTCAAGCGGGTAGTGAAACCTTACAGCCGGAAATTGGAACGGCTCCTGGAACAGTGTAACCGCAGGATGCTGGAATGGAAGAGGGAATGTCCGGATTACCGTGTGTTACCGGATGTTACGGTATTTTCCGCGGCATTGATGAGCCTGGCAGGGGAGATGGAAACTTTTATGGAGGATGTATCTCAGGGGGAAGCCAGGGAAAAAACGCTGGAACTGTATTTTGCGGTACGTACTTTTTTGGATGTGTGCGAAAGGCTGGATGAACATTATGTGATTTATACGGAAATGTTATCTGATGGGCGTTTTATGGTGAAACTTTTTTGTGTAGATCCATCTGCGAATCTTCAGGAATGTCTGAACAAAGGCAGGAGCGCCGTGTTCTTTTCTGCTACGTTACTTCCGGTGCAGTACTATATCAGCCTTCTGGGGGAGGACAGAGAACCGTATACGATGTATGCCAAATCTGTGTTTCGGCCGGAGAAAAAGCTGCTTCTGGTTGGCACGGATGTAAGCAGCCGCTATACCAGACGAGGATATGCGGAGTACCGGAGGATGGCGGAGTATATCCAGGCGATGATACAGCAGAGAACAGGGAATTACCTGGCGTTTTTTCCGTCATATAAGATGATGCAGGAGGTAGCAGAATGTTTTGGAGAACTGAATCGTGGAGAAGCTGAGGTTCTGCTTCAGAGCGGCGGGATGAAAGAAGCAGAGAAAGAAGAATTTTTGGCAGCTTTTGCGTGTGGCGGGAAAAAGAGCCTGGTGGGATTCTGTGTGATGGGAGGCATCTTTGGCGAGGGCATTGACTTGAAGCATGACCGTCTGATAGGCGCGGCTATCATTGGCACAGGGCTGCCCCAGGTATGCAATGAGCGGGAGATTTTGAAAAACTATTATGCCGGGCGGGGGCAGGACGGTTTTGCCTATGCCTATCTGTATCCCGGCATGAACAAGGTTCTGCAGTCTGCGGGGCGGGTGATACGCACCGACGAAGACGAGGGAGTCATTCTCCTGTTGGATGAGCGTTTTACCAGACGGCAGTATCTTGAACTGTTTCCACGCGAATGGGCGGACTATCGATACTGTACCAGGGAGAATGCCGCAGAGGAAATGCGGCGGTTCTGGGAGGGACGGGGCGGGTGAAAGAGCAGAGTAAAGTTCGAGTGGGGACTATCGGTTTCGTAACTGCCCGGGGTAAGCGGCAGATTCCCCGACAAACCGCAATTTGCGCCTGGGATAGTTACAGCAGTTTAAAAGAACTGCGAAACCCTTCTTGACATCCCAGGCACGATGTGTTAGCTTAGTGAAAAGGAAAACGCGGAGACGAAGAGAGTACACCCTTTGGAGTATTACAGAGAATTCCCGATAGCTGAGAGGGATATAGGAAGAAAGGTGGAAGATGGCTTCTGAGCGGCGCACCGAACTGCACAGTGTGCGGCAAGGCTGCGACAGGAACCGCCTGTTACAGCGGAAGAGTGTGAAATTCGCACTTGCAGAGGTTCATTTCGTGAGGAATGGATAAAGTGAAGTGGTAACGCGGGAAAACTCGCCTTCTCAATGTGATGTTGAGAGGGCTTTTTTGATGAAAGGAAGAAAGAAGATGGAAAAGAAAAAGTTTTACATGACTACGGCAATTGCGTATACTTCAGGCAAACCCCACATTGGAAACACCTATGAAATCGTGCTTGCGGACAGTATTGCAAGGTTTAAAAGGCAGCAGGGATACGATGTGTTTTTTCAGACAGGGACGGATGAGCATGGACAGAAGATAGAGCTGAAGGCTGGAGAGGCAGGCATTACGCCGAAAGAGTTTGTGGATAATGTAGCTTCTGAGATTAAGAGGATTTGGGATTTGATGAATACTTCTTATGACAAGTTTATCCGTACGACAGACGCTGACCATGAGAAGCAGGTACAGAAGATTTTTAAGAAGCTGTACGAGCAGGGAGATATCTATAAAGGACATTATGAAGGGATGTACTGTACCCCATGTGAGTCCTTTTTTACGGAATCGCAGCTTGTGGACGGGAAATGCCCGGACTGTGGACGTGAGGTGCAGCCAGCGAAGGAGGAAGCATATTTTTTCAAAATGAGTAAATATGCCGACAGGCTGATAGAGCACATTAATACACATCCCGAGTTTATCCAGCCTGTGTCCCGGAAAAATGAGATGATGAATAATTTCCTCCTTCCGGGGCTTCAGGACTTGTGCGTGTCACGGACTTCGTTTAAATGGGGGATTCCTGTATCTTTTGACGATAGGCATGTGGTATATGTATGGCTGGACGCACTTACGAACTATATCACGGGAATCGGTTATGACTGCGGGGGAGAGAGCGCGGAGCAGTTTAAGAAGAACTGGCCGGCGGACTTGCACCTGATTGGAAAAGATATTATCCGTTTTCACACGATTTACTGGCCGATTTTCCTGATGGCTCTGGATTTGCCGCTGCCGAGGCAGGTGTTTGGACATCCGTGGCTTCTGCAGGGGGATGGCAAGATGAGCAAGTCAAAAGGGAATGTGTTATATGCGGATGATTTGGCAGAATTCTTCGGTGTGGATGCTGTGAGGTATTTTGTGCTTCATGAGATGCCTTTTGAAAATGACGGTGTGATTTCCTGGGAGCTCATGGTAGAACGTTTGAATTCTGATTTGGCAAATACGCTTGGAAACCTGGTAAACCGCACGATTTCCATGTCAAATAAATATTTTGGCGGTGTAGTTGCCGATAAAGGGGCGGCGGAACCTGTGGATGAAGAGTTGAAAGCGCTGGCTCTCGAAACGCCGAAGAAAGCAGCGGAAAAGATGGATGGCCTGCGTGTGGCAGATGCGATTACGGAGATTTTTGCATTGTTTAAACGTTGCAATAAATATATTGATGAGACGATGCCCTGGGCGCTGGCGAAGGATGAGGCGAAAAAAGACCGTCTGTCAACCGTGCTCTATAACCTGGTGGAAGGGATTTCTATCGGTGCGTCGCTTCTGGAGGCTTTTATGCCAGAGACTTCCGGAAAAATCCTTGCTCAGCTTCATGCAGAGAAACGCAGTCTTGAGGATATGGAGACATGGGGACATTATGTATCGGGCAGTAAGGTGACGGAGAAACCGGAAATCCTTTTTGTACGCCAGGATTTGAATGAGGTGCTGGCAAAGGTAGAGGAGCTTTACGGTCAGCCGGAGGAAGAGAAACCAGAGGAGCCTGTGATTGATATTGAGGCAAAGCCGGAGATTACTTTTGATGATTTCGAAAAGCTGCAGTTCCAGGTGGGGGAGATCATTGCCTGCGAGGAAGTGAAGAAGTCCAGGAAGCTGCTCTGCTCCCAGGTGAAAATCGGAAGCCAGGTAAAGCAGATTGTATCGGGGATCAAATCCCACTATAGTGCGGAGGAGATGGTTGGAAAGAAGGTACTGGTACTGGTGAACTTGAAGCCTGCGAAGCTCGCGGGAGTGCTTTCAGAAGGGATGCTGCTCTGTGCTGAGGATGCGGACGGTGTGTTGTCTCTGATGGTGCCGGAGAAGGAAATGCCCGCGGGCGCGGAGGTGTGCTAGGTATGATCTTTGACAGTCATGCCCATTACGATGATAAGGCATTCGATGAAGACAGGGACGAGGTGGTTTCCGGGCTGTATCAGGCGGGAGTAGGAGCCGTTGTAAATGTAGGAGCCAGTCTCAGGGGCGTCCGGGACACGGCTGCACTGGCAGAAAAATATCCTTTTGTATATGGAGCTGTGGGTATTCATCCCGACCATGTGGATCAGTTAAATGATGAAGTGATTGAGGAGATGCGGACACTGTGCGGCAGGGAAAAAATCGTAGCAGTCGGCGAAATCGGCCTGGATTATTACTGGGATAAGAATCCACGGAAGATGCAGCAGGAATGGTTTGTACGGCAGCTCTCTATGGCAAAAGAGGTAAATCTTCCGGTAAATATCCATAGCCGAGAAGCGGCAAAGGATACGTTTGATATCATCAAACAGGAACATGCAGGCAGCACAGGCGGGGTGATTCATTGCTATTCCGGTTCAAAGGAGATGGCCAGGGATTATCTGAATATGGGATATTATCTGGGAGTAGGCGGAGTCGTTACGTTTAAAAATGCCAGGGTACTGAAAGAAGTTGTGGAATACGCGCCTCTTGACAGGATACTGGTAGAGACAGACTGTCCTTATCTGGCTCCGGCTCCTTTTAGGGGAAAGCGAAATATGTCGTCCCTGCTCTCGTATGTGTTAGATACGATTGCCGCCTTGAAAGGCGTGTCACGGGAAGAAGCGGAGCGTGCGACATGGGAAAATGCCGTGGAAATGTATAGGATTGGAAAGAGGTAGGAATGGAGAAATTATCAAATCCCCGAAAAACCATAGAAATCATCCAAAAATACAAATTTGTTTTTCAGAAAAAATTCGGACAGAATTTTTTGATAGACGCCCATGTGCTGGATAAAATCATAGCGGCGGCGGAAATTACGAAAGAAGATTTTGTGTTAGAAGTAGGGCCGGGAATCGGTACGATGACCCAATACCTTGCGGAGAGTGCAGGAAAGGTTGTAGCAGTAGAAATTGATAAGGCGCTGCTTCCTATTTTGGAAGAGACATTGGAGGAATATGAGAATGCAGACGTCATCCATGCAGATGTGCTGAAGCTGGATATCGGGAAACTTGTCCGCGAGCAGAACGGGGGAAGGCCGATAAAGGTGGTGGCGAATCTTCCTTATTATATTACAACGCCGATTATTATGGGGTTGTTTGAAAGCCATGTGCCGATAGAAAGCATTACGGTGATGGTGCAGAAGGAAGTAGCTTTGCGGATGCAGGCACAGCCGGGAACAAAGGACTATGGCGCGCTTTCCCTGGCAGTTCAGTATTATGCAGAACCATATCTGGCGGCAAATGTACCTCCGAACTGCTTTATGCCCCGTCCAAATGTAGGGAGTGCAGTTATACGTTTGATACGGCATGAAGAACCGCGAGTATCCGTGAAGGATGAAGCGCTGATGTTCCGGATCATCCGGGCATCTTTTAACCAGCGAAGAAAGACGCTGCAGAATGGGCTGAACAATTCCCCGGAGATTTCAACGTCAAAAGAGCAGATTGCAGAAGCGATTGCTGCGCTGGGACTGCCTCCGGGGGTGAGGGGAGAGGCGCTTACCCTGGAGCAGTTCGCGGCGCTGGCGGATAAGATTTGCGGATAGCATCATATTATGATATAAATAAAAATGCAGACCGAGAGGTTTGCATTTTTTTCAGGAATTAAATTATACAATAATTAATGTTGACAAATAATGAAAGCAAATATATAATACGAAAAAAGGAAAAACAACAGAATAATACAAAAAATAGTAGGAGGTTTGATAATCATGAAAGTAAGAAGACTGAGGAAAATAGGGTATACGGCGGTGGCTTTATCATTAATGTTTGGAGGTTTGTCTTTTCGAGCATTAGCAAATGATGGGTTAATAAAAGGAAGCCCCAAATGTGAAATTGAAAAGGTAAGTGTACCTGTCCCAATTGGCAATATGGCCGTGCCGTTGGCGTCATCAAGTCAATGGCTATATACTTCGAAAATAACATGGTATCCTGTAGTAACATCAGAAGTTGGTGTAACTGCAACTTCTACAGCTACATATGCTGGAAAACCTAAAGCAATAACATCTATATATGCCAGAGCCAGTATTGTACAATATAATGGTACGGCTACGACGAAAAAAAGTACGAAAAAAAGTGCATCGTCTCATTCTGAGTTTGTCAGTGAAAAAGTTCCTTTGAGCCAGGTAAAGTGCTTTAAGAGTGGACATCAATATAAAAATAAAGGATATGAGCCTGTTACAGATAGAATGGTGAAATACCCCAATGGGAAATGAGAAGTAGCTTTAGGTGGGCTGGAAGGAGAAACTGGACATGAAATATAAAATCAGGACAACCATTGTTATGTGTCTGCTTATTTTATGTGTATCTGGATGTGATATGCGGCAAGAAGAAAAGACTGTGAAAGAGAATCCGGAAACGGCGACGATCAGCATAGAGAATGGGAAAGAAGAAATTACAAAACTGTCTTATCCTAAAAAGCAATATACAGAGTTTGAGAATAAGATGGGAGAAGACCGATCTGAGTATGCGAAGCCTATCAGCGAAGGGAATTCGTTAGGGCATTCGATTATGGGGAAGGATGGTCTGGTAGAGACAGAAGGAGTTTATCATTTGAAATCAGGAGAGGAATTTGAACGTTTTATACAGATAGGAAATTTTCTGGGAGAAGATCTGGACTTCAAGCTCCTCGTGTTCAATAACTGCGAGCAGATTGAATTTGATGTGGATGGAAAGCGGCAAAGTGTATGCGATGTGTATATAAAAGAAAACGAAAAGCTGCCGATACCAGTGACGCTTTCGTCTTTTCATAAAGGCTTGAATGATATTATTTTCCTTATTGTCTGTGATTCAGATATAAACCTGACGAGTGATGAACGTATAGACACGTATGATTTTAATACAGTTTATTTGCGCTGTACGATTTACGTAGATGATGAGAGTATTCCAGAGTTTCAACCAGTGGATGTCCAGGGGGAAGTAGCAGAAGATATTACGGATTTCATGCTTCATGAAGAGAAAGAAGAGGTAAATAAGATTTTTACCGGGAAATCTTTAAAGAAAAATGAAGAAATGGATTACTATCTTACAGTGGGGAATGCAGAAGAAGAGGATATGGATTTTGCCCTGTTACTTTTAGAAGATTGGGAGCAGAAGCCCCTGGATGGGGAGATGAAGAAAATTATTCATATGTCTGCCGGTACACAGATAACAATCCCGCTGAAGGCTTCTTTTAAAGAAGAGGGAGTGCATGAAATTACAGTGCTGAAAATAGCCAGTATTTATAAAGAGTACGATCCTGAATCAGGGGTTGAAGTGGAATCAAGCACGCGGTTGGGAATGGAAGTAAAATAGAAGATAGATATGGCAGGAAAATCGCCATCATGTCTGTATGGAATCCACTGAGGAATAGTGGATTCCTATTTTTAATGATCTCGAAAAGGACATTGATGTTTGCCTTACACATCCGAACTGCTGAGACATACGTCAGACAAAAAAGTAGTATTATCAAACGAATTATGGTATAATTACATTACACTATTTTTATGTAAATGTAAAATTGGAAATGTGGAAAAAGGCTTGAAAACAGGGCATTTATGAGGGAGAATAGGAGTATAATAAAGGACAATCAAAAAGGGAACAAACCATTTCTGATTCATTCCCTTAATTTCAAAAATCCTTCAAAATCCGGCGATTTGATTAGCCGAAGTACCTCTTTAACAGTCCCTCAAATGCCTTGCCATGTCTTGCCTCATCCCTTGCCATCTCATGAACGGTGTCATGGATTCGCACCAGTTAAGACATAACTATTGTAGTATTTACAAGGGTTTATGTCAAGAGGGGAGGACAACATTTAGGACAATCCAAACAACAACTATAAACAACCTCTTTAGAAGTTAGGACAACAAAAGGACAATTTCTAAGGAGGTTTTATCATGGCAGAACAACAGGCAGCAGGAGTATATCAGTTAGACAATGGGTATTGGGGTTATCGCTTTGTACTTACAGTAAATGGAAAGAAGAAAGCACAAAAGAGGGTAAAGGACGAATTAGGCAATCCCTACAAAACACAAAAACAGGCAGCAAAGGCAAGAAGCATAGCATTAGCACAAGAACAAGCCAAAATACAGTTGCCGCCACAAAGGCAGATTACAAGACAGACAGTAACAGAAGTGTATCAAGAATACTGTGAAAAGGGAAGAAGCGGAAAAGCCTATGCAACTATCAAGAAACAGGATTCTTTGTGGAATAACCACATTAAAGACCGTTTCGGTAAAAGGTACATTGATGAAATAACAGTAGCGGAAATACAAGATTATCTGGAAGAATTGTATTATACAGACAATAGAGCATATTCCTATACAGAATCCTTTTTGAAAATGTTCTATCTGATATTCGGACAAGCGTATTCCAGAAATTATATTGATGTAGATTCCTATAACAAATTATGCGTAAATAAAGATACTAAAATACATATGCCAAAATTAAAGATTGATGATGATTTAGACATAGTTTCTTTTGATGATAAGGAGATAGAGCAATTAGACAGTTATTTCAGCGGTACAAATGCAGAGACAGCGTATATGTTGGGGAAATATTGCGGCTTGCGTATCAATGAATGTTATGGTTTGAAGTGGTCTAATGTAGATTTGAAAAGCGGCATTATCACAATAGATAGACAAATGCAGTATCAAGAAGGACTGATAAAGTTAGTTTCTCTGAAAACCAGAAACGCAAAGAGAAAAATCTATATGTGCAGCAAACTAAAGGACTACTTTAAAAAGCTAAAGCGGCAGCAGGAGCAGGACAAAAAGGAATTAGCTTTACAAAGGCAGCAGAACCAGACATTTATACAAGATTTGAATGGGGACATGATTTCTTCTCTTGAATTGGTTAATTCGCTGCCTAATGGCAAGATACAGACCGTTAATTCCATGAAATATCATTCCAGAACTTTACAGGGCGAACATAATATCATGTTTAAATATCATTATTTGCGCCATACCTACGGAACAAATTTAGCTGCTTTAAATACACCAGAATATTTGTTGTGTAATCAAATGGGGCATAGTAACAGTAATGTAACGCATAAATATTATATTGCTATCTCTGAAAAAGGGATTGATGAATTGTTGAAGAATCTGGAAAAGATGTAATTGTATACAGTCAAAATAAATCCATGAAAGAGAGGAAAACAAAATGGAAGAACTGTATTCAATTATGAGAGATTTTTTAGAGGTAGAATATAATCAAGAATCCTTGTTATGCCTTTTAAGGGCAGCAGAAGCCGCATATACAAGCAAAGAACAGGCAGAAGCTAAATTGATTGCCAACAGTGCAAAATACTATTTAAAAGCCTTACAAGGGGAATTAAAGGCGGCAATCAATAGAATGGATTCATACATAGCAGAAAACGCAAAGAAGCAATAAAACAATAGGCAGCGGCATTATAGATATAAAAAATGCGGCTGCCTATGCTTTTGGGTATTCGGATTTGATATTGCTTGCGCCTGTGATGTAGTCCATAGACACATTGTAGAATCGGGCAAGAATCAAGAGGTTATCAACAGGGATTCTTGTCTTGCCGCTTTCATAGTCTGCATATGTCCTTTGTTCTATGTGCAGCAGGTCAGCAATTTTTTGTTGGGTTAGGGAGTTATCTTCTCTGATTTCCCGTATTCTCTCATTATATTTCATGGTTTATGCACCTCTGAAATAGTATAAGGGAAAAGCGTATAACTATTGACAAATAGAGTTATAAACTCTAAAATATGATAGAGAAAGTATATCAAAATCAAGGAGATGAAAAAGTGACAGTATTTATATTAACAGTATGTATTGTGTTGCTTGCCTTAATTGTAGGATTTATTAGGTTGAAAATACCGAAAAAAAGGAAAATTAGCAAAGAACAATATCGGATTCTTTATACTTTTGGTGAATGTGAGATATTGTTAAGGAAAAAGAATTGGTATTTGAAAGAATTTGAAGGGGATTCAGACTATCCTAAACTAAAAAATTTATTTGATGATTTATCGAATTTTCAAAAGGGCTATGCTAAAGCGGCAATGAATACACCAATTATATTAAAAAAGCCACATAGCCCCTATTCAGCGGCATATGTGGGAACAAAAGTTGGTGGAACTGCTGTTGGAATAGTTGCGGCAGAACAAGCTAAAGAAAAACAAATAGCATATGAACAAAGTTTAAAGGCTGTCTGTTCGGCGGATAGTGAGAAAAGACATTCAATCAATAGAATAGAAAATTGTTGTGGCACTATCTTAAAAATTATCAGAAAGAAAGAGCATTTGAAAAATGATTGGAACAAAGAAAAAAATACAATTAAATCTAATCTGGAAGAAGAATATAAAATGATGTTGGGGTCAAAACCATAAATAAATTTGCCCCTATTCCTATAGTACCTTGAAAAAT
>SRZB01000089.1 GCA_004793585.1 Hominisplanchenecus murintestinalis | reverse complement strand
GAACAGAACGATAGTAAAATGCGGTGCATTGATGAGGAAATTCCATTTAAGTTGCCAAATACCTGGAATTGGTGTAGGCTGAAATCAATATGTAAAAAAATTATTGACGGTTCCCATAATCCTCCTAAAGGTTCTGAATTGAAAACGCAATATATCATGGCTTCTTCAAGAAATATAGTCAATAATATGATATCTGATTTAGGTAATGCCAGATATTTAAACAAAACAGATTTTGTTAAGGAGAACTCTCGTACCAATGTTAGTATCAATGACATATTCTTAACAACTGTGGCAACGCTGGGACGCAGTTGTATATATGATGGGATTCCTAAAAACCTATGTTTTCAGCGTAGTGTAACCATTATTTCAACGTATATCTCACCTAAGTATTTAAAAATCTTTTTTGATGCACCTCATTTTCAAGATGTTATAAAAAATAATGCAATGGGAACCGCACAAAAAGGATTCTATTTAAATCAATTGGAGGTTACTTTAGTTTGCGTTCCTCCAAAAACCGAACAAGAGAGAATTGTAAATAGAATTCATCAATTGTTATTACATATTCAGAACGTAGAAAAAAATCTTAATTGAAGTATATTTCTATGTTAGTAAGCAATTCAAACAATTTGTTCATGTCTAATACCGCTATACTACTCATAATAGATAAATAGAAGCAAAGGATGAAGAACTTTTGTATAATCTTTAATGGACAAGGAATTTCGCACAATACTCGGAGGTGAAACATGACATTTAAAGAGTTTTTACAAAAGGAAAATTTATCGGAGCGTACAATTTCCATATACTTATGGACAGTTGATTACTTTCAATACAATTATGATTCTATTTCAAAAGAGAATTTACTTGCATATAAGGGGTATCTTATTGAATATTTCAAGCCTAAAACTGTAAATTTGCGTATTCAGGCTATGAATAGGTATCTTGAATATTTGGGTAAATTGAATTTGCGGTTAAACTCCGTGAAAATTCAACAAAAGAACTTTCTGGAGAATGTTGTAAGCAATGCGGATTATAACTTTTTGAAAAAGCAGTTGAAAAAAGATGGAAATATGCAGTGGTATTTTGTAGTTTGGTATCTGGCAGCAACTGGAGCCAGGGTAAGCGAGCTTATCCGAATCAAAATAGAACATGTAGATCTTGGATATTTTGACCTATACAGCAAAGGTGGAAAATTACGCCGTTTATATATTCCGAAAAAATTGCGAAGTGAAACTGTGAAATGGCTTTCGGATAATGACAGAGTGACGGGATATTTATTTTTGAATCGTTTTGGCGAAGGCATAACCGCTAGAGGGATTTCCCAACAATTAAAAAATTATGCAGATAAATATGGGTTAGACAAAAAAGTGATTTATCCTCACTCATTCCGCCATCTTTATGCTAAGAATTTTCTGGACAAATATAATGACATTGCTTTATTAGCAGACCTTATGGGACATGAGAGCATTGAAACTACGCGCATCTATTTGCGAAGGACAGCAACTGAGCAGCAGGCTTTGGTTGATAAAATTGTTACATGGTAAGATGTAAAATATGAGCTGTTGAATCACATATTGGCGGAGCGGAAACAAATAATTTAGTTTCTGCTCCGCCTCATCAGGTAGAGTGTACTTTATATATATTCTACAGGAAGAGCAACGATATCATCTTTTAACCATAGAACGGATTCATACATACACAAAATTACACCAATACCGCGCTTTTTTCCGGGAATCTGATCCAACAGAGAAAAGGCGTTTGTCATTGCCAGTTTCGGATTGGCTGACATTTTTATTTCTACAGGATAAATAATATCATTCTGTTCAATCAGCAAGTCGATTTCTGTTTCTCTTTCCGTTCTCTCGCCATTCTCTTTTCTTCTGAGTTTATCCTTTCCGCGGTAATAAGTAACATTCATGCGATAGTCTTTTCCAGCATTGGAAAAAGATTTTAGTATCTCGGATACTGCAAAAGTTTCAAATAGTGCACCAGCTAAAGCGCCGTTCATTGCGGTATCTGCTGTTTGGTATTTTGTCAGATAGCATACTAGCCCAGTATCTCTGAAATAAATTTTAGGAGTTTTAATAGCTCTATTTAATGCTGAATTAGAATATGGCTGCATGATATAGACAATCCCTGATGCTTCAAGCAATGAAAGCCATTCTTTTACGGTGCTCACAGATACATCAATTTGCGATGCTACAGCTGAATAATTCAGCATTTGTCCGGTTCGGGCGGCTAATGCTGTTAAAAATTGTGTAAATTTCAATTTATCTTTCACATTTCCCAGTGCATTAATATCTCGGTCAATATAGGTTTGAATATAGGAGCTGAAAAAGGTTTGCCAGTCAACAGCATCGTCTGCTAATGCTGGATATCCTCCTCTGTGAATCAATTCCCATACGTTATTCTGGATTTTGAATTCCTTTTCGCGTGCAGAAATATACGCTTCGTCAGGGATGAAGGGCTTATCAAAGTGAATTCCCTGTATCTCGCGCAGTGATAATCCTGATAATTCTAATATGCCGACTCTGCCTGCCAAAGATTCTGAGACATTTTTCATTAAATGATATTGTTGTGAACCTGTAAGGCTGATCTGCCCCTTTTCCTCTGTTTTATCACATTCTATTTTTATATAAGGGAAAAGTTCTGAAATATATTGTACTTCATCCAGGATAATAGGTGGTTTATTGTTTCGGAAGAATAGTCCAGGCTCACTTTTGGTTTCGGACAACAATACAGGGTCATCAAAAGTTACATATTTTCTGTTTCCATGTATGTGCTTTAATATTGTTGATTTTCCGACCTGTCTGGGACCAGTTACTAAAATTGCTTTAAATCCTTTTTCAATTCTCTTTATAGTAGATTCCATGCTTCGGTTAATATACATGACATCGCCTCCTTGCGGCTAATTTGTGATATAATTATATATTAGTCGCAAACAGGAGTCAAGGAAGTAATTTTATATCCAAATAAAATACTTTTATTGATTTGATATAGGCTTTACATTTAGAGTTTCTGGTTCATAGGTACTAATTTGATATTACCAGCAAATCACAGGCTTTTCTAAAGGTATAATAGGGTAAAAGTTCAACCGCCTTTTTTCGCGCCCTTGCTGACTACAGTACATTATTTATAATAGAGAGCTTATAATCGCATCTAGCTGTGTGAAAATTACATCTATTTGATCTGCTATTCGTTGTTGCTCTTGCAGGGGTGGGATTGGTAAATATAAATTTTCAATATAGGTTCTTCCAATGCGTTGCTGCCCAACTACTCCTATAAAATTTTGTTTACCTTTTTCTATGAATAAATTCGATTTTATATAGGCAAGTAAATACTGAGGCAAAATTGTATCATCATATGTACGCAGAATATGCAGCTCGGTTGTCCCAGCTCCATAACCATTGCGGAGATTTTTAAATATAGTCGACTTCCTGTTCTCAAAACAGGGCGTAATTTTTGCAATGCCTACATCATTTTCCTTAAAATGTGTGAAACCGCTTTTTACTTGTTTCCATAGACGAACTTCATCTGTATGTTTTCCACTGTATCCATTATCAATTAGAAGCATTGGCACAAAGGAAACCTTAAGATTATTCTCAAGGCTATTTCTTGGATTAATCTGAAGAATATCTTTGATTTTTGCCCATTGCCATAAGTCTGGAATATAAAAAGGTAGATCATCAGTTATATCTGTTACGCCATTTTCATCCTTTAG
>SRZB01000088.1 GCA_004793585.1 Hominisplanchenecus murintestinalis | reverse complement strand
CTTCTGCATTGAATACATGGGTATATGCGTCCATTCCAAGCCTGAAAGACTGGAAAGAAGTCAGGATGTGGTTGGAAGTAGGGGACTCAGAATGCAGGTACAATACGCTCACACGGGAACATATGCAGATATGTGTAAGCGGATACGCCAATGTCAACTACAATGGACTGGTTCGTGTATCGTGTGATTTTACTAATGCGCGGATAGGTCTACTGGTGAGGAGTATGACGGGATGGGGTTTTTCTAATATAAGAATTACCCGCGTAGAAGGGGTAGTAAAAGTGTAGGAGGGACAGGACGTGCGAATCAGGGACAAACCGTAAGGACAGAGAAGTGTTTTATCTGGCCTAAAAACGGAACAAAATCAATAAAAACGTATCACGGCACTCATTTTCCGGGGGCTGTTTTTTATTCCGGCAAGGTGCCGGGGAAAGGAAAGAAACATGAACGCAAATCATATAAAAGCTGTCTTTTCGGCAGCGTTTGGATTTTTAACGTCCCTTCTTGGGATTCTGGCAGTCCCGGTCGTCCTGATGGTGACCTGCAATGTGATTGACTATATCACAGGGCTTATGGCATCCGACCGGAGGGGGCAGGAGATTACATCGTACAAAGGGCTGCGCGGCATCCGCAAGAAAGTGTGCATGTGGCTCTTGGTAGTCGTAGGGGCTATCATAGACCAGCTATTACTGTACGCTTCAGCAACCGTAGGGATAGGGCTGCCGTTTACGTTCCTGGTGGCCTGCATCGTAGCCCTGTGGATTATATGCAATGAGATTATCAGCATCCTTGAGAATATAAAAGACATGGGAGTACCAATCCCGTCATTCCTCACACCGCTGATCCGGAACATCAAATCCCAAGTGGAAGCGATGGGGGAACAGCAGACGGGGGATACTGAAGAGAATGACAGAGAGGGCGAATAGCCGGCCTTTTTGTATGCTGCGAAAGTGCAAAGACTTGAAATAGGAGGAAGATAACATGATGGAATTAAAAGAAACAGTTGAAATGATGAACAGTGCAGATTACAAGGAGCGTTTCAAGGCAGAGTATCAGCAGGTGGTTATCCGTTATCAGAAGCTGGCAGCTATGCTTGAAAAGTGGGATAACGGCGAACTGAATTTCACGCCGACCTGTCCGAGAAGCACATACAATATGCAGGTTCGGGCTATGACCGACTACATTGCTGTGCTTGAAGCAAGGGCAGTCATGGAGGGCGTGGAGTTGGGAGAGTAAGCCGTTTATACGCTGATACCGAGGTTTGAGATTGGAGGAAGGTAAAACAATGATTGAGCTATTTATCAAAATAATCCTATGCCATTTAGTGGGGGATTATGTTTTACAGTGTGATTTTATTGCGCAGACAAAAGGAAAAAATTGGTATCACTTGTTTGTGCATTGTGCGCTGTACATCCTGCCTTTTTACCTATATTTTGGGGTTAATTGGCAGTTGGCGGTACTTTTTGCAACTCACATTATCATTGACCCATTAAAGGCAAGATGGAATAAAATCACATATACACAAGACCAAGTCCTACATTATATAAGTGCGTTTATTCTTTATCTGATCGTGGGGTAAGTGCCTGTGGGCGAAGAAATCAAAGAAGATGCTGCGAAAGTGCAGCAGGAAAGGAGAAACATATGACACATAAAATCATTAACGCTATCAGCTCCAGAAATGTCCCTTGCTGGGGCAACCGGAAAAAATATATTGCCGTCCATTACTTAGGCGTGGTTGGGCAGGCTCACGACCTGGCATCAGACGGATGCGGGGCACATTACTACATTTACTGGGACGGGACTATTTACCAGAGATGTAGCCTGGATGCAGTGCCCTGGGCGGTAGGCACGGCAGGATATTACACCCAAAAGCACCCGGAAGCCCGGAACAGCAACACTATCAGCATTGAAATGTGCTGCAAGTGCGACGGGAACGCGGCCAGTGCGGAGGATAAGAGGTGGTACTTCACGAAAGAGACGCAGGAGGCGTGTGCGTGGCTGGTGGCGAAGCTCCGCCATGACTTGGGCATCCCGTCCGCGAATGTGCTGCGCCATTACGATATCGTAAATAAGACCTGTCCGGCTCCATATGTGCATAACAACGGGTATAAGACAAGCTGGACGTGGACAACGTTTAAACAGAGGGCAGAAGAATACTTCAATGCCGGACAGAAACTGGAGCTGAAAGCCGGGATGAAAGTAAAGCTGACGCAGGACATTGCCATCCGGGACAGCATTTCCACCAAGTTCCAGCAGGCGGGGTATGTGAAGTATACACAGCTCTCCGCATCCGCAAAGAAAAAGTGCCGCCGCCTGTCCGGGAATAAAGCCAAACTGAAAAAGGGCAATGTGGTGAAGGTTAAGAAAGCCACTACCGCTTGGAATGGGAGTATCTGGATTCAGATTAAATCAGGCTGGCTGCCTGTTGTGGTGAAAGGGAAGCAGCGGGTAAAAGCGGTATAAATGAAAAAGGGGCGGTAGGTGTTATCCTGCCGCCTGTTCTAATTTACATGATTCCTTGTTTCATTTTCATGTAACCGTCAATTTCTTTCTTACTTGGAAAATCTTTCCAAAAATCCCGCTTCCAGCCTCCGTTAAAAAATCTTAATCCTCGAAAATCGTCTTTCCTGCCTTTGATGGGAATGTCTTGAAAATTCATTCCTGTTCTTTTCTTGATATTGTATATAATTTCTTCTGCATAATACATATCATTGTCTAAGCAGAAAATAAATTTTCCATTCCATTCAAGCGTTATGTAATTGTGACCGCTACATCTGATTGTATATCCTTCCATATCCTCCTCACTTTCTTCCTGCATTACCCGGCAGGGACGGGATGAATTTATTTTTCCCTATTCAGGAACGCTTCTTTTGCGGTTTCTTCTGTATATTTGTTGTCAGGATACCAGTATGTCTGATTGATTATCCAGTATCCTAAGTCATGGCATACCTCTCTAATCTCGCTGTCATAAATCCTTATAGTCATACTTCCTGCTAATGTCATATCTTCCCTTCTTTCTCCCGGAGCAACCCCGCCGGGTGGGTGGTGCGGTTAATCTGACCACACGCAATCAACAATATCTTCTGTTTCCACATCGTTTATAAAAACTGTTTCGTTTCTGTCGTTTGCAAGTCTTTGAGCGATTGACCTTGCTCCTCTTATATTTCCCTGATGTTCGTACAATTCATCATCTGCACTTTCAGCAGTCATGTAATATCTTTTCATTTCTCATATCCTCCGTTCCTTTGATAAGTCTATATTAGCATAGTTTAAATATGCTGTCAACACATATTTATAAAAAAGTTTAAAAATGCTTGAAATTTTTTCTTTTGAATGGTAATATGGAATCAGGCAGGAGGTGATGGAGTGGCATTTGCGGATAAAAAAGCGGCGTTTGCTTATGTGAATGAATATCAGAAAGAGAAATATGATAGAATTACTGTTATGGCAGGAAAGGGGAAGAAAGCAGAGTATCAAGCGGCGGCAAAGGCGGCTGGAATGTCCTTGTCTGCATTTATAGAAATGTGTGTTGATGAAAAAATATCAAAAGAATAGTTTAAAAATGCTTGACGGGATAGTTTAAATATGCTACAATAGTATTATCAGATAAGGGCAAGCGAATCTGGTGAAGAATGGAGGAAAGGATATGGTAGAGGTTATGACAGACAAACAATTTGACAAAATTATAAAGATGATTTCAATGATTCTGGATGGCTGTAAAGATTTGGATGAAGCGAAGAAAAAAGTAAACGAACTTTCGGACACTCCTAAAAAAGAAAAAACTGAATAAGGAATAGAAGAGGGCGGGCTTGCCACCGCTCTTTTTTGCTTTATAGGAAATTCCGACCTATTGACACACAAAGAAAAACATATGTTTACCGAA
>SRZB01000087.1 GCA_004793585.1 Hominisplanchenecus murintestinalis | reverse complement strand
TATAGAAACTTATTAAACAAGTAGTCTTGATTGACTACACCATTATTATACTAGGAGGAAAGTAAATGAAGCATAAGATACAAAAAGTAGAATTATTTGTCGGTGTAATAGTTCTTTTAGGTGGTTTACTAACTTATGGTTTAGGAGTACATCAACTATTACCTGTACCTCGTCCAGATTTGGTTGTCTATGGTACAACACTTATTGGAATAATATTGATTTTAATGGGGTGTGATATATTCAGTAAGCCGACAAAAGAAATGCAAATATTAGAAAATGATGAAAGAAATATCGCAATTACTAATGCTTCTCTTGCGAATGCTTACAAAGTAACACTTACATTATTGGTTCTTGTATTATTTGCTCTTATCTTTATGGGATATATGAGTAAAGTTGTATTTTTTTCGATAGTAGGAGTTATTGCTATCGGACAAATCACATGGGTTATAACAGCTCGTTATTTAGATAAGAAAATGTAGTCTTTTGAAAGGTGGAATTAACAATGAAGAAAAAATTACCATTTATCATTGAAATTATTATAGGCATAATCTTTATATGTTTTGGATATTTCGTTATTGATACTGACTATTACTCTACACTTTTTTATGCAATAGGGCTTGGTTTAGCTTTTGCTTCATGTATTCAATTATTTAAAATCTGTTATTATGAAATGCCAAAAAATAAAGAAAAGTTGGAAAGTATAAATAGAGAAAATCACATCAATAGTGTTGATGAAAGAAAAATATTTTTAAGAATGAAAGCTGGTTCTTTAGTGTATCAGTTAATGATTTTTGTTTACTTGTTTGTTGCTTTTGTCCTTGCATTACTTCATGTGGAAGCATGGATTATGGGAGTTATCTTTGGGTTATTCCTACTGCAAACATTTTTAGGGATTGTTCTGTATAAACATTTTGAAAAACATTTTTAAAACATTCGCTAAATTGTGATGAGGAAATACTATGCTAGGACTTAAAAAGCGAGATATAAAAAAAGCATTGAAAGCTGGTGCAAAAGCTGGCGGTGTATCATTGGCTGATGTTCGGGCGGATATTGAAGCAACGATTGATGAAGCTATGAACAGTAACGACCCAAAAGTGCAGGCAAATTTTAAAAAGTATTTTGGAAATAAACGCCCTACACCAGAGGAATACATTTATACCATTACGAAAAAGACAAAGGTAAAATTATAATAAAAGGGTCGTGGAAATGCTTCACAGAATTGTGATCTGCATTATCACGGCTCTTTTACTCTCTGTTTACTTTCAAAACTGTAAGTGTAATTGAATACTGCCCTTGCTATAATTTAATTGTATTCCAAAACAAATAAATGTGGCAGGAAGAAAGGAGCGATTTTTAATGGAACACATTTTAAATTTAGAGCAAGTAAAAAAATACTACGGGGGTAACTCTGGAAATATCACAAAGGCAGTAGACGGTATTTCTATGTATGTAGACAAGGGCGAATTTGTCGCAATAATGGGAGCTAGTGGTTCTGGAAAGACTACCCTATTAAACTGTATCTCTACGATTGATACTGTAACCAGCGGACACATTACAGTCAACAATCAAGATATTACCAAAATCAAAGATAAAGATTTTGCTGATTTCAGACGTGAAAATCTAGGGTTCATTTTTCAAGATTTCAACCTTTTAGATACTTTAACGATTGAAGAAAACATTTCTTTGTCATTGGTAATCAACAAACAGAACCCTGCTGATATTGAGAAAAGGGTTCATGCTATCGCTGATAAATTGGGTATTCGTGATATTTTATCCAAATTTCCTTACGAAGTTTCGGGCGGACAAAAACAGCGTTGTGCTTGTGCAAGAGCTTTAATCAATGAACCAAAGCTGATTTTAGCCGACGAACCGACGGGAGCTTTGGACTCAAAATCTTCCAGATTGTTACTGGAAACAATGTCTGACATCAATAAGAAAATGCAGGCTACTATTTTAATGGTAACACATGACCCGTTTAGTGCGTCTTTTTGTAAACGTATTTTGTTCTTGAAAGACGGTAAGCTATTCAATGAAATTTTCAGAGGGGAAAAAAGCAGAAAAGATTTCTTCAATGAAATACTGGATATGTTAACCTTGCTCGGAGGTGAAGTGGGAAATGTTAGGTAAATTGGCGGTTAGAAATACAAAAAGAAATTTAAAGGATTATTTGATTTATCTGATAACCATTACAATTTCATTTTCACTCATACTGGCATTTAATCTTATAGCAAGTTCTGATGAAGTTGTAAAGCTATCATCTGGTATGGACTCATTCAAGAATGTTCTAACTTTTGTAAATATCATTATTGTATTTGTTGTGTGTTTCTTGATTAACTATACGACAAGGTTCATGTTTGAGAAACGAAGTAAAGAATTTGGAACATATATGCTTCTTGGGATAAAGAAAAAAGAAGTTGCACGTCTACTTGTCATGGAGAATATATTATTAGGCTTTTTAGCACTTATACTAGCTATTCCACTTGGTTTTCTGTTTAGCCAGTTTGTGTCATTAGTCATTGTAAAATTATTAGGTATTCCAGAGGTTATATTCATTTCATTAAACCTTATTTCCGTAGGGTTACTTGTAATTTACTTTTTGGCAATATATGTATTGGTTTTACTTAACCTTTTACGAAGAATAAGAAAAATGACGGTACATGATTTTCTTTACTTTGATAAACAGAATGAAAAGAAAATGTTCCGTAATAATAAAAAAAGAAACATTATCTTTATGGTTAGTGCTGTACTGGGGGTTTCCTCACTTCTGCTTTGGAACTCACGTTGCAGTTTTGAAAATTTCAGTGATGAGTCAACTATGACTTATTTAATGATTTGCGTGATTATGTTAATAATCAGTATTTATGGTATTTCTGCAACTTGTGCGGATATGTTATTATCAATTCTACTAAAAAGTAAAAAAATGAAATATCAAAATGACAACCTATTTGTAACAAGAACTTTTGCGTCGAAGGCAAGAACAATGAGTTTTACATTCGGAACGCTTTCTATGCTGATATTACTTTCCTTGCTATGTCTGAATTTTTCCAGTATCTATAAAGGTTTATATCAGACGAGCATTGAATTAACCTCTCCTTATGATGTAGAAGTTTTTGATTGGACACAACCTTTTGATGATTATAAAGAATATCTTGATGTTATAGATGAAGATTATACAATCAAGGAAACCATTGAATATAATGTTTATAAAGAACCTAAACATCAAATACAAGATTATTACAATGTGCAGTTTTATGATTATGACCCAGTAATGAAGTTAAGTGATTATAACAGATTATTGAAATTACGAAATATGAATACTGTTGAATTAACAGAAGATGAGTATTTCCTTGTAACTGATAGTCAACTATTATACAAAGTTGAAGATAATGCTGATATGCAGACCATTCAATTTGCTAACAATGAACTTCGCTTAAAAGGGATTGATACAAAATCTTTTTGGTACAGTATGAATAATACAGGAAGATTTACAGTCATTGTTCCTGATGAATATGTGCAGGGATTAGAAATATCAGAAGAACATTTAATTGTTGATACAAAAGAAGAAACGACTGCAAAATTAGAAGAAAAGATAGATACAGAATTAAAGCATTTATTGGTGGTAGAAGATGAAGACGGGACAACTCATAATGAATATTATAGAGTATCAGTAAGAGGTACTGTTATAGAAGAACAAAATACTATGACTGCTATCATGGCAAGTATCTGTTTATATATTGCTTTTATTTTAATCTCTGCTGTGGGAACAATTCTTGCTGTGCAATCTTTAAGTGATGCTACTAAATACAAATATCGCTATCAGACTTTGCGAAGATTAGGAGTAAATGACAAGTCATTGTTTAAGACAATCAAAAAACAATTATTGATATTATTTGGAATTCCAGTTGTTTATTCGGTTATTGCAAGTTTCTGTATGTTAGCTTCACTTAACAATGTTTATAACGTTCTTTTGGCAAATGAATTTATCTACCTGTTCTATTTTGCTGGTGGTTTGGCGATTTTCTTCTTTATCTATGGTATTTATTGGATTGCGACGTATATCGGTTTCAAACGAAATATCAATGAGGAGAGTTAGATTTTTCTAGCTCTCCTGCTGTGGAATTATTATAATGGTAAATCAAGTCCAGCTAATAAATGTCAATAGCAAAATGAGAAAAATCGAAATTATTTTTAAA
>SRZB01000086.1 GCA_004793585.1 Hominisplanchenecus murintestinalis | reverse complement strand
GTAAGCGTGTGCAGCGGTACGCCATGACCCGCCGAAAGACGGCAAGCGGAAAATACCGACTGGAAATATCGGGCAGCTCCCGATTTCGCCAAAACCCACAAAGAGGACAATGATACTCCCGTCCAGCCACAGTCCGAGCGGTAACCAGTCCGCCGCAGGCAATGGGGGCGGCTCTGTCAGACCGACAGTTGGGGTGCAATTCCCGTGGCGTCAGTTCGCTGCTGACCGTTTGGTGACTTCCCTTGCGTTATCACGCATCAGCATTTTCGGGGTGTCGGGGACAAATAGAAAATGCCTTTTATCATAAAGCCAGATGCAGGGCGGTCAATGGAACAGGGCTTGTTTTATGCTTTTCCGACCTTAAATGCTTCCTTGCGTCTGTCTGTTACATAGGCAGGATATTCCTGCCTAAATCCAGATGGAGGTTATAAAGAATATGGAAAGAACAATCAGGCGTGGCGACATCTACTACGCAGAGCTTAATCCCGTTATCGGCTCAGAACAGGGCGGCACACGACCCGTACTTATCATTTCCAATAATATAGGAAACAGGCACAGCCCGACGGTCATTATCGCAGCCATTACGAGCCGAGTGCAGACAAAAGCGAAACTGCCGACACATACCGCCGTGAAAGATTACAAAGGGCTTGATAAGGACTCCATTATCCTGCTTGAGCAGATAAGGACGATTGACAAACAGCGGTTAAAACAGCATATGGGGACAATGCCCACGGACATAATGGCAAGGGTTGACAAGGCTCTTGCCATTAGCTTATCCATGAAGCAGCAGAAAGCGGGGTGTGGCGATGGAGCAGAATAGGGAGCAGGATTTTGTACATTACAGCATCCAATTCGCATGTTTGCAGAAGCTGAAAAAAAGAAGTTTAATTACGGTAGATGAATACGAAGCCATAAAGAAGCGGCTTATGAGAGATTACAATGTCGTTACGAACCTTGCGGCTTGACATTCATCAATAAATATTTTGGAGGTAAATCATATGAGCGATGTGCAGGTAATCAAAGCAAACCGTAGTGAAAACCGTATCCGTGGCAGAAAGGTCGAAGTGTTAAGGGTAGCCGCCTATTGCCGTGTCAGCACGGACAGTGAAGACCAGCTCAACAGCTATAAGTCACAGGTCACATATTACACGGATTTGATTAAGAAGAAACACGAATGGACACTGGCGGACATATACGCTGACGAAGCCATAACAGGCACGCAGGTAGCGAAGCGTGAGGATTTCCAGAGAATGATTAACGACTGTATGAATGGGGATATTGATATGGTGATTACAAAATCCATTTCAAGATTTGCCAGAAACACACTGGACACTCTGAAATATGTCCGTATGCTGAAAGAGAAAGGCATTGCCGTTTTCTTTGAAGATGAAAATATCAATACCTTAACAATGGACGGCGAGCTGCTGTTGGTGGTACTCAGCTCCGTCGCACAGCAGGAAGTGGAGAATATATCTTCCAATGTCAAAAAGGGATTGAAAATGAAGATGCAGAGGGGCGAGCTTGTAGGGTTTCAAGGCTGTCTGGGATATGACTACCATAAGGATACAAAAAGCATATCCGTAAATGAAAAGGAAGCTGAAATTGTACGGTATATTTTCAATCGGTATATTGAGGGCGCAGGCTGCACGGTCATCGGGAACGAACTGGAAAACTTGGGATACAAGACAAAGTACGGCAGTTCAAAATGGGTACAGTCCACAGTCATCGGAATTATCAAAAATGAGAAATACAAAGGCGACCTGCTTTTAGGAAAGACATTCACGGTTGACCCGATTTCAAAAAGACGGTTGGAAAACTTCGGGGAAGAAGATAAGTTTTATATCCGTGACCATCACGAACCGATAATCAGCGAGGAAATTTTTGAGGAAGCGCAGAAGATACTGGCGAAGCGGAACACAAACCGCAACGTGCATCAAGAGGGGCAGAAAAGAAACAAGTTCAGCAGGAAATATGCGTTTAGCTGCATGATAAAATGCGGATTTTGCGGCGGCACTCTGACACGGAGGAACTGGCACAGCAGCTCCGCATACACTAAGACAATCTGGCAGTGCGTCACTGCTACGAAGAACGGGAAAAGACATTGCCCACACTGTAAGGGAATCCCCGAAGAAGTGATTGAAAAAGCCTTTGTAAAGAGCTACCAGCTTTTATGCACAGACCAGCAGGAGATTGTTGATGAGTTCCTGCAAAAAGTTGAGGGAATCCTTAATGACGACACTTCTCTGAAGCGTCTGCCTAAGATTGAAAAGGAAATGGCTGACCTGCACAGGCGTAAGGAGAAGCTGCTTGATTTAAGGCTTGATAATAATATCGACAGGGACATTTACGAAAAGAAGAACCAAGAGCTGTCCGAGCAGTTAAAGAAGCTCCAAGAGGAACAGGAGCGGTTGATGGAATTGAGCAGGAATCAGGATAATACCAGAACACGGTTAAGGGAGTTCAGAAAAGTGTTAGGTTCTGGGGAGATACTGGAGAGTTTCGACAGGGTGGTTTTTGAAAGCGTGGTTGAAAAAATAGTCATCGGAGGTTATAATAATGAGGGAGTGGAGGAGCCTTTGAAGATAACCTTTGAGTATAAAACTGGTATCCACTCTAATTTTAATGGAAAGGATTTTAAGCCAAAGCGTAAAAACGCTGCGGCTGTACATAATGACGCAGAATTGTGTTCCTATACGAGTGACGAGGCTGAAAAATTGTGTTTACATAGTAGTTCCGACACATGTGGAGACGTGCGTCCTTTTGGGTAGGAAATAGTTACACTGCTGAAACAGTCTATGCGTATGTGGATTATGAGCCAAAAGATAATGAATATCTGAAGGATGTCAAAGGTTGTGCAACCTATACGGAAATTAAAGAATGGATAATGTCGGAGTATGGTTTAAAGGTATCGTCACTGTATGTAGCACAGATAAAAAACAAATGCGGTATTGAGAAACGTCTGAATTACAATATAGGCGATAATAAAAGCCGTGTGCCGCAATGCCCGCCGGAGAAAGAAAAAGCGATTATGGCGGCGTTTAGGCATTTTAATATGATATGAGATGGCAGATTTGGTAATGGCAATAATAGTGTTGCATTTTGCGGCACAAAAGGATATAATAAAGAAAAAAGAAAGGCGGCGGCAATATGGCAGCACGAAGTGCAAATGTAAATGTCAGAGTGGAACCTGATGTCAAGAAACAGGCGGAAGATATACTGGAAAAACTCGGTGTATCCACATCGGCTTTTATTAATATGACCTATAGGCAGGTAATTATGAAAAGGGGGATTCCTTTTTCGGTTGAGTTGCCTTCAGGAATCAAAACCCTTGATACCATGACCGATGCAGAGTTTGATGAAATGATGCAGACCGGACTGGAGCAGGCAAAAAAGGGAGAATCAGTTCCTTATGAAGAAGCTTTTGACCGGCTTATGGAAGGGCTTTGATAATCATGGAAGAACAATATAACGTAAAAATTACAAAATACGCCCTGTCGCAGATGAAGGAAATAAGGGACTATATTGCTGATGAACTTCTTGCCCCGCAGGTGGCATATGACCTATTTTCGGAAATGAAAAAAATGGCTGCTTCATTAGAGAATATGCCGAAGCGTAATCCGCTGGTTGATTCGGAAAAATGGAGAAAGCAGGGAATCAGGAAAACAATGGTAAAAAATTTTATCATCTATTACTGGGCAGACGACGGACATAGAACGGTCCATATAACAGCAGTTGTATATAGAAAACGAAACCAGTTAGTGGAGCTTGGAAAAATGGAACTGGAATAGCACAATATATCTGAACTGGAACAAGAAAAATCTTTCCTCCATCAGCAACAGTAAAGCGTCTGAATTACAATGTAGGCGATAATAAAAGCCGTGTGCCGAAATGTCCGCCAGAGAAAGAAAAAGCGATTATGGCGTCTTTTAGGCATTTTAATATGATATGAGATAATCTGCAAGATAAATAAATACGGTTGATTTTCAGATACAGAAATGTTATATTATAGAAAAGGAGCAGCCGCCCACAAAGTGGTTAGACTCTCAGATTGGCTAAAGCCTATCTGCAACCGCCAAGAATTACAAGGTAGGCTTATTTATTTTCACTTATTGTTCCTATCTATATATAGGAAAGCAACGCAATGAGAAAAGTGCAACGCAATAACAATCCCGTGGTGAACCCACGGGATTGTTATATCATTGCAAAACGTTTTAATAAAAAATCATATTGATTTCCGAACCCGGAAATGTTATATTATAGAAAAGGAGCAACCGCCCACAAAGTGGTTAGCCTCCACG
>SRZB01000085.1 GCA_004793585.1 Hominisplanchenecus murintestinalis | reverse complement strand
TTTTTTAGAAGAAAAATATTTTTCATTTACCTATTGACATTTATTAGCTGGACTCATATTCTATCGGGTCCTGAATTCCATTTAGCGCAAACGCATTCATCCTATCCATACAGGTCGCACATTTTCCACACGCCTTCTCCCCTCCTTCATAGCAGGACCAGGTGAATGCAAAGGGCACCTGAAGTTCCATCCCTGCCCGAACCACATCTACCTTATGGCTGTACAGAAATGGAGCCTCGATTTCCAACTGCTTTCCGCTCCCCTCATGCACTGCCCGGCTGATTGCTTCATGAAATGCTTCTGAAGTATCCGGGTACGCATTTCCCGCGCTGTCATCCGCATGCGCCCCATAATAGATCTTCTCACATCCATCCGCCAGCGCAACAGACGCCGCTGCCGCAAGAAACAGCCCGTTCCGAAACGGAACATAGGTAGAAACCGGTTTTCCAGTACTCTCCTGAAGCTGGGATGCATATGTGCCCTTGGGAATTTCTCCCCTTCCCTCCAGTAATGTACAGTCTGAACCCGCAAATATCATCCCCATATCCAATTCCTTATGTCTCACATGATAATGCTGCGCAATCCTCCGCGCCGCTTTCAGTTCATTGCTGTGCTTCTGCCCATAAGAAACAGACAGGCTCAGCACATTCTCATAGCCATACTTCTCTACGGCAAGCGCCAGGCAGACTGTCGAGTCAATGCCGCCGCTTGACAACACCAGTACTTTCATACATTTTCCTCCAATCACAATTCAGCCGTACAAAAAAGCAAAAAAAATCCCGCAAAACGCAGGATTCAATAAAATCGGGTTCCCTAGTTTTGTTTAACGACAGGATGGTACGCTCGAGCAATCGGGCCGAACTGTCTATTCAGCTGTATTGAAATTATATTCCGCAAAACCCAGGATGTCAACTATAAAAAATTTTGTTTTCATACGCTTACTGTCTTTACGCATAACCATCTGCATTTCGGGCACACTATCACCGAGGTGATATCTATGTCTTATGTTTCAGATGAAATACGCCCGAAGTTTGATACTCTGTCCATTGACCTGAAAAATGAAATACTGAAACGCGACGTTCCCCTAAATACCATTCACGATTTGATACGTGTTCTGGAGGATATTGTCGCTGAGTCTGAGAACTGACGGCATCAATTTTAACATTGTTTATTTGAGAAAGGAGACGCTCATGAAACCACAGGCATGCCACAGAGGGAACACTTCTGCCTATGATGACGGAAATATTCCTGAAATTGACCTTCCCGGAACATCTAACGCATCACGGGACATTCCGTCCGAATTTGATAATAATGTACCGAAATTAGATGAAGATTCCCGCCCAAGACAGGACGGTCCCGGAGGAAATTAATTTTAAAAGAGACAGCAGCCTGCATTTAGCGATGCCGGCTGTTGTCCTTTTATAATTCAAAAAACTACAGCAATTTCCCATACTTTACCTTCCCGAAAATTTTTCCCGCTTTTTTGATATGATATCCGCAGCTACGATAAATATCAGAGTAAAGCCCAAAATCACTCCTATATTGACAAGGATCGGCCTAACCGATGTAAAGCTGACATCTTCCATAGTTTTCAAAAACTCATTTGTCTGGATATACCAATAGGACGGCAGGATATGCGCCGCCTTCAGCACAGAATCCGGAAGCCACTCTGCCGGAACGAAAGCGCCGCACAGAAAGCTTGAGCCAAGCGCCACCACATTAACGATTCCGTTCAGTGCATTTTTGTTTCCGACAAGATTCCCGATAAGGAAAGCAATTGCCAAGGAGCATACCATAAATACAAAAGAATTTGCCACATACAGAAGTCCCTGCGCGGTGAACATAACTTTTCCTACTAAGACAAAACTCAAAATCACATAGAGCAGCCATAGTGCAAACGCAAACAAGCCGTTTGACAGCAGCAGCAGGCGGTTCATTTTCCGATAGTCCATACTGCTCACTGCAGTTCGCCTGCGGATTTTCTCTTCCCGAAAGCTGGACAGCACCAGGCAGATGACATACACACATCCCGCCAACAGGCTATAGTTCAAGAAATTATAATAAAACGCCGCTTTCTCTAAATTCCCTGTATCCAGCTTTGACGTAACCTCCACGGAAACCTGTTTTTCCAGGATCCCACTGACTGCAGCCGCCAGTTCTTCTCCGTCCTCCGCATATTTTACATAAGCCCTTGCAGTCTTTAGATAGCGCGACAAAAGCATCTCCGCATATGACGAATGATAGTCCCCGGTGCTTTTGACTTCCAGCTCCGTCTCCCTGCCCTCCAGAAAATCCTTCCCGTAATTTTCCGGAATGTACAAAATATAACTGACATCCCTATAAAACAGGGCGTCGTCCAGCTCCTCTTCTTTCATTTCTCTAATTTCACAATTCTCTGCCATATACGAAAGCAAGCCCCGGGTAATCCCTGCGTTTTCATCCCGATTGATAATAGATATCTCCGGTCTGCTTGCCGTAAATCCCATACTGCTCTCATTTGTCTGCATTTGAAAACCGCCGAACCCAACCAGCAGAACTGTATATAAAATAATCGGTATCCTGCATTGGTTCAGCACTTTCAAGAACGCTCTAAATACTGTCATATTTCTGCCTCCTCAATCCTAATACCGAGAACAAAATCATACTAAATGCAAACACCAGAAGACTGGCCGCATTCTGCCAGTAACGGTCAAATGTATCATAATAATAAAGCGCATACAGTCCATCCGTAATCATATTCGCCGGATTGAGAAGATTGAGCAGCGGAATATTTTTGTCCACAAGATATTTCATGGTAATCCCCATCATCCCCGACAGAAAACATCCCGCCATAGTCACGGAAATCACGATACCTGTCTTTACATTATCGCCGGATTTTACAAGAACCGCAATGGCAATTCCCACGGACAGCCCAGCCAGTCCGCCGCACAATGCCAGCAGCACAATCAGGGGCAGATGATTCCCATAATCCACATGCAGCACAAAAATTGTAAATGCAAACAACAGCGCTACGCCAACCATCTGAATCACATAACCTGCCAGTACGCTGCTGAGGATCATCCGGCTCTTTCCCACAGGGCTTACTGACACCCGTTTCCCCTTGCTGCTCATATTCGCCAGATTTTGGTTCACCGCCACCATTCCTAAAATCCCGCCATATAGACAAGTCATTGCAATCAGTGTATAAAATTCAATTATTGTATAACTCAGATTAGCCCCCGAAATATCCCGTATACCCCCATTTTCACTGTCAACCAGATTCATAACCTCTTTACTGAGCTGTTCATAAAATTCTGCTGTAGGCATTTCTCCCTGCTGTATCCGGCGCTCCGCTGTATTTCGCACGATTTCTTCCGTTTGGTAAATTTCCTCCACCACATATTTCAACACTGTCTCATTAATCCCGTCAGACGCAACCGTCACCTGTGGCTCTCCATCTGCCAGCATAAAATATCCTGCGATTTCTTTTTCCGAGAGCAGGCGTTTCGCCTCCTCTTCGCTCACATACTTCGTACAAAATACTTGCTCTCCGCTCGCCTCGTCACTCAAAGCTTCCAATGATTCCTTCCACATTTCACTTTCACGGAAACCTGTGTTTTCCACTACCGCAATGTCAATCACATGGAGCTTTTCACTATCTTCAATGTCAGAAAAAGCCATATAAAAAAAAGCGCCCAGAATAACAGGAAAAGCAAAGGTCCAGAAAATCAGCATTTTATCTCCCAAAAGCGTCTTTACCGTATACTTAAAATTATGCCAAAACATTCAGTCTCGCAGCTCCTTTCCCGTGAGTTCCAAAAAGACGTCGTTCAGCGTCGGCCGTTCAGAATAGATTTTACTGTAGCTGATATTCCTTTTCTTTAAAAACTCCATGAGTTCAATCAGGTTATTCTTTCCCTGCCGATAGGCAACTGACAGACTCTGCCCGTCATATGCCGCCCCGTCTACATGGGCAAGCTGCCTGATTTCCTCAAGGCATTCCTTCGCCAGGGCATTTGTCTCCACGGTAACCTTCTCTTCGATGCGCGCCAGTTTCTTTAACGAATCACATGTACCGTCTGCTAAAATCTTTCCTTTGTCCAAAATAATCACTCTGTCGCAGATGATTTCCACTTCCTCCATATAATGGGTAGTGTATACAATCGTCGCCCCCTGATTCCGCAGTGTCATGATGCCGTCCAGGATATTGTTGCGGCTCTGAGGATCCACCGCCACCGTCGGCTCATCCAGAAAAATCAACTTCGGTTTGTGGGCAATTCCACAGGCAATATTCAGACGCCTAAGCAGCCCTCCTGAAAGCTGCCTGGGACGGAACTTCTTATATTCTTCCAGCCCCACCAGCGCTATCGCCTCTTCAATGTACTGCTTTCTGATAGCTTTGTCCCTTATATATAGTCCGCAGAAATAGTCAATATTTTCATACACTGTCAGCTCCTCAAACACTGCCACATCCTGAAATACCACGCCGATTTTCCTTTTAATCTCATACGCATCCGGCCTCATTTCACTGCCGAAAATGCGAATGCTCCCGCTGCCAAAATTCAACAGGGACAAAATGCAGTTCATTGTAGTAGATTTGCCGCTGCCATTCGGTCCCAGCAGACCCAGAATCTCCCCTTCTTGAACCTCAAAAGATAAATCGTCCACCGCTTTCACTGCTTTATATTCCTTCGTCAAATTTCGAACCTCTATCACATTCTGCATCCAATCGTCCTCCTGATCCTGCATCTCATTTCCTTACACCACCTAGTATAATAATGGTGTAGTCAATCAAGACTACTTGGTTAATAAATTTCTAAA
>SRZB01000084.1 GCA_004793585.1 Hominisplanchenecus murintestinalis | reverse complement strand
TTTTTTAGAAGAAAAATATTTTTCATTTACCTATTGACATTTATTAGCTGGACTCGCAAACAAGAATATCTTAATCTGCTTTATATTTCCTCTCTTTTTCTGCTATCTTTTGTAAACTTGCATATGAGTGAAACCAGATAAGGAGAAAACTCAAAATTGCGTTTAAGACAACAGACACAATAATGTGGAGTGAATATCTTATTTGGAGGAACTAGAAGATGGCAAAATCATTATTTGAGGAATTAGGCGGCAAATACGAGTGGCAAGGAGATTATTTAATACCATGCTTAACCATATCCGCCGAAAAAGAACAGCCGATAGGCACATGGGGACAGCGGCATCTGGACTATCTGAAGAAGTACCGAAAGGTTACATACATCAATCTTCTCACAAGCGGCAGGCTCAACGCCTACCTTGCCGACATCGACAGGCAGGCGCAGGAACGCTTTAAAAGGCTCATAGAGGGCTTGAAACAGGAGCAAGGCATAACGGAACAGTTAAAGGCAGAAAACGCCTTAGAATGGACAGGAAGAGTGAATAACATAAGGGCGTGTGCGAGGGGGATTGTGAATAACGAAATAATCTTCGTATAAGTGCTAAAAGTGGCAAGGTATAAAAACTTTGCCACTTTTAGGTTTGTTATCTTAGATTATCATCAATGAAAGGTTCTTGAATTTATAGTACCAAAATGATAATATTATCAAATAGACCGAATTATTGGAGGGATACGCATGGATAAAAAAATTATGGATGTATTGACGAACCCGATTAAATGCAAACTATTTCTGGAAATACAGAATTGTGGGGAAACTACCGCTAAACATTTATCCGAGACCTTTTCGGATATTCCGCCCGCAACGCTTTATCGCTATTTAAAGAGGATGACAAATGACAAAGTATTAAAAATTGTAAATCAAACGCAAGTCAGAGGTGCTTTAGAAAAGACTTATGCGATAGATATTGATATGACAAAAGATTTTAAAGAAATTTTAGACAGCAACTCTGGTGAAGCCTATATGCAGTCGTTTATGCAATATATCATTGGCTTTGCGGAGTTATTCCAAGATTATTGTAAACGGGATAATATAGACATTGTAAAGGATAAATCTGGTTTTTCCTTATCCCCTCTTTATCTAACAGATGGGGAACTTGAGATGTTAATTAGAAATATTCGAGATGCAATAAAGCCTTATGGAAACAACGCACCGGCAGCGGGTAGAAAGCTGCATTCTATTGGCGTTATTATTTCTCCGCCTAAAATGGATTAAAAATTTCCCGCCTGTCCTCAGTGATGGACAGGATTTTTCTTGACTTTTTAATATCATTATGATATTATTATCACTGTGATATTAAAAAGGAGGCAAGACCTATGAAGAAAAAATGCATCATCATTACATTTGTAACTTTTGTTGTATTAGCAGCACTAACTTTTTTATTGCCGCAGGAAATCCCATTACACTTTGGAGTGTCTGGTTCTGGTTCGGTTGTAAATAAATATTTTATTCTATTATTTACCCCTGTACCCGCAATCCTTTACTGGGCAATTGTGAAAAAGTACAAAAACTAAAATTCAAAGGAGGCTAATAAAATGGACGCCGTATTAGAAATTAGGAATTATTCTAAAGTTTATTCTGGAAATAAAAAGGCTGTTGACAGTCTGAATTTGAGTGTGAAAGCAGGAGAAATCCTTGCTTTTATTGGTCACAATGGTGCGGGGAAAACAACAACAATCCGTGCAGTTGTCGGGATAATGGACTTTGACGAAGGGGAAATCCTCATAAACGGTCATTCTGTAAAGAACGAGCCTGTAAAATGCAAATCTATTACAGCTTATATTCCAGACAATCCAGACTTATATGACTATGTGACAGGCATCCAATATTTAAACTATATGTGTGATATGTTTTCTGTTCCTGCCGAAGAAAGAGTTTCAAGAATACAAAAATATGCGGATGTTCTCAATTTAACGGACAGTCTTGGGGATTTAATCAGTTCCTATTCGCATGGTATGAAACAGAAGCTTGCATTAATAGGCGCATTTGTACATTCTCCCAAGCTTTTAGTGTTGGATGAGCCGTTTGTAGGTCTTGACCCTGAAGCATCTTTTCATTTAAAGAAGATTATGCGTGAACTTTGTGAAGCTGGAACAGCCATTTTTTTCTCTACTCACGTACTTGAAGTTGCCGAAAAATTGTGTGACAAGGTTACTATCATCAATGACGGTAAATTGATAGAAAGTGGAACAATGGAAGAAATCAAAGGAAGTCATAGTCTTGAAGATGTATTCATGGAGGTAGTTGAAAATGAAAGGCAAGTATAAGTATCTTTTGAGGATGCAGTTATATAATCTTTTTGGAATTAACCGATTGATTCATTCTCGTGATAAACAGGAAAAACAACGTTCTGCGATTGTTGGTGCTTTAGGACTTACCGCCATTGCTATTCTTGTAGTCTATACGGTGAAATTCAGCAACAGCTTGGCAGAAGCGGGACTCAGCAAAGCATTGCCAACGCTCATGGTAGTGATCTGCTCCTTAGCAACTTTGACCCTTACATTCGTTAAAAGTACAGGGGTTCTTATTGGATTAAAAGATTATGATATGGTTATGTCCATGCCTGTAAGAACGATTTCTATCGTAACAAGCCGTATAACGATGCTGTATCTCATCAATCTGATAATTGGCTTTATAGCCATGCTGCCGTCAAGCATTATCTATGTCGTATACGAACATCCGCCGATTTTTAGTTACCTGTTTTTAGTGGGTGCGTTATTTTTGACACCGATTATTCCTATGATTATTTCTCTATCATTAGGTGTTCTAATTGTTGCCGTTTCATCACATTCAAGACACAAAAATGTTTTTTCATTGGTTTTGAGTACGGCTGCCGTACTGATGATTGTATTTGCTTCCGCAAAAACACAATCAATGGATGAGGCGCAGATAACTAATTTAGGCGTTGCAATGGCAGAAGCGGTAAACAAATTTTATCCGCCTGCTATTCTTTTTACAAATGCCTTATTACATAATGATTGGGCAAGCTTTGTTATCTTTGCCGCTGTTTCCCTGTTGCTGGGCATTGCTTTCATAACGATTGTTTCTCATTACTATAAAAGACTGAATACAGCGGTATTCTCACATTATGCAAAAAAAGATTATAAAATGGGAACATTAAAATCTTCATCTCCGTTTATGGCATTGTATAAAAAGGAGCTTCGCCGATTAAGTTCATGTACGATTTATGCCTTGAATTCATGTATTGGAATTGTCCTGCTTTTCGTTGTGGCACTTGGGGCAGCATTTTTTATGCCGCCTGCTTTACGACAGCAAATAGAAACGATGGGAATCATGAGCATCATTCAAAATATTATGCCGATTGCGCTTGCTGTTTTTGTGACTATGACTTCTACCACAGCAGCATCCTTGTCTTTAGAGGGAAAAAACCGATGGATTATGTGTTCCGCTCCAACGCAGGCAAGGACAATTTACAATTCTAAAATTGCGGTAAATTTAACAGTGATACTTCCTGTTTTATATGTTAGTGCAATTTTTATCAGAATTGCGATTCCGTGTTCCTTGATGCAGACTATACTGTTATTTATTATCCCTACGGTATATACTTTTTTCATTTCAGTTCTTGGTGTTTATCTGAATATCAAGTTTCCTAAGTATGATTGGACAAGTGAGTATTATGCGGTAAAAGGTGGGGCAATTTCAGTTTTAGCTACAGTTGGAGGTGGAATGGCAAGCAGCTTAACGCCATTGTATCTCTGTATAATCTTTCCGCATTACCAAATGATGATTATGTTTGGTATTACTTGTCTAATACTGCTGGCAACTTTGGCAATCTATCTTAAGGTTTGCCGAACACAATTATATGTATGAAGTTGTGAAAAACATAGCTTTTTAGACTTGAAATTTAAGGCTTTGACAGATAAGAACAGATGAAAATTTTTATTTGAAAAATGGGAGCAGACCGCGGGTGAGATTGCAAAGTAACTACCCGTTTCTGCTCCTTCTGTATCGTATCATTTGTCAACCCTTGAAAAAAGTCGATTGGTTTCTTCTTGTTAATTGAACAGTTACGTTTTTTATCAAATCTACCGAAGAAAGGAGCCACTATGGAACAGGGTATTGAATTACATATTTCGGAAGTGTTAAAAGAAGAGCGGACGAAAAAAGGAAACTCACAAGAGAAACTTGCAGAGTACTGTGGCGTCTCAAAGTCAGCAGTATCTAAATGGGAACAAGGAATATCCCGTCCTAGCATTTATCAGTTCCCTCAAATAGCTGATTTTTATAATATAACAATTCAAAGACTATTAACAGGGAAAAAAAAAGATGAATAAAAGATACAAGTATCAGGAAGTTGCAGAACAAATTAAAATGGATATTTTTGTAAATTATCAAGCACCAAGTAAACCGATACCGAGTATAAGGGAATATGCGGAAGTTAATCAAGTAAATCCCCATACAGTAGCTTGTGCTTTAAGGTTGTTGATGGAAAAGTGAAAGAAAAGGTTATTATGTTGCTGTTGATATTAAAGATGTAAAGAAAAAATTAGTGGATGAAGCTAAGAAAGAGTTGCTATGTAAATTGTCCCAATTGGGATATAAAAAAGAAGAAATCGCTATGCTCATTAGGCATTTTCTAGAGGATTATTAGAACATAAAGAAATCATTATTGGAATTTGAAATAGGCAATACAAGCACGCCATATAAAAAAACGGTGTTTTGGTGGGCTGATTTGCTATGCCCGAAAAGACTTAACAGACACTCTCCAGACCTGTTTTAAGTTTGGAGGGATTTTTAGTACCATATAAGTGTAAGAGATAAGGCATATCATTAGTGCTTTACCTTC
>SRZB01000083.1 GCA_004793585.1 Hominisplanchenecus murintestinalis | reverse complement strand
AACTAAAAAATCCTTGAAAAATAAGGAAAAAAGACTTGACTAAATAGGGAGGATTAGCCATGATGTAGTCCGCCTTCAATTGTGGGTGACAATCATTAAAGAATGTATCTGCATTAAACTTTCCTAAGTCAGCCTCAATACCTCTAATCGCTAGATTCATTTGTGCCATCTTCCATGTAGTAGGGTTGGAATCCTGACCATAAACAGAAATCTTATTAATATTTCCACCATGCTTTTCTACAAACTTTGCAGACTGAACGAACATACCACCAGAGCCGCAAGCTGGATCATAAACACGTCCATTAAAAGGTTGTAACACCTCTACCAATGTTTTAACAACACATGCTGGTGTATAAAATTCTCCAGCCAACTTTCCTTCCTGTTCTGCAAACTTGGACAAACAATACTCATATGTTCTTCCAAGAATATCCTTACTATTTCCATGCTCTGTCATCTTAGTGTTAGCATCTAATTAGCACAATTTAAAATGAGACATTCTTCTCAATCCTTGTTATAATAATAACATTTAGGAGGAACTCATTATGTCACGCAAGAAAACCCATCACACCAAGCAGTTTAAGCTGGATGCTGTCAACTATCACAAAGAACACCCTGATCTGACTCAGGCTGAATGTGCCAGAAACCTCGGAATCGGAGTTAGTACTCTGGCTCGCTGGGAAGCACAGTTCAGAGATAATGATGGTGATATTCCTACCATCGGTTCCGGCTGCTACGAATCAGAAGAACAAAGAGAAATTGCCCGTCTCAAACGTGAGCTGCGGGATTCACAGGATGCACTTGATGTGTTAAAAAAAGCCATCAGCATTCTGGGAAAAGATTAACAGAAGCTATCTATACCGAAGTTTCTGCAAAGGTAGAGGCGTCTAAAGTCACCGGACGCCGCGTCTCTATCTCTGGAATGCTGAAATCTTTAGGTGTTTCCCGCTCTGGTTACCGTGCTTTTCTTAGTCGTAAGGTATCACCCACACGACAAAGAAAAGCTGCTGTTAAAAAGCAGATCCAACAGATCTATGATAATTCTAACCAGAACTATGGTGCTCCGAAAATCACCAGAAAACTCCATAAATCCGGAGTATGTATTTCTCAACACACCGTTGGAAAATATATGCGTGAGATGGGAATCAAAGCCCAATGGGTGAAACCCTGGACTACAACCACCCGCAATTCTGATTTCAGCAAAGAGCTGCTTAACATACTTGACGAGCAGTTTAACCCAGACCGTCCTAATGCTGTATGGTGTACAGATATCACTTACATTTGGACTACGGATGGTTTTGTATACCTTAATTGCATTATGGACTTATATTCCCGTAAAATCATTGCCTGGACACTTGCTGATACACTTGAAGTATCCACTGTGATTTCTACCATTAACAAAGCCAAAGCATCCCGTGATACGGATATGCCTTTAATCATTCATACTGACCGTGGATGTCAGTATGTTTCCAAAGCTTGGCGCCAGGCTACCGAAGGAATGACCCGCAGTTATTCTCATACCGGTTATCCTTATGATAATGCCTGCATTGAATCTTTTCATTCACTGATAAAACGTGAATGGCTGAACCGCTTTACGATTTGTAATTACCGACATGCTTATTCATTGGTCTTCGAATACATCGAAACCTTTTACAACACTGTCCGTATACACAGTCATTGCAACTACCTGTCACCTAATGACTACGAAAAACTGTATATGAGGGCTGAGAATCTGCCGGCAGCTTAGCTGGCAGAACCTCTCATTTTATTTTGTACTAAATCTTGACACAGGACCACTGCAATGTTAGGAATATTTACACCACTTGCTAAACAAGACATTTGTATTCCACCAGACATTCTCGTATTAACCTCCAAGAAATAAGGAATATTATTCAGATACTTAAATTGAATATTGCATGGACATTGCAAATCAAACTTATTGTATATGGCTTGACACATATCTATTATTTTTTCATCATATACAATTTTTTCAATTCTTGTTGCATTCTTTATACGCGGAATCATAATAATTCCAGTTGATGTTTTGAGACAATCCACACTAACTTCATCATCTGGCAAATACGGCATTATCATAATAGGCGAAAAACTCTCTTTTTCAGACAACGCCTTGATTACATCATCATAAGTCATTCTTGAATTTTGTTTTTTAGACAGTGCAGAATATCCTTTTCGACTATTATCTATTAAACGATAACTCTTCCCACCTTCGTCCATCACAAACTTAAAACAAACTTTATCATAGGTTTTAATAAGTTTTTCATACGCCTCAGAAAAATCTTTAACATTTGATACAATAAAATATTCTGGAATATAACCTATTTTTTCTTTTTGCAATTCTTCATATGCTAATGCCTTGTCATTTAGCACCTGCATTACTTCATAATCTTCAACCATAACTTTCACGCCAATATCTAAGAATTTACCTTTGGCACGACTAATTGCCACCATTCCTCTTCTTGGCATAAATACATCAACTTTATGATCTTTACAAAAATCTAAACAAAACTGAATATATGCTTCATCATCTAACACAGGCTCAACATACCATTCATCACATACACTTTTATAAACCGCATTTTCGTTTTCGTTACTAACTATTATGTAAAAATCCATTTCTTCATTTTTAATTAAATTAATAATATTGTAGGCTGTACTAAACCAGTGATTTAACCAAATTCTTGTCATATTTCCTCCGCAATCCACTACGATTTATCATATTTTTTCAAGTCTATCTTTCTTAATTCTTTTGGCATAAAAACAATTTTTACAATTCTGTGCATTTCATTGAACATAAGCGCAAAAGGCTTTGTATTTCCGCGTACAAACATCACATGCATTAATGCTGCCACAGTCTTTTCTTTCAATTCATCTACTAATTGAAATTCACCCTTATCTGTTTTTGCCTTAAACATTATTTCTCTCGCATTAAATCTAGTAAATAAAAGCTCCACCAATTCTGCGTATGTACTCACAAAACTCTTTGTACAATAAAAATAGTTGAGTCTTGTACTATCGCAAAACGGCAACGGAGCGTCTAACGGTTGATGATCAATCAAAATATCTTTTGTTGTTACATTAAAATAGTCATAACTAATATGATGTATATCTGTATCATACAAATTATCCCAAGTTACATCTACATGGTATGACTCGTCCCCAATCTTAACTAAATTCCAAGCATGATAATCATCTCCGCTGAAATCTCCGTCCTTATTTGCCTTTCCTAATACTACAATGCACTTTATCCCAAACTCATTACATAGCAACTTGAACGCTTTTGCTATACCTTCGCAAACTGCCTTTTTATCCAAAAATGCTCCCACAATAGAATGTGCATTAAAACAATCATTATTTTTCAATGCATCATAATCATAAGCAACACTTTTCACCACGCTGTCATGCAAACATTTTTCTAATCTAAACTCATTGCCCTTAAACGTATTTGCCTTAACTGCTATTTTATTTACAATCCTATGAATATCATTTGTTATTGTCGTTATTTCTCTATTCGCATACAAATACTCAGGTAGTAAAATCCAATAACCAGGTTCCCCCGTCATCTTAACAACAGTTTGATTTACATAGAACAACAGTGGATTATCATATAAAACACGTAAATATGTTTCCTGAACAGATTCAGGAGATGAATACACAGAAACAACGATATTATAAGCACGCATCTTCAACCCTTCGTAGATCATTTTGTATGCTTGTTTCTCTTCCGTATTCATTATTCCATAGTAATATCTCTCATTTTTCAAGTCCTAATACTCCACCATATATATTTAGTTTTACATATTGTTTCTTGATGGCATATATCTCGATAAAACTCCAGCAAAATCCTTTATATTTTGCGTTTGCAAAATAACTTTTCCCGGTCCAGTTATTCGAGTTAAAAACAATCCTTCTCCACCAAACAGAATATTTTTAAATCCAGATACAGTTTCGATTTCATAAGACATACCTTCTTGAAATGCAACAACATTTCCTGTATCAACCTTAATTACTTCTCCTGGTTTTAATTCCTTCTCAACAACATCTCCATCAACTTCCAAAAAAGCAGTTCCCGTTCCTGTCAACTTTTGAAGGATGAATCCTTCACCACCAAATAATCCAGAAGAAAATTTTCGTGAAAATGTCACTTCTAAATTAACTGTTGATTGCGAACACAAAAAAGAACCTTTCTGACATATCAATCCTCTAGGATGATCTTTCATTTTTACTGGAACAATACTACCTGGCACTTTGGATGCAAATGCTATCGTTGCCCCTGGTCTTAACGCTCTATATCTAGCCATGAACATACTTTCACCAGCAAACATTCTTCCCAATCCAGCCATAACGCCACCATTTGTATCCGATGTCATATCGATTCCATCAGACATCCATGACATACCACCAGACTGTGTTATCATTTCTTCTCCAGCTTGATCATAAAATACTTCTACAGCTGGAACCGTAGTTCCTACTAATCTAAATTTCATAACAAACCTCACTTTTTCTCTTGCATATTTCTTAACGCGTTTTTTGCCATCTTTTTAATAAATGAGCAAAAAAGAATTATACACGCAGAAATTCCGAACGCTATCAATATATCAAATACCATGCTTATCCTCCTGTAAATCAGTCATTCAACAATCGATTTTGAATACGAGACACAAGTTCACTTGAAAAAGCTTCTAATTCTGCTATATTATGAGAAAACGATATTATATTGAATCCACTACAACTGAATTTACGTCAAAACAATAAACTGCATCGAAAGGTAATTAATATCCGCCACCAGACAAATCAAAGGTTTCTGCCGACTGTAATTTACCTGAATTTCCGCACCATGCACAGGTAAATGAATCTCCTTCTCCGTTATAACATGTAAGTTTGTTACAATGACCACAACTAACCCATCCGTTTCCACCACAATATGGGCATCCTGGATACTCTGGATCTACATCAACACGACCAGAAATCATAGTACTTCCATATCCTTCGTTACCTGCTGATTTTTCAGATAATTTGAAAGCCCATGTGCAGTACCACGTATTATTTCTTCTTTTCTCTATTCGAATACCATATGGCTGGTGTGAAGTTCTACACTTTGCCATAACAACACTTGCCTCTAAAACATCTTCTCTCATACGTAACCTCCTCGTATAATAAGTTTATAGCCAATCAAAACAGGCTATGGACTTATTCTTTTTTGTGATATAGATGAAGGATAATTCAGAAGGAGAATCTTCCCCATATCCTATCCCATCTATACTGTCAACAGTTACTTTGATAATCCTAGTATAATAATGGTGTAGTCAAGAATGACTACTGGTTAATAGTTACAAAGT
>SRZB01000082.1 GCA_004793585.1 Hominisplanchenecus murintestinalis | reverse complement strand
AGTAGAGCTAGCACGGCGAAGCAGGGGGAGGAGAGACCGTGCAAGTTTACTTGCTAAGGTCTGCATAAAGATTCGAATATAGGGCGCACAGCCCAAGCGAAACGAAGCGGAGCGAAGTAGAGCTAGCACGGCGAAGCAGGGGGAGGAGAGACCGTGCAAGTTTACTTGCTAAGGTCTGCATAAAGATTCGAATATAGGGCGCACAGTCCGAGCGAAACAGAGGGACGAGGCGCATGAATAGAAAAATAAATAAAGGAGATTAGACGGATATGAATACATCATTATCTTGGATTAAGGCTTACGTACCGGATTTGGACGTGACCGCACAGGAATATACAGATGCTATGACATTGTCAGGCACGAAGGTAGAGGGCTATGAGAAGATGGACGCAGATTTGGAAAAAATCGTGATTGGCCAGATTCTTTCGATTGAGCGGCATCCTGACGCGGACAAACTGATCATCTGCCAGGTAAATGTGGGAACAGAGACGGTGCAAATCGTGACGGGAGCGCCTAATGTGAAAGAGGGCGACAAGGTTCCGGTGGTGTTGGACGGCGGACGTGTGGCCGGCGGCCATGACGGAAAGATGACGCCTGGCGGTATCCGGATTAAAAAGGGAAAACTTAGAGGCATCGAGTCCTGCGGTATGATGTGCTCGATTGAAGAGCTTGGCTCTACCCGTGAGATGTACCCGGAGGCGCCGGAATATGGAATTTACATTTTCCCGAAGGATGCTGTGATAGGCGAGAGCGCTATAAAAGCGCTGGGGCTGGACGATGTGATTTTTGAGTATGAGGTAACTTCGAATCGTGTGGACTGCTATAGTGTGCTGGGAATCGCCAGGGAAGCTGCCGCTACTTTCGGAAAGAAATTTGTTCCGCCGGTAGTTCAGGCAACAGGAAATAGCGAGGATGCTCATGATTATGTAAAGGTTACAGTGAAAGATACAGACCTCTGCCCACGTTATACTGCCAGGGTGGTAAAGAATATCAAAATCGCTCCGTCGCCGAAGTGGATGCAGAGGAGGCTGGCGTCTAACGGCATCCGGCCGATTAATAATATCGTGGATATTACAAACTACGTGATGGAAGAGTATGGACAGCCGATGCATGCCTATGACTATGATACGATTGCAGGACATGAAATCGTGGTGCGCCGTGCGGAAAAAGGAGAGAAATTTGTTACGCTGGACGGACAGGAGCGGACAATGGATGATTCTGTCCTGATGATTTGCGACGGGGAGAAGGCAGTGGGCATCGCCGGAATCATGGGAGGAGAAAATTCTATGATTACGGATGATGTAAAGACGATGATGTTTGAGGCTGCATGTTTTGACGGGACGAATATCCGCCTTTCCAGCAAGAAGGTAGGGCTGCGCACGGACGCTTCTGGAAAGTTTGAGAAAGGGCTGGACCCGAACAATGCGGAGGCGGCCATTAACAGAGCCTGCCAGTTGATTGAAGAGCTGGGGGCCGGAGAGGTAGTCGGCGGCATCGTGGATGTATATACCACAAAAAAAGAGCCGGTGCGTGTACCATTTGAGCCGGAGAAAATCAATGCGCTGCTGGGAACAGAGCTTTCAAAAGAGCAGATGCTGAAATATTTTGAGGCTGTAGAGCTGGCGTATGATGCAGGAACAAATGAGATTGTGGCTCCGACGTTCCGTCATGATATTTTCCGTACGGCGGATTTGGCAGAGGAAGTGGCGCGCTTCTATGGATATGACAATATTCCGACCACTCTTCCGAGAGGAGAAGCGACGACAGGAAAGCTTCCGTTCAAACTGCGCATCGAAGAAGTGGCAAGGGACATTGCAGAATACTGCGGCTTTTCACAGGGTATGACTTATTCTTTTGAGAGTCCGAAGGTATTTGACAAGCTGTTGTTGGCGGCGGATTCTCCGTACCGGAATGCGATTAAGATTTCTAATCCTTTGGGAGAGGATTTCAGCATCATGCGTACGGTTCCGCTGAACGGAATGCTGACTTCCCTGGCATTTAACTATAACCACAGGAACAAAAATGTACGTTTGTACGAGCTGGGGAACGTATATTTGCCGAAGCAGCTCCCGCTGACGGAGCTTCCGGAGGAGCGGATGCAGTTTACTCTGGGAATGTATGGCGAAGGCGACTTCTTTGTGATGAAAGGCGTTGTAGAGGAATTCTTTGAGAAAGCAGGACTTCATAAGACGGCATCTTATGACCCGCAGGCGGGCAAGCCGTTCCTGCACCCGGGACGTCAGGCAAATATCATCTATGACGGGGAAGTGCTGGGATATCTGGGTGAAATCCATCCTGCCGTAGCAGACAAGTATGGCATCGGTGAGAAAGCGTATGTGGCAGTTTTAGATATTCCCAGAGTAGTGGAATATGCTTCTTTCGACCGTAAATTTGAAGGAATTGCAAAATTCCCGGCAGTGACAAGGGATATTAGCATGATGGTATCGAAGGATATCCTGGCGGGACAGATTGAAGCTATGATTCTCCAGAGGGGCGGAAAGCATCTGGAAAGCCTGAATTTATTCGATATTTATGAGGGTGAGCAGGTGAAGAAGGGATATAAGTCTATGGCGTACTCTCTGGTATTCCGTGCAAAAGATAAGACAATGACGGAGGATGAGATTACTTCTGCTATGAAGAAGGTTTACAATGGTCTGGAATCTATGGGAATCGAGTTGAGGCAGTAATGGTTATTTATGTCATGCGGCACGGGCAGACGGACTGGAACGTGGCAAAGCGGCTCCAGGGGCGCTCAGATACGGTTTTAAATGAAAATGGAAGAGAACTGGCAAGGAAAACGGGGGAAGCGCTTTTGGCGGTTCCCTTTGCCGCAGTTTTTTCCAGCCCTTTAAAAAGGGCGAAGGAAACGGCGGAGCTGGCGCTTGGCGGCAGGAAGATTCCGATTTTTGAGGATGCACGGCTGATTGAAATCAGTTTTGGGGCTTATGAAGGGCTTTGCAGCGCAAAGGATCATTATGAGATACCGGATAGGGAGTTTTCTTATTTCTTTACGGCACCGAATAAGTATCGGGTGCCGGAAGGCGGGGAGAGCTTTGAGGAGCTTCACAGGCGCACGGCGGATTTTCTGAGGGATATCACGGCGCGTCAGGAGCTGGAAGATAAGACCGTGTTGGTATCGACTCACGGCGCGGCGGGCAGGGCGCTTTTGAATGCCTTGCGGATTTTTGAACAGAAAGATTTCTGGAACGGAGGCGTATCGCCAAACTGCAGCATCTCTATTTTGGAGAGCGTACAGGGGAATGTGCGTCTGATAGAAGAAAATAAAATTTTTTATTCCCGCGGGCCAATAGCGGGTGTTTAAGAGAAGAGCAGGAAAGCTTCAAACAGAGGAAGCATTGGCGGAGTGTATGTGAAATAGAAAAATATCCCGGTAAGAAAGAGCAGGAAAAAGATGCAGAAAATATTTGTGCAGAGATTTCCTGCTTTTTTCTTTAGAGTCAGATACCAGGTCAGGCTGTAACACAGGATTACCCCAAGAAAAAACGTGAGGATATCCATCCAGAGATAGTGTTCTCCAATAATGCCAGTGTACGTATAATAAAATGCGACGATGAAAAGCAGTCCTACAGTACATCCGATGGTGCGCGCGGTAATAAAGGCGGGAAAGAGCCGGCCTATATAGAAATATTCAAAGATAGTGAAAATTAGTACAGGGAAAAACAACAGCTTTAAATGCTCCCAGGTGGATTCGTTGACCGGGGAGATAAGTCCTGCAAGATAATTGTATTCTGTCCATTCATAGAGAAAATGCATCAATACCCCGGCAATCAAAGAAAGGATAGCGAAAGCAATCTGTGCGTAGGAAAACTGTTTCTGGAAATATTTCATCATTTTTTTCACCTCCAGAAACAGTATATGGAGGAAGCGGGGAAATTATGAAAAAGAGTACTGTTAAAGATGAATTTGTCTTGAAATGTCTGCTTATTTGGCGTTATTACAGAGATAGCACAAGAAGAAATTTAGCAGCAGCAAAAGCCTATACCATTTATCGTTCCACTAAGAAAGATGGAGGATTTATAAGGCTGAAAATAGTAAAAGGCGCGAAAAAAACAGCCTTTCTTGATAATAAGGTAAAGAAGGGAAAGACATATTATTACAAAGTTGTCGTAAAAACCAAGAAAGGCTATAGTGCGACGAAAGCAGCTAAAGGAGCAAAGGTCAAGAGGTAATAAGCATCGCATCCCCAAAGGAAAAGAACCGATAGCGTTCCTGTACCGCCGTCTCATAGGCGTTCAAGATATGTTCTTTTCCGGCGAGGGCGGAAACCAGCATTAGCAGGGTGGATTCCGGCAAATGAAAATTGGTAATCAGGCAGTCAAGGACTTTGAAGCGGTAGCCGGGATAGATAAAGATGTCCGTCCAGCCGCTTCCGGCCTTGACAATACCGTTTTCGCCGGAAGCAGATTCTAAAGTGCGGCAGCTGGTGGTTCCTACGGAGATGATGCGCCCTCCGGCGGCCTTTGTGTCGTTGATAAGTTTTGCCTGGGATTCTTCTATCGAATAGAATTCCGAGTGCATGTGATGTTGGGTCACGTCCTCTACTTTGACCGGGCGGAAAGTACCCAGCCCCACATGGAGGGTAACATGGGCGATTTTTACACCTTTTTCTTTCAGAATGGCGAGCAGTTCCGGAGTGAAATGCAGTCCGGCAGTAGGAGCGGCTGCCGAACCGTCATGTTTGGCATAAACCGTCTGGTAACGGTTCTTATCTTTCAGCTGGTGGGTAATGTAAGGGGGAAGCGGCATCTGTCCAAGCACATCAAGGATTTCTTCGAAAATTCCATTGTAGGTAAATCGGATTAAACGGTTGCCTTCTTCTACGACATCGAGAACCTCCCCGGTCAGCAGCCCGCCGCCAAAAGAAATTTTGGATCCCGGTTTTGCTTTTTTTCCGGGCTTCACCAGAGTTTCCCAGATATCGTTTTCTTTTCTTTTTAAAAGCAAAAGTTCAATCTTTGCATCAGTGCCTATTTTATTCCCGTAGAGTCTGGCTGGAATGACCTTTGTATCGTTAATGACCAGACAATCGCCCGGATTCAGGTAATCGGTGATTTCTTTGAAAATATGATGTTCGATAGCTCCGGTATCTTTATTTAAAACAAGAAGACGGGAAGACGAACGGTCTTCCAGCGGATCCTGTGCAATTAGTTCCTGGGGCAAATCAAAATAAAAATCGGATGTTTTCATATCTTATTCCTCTCAGTCTTTGGTTAAAATGTAAAATTGCATAAATTCATCAAAATAATACTACAGTTCAAGAGAATCTGCAATTCTTTTTGATGGATGCTTCTGGTTCCGACAGAGGGGCAGTGGAGAGTTCTATTGATTTCCGGCTCATTTCATAATGCGCAAAGTTATGTAACAGATTTAAACCATTCTTCTGTCTTTTTATAATAACTATAAATGAGCAAATTTGAATTTTTACCAAAACTGCTATAAATGCTTTAAAACTAAAGACACCATACCTTTTTGGGTGTAT
>SRZB01000081.1 GCA_004793585.1 Hominisplanchenecus murintestinalis | reverse complement strand
GTAACTAAAAAATCCTTGAAAAATAAGGAAAAAAGACTTGACTAAATAGGGAGGAGAAGAAATGACAAATTCTGTTTTATTTATATTTTCGATTGTTTTTTATCTTTTTGCGGTGGTGCTCGCCTATAAAATATTTGGCAAAACCGGGCTGTATGTGTTTACGGCGATTTCAGCGATTCTTGCCAATATACAGGTATGTAAAAATGTGGATATTTTCGGGCTTTCTACCACTGCGGGAAATACGCTTTATGCGGCCAGTTTTCTGGTGACAGATATTCTGTCTGAAAAATACGGAAAGAAAGCGGCGCAGAAAGCGGTCTACATCGGCCTGTTTACTACAATTATTTTCCTGGTGGGAACCCAGGGGCTGCTCAGGTTTGTCCCGAATGCGAATGATATCATGAATGAGCCGATGACGATGCTGTTTGGTTTTGTGCCAAGGGTAGTTTTGGGAAGTACGCTGGGATATATCTGCTCGCAGACGATAGATGTTACACTTTATCATTTAATCTGGAAAAAGACAGGCGATAATGAGAGGATGCTGTGGCTTCGGAACTGCGGTTCGACCCTGACCTCTCAGGCTGTAGATACGGTGGTGTTTACATTTGCCGCGTTCTGGGGCGTGTATGATACGGAGGTATTTGTCAGCATTCTGCTTACAACTTATCTGTTTAAAGCAATTGTTGCATTCTGCGATACGCCTTTTGTGTATCTGGCGAGAAAGCTTAAAGTGAAGGAGGAAAATTAAATGTCTCAGTTACATGCGCTTGGAAAGCAGACAGAATATCAAACGGATTATGCGCCGGAGGTACTTGAAAGTTTTGAAAATAAGCATATGGACAATGACTATTTCGTAAAATTCAATTGTCCGGAGTTTACATCTCTCTGTCCAATTACGGGACAGCCGGATTTTGCGACGATCTACATATCTTATGTCCCGGATAGGAAAATGGTTGAGAGCAAATCCTTAAAACTGTATCTCTTTTCTTACAGGAATCATGGAGATTTTCATGAGGACTGCTGCAATAAGATTATGAAAGATTTGATAAACCTTATGGAACCGAAGTATATTGAAGTCTGGGGGAAATTTCTTCCAAGAGGAGGGATTTCGATTGATCCGTACTGTAATTACGGAAAGAAAGGGACAAAATGGGAGGAGATGGCTTATGACCGTCTCGCCCATCATGACATGTATCCCGAAAAAGTAGATAACCGATAATAGATTTGGGTGCCCCGTGGTCTTACGGGGCATCTGGCGTATCCGAAAATTTATTATAAGAGATAAGATTTCTGGGCGGAAGATAGGGATAGATATCTTCATAAGATTCCAGTTCTGCTTCGGTTTCAGGCGTGAAAGGGATCAGTCCGGTACAGTCCTGGAAGGAACAGGATTTTCCTAAATAATCGTATTCATCAATAATCTGACGGTTGGTCTTTGCGTTCTTTTTCATAATTCCTCCTTGTGTAAAATGATTTAGGTGTAGTATATGTACTTTTCAGTGTGATATACTAAAGGTATTATTTGGAGACGGAACGGTTTGCATTTTATGAAGCCGTGAAACTGAGTTGGAAAAAAATAAAAAAACGGGGGATTTGACTTTGGGAAAGGACGGTGCGGAGGATGAATTACAGAATGCTTGTGCAGTATGACGGAACGAGATATGCGGGCTGGCAGAGGCAGCCTATGGGGAAAGATACCATACAGGGGAAACTTGAGGCTGCGCTGGGAAGGATGACAGGAGAGCGGATAGAAATCAGCGGCGCGGGACGGACAGACGCAGGCGTTCACGCCAGAGGGCAGGTGGCGAATGTGCATCTGCCAGAGGGATACAGCGCCGAAGGCGTCAGAGATTATCTAAACTGCTATCTGCCGGAGGATATTTGCGTAACGGAGATGAGTGAGGTGTCTGAACGTTTCCACAGCAGGCTGAATGCAGGCGCAAAGACGTACCTGTACAGGATATCCACGAATACGACAAAAAATGTATTTGAGAGGAAATATATTTATGATTTAGATGAAACCCTGGACGTGGGCAGAATGAAAATGGCGGCTGATTATCTTATCGGGGAGCATGATTTTCAGGGCTTTTGCGCTAAGAAGATAAAGAAATCGACAATACGAAAATTGTATTCGGTTGAATTCCGGGAGCTGCCCGGAGAACTTCAGATTTCTTACCGGGGCAGCGGGTTTCTTTATCATATGGTGCGGATTCTCACAGGGACTCTAATTGAAGTGGGAAAGTATGAAAGAACGCCGGAATCCGTACAGGAGGTTCTGCGGGCAAGAGAACGGGCAAAAGCCGGCTATACGGCTCCGGCGAAAGGGCTGTGTCTGATGCGGGTGGAATATTAGTTTAGTATCCCAGAGATTCCCCTACCAGGATGACATGGATTCTTCCGGGAATCCTGCTGTAGCGAGTGACAAGAACCTGGGCGCAGAGACATTCGGGAGAAAGACAATCTGCACATACTCCGGTTTTTCCGCAGGGTGTATCCGAACCGAGGCGGACGGCATTTGGCGGGGCGGCAACATTATGCACCCGGTCAAGAGCCTCATCCACGGTTTTTGTTACTTTGTTCATGCCCACAACCAGAATGACATGGGCAGGGCCGAACGTGAGGGCGGCGACCCGGTTTCCGGTGCCGTCGATGTTTACCAGCTGTCCGTCCAGAGTGATGGCGTTGCTGCTCATTAGATAGTAGTCGGTAGAAAATGCTTTGCGGTAGATGACCTGCACTTCGTCAGGGGACTGTGCGTCGGCGCGGTCTAATAATGTGACGGGCGCTTTTTTGAGCGCGTCAATCATGCCGCTCTCTTTTAAAGACATAGAGCCGCCCCAGGAAACCGTAGAGCCATTTTCAATAAGGGAGAGCGCTTTGTCTACGGCGGAAGAACTGTCCGGGCAGTAGTATCCGGACATGTTTCTCTTTTCCAGATGTTTGATTATCGTATTTGCCTGTCTTTCGTAAAATTCTTTCATAGGTGTCATAGAATCTTCCTTTCTGTATATTTGAATTCCATTCCTGCAAGCAACGAGCTAAGTGACTGCTTACAGGAATTTGGCGACTGCCGCGAGGGTCAGATACCCTGACCCTTCTGCTTTTTCAGGAAGTATATCTAAAATAACGGGACTTGTCAATGAGCAGAAAAGTTCCTGAAAACATAAATTTACCTATTGACTCTAACGTTATGTCATACTTTATAATATGCCTACACGAAAGGGGTGGAAAATCATGATGACTGTTCATGAGGTAAGTGAGCTGACGGGAGTGAGTATACGCGCTCTTCATCATTATGACAGGATCGGGCTTCTGCATCCAGCAGAAGTCACGGGTGCGGGTTATCGGCTGTATGACGATACGGCCCTGGAACGCTTGCAGTGTATCCTGCTGTTTAAAGAGCTGCAGTTTTCATTGAAAGAAATTAAGGATATCCTGGATAGCCCTGATTTCGATTACAGCAGGGCGCTTGACCAGCAGATTACACTGCTCCAGATGAAAAAGGAACATCTGGAGAATCTGATAAACCTTGCTCGTGAAATAAAGCAGATAGGAGTGAAAAAATTGGATTTTACAGTATTTAACACAAAAAAGATGGATGAATACGCAAAGCGGGCAAAAGAATCCTGGGGACAGACGCCGGAATACCGGGAGTTTGAAGAAAAGTCGAAAGACAGGGCAAAAGAAGACGAGCGGAAGCTGTGGGCTGGACTTATGGAAATCTTTACAGAATTCGGAAGTATGAAAGGCAGCAGTCCTTCCGGCAGTGCGGCGCAGAGGCTGGTAAAGAAACTGCAGGATTATATTACGGAGCATTTTTATACCTGTTCAGATGAAATTTTGGCGGCGCTTGGCAATATGTATGCCGGGGGTGGGGAGATGACCGACAATATCAATCATGCCGGAGGCGAGGGAACGGCGGAGTTTGCAGCCCAGGCGATTAAGGTATACTGCAGTATTCCCTAATAGGCGCCTCCATACAGTCCTATAGGGCATATGGAAAACCTAAAGAAAAATTTATAATTTCTACAGAACCCTCTTTATAACTGTTGTTTATAATCGTGTCTAAACAGATGACAGATATAAGGAGAGGTTGATGAATATATCATTAAGCAGGTAATGATTCAGGGTACAGCTGATATTGATGATGAGTATCTGGCAATTATCCAAAATGAAATAGAAGATTATACAAATCGAATTTTCAGAATGATTGGAGAACAGGGATATAATTTAAAAACTATTCCAATTACCTTTGTTGGTGGTGGCGCAGTTATTATGAAAAACTTCGGAAAGTTTAATCAGAAGAATATCAAGTATATCGAGGATGTTAAGGCGAATGCTAAAGGATATGAACATCTAGCTAAGTTATATCTGAATCGTGTTAGAAAGACAGCGTAGGAGGTATGACATATGGCAAGAGAAAGTATGTATCGCTCATTTACATTACGATTACGAAAGAATGACAAAAAAGAAGCTGCAATTATTAGAATCTTGGATTCTCTTGATCCAGAGGTTGCAAAATCAAAAAATAAGTTGATTATAGAAGCAATTGAGTTTTATGTTGCTCATTATGGAGAAGACGAACTAACTTTGCAGGCTTCTGATGATAATCGTTATGTTACGAGAAAGGAATTACAAGAAAGCTTGGACGAAATGAAGGTATTTATTCAAGAGCTTAATAGTAACTGCCAAAAAGATGTATATGAGAACATTGTATATAGTATGTTCGGAAGATTAATTCCAAACGGAACAATGCCAGTGATGGAAACAGAGAAGACTGATAGCAATGAGGAAGTTGATGAATCAGTAATGGATGATGTTATGAAATGGAGTTAGGAGGGATACCTATGAGGATGATTTTCGATTTTATATTAGCTGTAATAAAGATAATCCTAAAAATAATTGTTGGATGTTTGTGGCTGATTTTAGAAGCCTTGAAAATCATTCTTCTGTTATTTGGTATGGTATGTAAGGTGTTTCTGCTATTTGTTCATGCAGGAACACCAAGATAAGGAGGTGAGGCGTATGCGTAAGTTTATTCGTATGATGATGTATCAGCTTCGTATGACACATGCTATGAACTAGGAGGGAACGAACATGATTAGAAAGACAATTGAATAAGGGGAGATTGTGATGCAAGACAATCTCAAGGGTTGAGGCGTGCCAGTGTGGTGCGCCTTTTGCTGTTTTAGCCAACTCTTGAGAGGGTTGGTGGCAGTGGATGGGAATCGAGTTTGCAGATTATTTTATAAGGAGATGAGCGCATGAACAAAATAAAGAGAAAGTTAGCGTTAGTTATGGCAATGGTATTGTCAATCACAGCCATCACCCCGGGTTCTGTATTTGCAGCAGAGGTTCAAACGGAGAGTGATGCTGGTCATGAGTTGGTTTTGTATGATGCCAATGAGCGTACTGATTTGGATGCGACAGAGGTTGTTACAGCGGATGATTTGAATGTGGAAATCAATTCGGATTATGATGTGACAGATGTTACGGATGGTATTCATTTCAATGCGAGTAAGGTGAGTGTAACTTACTATGACAAAGAAGCTTCCTGTATAATTCAAATATAGGAAATTCCAAGAAAGAAGCTTCCTGTATAATTCAAATATAGGAAATTCCAAGAAAGAAGGTTGAGAAAAAAATACCTCAGAGTAAAATAAGATTACTGACTT
>SRZB01000080.1 GCA_004793585.1 Hominisplanchenecus murintestinalis | reverse complement strand
AAAAAAGAATAAGCCTGTAAGCTGTTTTTCTTGCTTACAAACTTATTATACGAGGACGTGAGGAACAATGCAGGAAACAAGGGTGCTGGTGGAAACGAGAGGAACAACTGGCGAAGAAACAATATCGTACTGGTTCGACCTGCCGATAGATGTTGCAGAGTTTGAAGAAAAGTTAGGTGTCGGTGCAGAAAGTGGGGATTACCGCATTATCGAAAAGGTGTTGCCTTATGCTGATGAAGTCCACGAACATACCAGCGTGTACCAGCTCAACGAATTAGATTTTATGTATCGCCAACTACCAGCCGATATGCAGGAAGAATATACAGCACTTTTGACCGTATATGAGAATTTAGAAGCACTTTATATTTGCAGGAACGTGATTACGGTTTATCCCGACTGCAAAAGCATGATTGATGTTGCAAGGCAAAAGCTGATGAACGACCCGACATTTAAGCATTTATCCGAGGACTGTCAAGAATACTACTTTGACTTTGAAGCCTACGCTTCTCACTTGCAGGAACACGGGAAATTTTTAGTAACAGAACACGGTATCTTTGAACTGCCAGAGTAGGAAATGAGGTGGTGCTTATGATTGATGATATGGCGGTTTACATTGCTAATCTTGGCAAATACAATGAGGGCTATTTAGTCGGTGCTTGGTTCACGTTTCCTATTGACGAGGAAGATGTGAAAGAAAAAATCGGCTTGAATGAACAGTATGAGGAATACGCTATCCATGATACCGACAACTTTCCCATTGCGATTGGCGAGTATGTTTCCATTGAAGAACTCAATGAGATGTATGAAATGATAGAGGAACTTCCCGACTATATCGTAGAATGTCTGGACGAATTTATCAGCCACTACGGGACGCTGGAAGAAGTCGTGGAACACAAGGACGATATTTATTATTATCCCGACTGTGAAACCATGACAGATGTTGCCTACTACTACATAGACGAATTGCAGGCACTTGGGGATATTCCACCCAGCTTACAGAACTACATTGACTATGAAGCCTACGGGCGAGATTTGGATATGGGCGGTTACTTTGTTGAAACAAGCCGAGGTATGTGCGAGATACCATATTAACGCTGGAAGATCAGCGACAAGCATTGTTGCTACTGACAGCGTATTTCTCTTTAAGGGACAGTCTGAAAATGGCTGTCCTTTTCTATTTTGAAAGGAGCTGAAAGAACTTGAAAAAAATTAAAAGCTACACGGGTATCTGGAACGTGGAAAAAGTCTTGTATGCAATCAATGACTTTAACTTACCCTTTCCCGTTACCTTTACACAGATTACATGGTTTGTGATTACAGAATTTATCATCATTCTGTTTGGGGATATTCCCCCACTTTCCATGATTGAGGGAGCATTTCTCAAATACTTTGGTATTCCCGTTGCTCTCACTTGGTTTATGTCGCAGAAAACCTTTGACGGAAAGAAGCCGTACAGCTTTTTGAAATCACAGATAACCTATGCCCTGCGACCGAAAATCACTTATGCAGGAAAAGCCGTAAAACTGCATAAGCAGATATTGAATGAAACAATCACGGCAGTAAGGAGTGTGAACTATGTTCCCGATAAAATATATTGACAATAACCTTGTCTGGAACAAGGACAATGAGGTGTTCGCCTACTATGAGCTGATACCGTACAACTATTCTTTCTTATCCGCAGAGCAGAAATTTATCGTGCATGACAGTTTCCGACAGCTAATCGCACAGTCCCGTGAGGGTAAAATTCATGCCTTGCAGATTGCCACAGAAAGCTCAATCCGCAGTATGCAGGAGCAATCAAAGAAGCTGGTATCTGGAAAATTAAAGGAAGTTGCCTATCAGAAGATAGACGAACAGACCGAAGCGTTAGTATCTATGATTGGGGACAATCAAGTGGACTACCGCTTTTTTCTTGGCTTTAAGCTCATGGTTACGGAAGAACAGCTCAATCTGAAGAACATCAAAAAATCGGCGTGGCTGACGTTCACAGAATTTCTCCATGAAGTGAACCACACGCTGATGAGTGATTTTGTTTCCATGCCGAATGATGAAATCAACCGTTACATGAAAATGGAAAAGTTACTGGAAAATAAAATCTCCCGTCGCTTTAAGGTGCGTCGCTTGGAAATCAATGATTTTGGGTATCTCATGGAACATCTTTACGGCAGGGACGGTATCGCTTATGAAGATTATGAGTACCAGCTACCAAAGAAGAAATTGAAGAAAGAAACGCTGATAAAATACTACGACCTTATCCGTCCGACAAGGTGTGTGATTGAGGAAAGCCAGCGGTATTTAAGATTGGAACATGAGAACAAGGAAAGCTATGTGTCCTATTTTACCGTCAATGCGATTGTCGGCGAGCTTGATTTTCCGTCAAGTGAAATCTTCTATTTCCAGCAACAGCAATTTACCTTTCCCGTTGATACTTCTATGAATGTAGAAATCGTGGAGAACCGCAAAGCATTAACAACCGTCCGCAATAAGAAAAAGGAATTGAAAGACCTTGACAATCACGCTTATCAAGCAGGAAGTGAAACCAGCTCAAATGTGGTGGACGCTTTAGACAGCGTGGACGAGCTGGAAACGGACTTAGACCAGAGCAAAGAAAGTATGTATAAGTTAAGCTACGTCATACGGGTGTCTGCACCCGATCTTGACGAGCTGAAACGCCGTTGTGATGAAGTCAAGGACTTTTACGACGATTTGAATGTAAAGCTGGTGCGTCCTGCTGGGGATATGCTAGGGTTTCATTCTGAATTTCTTCCTGCCAGTAAGCGATATATCAATGACTATGTGCAGTATGTAAAATCAGATTTTTTAGCTGGGCTTGGCTTTGGTGCAACACAGCAGTTAGGGGAAAACACGGGTATCTATATGGGCTATTCCGTTGATACGGGAAGAAATGTGTACCTGCAACCGTCTTTAGCTTCGCAGGGTGTAAAAGGCACAGTTACAAATGCCCTTGCGTCTGCTTTTGTCGGTTCGCTTGGCGGTGGAAAGTCATTCTGCAACAATCTTCTTGTGTATTATTCGGTTCTTTTTGGGGGACAAGCGGTTATCTTAGACCCAAAATCAGAGCGTGGAAACTGGAAAGAAACACTTCCAGAAATCGCCCATGAAATCAATATTGTAAATCTTACCAGCGACAAGGACAATGCAGGACTTCTTGACCCATTCGTGATTATGAAGAATGTAAAAGACGCTGAAAGTCTGGCAATCGACATTTTAACATTCCTTACGGGTATTTCCTCTAGGGACGGCGAAAAATTCCCTGTTTTACGAAAAGCGGTGCGTTCCGTTACCCAGAGCGACAGTCGGGGCTTGCTCCATGTGATAGACGAGTTACGCCGTGAAGATACACCCATATCAAGAAATATCGCAGACCATATAGACAGTTTCACGGACTACGATTTTGCACACCTGCTGTTTTCGGACGGTACGGTGGAAAATGCTATCAGTCTGGATAACCAGCTCAATATCATTCAAGTAGCGGACTTAGTATTACCAGATAAGGACACGACCTTTGAGGAATACACGACCATTGAATTATTGTCGGTGTCTATGCTGATTGTGATTAGTACCTTTGCCCTTGATTTTATCCATTCGGACAGAAGTATTTTTAAGATTGTAGACCTTGACGAAGCGTGGGCGTTCTTAAACGTGGCACAAGGCGAAACCTTATCAAATAAGCTGGTTCGTGCTGGACGAGCTATGCAGGCAGGCGTTTATTTCGTTACACAATCCTCTGGCGACGTGTCAAAGGAAAGTCTGAAAAACAATATCGGCTTGAAGTTTGCCTTTCGTAGTACCGACATCAACGAGATAAAGCAGACCTTAGAATTTTTCGGCATTGACAAGGACGACGAAAATAACCAGAAACGCTTGCGTGATTTGGAGAACGGACAATGCTTATTGCAGGACTTATACGGGCGTGTCGGTGTAGTACAGATACACCCCGTCTTTGAAGAACTGCTACACGCCTTTGATACCAGACCGCCCGTACAGAGAAATGAGGTGGAGTGATGAAAGAAAGGATAAAAGGTGTGTTCACAAAAAAGAAGATTTTCCACTTTCTCAAAATGGCTCTGTTCGTGGTGGCACTCTCCCTTATCCTGCTTTCACTTCTGGGGACGGTGGCTCATGCGACGGGGCTTGTGGACGATACCATAAACGCAGAAAATCTTTATTCAAAATATCCCCTTTCCAACTACCAGCTTGATTTTTATGTTGATAATAGCTGGTCGTGGTTGCCGTGGAACTGGCTGGACGGTATCGGAAAATCGGTACAATATGGTTTGTATTGCATTACCAACTTCGTTTGGACTATCAGTTTATATTTAAGTAATGCCACGGGCTATGTGGTGCAGGAAGCCTATAAGCTGGACTTCATCAACGATATGGCAGACAGTATCGGAAAGAGCATACAGACCCTTGCAGGCGTAACACAGAACGGTTTTTCCAGCTCTGGCTTCTATGTTGGTTTCCTGCTTCTCATTATCTTGGTGGTGGGACTTTATGTTGCCTATACGGGACTGATAAAAAGAGAAACCAGCAAGGCACTTCACGCTGTTATCAACTTTGTGGTGGTGTTCGTGCTGTCCGCTTCGTTTATTGCCTACGCTCCCGACTACATCAAAAAGATAAATGAATTTTCAAGTGATATTAGTACCGCTTCGTTGGACTTGGGAACAAAAATCATGCTCCCAAACTCTGATAGCGAGGGCAAGGACAGCGTAGACTTGATACGGGACAGCTTATTTTCTATTCAAGTGGAACAGCCGTGGCTACTTCTGCAATTTGGCAACAGCAACGCAGAGGAAATCGGGACAGACCGTGTAGAAGCTCTTGTATCGGCAAGTCCAGAGGACGAGGACGGGAAAACCAGAGAGGAAGTCGTGAAAACAGAAATCGAGGACAACGACAACAACAATCTGACGATACCGCAGGTGGTAAATCGTTTGGGTATGGTGTTCTTCCTCTTGTTCTTCAACTTGGGTATCACGATATTTGTATTCTTACTTACGGGTATGATGTTGTTCAGCCAGATACTTTTTATTGTCTTTGCAATGTTTTTACCTATCAGCTTTCTACTTTCCATGATACCGAGCTATGAAAGCATGGCAAAGCAGGCAATCGTGAGGGTGTTTAATACCATAATGACACGGGCAGGAATAACGCTCATTGTAACGGTGGCGTTCAGCATTTCCAGTATGTTTTATAACATCTCCACGGACTATCCGTTTTTTATGGTAGCGTTCTTGCAGATAGTATGTTTCGCTGGTATTTATATGAAGCTGGGCGATTTAATGAGTATGTTCTCTTTGAACGCTAACGACAGTCAAAGCATGGGACGCAGGATATTCCGCAGACCATATCTATACTTGGCACATAGGGCTAGGCGTATGGAAAGACGGCTTGCTGGTGCGGTTACTGCTGGCGGTGTCGCTGGTGCGGTGGCAGGTAGCACGATTTCAAACAGAAAACCGACAAGGAACACAGCTACAAAAGACAGTCGGGGTAATACATCTTCCAGCATGGGACAACGTGCAGGCTCAAAGGTGGGTGCTGTCTTAGATACAAAAAATAAAGTGAAAGACAAGGCAAATGCTGTCAAAGAAAATATCAAGGATTGATTTTGTCAAGATTAGTTGACACATTTTCCTCAAGGATTTTGTATCCTATGCT
>SRZB01000007.1 GCA_004793585.1 Hominisplanchenecus murintestinalis | reverse complement strand
AACTGGTTCAAGGATTTGTAGTATCGAGCATTTTTATATGCTCATGAATAATTCATATTGATAAAGCTGTCAGCCAACGCCCACACAAAGTCTTGCATACATTCCTTTTATGGGATATACTAAATAGAAAATAGCTATGGAACAAAGGAGCTCGATTATGGAATTGACGACGGTTAGAGAGATTTTCAGGAACAGGGAAGAGTATCTGGGGAAGGAAGTCACGGTGGGCGGCTGGGTGCGCAGCGTCCGTGATTCAAAGACGTTTGGATTTTTGGTACTGCATGACGGCACGTTTTTCGAGCCGCTGCAGGTTGTATATCATGATAAGATGGAAAATTTCGCGGAGGTATCGAAGCTGAATGTGGGCGCGGCGGTAATCGTGAGGGGAATCCTGACGCCGACGCCGCAGGCAAAGCAGCCTTTTGAAATCCAGGCGGAGGAAGTGACGGTGGAGGGCGCGTCTGCGCCGGATTATCCGCTGCAGAAGAAACGCCACAGCCTGGAGTACCTGCGGACGATTTCGCACTTAAGGCCGAGGACGAATACGTTCCAGGCAGTATTCCGTGTGCGCTCGCTGATTGCGTATGCGATTCATCAGTTTTTCCAGGAGAGGGATTTTGTGTATGTCCACACGCCGTTGATTACAGGCAGCGATTGTGAGGGCGCGGGCGAGATGTTCCGGGTGACGACTCTGGATTTGGAGGATTTGCCGAGGACGGCAGACGGGAAAGTGGATACTGGTAAAGACTTTTTTGGCAAGGAGACGAATCTTACGGTGAGCGGCCAGCTCAACGGTGAGACTTATGCGCAGGCGTTCCGGAATATTTATACGTTCGGACCTACGTTTCGGGCGGAAAATTCAAATACGACCCGCCATGCGGCAGAGTTTTGGATGATTGAGCCGGAGATTGCGTTTGCGGATTTGAAGGATGATATGATGCTGGCGGAAGCTATGCTGAAATACGTTATCCGCTATGTGCTGGAGCATGCGCCGGAAGAGATGAATTTCTTTAATTCTTTTGTGGATAAAGGGCTTCTGGAGAGGCTGAACCATGTGGTGGATTCGGAGTTTGCACATGTGACTTACACAGAAGCGATTGAAATTCTTGAGAAAAATAATAAAAACTTTGATTATAAAGTTTCCTGGGGATGCGATTTGCAGACAGAGCATGAGCGCTATCTGACAGAGCAGGTATTTAAGCGCCCGGTATTTGTGACAGACTATCCGAAGGAAATCAAGGCGTTCTATATGAAGCTGAATGAGGACGGAAAAACCGTGGCGGCTATGGATTGCCTGGTTCCGGGAATCGGTGAGATTATCGGAGGAAGCCAGAGGGAGGATGATTACGAGAAACTGACTCAGAGAATGGACGAGCTGGGATTGAAGAAAGAAGACTACGGTTTCTATCTGGACTTGAGGAAATATGGTTCTACCCGCCATGCAGGCTTTGGCCTGGGCTTTGAGAGGTGCGTGATGTACCTGACCGGAATCGCGAATATCAGGGATGTTGTTCCATTCCCGCGTACAGTAGGAAATTGTGAATTATAAGCAGGAAAGCCATCTTGAAAACATTTTCGGGATGGCTTTGAACAGATACGCAGACATATAAATAAGGAGCACAGGGAGGAACACCATGGGGAGCAGGATACTGATTGTAGATGACGAGAGGGAAATCGCGGATGTTGTGGAACTGTACCTGAAAAATGAGAACTATGAGGTAGAGAAATGCTATAATGGAACAGATGCACTCCGCTGTATTGAAGAAAATACGCCGGATATGGCATTGCTGGATGTTATGCTGCCGGATATCGATGGTTTTACAATTTTGCAGAAGGTAAGGGAGAGGCACACGTTTCCGGTAATTATGCTTACGGCAAAGACGGAGTATATGGATAAGATTAACGGCCTGACGCTGGGGGCGGATGATTATATTGCGAAACCGTTTAACCCGCTGGAGCTGATTGCGCGGGTGAAGGCGCAGCTGAGACGGTTTACGAAATACAATGAAAATGGGAGGCCGCAGGAGGATGTGCTTGACTTCGCGGGGCTGGTGCTGAACCGGAGCACCCATGAATGCACTTATAATGAAAGAGAGCTGACGCTGACGCCGATAGAGTTCGATATTCTGTGGATTCTCTGCGAGAACAGAGGGCAGGTGATCAGTTCAGAGCAGCTCTTTGAACAGGTCTGGAAAGAAAAATATTACAAGAACAGCAACAATACGGTGATGGTTCATATCAGGCATCTCAGGGAGAAGATGAGCGGGCCGACAGGAAAATCTGACTTTATCAAGACAGTCTGGGGAGTGGGATATCGCGTTGAAAAATAATTACCGAAAACTGAAATGGCGCCTGATGCTGCGCACAGGCCTGGTGACTGTGCTGGCATTGTGTATCGGATATATGATTGTGGAGCTTCTGGTGGATGGTATTTTCCAGCAGCGGTTTCCGGAGCTGGTCATCCGTTTGCTTATGTTCTTTGATTTGAGCAATGCGGAAGCAAATACCTTGTACGGAAGGATCTTCATGGAGCACAAAGATTTGTTTCTGGTAGCCGGGTTCATGATGCTCTTTCTGATTTTCTTTTACGTGGCAATTTCTAAGGTCACGCATTACCTGGATCATATTGGCGAGGAGATAGACAATATCCTGAGCGATTCGGATGCGCCGGTGACGCTGGAGCCGGAACTGCGTCCGATTGCAGAGAAGCTGAATACGTTGAAAATGACGCTAAAGCGTAAAGACAATGCGGCGATGGAGAGTGAGCAGCGCAAAAATGATTTAGTGGTTTATCTGGCTCATGATTTAAAGACACCGCTTACTTCTACGATTGCGTATCTGACGATGCTGGACGAGCAGCCGGAAATGCAGCCGGAGGAGCGGGCGAAATATATTCATATCGCGTTGGAGAAGTCTATGCGGCTCGGAGAACTGATTAGTGAATTTTTTGAGATTACCAGGTTTAACCTTCAGGATATCGTATTAGAAAAAGGGAATGTGAATTTATCGATTATGCTTGAGCAGCTGGCAGATGAAAGCTATGCGGTGCTTACAGAGAAGAAGCTCACCTGCTCGATTCACACCGACGACGGGCTGATTGTGTTCGGAGACCCGGACAAGCTGGCGCGGGTGTTTGACAATTTGCTGAGGAATGCGATTGCCTACAGTTATCCGGGGACAAATATTGATATTCAGGCGTATTGTGACCTGAATACGGTGGTGATTACGTTTACGAATCAGGGAGAGCAGATTCCTCAGCAGAAGCTGACCTCGATTTTTGAAAAGTTTTACCGGGTGGACAATGCCAGATCCAGCCAGACGGGGGGCACAGGGCTGGGGCTTTCCATAGCAAGGGAAATTCTGGAGGTGCATGGAGGAACGATCGAGGCGTCCAGTACCTATGCCAGCACAAAGTTTACTGTGCGTCTGCCCAGATATCATGAGGAGCCTGTATTAAAGCGGAAGAGAAGCGCGAAAGCAGAGGGAAATGACGGTGCGGCGATTCGCACAGACAGGAGGTAAACGATGGCAAAGGAGAAGAAAAAAAGGAAGCGCACAGTGGGAGATATCATCCGCACACTGATTCTTATAGTGGCGCTGGGGGTGTTCTGCTATTCGGGATATCAGCTTTATACGATTTATGCCGTGTATAAAGAGGGAGAAGACGAATATGACGCTTTGGCGGATCATTATGTCAAAGAAGAAACAGCCGAGCCGGAGCCTGAAGAGCTCAACGGGGAGCTGGTCATGAAAAGCCCGGTGGATTTTGACAGCCTGTTAGAAATTAACCGTGAGATTATCGGATGGCTGAAAGTGGAAGCGCTGGACATCAGTTATCCGGTGGCGCAGGGCGAAGACAATGATTTTTACCTGCATCATACATTCCAGGGGACGCCGAATATCGCAGGGTGTATTTTTCTGGACTGTGAAAATAAAAAGGATTTTACCGACAGGAATTCTGTCCTGTATGGGCACAATATGCGGAATCTCTCAATGTTTGGGAAGCTGAAGCAGTTTCGTGAGGAAGGAACCATAGATAAGAGCCGGTACTTCTGGGTTTACACACCGGAAAAAATCTATAAATATGAAATTTTTGCCTGCCATGAGGTGGGATATACCAGCAAGACATACCAGCTTACCTTTAAAGATGATGATGATTTCATGGAGTATATAAAAGAAGCCTTTGACCATTCGGTGATAAAGAGCAAGGCGTCTGTGAGTACAGAAGATAAAGTAGTAACGCTTTCTACCTGCACAGGGAATGAGACGACCCGGTTTATCGTGCAGGGGAAACTGATTGAAGAGTATAAGACAATAAAGTAAGGCGGCGGAAGTATAGCTGCCTGGCGTGGCCGGGCAGAGGAGAAGACGCTGGCTGTTGTCCGGTAAACCGGACAGAGCGGAAAGGGGACAGATGGCAGGGTATGAATATGAAGTGGGCGATGTGGTCAAGTTGAAAAAGAAGCATCCCTGCGGGAGCCAGGAGTGGGAAATCCTGCGGGTAGGGGCGGACTTCCGGCTGAAATGTATGGGCTGTGGGCATCAGATTATGATTGCCCGGAAACTGGTGGAAAAAAACACCAGAGGACTGCAGAAAAATACTTGAAAAGCCTGTACTTTTATGATAAAATCGACAGATGTGATATATTACTAAATTCCTTGTTCCCTGTTATGGCGGGGGGCCAGAGACCATAAGGAGGTGCGAAGAGCATGAACAAATATGAATTAGCCGTTGTTGTCAACGCAAAAATCGAGGATGATGCAAGGACAGCTGCCGTCGAGAAAGTGAAAGAGTACATTACTCGTTACGGCGGAGTCATTACGGATGTTGATGAGTGGGGAAAGAAAAGGCTCGCTTATGAAATCCAGAAGATGAGAGAAGGATTTTACTACTTCATCCATTTCGAGGCAGAGTCATCTGCTCCGGCAGAGATTGAAAGACATGTCCGCATTATGGAAAATGTCATCCGTTATTTGTGCGTTAGACAGGATGCATAGATAGAGAAGAGGAGAAAAATGAACAAAGTTATATTGATGGGGCGTTTGACCAGGGATCCGGAAGTACGCTATTCTTCCGGAGACAGTTCTATGGCAATCGCCAGATACACATTGGCAGTAGACCGCAGGTTCAGGCGTAATGGAGACGGGGAGCAGACCGCAGACTTTATCGGCTGCGTGGCTTTCGGAAAGAGCGCGGAATTTGCAGAGAGATATTTCCGTCAGGGTTTGAAAATTGTAGTAACCGGGCGTATTCAGACCGGGAGCTATACAAACAAAGATGGTCAGAAGGTCTACACCACAGATGTGGTTGTGGAAGATCAGGAGTTTGCAGAGAGCAAAGCTGCTTCCATGTCAAATGGCGGAGGCGGCGGATATGAACCGTCAGCCCCGGCGCCGGCAAGGCCGGCTCCCAGTGCGGCGTCAGGGGATGGATTTATGAATATCCCGGACGGTATCGACGAGGAGCTGCCGTTTAATTAAGAGTATAAAACGTTCTGGAAACAAAAATAAAGGAGGGAAACACAGATGGCTTTTAACAGAAATGATAGAGGCGATTCTCCGATGAAGAGAAGAGGCGGCCGCAGAAGGAAAAAAGTATGCGTGTTCTGTGGTAAAGAGAATAACGAGATTGATTACAAGGATGTAAATAAATTAAAAAGATATGTATCTGAGAGAGGAAAAATCCTTCCCAGAAGAATTACAGGAAACTGTGCAAAGCACCAGAGAGCTTTGACTGTAGCTATCAAAAGAGCACGTCATATCGCCCTGATGCCATATGTTCAGGACTAAGCATGTAAAGGATTTCGAGTATGTAAGAAACGCCTTGCGGTTGTGCCGCAGGGCGTTTCTTTGATTTGTGGAAACAAAGGGAAACATGTCAGAACTTGCGATATGTTATCCATTCCCCATGAGGAAAAATATGGTATACTTTTGGGGTAAGGAGGGGAGTCAATGAGCGAAACCAGGTATATGATTTCTGACATGGCAAAAAAGGTGGATGTGGAGGCCCATGTTCTTCGGTATTGGGAGGAAGAGCTGGACATAGGAGTTTCAAGAACCGAGCTGGGGCACCGTTATTACACAGAGGAGGATATCAGATTATTTCGGAAAATCAAAGAACTAAAGGAAAGGGGGCTTCAGCTGAAGGCAATTAAGGTACTGGTTCCTGAACTGAAAAAGAAAGAGGCGGAGTCTTTAGAAAAAGAAGACACTGCAGGTGAAAAGATAATTGTCCTGGAGAAAAAGAAGAGTGAAAAGGAGCAGGCAGAAACGCTTCCGGCAATCGGGCCGGATCCGGACAAGCTTAAACAGTTTGAGAGTATCGTTACAGGAATTTTCCGCCAGGTTGTCCAGGATAATAATGTGGAACTGGAAGGACGGATTACAGACAGCGTGGTTAAGGAGATGAACGTACTCATGCAGATTCGGGAGGAACGGGAAGAAGAGCGGTTCCGCAGGCTGGATGAGACGATTCGGACATATCAGAAAAACCGCCAGCTGGTGGCGGCAGCAAAAGAACCTATTGTTAATAAGAAAAAATGGCGTCACTTTTTTAGGCTGTGAAAAAGAGACTGGTGTGCAGTGTGCTTTGCCCATATAGTAAGGAGGGCGCTTCGCACTGTATACCAGCCTCTTTATGTTTTTGTCGTGTGCCTGGATGTTGACTATTCAGCGGAGATAGCACTTGTCGGGCATTCAGCTTCGCAAGTACCGCAGTCTAAACATGCGTCAGCATCAATTACATATTTTCCATCGCCTTCGCTGATAGCGTCTGCAGGACAAACACCTGCGCATGTTCCACATGCTACGCACTCGTCAGAAATTACATATGCCATAATAGTATCCTCCTTATGTTTTCGGTTTAAACTTGTTTGTCAAGCTCATGATTCATTTTAATACATTTCATGCTATTATACAAGAAAAATCTTTATGAAATTATTGGGTCGGCAGCTGAATGCTGCCAATCCGATAATTTCTGCCGGTTATACTATTTAATCTTTTTTTGTCCCCGCTTTTTGAAGAGTTTTGTATATGATTTTTTCTTGCTTTTTGGAACTTTAATGGTTCCTTTTTTATAAGTTTTTAGCAGAGCGTCCTTAGCGACTTTTTTCAGCACTTTACTTTTGACGATGATTGTTTTCAGCTTTTTGTCATTGTAAAATGCTTTCGTTCCAATGGTGGTGATATTTTTTCCAATGGTAACGGATTTCAGTTTTTTCATGCCCGCAAATGCTTTTTTTGACACACTTGTTACCGTGCATACTATGCCTTTTACTTTTGCTGTTGCCGGAATGGTTACTTTTGTCATGCTTTTTGTCTTAACACCGTAAACTTCTACTTGTTTCTTTGCAGCGTCTGTTACCCGGTAACGCAGATTTTTCCAGATATCGGTATCCCCTTTCTTTATCGTGTCTTCTGTCGGGGCAGGAGGCTTTACGGATGGGCCTCCAGGTGTTTGTACGGGAGGCTTTACGGATGGGTCTCCGGGTGTTTGTACGGGAGGTTTTACGGATGGGTCTCCGGGCGTTTGGCCAGGAGGGTTTTCCGTATTATTTCCGTCTGCCAATATAAGCTCTTTTTCTGCTTTCTGCAGCGCCAGGAGCAGCCTTTTTACTGTAGCGGTGTCGGCATTTTCTGAAACTTCTGCTGCTGCGTGGTATGCAAGTACGAAAGTGTTCCAGCTGGTTTCTGTGTATTTGCTTCCTCCTGCATCAATGAGAGTCTTTGCACTGGTTACGGCGTCAGCCAAATCTTTTTTTGCCTGTTTGTTTTCTTCCTCCGCTTCTTTTTGGAGAACCAGGCTTCCGGCAGCTTCGTATATAGATTTGAGCGCTTCGGCTTTATCCTCGGCGGAAGCCGACTGCTCAAGGAGTTCTTTTGCCGCGGTTATTGCTTGTGCAAAATTGTTGTAAGATTCCGGTGTATACAATTCTTGCTTTGTTTCTTCTTCGGCAGCGGCTATGATTGCCTGCAGCTGTTCAGTATCGGTTCTCTCTGTTTTTTTCGTGTAGGTTTCGTAGATGACGGGACCTTTTTCTTTCCACTCAATCTTTACTTCATTTACCGGACCGTAGAACAGCAGATTTTCAAATGTATTCAGACTGTTAGAAAGAGTTCCTATATAATTCCATTTCCCGGCGTTCGTGCGGACAAACACTTTTGCATCAGAGATTACGGATGCATCCTGTAAGACGTATAAGGAATCAGCAGAGCCTGCGTCGATGCGCCAGGTCAGTTCCCCGTTTCCTTCTGAGGGGACGAAGGAGGTTAGGATAGAACCATCCGCAGCCTTTGATGCTTCATGGCCTTCTTTGCCTTCCGGTGTGGCAAAGATGCTTCTGGTTCCGGCATTGTTCTGCAGGGAGATGCCTGCCAGGTGGAAAGATACGTCCTGACTGTTCTTGTTTATCAGGCGGATATATTTTGCATCTATGGATTCAAAAGAGTTTTCTACCGGATACCAGTCAAATCCATTATAACTGTATTCAAGCGCCAGTTTGTCCTTGTTCGTATAATCAGCAGTCAGAGATGTAATCTCTCTGGCTTCTGTAAATGCCATTCCAATGTATTCTCCTGATTTCAAAGTAAGGTTTCCTTCGATTTCAGGAATCCCTGCAGTCGTTTTATCTATATCTGTCGGGTATTCTTCAAAAGCATCTACATTGGTGTAGACGAAAGTTGCCAGCGGCCGCGTGGTAACCGAGAATTCTCGGATAGAATACCATTTTCCGGTGGCGGCAGTTGTCCTCAGACGGACGTAACGTGCGTTTATAGACTGAGAGAGTACGTTTTCTTCAATCACATTTGTGCCGTAAGTGCCAATAGATGTCCAATGTTCATTATCCAGGGAATACTCCAGTACGCCGGAAGTAAAGATATCTCCATCGCTATTTGTCCGTCCCTGCAGGATACGGATAGTGTCTAATTTATAAGCGTCCCCTAAATCCAGCCCAATATAGGCATTTGCAGACACAGTAGTATTAAACCAGGCATAAGTGTTATCCATACCGTCAATGACTTTTTCGGCGTCGCCCTCATAGAAACCGCCAAGGCCCTGATAAAACAGGCTGCTTTCTGCTGATGTGATGGTATCGCTGAAATTGCCGTTCAGGACTTCCAGTGCTGCTTCTTTTAAGGAAGTGTCGATTTCCCGGGCAAAAGGCATGATTTTCATGGCTCCGGCTTCTACCATATGCGTCGTGATATATTGAGTGTCTCCGTCTTTTGTCAGAAGAGGAGATTCGCAATTTTTAGAGGCTTTGTAGTTATTAATTGCAGTGAGATAGCTTCCGCAGACTGTGTCCGCATCATTCTTTTTCAGCGCCAATGCTGTTTCGACATAGCCGGCACATGCTTTTGAAATATAACGGAGGGAGTCAACCCAGGGCTTCATTTCAACTTTGAGGTTTTCGTTTGTGCCGTTTTGCTGGAATTCATCGGCGGCAGTAATAATTTTTTGGAACTGTTCTATCAAAGCCGTGCCGCTTGCGGTGATGTCCCGGTCAGCGTTGTAGTCATTTGTAAACGCAGTAATGTACGGTTCAAGTGCGGTTGACTCGCCCATAGATGTGATACCTCCCGGGCTTGGATTCGTCAGATGCCGGCAGAGTTCCGTTAATGCTTCGGGCGCTCCAGCATCAATATATTTAAATCCGTCTTCCCAGCTGGTAAAGCAGGAAAAATCAGAAGTATTCCATGCAAAGTCTGCAATTGCAAACAAGGATGTTTTAGATGCTTCTGCCTGCTGTAAAGGATTGGTAACGATACCGCGGAAGTCTGTCAGGCCGGGACTCAAAATTCCCTCTTCTGCCGGTCCCATGACAAGACGCTTATGGTTTACGTCGTTTACAGGCCAGTTCAGCCACATAAAAGCTTCCTTTCCGGCTTTGCTTTTAAAGTTTGTAAAAGTGTTCTGTGACGCCGGATGGCATACCCATTCGCCTGTCCACATCAGCTCTACATCTGTAAGATTTTTAAAATAGTTGAAATAAGTAGATACTGTATAGCCGCCGCCCCAGCTTGCTGCTGCAGTGCAGTATACCTGAGGGACAAAGACCAGGTTATACGTGCCGTCATGCTCCTTGACCCATGCGGACATATCCCGGCAGAGGTTTGCCTGTACCTGTGCGTCGCTTACGGCATCATCTGCGGAGATGACGAACTGGCGCACGCCGGCATCGTAGAGCTGCTGGAACTTATTCTTTACGATTTGCAGGCTTTCGTTATAGTTTGCAGAAGTAATCTTATCATGCATAAATGGATGAATAGCCCAGGCAAAACGGCATTTTGACGCTGTTCCTGCCGCTACCATTTCTCGGATATCTTCTAACTTGTCATCGGGATATAAAGTTCTCCAGTTACTGTTATGGTATTCGTCGTCCTTGGGCGCGAAAATGTAAATATTCATCTTGAAGTCGCCGCCGAATTCCATCAGGCTGATACGGTCCTCTACGCTCCAGGGTATTCCGTAATATCCTTCGATAAAGCCCCGATACTGCCCGTCGGCATAATCCTCTATCTGAAGTTCCCGTACTGTGGCGCCTTCCGCCTGGTTTATAATCAGTTTCAGGGTGCTTAAGCCATAAAAAGCTGCATCCGTATCTTTTCCCAGAACAGCAATCACATTATCTTTAATGCTTAATACATATGCATCTTGTTTGTCGAATAATTCTGAATTATAAGTTATATTATTGTCAAACCATTGTTCTACAGCTCCGCCGGATCCCTTTGTGCCTGCCAGGACATTTAGCGTGCCGCTTGCTACATTGTCTGTACGTGTCCCCGTAATGCTTTTGAGCTCCAGGATATCGTTGAGACGGGTAATTGTCGCCGTATCTATTGTGTTTTCAATCACCAGGTTCGCTGTGTTTCCCAGTTCCAGTACATCTGCCCCATAAGAAATACCTTCTTGGGGCATAGGGTAAATTTCATACTCTTGTGTGCTGGCTTCTGTTTCTGCTGCTTGTGTTTTCAATTCTGCTGCCGGAATTCCTGTAATAAATATTGCCGCCGCCAGCAGAAGACTGAAAAGTTTTTTTGCTTTTCTTTTCATTGCTGCCCTCCTTTATATAATTATTACAAATATTGCGTAAAATATTTAATAAAATTGTGCAATATTGTTATGCTTATTATGGAGTCTGGAATGGCTTTGTCAATTGGCAAAGAAAATTTTTGTAGAGTGTTTTGCAGTATATAGAAAGAAGTTTCGCTGTACAAATCTGTCGGATTCAGATACAATAATAGAGAAAAGAAACTGAAAAATTGACAGTGAGCAGGGGGAAGAAAGATGAAGGTAGGGAAATGTATTGCCGGAGGCGTCCTTACAGCAGCAATGATTTGCCAAAGTTTGTATGTGCCGGGTGGGTTCGGTATAGAGACTGTGAAGGCGGCTGCGGCAAATGTGGCGCTGAATAAACCGGCTACGGCATCCGGGGTAGAAAGCGGCGTTGAAAATTGTACACCGGACAAGGCGGTGGACGGTGATGCTACAGAGAGCAGCCGCTGGGCGGCGCCGGAGATGAGGAATAGTATTACGGACAATGAGACACATACACCTCAATGGCTGATGCTTGATTTGAAAGCTGCCGGAACGGAAGTAGAAACGATTAAAATTACGTACCATTTAAAAGTCTGGAGCACGCAGTATAAGATTCAGACCAGCGAAACAGGAACTGACGGAACATGGGAGGATGTATACACACAGCCTCTCAGGGACAGCGGGGACAATAATGCAGTAGTAGATACCATTTCTGCAGCGTCTATGGCAAATACGAGCCTGAAGCGTTATGTGAGATTTTATTTTGAACGGGTGAATAACAACGCGGGGGGGCGTTCCGTATCGGTAAGGGAAATTGAAATTTTAGGGACTCAGACAGGTGTTATCCATACGGTTTCGAACGCTCAGGAGGCAATCAATTCCGCGGTGCCTGTGGAGGTGTCTGAGACAGATACTGCATTCGTGATTTCTGAGGTACCAGGGTATGACGTGGAGGTGTATGGCAGTGAAGCAGACAGGCTGATTGGCGATGACGGAACCCTTTCTCCGCTGCGTATCGGTGACCGTACCATAAATGTTATTGTAAAGGCGGCGAATAAGACAAACGCAAACGATACAGCGAAAAAGAACGTTTCCGTAACTGTACGGGATAACACGAGCCAGTATCCGGCTTTATTCCCGGAGGTGGCGAACCCGAACCCGGAGCCGAAGGTATTGCCTTCCCTGCAGGAGTGGTATGGTTATGAGGGAGATTTTACAATCAGCAAAAATACGGAGATTGTGTATCATGATGCGGCTAATCTTGGGCTTGCGGAAGTGGCGCGGGAGATGCAGGCGGATCTGACAGAAATCTGCGGATTTGTACCAAATGTGAAAGAAGGGACAGCTCATGATTCTGATGATATCTATCTGGAGTCCCTGACAAGCGATACCTACGGTACAGGCGATGAGGGATATCTCATGGTAACAGATGAAAATGGAATCCATATTTCATCTGCCGGAAGGACAGGCGTGCTTTATGGAACGGTTACTGTCGAGCAGATTCTTTATCAGGACAGGGAGCATCAGGCAGTGCCTAAGGGTGTTATCCGTGATTATCCCTTGTATGCAGTGCGCGGCATCATGATGGATGTTGCTAGGATTCCGACCAGAATGCAGTTTTTAGAGGACTATACGAAGATTGTTAAGTGGTATAAACTGAATGAGATGCAGATTCACCTGAATGATAATCAATGGTCAGAACCGGCATATTCTCCGAATTATGAAAAATGGGCGCAGGTGGAAGCTTCCCACAGGCTTTATTCAGACACGTTTCCTTCTCTGGCAACTCAGGAGTCTAAATATATGAAATCAGGGGACAATGAGGGACGTTATGATTATTATTATAATGTCCATACGGGAACAAAGGAAAAAACGGGGGAAGCGGGTGAGTTATACTACACGAAAAAGGAATTTAAGGAGTTCCAAAATCAGGCGGAATCCAGGGGGATCCGTGTAGTTGCCGAGCTTGATACGCCGGGGCACTCTGCAGCGTACACAAAGTATGTGTACGAGAATCAGGAAGAAGTGATAAAAGCTCTTGTAGATAAAAATTATCTGAACAGGGCAGATTATCTTGATTCTGAGGGGAATATAAAAGAAGGCGTTTCGTTCTATATCCATAATCCAAATAATTTTGAGCTTTTGGCAATTGATGAGAATAGTACAGATACGGAAACGCGGCAGAATGCAGTTCATGCAAAAATTTTTATGACGGCATTGTTTGACGAATATCTGGAAGGTGATGACCCGGTGTTTACTTCTGATACAGTTAGCGCAGGAGTTGATGAGTATTGGGATAAAAACACAGGGAATAACAAAGAGGCATTCCGCAGTTATATGAACGATATGTATGAGCTTCTTAGAGGTAAATACGGAAAAGAAGTCCGGATGTGGGGGGCTTTGGAAGCGATTCCGGGTACAACAGAGCCTAATAAGAATATTATCCTGGAAATCTGGAATGGGCGGGGGGAAGACAATGTCCATAACAGGATTCGTGAAGGATATCGTGTGATCAATGTCCCACAGATGTTTCTGTATGTGACTCCCGGACGTTACCATAAAGATATCATCAGGGAAGAATATATTTATAATAACTGGGATCCTACATTATTTGACGGTGGGAATGGAGGCGCCCGCGTGGATAAAGGCGAACCGTCTGTACTTGGGGCGAAAGCGGCTCTTTGGGGCGATGCCAATCGTTCCGGAACCACAGAAGCAGACTTGAATGAAAGATATCTCAGGAGCTGTGCAATGGTTAGTGAGAAAACCTGGGGGGGCCAGAAAGCGGACGACACGTTTCTGGAATATGAGCAGACATTTGACCGGTTAAGGGAAGGCCCGGGGACAAAGATTGCCAATCAAATTGACAGTAAGACAAATGTTGTGCTGGACTATAATTTTGAGAATGTATCAGAAGATGGAGCAACCATCTACGATGCCAGCGGAAATGGTTATAACGGAACGATTGCAAATGGAACAGTGGTACAGCAGGCGGGAGAAGCCATGCTGAAATTTGACGGAAATACAAAGATAGAGACGCCTCTTACAAGCCTGGTCTATCCATATACAATGAGCTTTGACGTTTATCTGGACGGCTCGGAGAATAATACAAAGGAGTCTTCCCTGTTTTCGGGGTATGACGGAAGACTGCAGGCAGCGGGAATGAATGGCAGCCTGAGCCTGAACCGCGATTATTTTACCCAATCCTTTGATTATCAGATAGAACAAAGAGTAAAGCATAGAATTACAATTGTGGGGACTTATCAGGTAACAAAACTGTATGTAGACGGCCGGTTTGTGAAGATTCTTTATGCAGCGGCGAGAGATATTGATAATGGCGGCAGCTTGGGAAATCAGAACTGGACAGACAGCGATAATAATTATACATCTACATTTGTCTTTCCGCTGAATACTATAGGACAAGGGTTTTCAGGATACTTAGGAAATATTAAGGCATATAACAAATCACTGTCAACGGAAGAGCTGGCGGCAGAAGGGTTTACGGGAACGGGCGAAGCAGATGTGGCCAGAAACCGTCATGCATATACAGAAAGCGGGAATACAGCATATTTGAAATCAGGCGAAAATCTGGCAGGTTCAGATAGCATGAAACTTTATCCGGCATGGAAAGCAACCGATGGCGACGGTCATGTGACAGGCGCCGCCGGAGTTTCGACATCCAGTGAATCAAGGTGGAATTCTTCGAATAACGATACAGACTATCTGATGGTTGATTTGGGAGAAGTCCGGACGGTAAACAAAGTAGTGATTGACTGGGAAGCAAATAGGTATGCCGCTTCTTATAAGATTCAAGTATCTGCCGATGGGAAGAATTGGGAAGATGCTAAATCTGTAACAGGCAATACGAATGCTTTGACTACAGATACTTTTACAGCAAAAAAAGCGCGCTATGTGAAGATGCAGGGAGTTCAGAGGAAATCAGGCGCTGCTGAGTATGCGATATATGAAATGAAGGTTTATGGTTCTGTGGATAAGGGCGCGTTAAAAGCAGCTTGTGATACGAAAGCATCTGAACTGAAACAGAAGGATGTAAGCTGGGAAAATGCCAACGTGCAGTTTGAAGGATATGTGTTGGCAAAAGCTGTTTTGGGCGATGTGCTGGCGGGGCAGGAGGAAGTGGAGCGCGCGCTGGAAATCCTGCAGGCAGCAGGGAAGAAAGATGAAGCGTTAAAGGATCCAGAAATAAAAACACTGCTTGAACAGGAAAGCCTTTATGAAATAGTGAGCTGGAATGTGTTTAAAGAAGCATATGATGCAGTAAAGAATGCGCCCATAGATATACCAATGGAGCAGTTGCAGGTATTAATTGACGCAATGAAGACGGCGCAGAAAGGGCTTGTAAAGAAACCGAATGAACCAGATAAGCCAGGTAAACCAGATAAACCGGCTCCGGCGCCCGGACCAGGGCCGCAGGTGACAGTTACCCGGCTGGCGGCCCCGGCTGTAACGGCAGTCAAAAGTACGGCGGAGGGCGTAAAAGTATCCTGGGGAGCTGCAGCAAATGCGTTTTCTTATCAGCTTTACCGCAAAACAGGCAGCAAGGTTACAAAAGTGGGCGGTGCAGTGAAAGGGACATCTGCGATAGATACTGCTCCTCTGGGCGGAAAGAATATGTCTTATTATGTAGTAGCGATTTCCGGGAATCCGAAGGCTTATACAGACAGTGCGGCGGGCAGCGCAAAGAGCATTATGCTTCCCAAAGCCACCGGAAAGGTGACCGCAAAACAGGCAAAGGGTAAAAAGGCGGTTTCCATTAAATGGACGAAAGTGAAGAGAGCATCTTCTTACATGATTTACCGTTCGGAAGGCAAGAAAGGGAAATGGAAGAGGATTGCCACGGTGAAAAAGAAGAATTCTTACACTGACAAAAAGGTGAAGAAGAAAAAGAGCTACTCGTATAAAGTGATTGTAGCATCTGCAAAGAAATACAGTCCTGCAAAAGCGGCAAAAAAAGTGGTGAAAGTGAAATAGGCGTCCATTTCATGCCTTGCGGGAAGTAAAAAAAAGTATTATAATTGTTACTGTTGGCACGGGTCTGTGCAGGAATGCACAGACCCATATAAAAGCAGCAACTTATAATTCCCGGTATGGGCCGGGTGAAAATATTCAGGAGGAAAAATTCATGACAAAGGTAACAAAGGATATGATAATTGGCGAGCTTCTTAGTATGGATCCTGAGATGGCAGGCGTTCTGGTTGCAGGCGGTATGCATTGCGTAGGATGCCCGTCTGCGCAGGCAGAGACTTTGGAAGAGGCCGCGCTGGTACACGGCATTGAGCCTGATGTATTGGTGGCGAGGGTGAATGCATTTGTGGAAGCAAAGCAGAATTCCTGATGAAATAAAGGAATCCATACGGATTACGATATAAAGAAAGACACCGAGAGAAGCATTTCTGCTTTTCCCGGTGTCTTTTTTCCTTAGTTTAGTATTTTGAAATTACCGCACTATGCGGCGTTGGCAGATGTTGCGTAGTTTTTAAGAAATCTGCGCCAGCTGCTGCAGGGCATTTCCTTTCACAAGGCATTCTTGATGTTCAGAGTAAAAGGCATCCATGCCCGGCGCAAATTTATGTCCTTTTCCGTATTCTGAAAGAATGTTGCAAATTTTGTTAAATTCTTCAGGACTGTGCTCAGATTTGCTGATTAGCAGGTGGTATTCCTTTGTACAGATATTTTTATACAGTGTGTTGTATCCTGTATAAATGGAATTTAATATACCTGCCGCATGGATTACGGTATCTAAGTCTTTAAATTTATAAAGCCGTGTAAGATTTAACGGCATTTCACACGTTTCTTCTGCAAGCGCCTGTTTGGAATCCTGCTTTTCTGCAAGCTTTTTCTGTGCCGCCCGGATTTTGTTAAACAGACCAAGGATATCGTCGGCTCCTTCCAGGTGGGAAGCAATCGGGGAATCTTCGGAATCCATAACGCCTCCGGCATTGGAGGGTGCAAACTTGGCAAATCTTGTGTCCAGTTCTTCCGGATCTTCTACTTTCGTAATAATCAGGATAATAGATTCTGAGGGCAGCGGAATAGCTTCAATCATCAGCGGAATATCATTTGCCTCAAAACCAAATTCGTAAGCAGCCTGCTGCATCATATCCCGGAAAAAAGACTTTGCATTTTCAGTTCCATAGGCAAGCTCATTTAATTTTAAATGGCGGCTTGCGAGGTCTTCTTTTGTGAGAGTACAGCGTATTTGCGTATCACTGATTTTTTCTATTTTCATATTATCACATCCTATCTCTCTGCCTTACAGCTGCATGGTTAAAAAAGCCCGCAGGCTCTTCAAAGTTTACGTTTAGTATAAACAATTAGAGTCTATCTGTCAAATCAGAACAGAAATAATTTGTGAACATTTTGCGAATACACAACAAAAAACAAAATATTTATCACATACTATTGACATAATAAAACTTATAGGTTATAATTCTGGTAAATCAAGGGAAGGCGGTGAAAAGTGAGCTCTTTATTTTTACTAGCCGTCACAGGAGCGGCAGTTTTGTGGGATATACGAACCGGGAAGGTTCCAAATTTCCTGATTGCGGCGGGGCTGGGAACTGCATCATGGTTCCGGCTTACAGAGCTTGGAATTTTTGGATTTTGGAGGTTTTTGGGAGGAAGTGCCCTGCCGTTGCTTTTACTGGCGGTATTATTTTATTTTCGTATGCTTGGCGCAGGTGACATTAAGCTCTTTTGTGTAATAGGAGGTTTTCTTGGCACAGAGCGGGTATTCATCTGTATGGCATTATCATTTCTGATGGGAGCAGTTATCTCCCTCGTGTTACTAATCAAACGGCGCATTTTTAAAGCGCGTGTTCTATACTTCTTTGCCTATATCGGCAAACTTTATCAGACAGGAAAATATAGTCCTTACAGGGGAAAGGCTCGTGAAGCAGAGTTTTGTTTTACTCTACCAGTGTTTTTTAGTGTATTGCTTTGTGTAGGAGGGGTTTATTGAAGAAAGATATTTTTGCGATTTGTGACCCGGAGGCGGCTTACGCGCTTCGGCTGACAGAGTTTATCCAGGAGAGGCAGGGTACGGCATTTGAAATCCATGCATTTACAAATGTAAAGAGCCTCTGTGAATTTGCAGCCGGACATGAGGTTTCTCTGCTTTTGATTTCCACGCGCGCCATGTGCAGGGAAGTCAGAGAACTGCCGATTGAGAAAATTGTAATTTTATCAGAGGGGGAAATACTGGAAGAGTTGAGTGAGTATTCCTGTATTTATAAATATCAGGCTTCTGACAGCCTGGTAGCTGAAGTTATGGAAGACTATGCTGCGGAAAGACGGACGCCCCAGGCGCTGCTAAAGAAAGATATGTGTTGCATTGCAATATATTCTCCGATAAAAAGGGTGTTAAAAACATCTTTTGCCCTTACGTTAGGACAGCTTCTGGCAAAGGACAGGAAGGTACTGTATCTGAATATGGAGAGTTGTTCCGGATTTTCGCGTCTTATGGAAAAGGAATTTACGGCGGACATTTCAGACTTGATGTATTTCATAAAACGGGACGGCGGCAGTTTGGTGTACAAACTGCAGGGAATTGTGCAGAGTCTGGGAAATCTGGATTATGTACCTCCGGCGCTGTCGCCGATGGATATCCGGAGCGTGGAATGTAAAGAGTGGCTGTCTCTTTTGGAAGAGGTGGAGTCATACAGCACGTATGAGATGATTATCCTGGACTTTGATGAGTCAGTAGACGGATTTCTGGAAATTCTGCGCCGTTGTCAAATGGTTTATATGCCTGTGCGGGAGGATAACATTTCAGTGGCAAAGATTCGGCAGTATGAGAAATTACTGGAGTTCGCGGGATATGGTGACTTAGAGGAAAAGACACGCAAACTAAAACTTCCTTTTCATGGGAATTTTGGACAAGGCACACAATATGTAGAGCAGCTTATATGGGGGGAGCTGGGGGACTTTGCCAGGAATTTGATAAGAGAGGAGTTTGGGAATGGATGAAATAGGGATTCGCATACAGTCGCTTAGGGAAAAGCTAATAAAAAGGATAGGGGAGGAAACAGAAGTACGCGATGATAGGGTTCAGGATATTATTGATGAATTAATCATGGAGGAGGGCAGGGAAGCTTATATAAGCCTGCCGCAGAAGCAGCAGGTTCGTATAGAGCTGTTTAACAGTATAAGAGGGCTGGATATTCTTCAGGAACTTTTGGATGATGATGACGTAACAGAGATTATGGTGAACGGAACAGGGGGAATTTTTGTAGAACGGCAGGGACGGATTTCAAAATGGGAAAAGCATTTTTTCTCCGAGGAGAAATTGCAAGAACTGGTGCAGCAGATTGTAGCGGGATGCAATCGGATTGTAAACGAATCGGTTCCCATCGCTGATGCGAGGCTGAAAGATGGCGCCCGGGTTAATATTGTATTGGCTCCGGTGGCGCTAAATGGGCCGATTATTACCATACGGAGATTTCCAAACCGTCCGATAACAATGGCACAGCTTATCGAATGGGGGGCGGTGACAGAGGAGGCAGTGAGTTTTCTGAAAAAGCTGGTAAAAGCAGGGTATAACATTTTTATCAGCGGAGGGACAGGGTCGGGAAAGACGACGTTCCTGAATGCCCTTTCTGATTATATTCCAAAGGATGAGAGGATTATCACGATTGAGGATAATGCAGAGCTTCAGATCCAGGGAGTAGAAAATCTGGTAAAAATGGAAGCGAGAAGGGCGAACACGGAGGGAGCGCATGAGGTTTCTATCCGTGAGCTGATAAAATCCAGCCTGCGCATGCGGCCGGACAGGATTATTGTAGGGGAAGTACGTGGGGAAGAAGCGATAGATATGCTGCAGTCATTAAATACCGGGCACGACGGCTCTTTAAGTACCGGACATGGAAACAGCCCGCGGGATATGCTTTCAAGGCTGGAGACGATGGTTTTTATGGGGATGGAGCTTCCGGTTTCGGCGGTCCGAAGACAGATTGCATCAGGAATTGATATTCTGGTGCATTTGGGAAGGCTGCGGGACAAGAGCCGGAAAGTGCTGGAGATTGCCGAGGTATCCGGGTACCAGTATGAGACAGAGGAAATCCTCCTCCGTACTCTCTACGAATTCCGGGAGAGCGGATGCAAAGAAGAGCAGAAAGTACAGGGGAGGCTGGAAAAATGCGGGAATATGGTGAATACGGGGAAGTTTTTGCAGGCAGGAATTTACGAATGGTAAGCAGGAGAAGGATATGGATTATGGAAATTACAGGTTTACATGGGCAGAGAAGGTACGGTACGGTTTGGAATATATCCTGCTGGATGGTGTAGTGAGTGTTCTGTTTTACCGCTCGTGGATTCCGTTTTTGTTATTTTTTCCGGGAGTTTTGTGGTTTTTGCGTGTGAAGAGAAAGGAACGGCAGAAAGCGCGGATACGGGAGCTGGGAAAGCAGTTTTTGTCAGGAATGCAGGCAGTATCAAATGGGCTGGCGGCAGGGTATTCCGTGGAGAATGCTTTTGGGGAGGCGCTAAAAGAACTGCAGAAGGTTCCGGGGAATGATTTGGTGGAAAAAGAGTTTTCTTTGATAACAGTGCAGCTGTCTTTTAACAGGACGCTGGAAGAGCTGCTCTCTGATTTGGCGAAACGGAGCGGGGAAGAAGATATCCGTAACTTTGCGGAAGTTTTCGGGGTGGCAAAACGAAGCGGCGGAGATTTGGTTGCTATTATTCGAAATACGGTGAAATCTATCAGCCGGAAAGAAGAAACGCGAAAGGAGATCAGGGTGTGCATTGCCTCGAAGAAGCTGGAGCAGAATGTAATGAGCGCCGTACCGTTGTTTATTTTGGCGTATGTAGGGACAGCGTCTCCGGGATTCCTGGATGTCATGTACCATAGTGTTGCAGGAATTACAGTGATGAGCGGTTGTTTGTTTGTGTATTTTTTGGCATGGATGCTTGGAAAACGTATTGTGGAAATTGAGGTGTAAAGATGAAAAGATTGTTGTTTCCATTTTACAGGATAAGCCTGTGGATAATAGGCAGGATACCGGATAGCATATGGAAAGAAAAAAAGAGGGAGACAGCAGAGCGGCAGAGTATCCTGAACCCGGGAAAGAAGCCGGAACCGGAGAAATATTATGCCTGGCGTCTGGCGGCAGTGATGGCGATTTTGTTCTGGGGAATGGGATTGGCAGTTTTCGTAGAAATAATGATGGGCAGAGCAGAAGAAAGTATGCTGAGTATGCATCTTTTACGGCCGGCCTATGGAGAAGGCTACAGGGAGACAGAGCTGGAGGTTTCTATCGAAGGGGAATCCGGGAATATGGTGCTTCCGATACAGATTAGTGAGCAGGAATACACTGCGGAGGAGATTCAGGAGATTTTTAAAGAAATCACCGGGGAACTGGAGCAGCAGATTACGGGAGAAAATCCGAGCTTGGAGAAAGTAAGAAATGACCTTGTATTTCCGGCATCTTTGTACGGAGGGGCGGTAGAAGCGGAGTGGATGGTTTCTCCCGCAGATTTGCTGGATACGAAAGGCCAAATTTTGAGGGAACCGGAGGAAACAGGGGAATTGGCGGAGATTCGGGTACTGCTGAAGTATCGGGAGTATCAGGCAGAGTATACATGTTATGCGTGTATATATCCGCCAGCCAGGACGGAAGGAGAGATGTTGGGAAAACATCTGAAAGAAGAGGTTGTGCGTGCCGACGAAAAGGGGAAATACGAAAATAAATTAATTTTGCCGGAGGCTGTAGATGGACGAAAGGTAATCTGGAAGAAACCATCCCTGCATATGGGCGCATACCTGGGTGTTCTGGTGGTGATAGGAGCTGCACTGGTATGGATTCAGCAGAAAAAAAGCATACAAAAGCTGGAACAGCAGAGAAAAATACAGCTTATTCGTGATTACCCGGAAATTCTTTTTAAAATGGCCATGCTTCTTGGAGCAGGACTGACATTAAAAGGAACATTTCGGAAGATTGCCGAAGAATACCGGGAACAAAAGCCGGAAAAGCTCCGCTATGCTTATGAAGAAATGTGGGCTGCCTGCAAAGAAATGGAAAATGGTGTAGGAGAAGCGGCTGCTTATGAAAAATTTGGGAAACGGTGTGGGGAACCCGGATACATAAAGCTTGGCTCTATTTTGTCGCAGAATCTGAAGAAAGGGGCAAAAGGTCTTCAGGAACTCTTGGAACAGGAGGCAGAGACGGGGTTTGAGGATAGAAAACATGCGGCGAGAAAGCTTGGGGAGGAAGCGGGAACGAAACTGCTGTTTCCGATGATGCTGATGCTGGCAATTGTACTTGTGGTATTAACCGTTCCGGCAGTAATGAGCTTTTAATCATGGTTTCGCCGGAAAATTTTGAGATACGCAGATAGAGTTTGAAAGGAGGTGATCTATATGGAGCATGTGAAAGACTTTTTGGCAGAAGAAGATGGAGTAGGCGTTGTGGAAGTGATTTTAATTTTGGTCGTTCTGATTGGGCTGGTTATTATTTTTAAGAGCCAGCTGACGAATCTGGTGAATAGCATTTTTAAGAAAATTACAAGCCAGAGCAATGGAATTTAAAATTATGCAGCAGATGTAAAGGAGGAAGCAATGAAAAGGTACAGATGCCGGGGAACGATTACAGTATTTTTAAGCCTGGTCAGCGTACTGTTTTTATCCCTGGTCTGTACTATGGTAGAATCAGCGAGACTTCAGGGAGCCAGAGCCTGGGCGGCGGCAGTAACAGATATGGGGATTTTTTCTGTATTTGGGGAATATAGCACAGAGATTTTAGAGAAATATGATGTGTTGTTCCTTGACGGTTCTTATGGGAACGGGGAGTTTGAGGAGGAAAGAATAGCGCTGCAAATGCGGGAGTTTATGAGGTATAATGCGAATCCCGCGGAGGAAATGAAGTTGATAAAAGGACGGAATCTTTTTCCTATGGAAATAGAGAAATGTGAGGTTTCCGGATATACATTGGCTACGGATGAAAACGGAGAAGCTTTTTATCAGCAGGCAGTGCGGAATGTGAAGGAAAATTTGGGGACGGAGCTGCTGCTCAAATACCAGGAAGCAAGAAAGGAAGCCGAACGGCAGCAGGAAGCGGCAGATATTTATGAGAAAAAAGATGGGATTGACTGGGATAACCTGGAAGGCTTAGAGCGGCAGCAAGAGGAGTTAAAAGAGGAAGAGATAAAAGAAAAAGGCGGGGAGGAAGTAACAGAAGATATCCGACAGGATAAACCAGTGGAAAATCCGTTGGATACAATTAAGAAAATAAAGAAGCTGGGGATTTTGGGACTGGTGATAAAGGATGCTTCCAGTGTATCAGGGAAGAGCGCCGAAAAGCAGGAGATGGTTTCGGGAAGAACACGTAGAGAAGGGAATCTTCCAGTGGAAAAGAAGTATTCAGGAGCGGCATCTGACGTTATATTCCAGGATTATCTGCTGGGGCGCTTTGGAACATGGAGAAAACCGTGTAAGGAAGGAGCGCTGGAATACCAGGCAGAATATATACTGATGGGCAAAGACAGTGATGAGGCGAACCTGAAAGCTGTGGTTAACCGGCTGCTTCTTATGCGGGAGGGGGTAAACCTTCTCTATGCGGCATCGGATACAAAGATGAGAAGTCAGGCAGGGAGCCTTGCAGTGTCTATTGCCGGAGCAGTTCCTGTTCCGGGGCTGGTACAGGCGTTGGAGGCGGTGCTGCTTCTCGCGTGGGCCTATGGGGAGAGCCTGCTGGATGTACGTACGCTGATGTCAGGCGGGAAAGTTCCGTCTATAAAAGATGCATCTACCTGGAAGCTTTCTCTTGAAAAGCTTGCACAGGTCACAGAGCTTCTGGAAGAATGTGACAGCGGTGGGGGAAGCGGGCAGGATTATGAAGATTATTTGAGGATTTTGATGCTTACCGGAGAAAAGCGGAAGTATCCTTTACGAGCGCTGGATATGATGGAACAGACGCTTGGAGGACAGGCGGATAGCTGGATAGTGAAAGCAGAAGCGGCGGTTTCCTGGAAATTTCCTGCTATATTTCTGAGAATTCCTCAAGTATTTATGGGGCTGCCGAAGCAGACGCCGGGATATGAAGTAAAAGGAAGTTTTGGCTATTGAGCCGTTTTGTTAGGAGGTGGACAGGGATGTTCTTTCTCTGCTCAAATAAATATAAAAGAAAGGAAATAAGCTCTCTCCCGAGACAATATGGTTTTAGAAAAGAGGGCAGGGAAAGGATATCCCTGTCTGCCTCCTGCAGAGGAAGCCTTACTGTAGAGGCGGCGTGTGTGCTCCCTATATTTCTTTGTGGAATCCTGGCATTTCTCTATTTCTTTCAGGCGGTGACTATGGCTGGGAAAGTAGCGGAAGCATTGCAGGATGCGGGAAAGCAAATGGCGGTGTATGCCTATGTAAAAGAGCAGGCGTTGGGTAAAGAAGAGATTTCAGCATCTAAAATTGTAAGCTTGATTTATGCAAAAAACAGAATTAATCGGACATTGGAGGCAGATGCCCCATCTGTCAGCCTCATGCGTTCTTCAGTTTTGAAGAAGGATGGAATAATAGATTTGGTTGCAGAGTATAAGTTTCGGTGGAAGATGCCGTTTTTCTCATTTTCTGATTTCCCGATTCTGCAGAGAGCCAGAATCCGTGCGTGGACAGGCAGAAGCAGTGTGGATAACGGTGGGAATGAGAATGGGGACTCTGGGGGCAAGGTATATGTGACGACAAATGGAAATGTGTACCACAAGAGCCGGGACTGTACCCATATCCGTTTGTCAGTTCGTCAGGAACCGGAAAGCAGGGTGTCCGGACTTCGGAATGTAGATGGAGGAAAATATCATCCTTGTGAAAAATGTGGCGGCAGTGGTTCACGGATATATGTGACAGATACGGGAGATAGATACCACAGTTCGGCAGCATGCAGCGGTTTAAAACGAGAAGTAATAGAGATACCGCTGCCACAGGCGGAGGGATGGAAGGCATGTTCAAGATGCGGGTAAGAGGAGTATAGGATGGAAAAATGGATAATGGGGATATTTTTGATAATAGGCAGTGTGGAGGATATAAGAAAGAAGGAAATTTCGGGTATATATCTGGGAATATTTTTTCTTTCCGGTTTGGCAGTACGTTTTATAGAACTAATTTTTGGAAATGGGATAAGCCCTGTAGTGAGCTGGATTGCCGGGTGCGCGGCGGGGGCTGTACTTGCAGGTGCGGCGAAACTCACGCGGGAGGCGATAGGTTATGGAGATGCATTGACGGCGGCTGTACTTGGCGTTTGGCTGGGCTTCCCGGCGTTGATAGAAATTTTATTTCTTGCGCTTCTTTTGTCAGCAGTATATTCTGCATGGCTGATTTTTGTAAAGAGTACGGGAAGGAAGTACAAAATTGCATTTCTGCCGTTTTTGGCGGCAGGATATTTGATCTGGTTATTGTTGGCAGGGGAGGGGAAAAGCGGATGAAACTGAAAGGAAGCTACACTGTGGAGGCGGCTTTATTAATGGCTCTGGTGATTCCGCTTCTCGCCGGAATTATCTATATGGGATTTTATTTGCACAATGGGGCGGCAATGCAGAATGCTGCCTATGAGCTGGCAGCATTAGGGAGCCTTCATTATGGTGAAAAAGAAAGGGAGGAAATTATAAAAGAGAGAAAACGGGAGATTGGTTCGCAGCTGTTCCTGGGGATTCAAGGGATAGAGGCAGAAATACATATAGGTAAGAAAAAAATTACTGCCGACTTTCAGGGAAATTTGCAAGTGCCGGGACTGGTTATGCGAATTTTCTGCGGAAACAGGCTGGAAGTCCGAGGGCATGCAGAATTGATATCGCCGCAGCCTCAAAAGACAGTTATGCGCATCCATTTGCTGAAAAAAATTGGGGAGGTTAAAGATGGAAGCAACGTATCGCCGCGACAGTGAGCATAATTATATGATATTGAAATCAGATGAGAAACTTCACGGAAACGAATATCAGGTCAGGATGCTTTTGGGGAACGAAATTCCCGGGCTTTTGCGATGCAAGCTGCGTATGATAGACGGAGAAGCGTATTTTTATTATGATATTACGTCCCGCCAGCCTCTGTCCAGAATTTTAGGACAGCACCCGGCAAGCAGTGAAGATATCCGGGCAATTGCGTCGGGTCTTGTCAAAGCACTGGATGGGATAGAGAGATATCTGTTGGCAGAGGAGGGGCTTCTCTTAGAGCCGGACTTTCTTTATATGGATGTAGAAACAAAAGAGATAAGTTTTTGCTATCTGCCATTTTTTCAAAAAAATTTTTCAGAGGCATTTCGTGAGTTGGCAGAATATCTTTTGAAAAGCTTAAATCATGAAGATGACCAGGCGGTATTGTGGGGATATCAGCTTTACAGCGGGACAGTGGAAGAAAACTATCATGTGTCTGCGGTGGTAAGGAAACTGTACCGAACAGACGGCAGCGGAAAAGATAAAACAGTAAAGAGAGAAATAGAAGTTTTGGAGCGGGAAGAGGCAGAGAGCAGCAAAGAGGCGGAAGTACCGAGACAGTCTCTTCCGAATCCTGAAAGCTTAAAATCACCAGTATGCCAGAGCCTGACAGGGCAGGAACATTTGAAAAAGCACAGGCAGTACAGATATATTCTGGAGATGATTTCAGGAGGCGTGCTGCTTGCGGCAAGCATGGCAGGACTTGTTTTTTGCGGGATGTTGACACTGACACAGGCAGGCGGGGCAGTGTTTTTGCTGGCAGCGGCGGTGTTTTACGCGGCGGGTGGAAAGGGAAAGAAACGACAGCGGCCACCGAAACAGGGGCAGAAAAGGCAGGAAGAAAGACCGGCAGAACAAGAAGCACAGGGTGGCGTACAGCAGTGGAAGGAGCAAAAGGAAAAGATTTGCGACTTTTATGAGGAAGCCGGTGAGGAAATCTATGGACAGACAACCTTGTTTCGGGAAGGGATGCCGGGGGATGCTCCGGTGCTGCTTAGCATTCATGCAGAGCAGAGGGGAAACGCAGTGGTGGATGAGGAGAAATTTATTATAGGAAAGCTAAAAGGGAAGGTGAATCTTGTTCTTGATTTGCCTCCGGTCAGCCGTATCCATGCCGGAATTGAGCGGCGGGATGGAAAATACTTTCTGACGGATTTAAATTCCACAAATGGCACGTTTTTAAATGGAGAACGGCTGGAAGCAAATGAGTACAGGCAGCTTCGTTCAGGAGATGAAATTTACTTCGCAGGAGCCGGTTATTATTTTAAAGAATAGCCACAAAAGGCTTGCAAACAAAAATCTTTCTGTTAAAATATGGGTAAGCATAAAAAATATATGGTTTGTGGAAAAGGAGAATCCAGATGGATGAGGTAAAAGACTTTTTGAAATCCAGGACATTCTGCAACCTTTTTATTATTTTCGTGAATATTGCAGTTTTTCTGATAATGGAGATAATAGGAGATACAGAGGATGTGGAGTTCATGCTGCGTCATGGTGCGTCTTACACACCGTGGATTGTAGGATATAAAGAGTATTATCGGCTGGTGACCTGCATATTTCTTCATTTTGGTCTGGATCATCTATTTAATAACATGTTTGCCTTGATGTTTTTAGGAGATGGGCTGGAGCGTGCGGTGGGGAAAGTGCGTTACCTCATGATATATTTGGGCGGAGGAATTCTGGCGAATGTAGTATCCTGCGCGTTGGAATACCGGACGATGGATTTTAGTGTAAGCGCGGGAGCTTCCGGAGCTGTTTTCGCTGTGATAGGCGCATTGGTTTATATTGTTGTAGTAAACAGAGGAAGAGTGGATGAATTCACGGGAAAGCGTTTGGTTCTGATGGCAGCGTTGACGCTTTTTGAAGGTTTTACTTCTACCGGGGTGGACAATGCAGCCCATGTGGGCGGTTTTGTGTTCGGGCTGCTTTTTGCAGTTTTGCTTTATAAAAAGCCACGTCAATCAAGAAGGGAGAGTTCTTGGTATTACTGATTATGTAAGTGGCAGAAGGATGGTGAAGCAGGTTCCGGTGCCCGGTTCTGTTTCAAGTAACAGCTGCCCGTGGTGGGCTTCGATAATGCGTTTCGTAATGGCAAGCCCCAGTCCGGTGCCGTTTGGTTTGTGGGTAGTAAAAGGCTGAAACAGAGAATCTATGTATTCAGCAGGGATTCCGCAGCCTGTATCTGAAATTCGGATGGATAGGTATCGCCCGTCTGCGGAGGCAGCCAGAGAAACCGTACCGTCTCCTTCGAGTGACTCAAAACCATTTCGGATTAGATTGTGAAGCGCCTGACGCAGTTTGGTAGAATCGGCGTGAATTTCAGGAAGATCCTGTGGTATATGAGAAGAGAAATGGAAAGGTTTCGGAAGCAGGAAATTTAAAGATGCGGTCACCTCTTTTAGCCAGTGGGAGGTATTTAACAGCTCCAGATGGAGAAGCATACTGTTGTTGTAGTGCGAGACATCTTCCAGCAGATTCAGCAAATGTGTCATGTCTCTTCTGACGTCGTTCCAGAACGCGAAATCCCGGACTTCCGGATGCTGCTTCTCTATAAGATTTAAGGAACCATTAATCAAGGTTACAGGATTGCGTATTTCGTGTGAGATTTGAGAGATGGCTATTCGCTGCTCTTCGATTGTTTTTTTCAATGCCTTTAGCTGATGTTCTTGTGTCATTTTAGAAAACCTCCTTTGACGAAAATATAGAATATCCCGGCATTACCGTTTGTGTTCGATTTAGTGTACCACTGTATAAAGAAAATAGCAAATACTTGTTGTTGACATTATTTTGCAAAAGAATTACCATGAAATGACCACAGACTGGAAAATGAGATGTTTTACAAGTATCTGCGGCAGGTACAAGAGAAAGGAAAAATTTGGAAGTAAGCTTCTAAATCTATTAAGAGGGCGCAGAAAATGCGTCAGAAGGAGGAAAAATGAAAGACGACACTTGTATTTTTTGTAAACTGGCAGCCGGAGAGATTCCTTCTGCAACAATCTATGAGGATCAGGAGTTTCGCGTGCTTTTGGATTTAAATCCGGCTACAAGAGGACATGCCTTGATTTTGCCGAAAGAGCATTTTATGAACATTTTTGAGATGCCGGAGGAGTGGGCGGCGAAGGCATTTGCGCTGGCAAAACGGATGTCAGGAAAGATGAAAGAAGTTTTGGGATGCGATGGGTTTAATATTGTACAGAACAATGGTGCAGCAGCCGGTCAGACGGTATTTCATTTCCACATTCATCTGATTCCAAGGTATGAACATGACGGTGCGGGCATCAATTGGCCGCAGGGAACGTTGACAGAAGAAGAGAAAACAGAGATTCTGAAAAGCTTTCAGTAAAAGCATTTGCAGCTGTTTGGAGCTGGGTATTAAAAATTAAATAGCATTCTGAGACGGATTCGAAGGGCTGCGAACATTCTAGAGAAGGAATTTCGGGCACAAATGAAGAATGAGAGGTTTACGGAAGTCTATAAGAGATACAACAGACTGATTATAAAGATAGCGTATGATAGCTTGAAAGATGGATTTGCCGCAGAGGAAATCTGCCAGCAGGTGTTTGTGAGTTTTTATGAGAATATGGAGAAGATTTCAGAAGAACACATGAAAGGATGGCTGATTGTTGCCGCGAGAAATGCGCTGATTGATTATGTCAGAAAGCAAAAGAGCAGAAGTGGAAAAGTATTCTGGCTGTATGGAGTTGAGGAATCGCTTACGACCGAGGATAACGCGGAACATGTAGTGGAACGGGTAATGCAAAGTCAGCTGTCTTTTCAAATTCTGCAAGATCTTCGAAAAAAGAATCAGGAATGGTATGAGATAGTTATGGCGATCTGCGTTTATGGAATGCGGCTGGGAGATGCTGCAAAGCACCTGCAGATGACACCGCAGGTGCTGAGCGCAAAGCTTTATCGGGCAAAAAAGTATATCCGCGATAAATATCAGAGAGAATATCATCAAAACTGATATATCCTATCTGATTCTTTAAGGGGCGATAGAAAATTCAGGTATAAGGGCGGAAAATCAGCGGGACAGATCCTCAATCAGAGAGATGATTTTTGAAATGGCATCGCTCTGTTCACTGGTTTCCATAGCAGCGATATAATCGGCACGGTTATTGTATAGTTTCATAATTCTTGAAATTAGAATAGTAGGAGCAAGCTGATCTTCGGTAAGAACTTCACTAAATCCCTGGTTTTCAAAGGAATCTGCGTTTAGTATCTGATCGCCCCGGCTGGCATTTGCAGAAAGCGGAATCAGCAGGTTCGGTTTTCTAAGAGCCAGGATTTCGCAGATAGCATTGGCTCCGGCGCGCGAGACGCAAACGTCTGTCAGTGCAAAAAGATCCGCCAGTTCTTTTTTGACATACTCAAACTGAATATATCCTTCCAGATGGTCAAGAGAGGAGTCCAGCTTGCCTTTTCCGCAGAGATGAATAACCTGAAATGTTTTCAGAAGTTCAGGAAGAATACCGCGCATGGCGTCATTTACTACTGCGGAACCCTGGCTTCCGCCAATAATCATTAAAACGGGTTTATTTGCCGTAAAGCCGCAGAAGTTCAGGGCATTTAACTTATTTCCGGACAGAAGTTCCTGGCGTATCGGAGAACCGGTCAGCACGGCTTTATTTTCCGGGAGGTGTTTCATGGTTTCCGGAAAATTGCAGCATACTTTATCCGCGGATGGGATACAGAGTTTGTTGGCAAGTCCCGGAGTCATATCGGATTCATGGATAATCACGGGTATATGTTTCCGGTGCGCAGAGATGACTACCGGAACGGTAACAAATCCGCCTTTAGAAAATATCACATCAGGCTTTAAGTGTTTGATTAGTTTTCTGGCCTGTTTGTATCCATGCAGAACTTTGAATGGATCCGTAAAGTTTTTCGGATCAAAGTAGCGGCGGAGTTTGCCGGAATCGATACCATAGTAAGGAATATCCATTTCCTCAATGAGTTTCCTTTCGATACCATTATAAGAACCAATGTAGTGAATATCATAATTTAATTCTCTGAGTGTTGGGAGCAGCGCAATATTTGGTGTAACATGCCCGGCAGTACCGCCGCCGGTAAGTATGATACGTTTCATAATAATCCTCCAATTCAATAATCCTATGATAATCTTATACTGTTATAAGAAAAAGTCAAGAAGAGAGTTGGCGTATTTTATAGAGAAACAGAAGAAAAAAGGGAACTGGAACCGGAAACCGGACTGAACATATGTATATAAAAAAGAAAAAAAGAGAAAATGTGTTAAGGGAATCTGTATTAAATGAATAGCCAAAAGGGGGGATACTTAAGATGAGACTAATGTTTTTAGGGGCGGCGCATGAGGTTACAGGGAGCTGCCTGTACTTGGAGGCGTGTGGAAAGAAGCTGTTGGTGGATTGCGGCATGGAACAGGGGGAAGATACCTATGAGAATCATGAAATTCCTGTGTCGTGCAGTGAAATTGATATGGTACTCCTGACACATGCCCATATTGACCACTCCGGACTGCTTCCACTGTTGTACCAGAGGGGGTTCCGGGGACAGATTTTTGCAACTATGGCGACAAGGGATTTATGCGAGATTATGCTTAGGGATAGTGCGCATATTCAGATGTTTGAAGCGGAGTGGAGAAACAGGAAAGGCAGGCGTGCCGGGAAGGAAGAATTTATCCCTCTTTATGATATGGAAGATGCAGAGGGGGCGATTAAATGCTTTGTGGGATGCGCATATGATAAAGAAATCCTGCTGGGAGAAGGTCTGCGCATCCGCTTTGTGGACGCCGGGCATCTGCTGGGGTCTTCTTCCATAGAAGTATGGGTGAAGGAAGAAGGGGTAGAGAAGAAAATCGTATTTTCCGGAGATATAGGAAATAAGAACCAGCCGCTAATCTGTGATCCACAGTATATCCGGGAAGCTGATTATGTAGTAATGGAATCTACCTATGGCGACAGAAGTCATGGAATCGCGCCGGATTATGTGGGGGAATTAAGCAAGATTATCCAGGAAACTTTCGACAGGGGAGGAAATCTGGTGATTCCTTCGTTTGCTGTAGGCAGGACGCAGGAAATGCTTTACTTTATCCGGGAGATTAAGGAGAGACATCTGATTAGGAATCATGGGGATTTTGAGGTGTATGTGGACAGTCCGCTGGCAATTGAGGCTACCCGTATTTTCATGGAGCATATGTATGATGATTTTGATGAAGAGGCGATGGAGCTTGTGGAGAAAGGCATTAATCCAATTGGATTTACGGGGCTGAGGACTTCTGTTACAAGCGATGAGTCAAAAATGATTAATTTTGATATGAAGCCAAAGGTGATTATATCCGCCAGCGGCATGTGCGAGGCAGGCCGGATTAAACATCATTTGAAGCATAACCTGTGGAGGCCGGAATGTACGGTGCTGTTTGTAGGATATCAGGCTCATGGTTCATTGGGGAGGGCGCTTTTAGAGGGCGCGTCTAGGGTAAAGCTCTTTGGAGAGGAAATCGAGGTATGCGCACAGATACGCAGGCTTGCCGGTGTAAGCGGACATGCGGACAATGAGGGTCTATTGGAGTGGATTCAGGCATTTAAAACAAAGCCTGATAAAGTTTTTGTGGTTCATGGCGAAGATAAAGTGTGTGAGCATTTTGCACAGCGTCTTAGAAATGAGCTGGGAATGAAGGCAGAAGCGCCTTACAGCGGCGCAGTCTATGACCTTGCGGCGAATAAATGCATAGAAGAAGGACAGCCGGTAAAAGCAAAGAAGAAAGTATTGACGAAGCTTCCTAAGGAAACCAGAGGAAACACAATATTTACAAGGCTGTGGGCAGCCGGTCAGCGTCTGCTTACAGTTATCCGCCATAATGAAGGCGGAGCAAATAAAGATTTGGCAAAATTTGCCGACCAAATTAATGCGCTTTGCGATAAATGGGATCGTTAAGCTATAGAAAAAAAAGAAAGGAAAGGTAAAGTGAAATGAAAAAGTATGTTTGTGAACCATGCGGCTATGAGTATGATCCGGAGGCAGGCGATCCGGATAACGGAATCGCTCCGGGAACGGCTTTTGAGGACATTCCGGAGGATTGGGTATGCCCAATCTGCGGAATGGGAAAAGAAGTCTTTGTAGAAGCATAAACAGGCAGCCGCCTCCCTCTTCTGTGGAAAGAAGGGGGAGGCGGCTGAGAATCAGGAAACTGGCTCCTGTGTAGAAGCAGTTTCTGTCTCCGATGTCTGGAGGAGATATTGTTCCAGGACGGAAAAAGGCGCAGGTCCGATTTCGAGCACATCTTTATGAAATTCTTTGAGGGTGAAATCTTCGCCCTGCTGTTCTTTCACTGCATCCCGCAAGTCCATGAAACAGAGATAGCCTACATAATATTTGAGATAATTGGCAGGAGCCTCAATAATCATGTCATAGAGAGAATCTGCGGCAGCGGCGCTCTGAAAACCTACTTTTGAAAGATATGCTTCCGCCTGTTCACGTGTACAGCCGCGATAGTGGATGGCAATATCAAGGGCGCTGGAAATTCCCAGGATAATAGAGCGGTTGAGACGGTTCAAATCTGCGGTGACAGAGTCTACATTTGCAGTTGAGTAAGAATACATTTCTACATAAGTGGCCCACCCTTCCACATAGCCTCCAAAATTCAGGATACTGCGGACTTCGTTAGAAGGAACGCTGCCAGAGTAAACGGTCTGGTAAAGGTGTCCCGGATACCCCTCATGGGCGAGGGTGGTGTATAGTTCCAGCGGAGAATAGCCGGAAATGTTGTTGATGTATATAACATTAGAAGAAAGGTTATCCACGGGAGGCGTGAGGTAAAATGCCGGGCTTAAAAAATCCTCCAGTGATTTATGTACGTATTTTACATCACAGGATACGGAAGGAGGAGCCGGAAAGTCCTCGATACATTTTTGCTGAAGTTCTTTCAGGATATCCGTCGGCTCGGCGGTATTGCCGGCAGCGGAAGAACTGAATACTTCAGGGTGTGCGGCAATAAGTTCTTGAAGCTCCCGGAAGTCTGCCAAAAGCTGCTCCTTAATACGGTTTTCGATTTCGGCAATGGAGTCATAACATCCGGTAGTGTCTTTTACAAGGTATTCGTAATATTCTTTTCCATGTTCAAAATATGCCAGTCCTCCAGAATTCTTTCCGGTACCTTTCAGCGCGGTTAGCCCGTTAATCAGGAGCTGGTAGGCGGGAATTACATGGTTTTTTACAAGTTTTTTGTGTTTTGCTTTTAAACTGTCTTTTTGCGGTTTAGAGAAACATTCCATAGCTTCAATATTTTCATCAAAAATTGGAAGCAGGAAATTTTCATCTGCGTCAATAAAAGCCCTGCATTGTGAAATAATATTATCAGCGGCGCGGTCGCTCATAAAAAGCCCGGCTTCTGATTTTGCTTTTTCGAAATCCAGGATAGAAGCATAGTAGGTGTCCATCTGGGATATCAGCGTTAGATATTCTTTGACATCTTCCGCGCTTCGGAAACCGTACTCGGCAAGAAGAACCGGAAGCTGTGCCTGTGTGCCAATCGTAGGACCGAGAGGCTCAGAGTAGAGTGCGTAATCCTTGCCCTGATGTTGGATATCCAGATAAGAAGACAGAATGTCGTAGGTCAGTTTGTTTTTGTCTGAAAGGCTCTTGCGGGATATTTGGGACAGGGAATTTCGGTAATTTTCCAATGTGGAAATTCCCTGGGCAAGAGAATCCGGCGCAGCGTCTCCCAAAGTAATGGGATAATCTTCAATACCGAAAGATTTCGGGTTTGATAGGGTGTAATGAAGGTTCAGGGTATTGCCTGTGATTTCACTGCGGAACATTTCGCCGGTAAAGTCTGTGAACTCCTTGTTATCTCTGTAAAAACGGATGGAGAGCACAAGCAGCAGAGCTGCAGGAATCAGCAGGAGCCTGAGGATAAGAGAACGTTTGTCTTTAAGCATAGGCTACCAACTATAATATTTGTTGTTCTATAGGTATGCCGGGCAGTTGAAAGAAATGTGTTTTTCTCTGAAAACAAACTGCTGCGTACTGATATTATCACAGGCGGCGAGGGGACAGAGGTAGGAGAAACGCCAAAAAAGCCCTGGTTTGATTGGAAAAAATTATAGAGCATTACCAAATTCTTAATTTTTATTTACAAAAGTAAAGAATGTGATATAATATAGGCGGATGCAATGAATCAGACACCTGCAGGGCAGGCATTTGGAATGGCTGAAAAAGTGTAAGGGGAGACACTATAAATATGGGAAACAATCTCCGGGAAGTTTGGGTAGTATAAAATAAGGACAGCGGTTTTCTGCATTGGCATGGAGGGAGAGGCATCATATGGGCAGGGCTGTTGCGAGTATGAATTTGAGGTGTACTATGGAACAGTATATAATAAGGGGTGGAAACCCATTAGTCGGTGAAGTGGAGATTGGCGGTGCTAAGAATGCAGCGCTGGGGATTTTGGCAGCAGCCATTATGACAGACGAGACGGTAATACTGGAGAATCTTCCGGAGGTGCAGGATATTAAGGTTCTGCTGGAAGCTATCAGCGGAATTGGTGCACGGGTAGATAAGATTGAAAAAGGAAAAGTGGCTATCAACGGTTCGATGATTGGCGATGTAAGCGTTGAGTATGAATATATAAAGAAAATCAGGGCTTCTTATTATCTGCTGGGAGCGCTTTTGGGAAAATATAAAAAGGCAGAAGTTCCGCTTCCGGGCGGGTGCAATATTGGCAGCAGGCCGATTGACCTGCATCTGAAAGGATTTAAGGCTCTTGGAGCGGAAGTACGTATTCAGAATGGTTCGATTGTGGCGCAGGCTGAGAAGCTGCAAGGCAGCCATATATTCCTGGATACTGTTTCCGTAGGGGCAACCATCAATATCATGATGGCGGCGTCTATGGCGGAAGGACGTACGATTATTGAAAATGCGGCAAGGGAGCCTCACGTGGTAGATGTGGCAAACTTCCTGAACAGCATGGGAGCGAATATCAAAGGTGCGGGAACAGATGTCATCCGTATCCGGGGCGTTGAGAAGCTTCACAAGACGGAATATTCGATTATTCCGGATCAGATAGAAGCAGGAACCTTTATGTTTGCAGCGGCAGCAACAAAGGGTGATGTGATGGTGAAGAACGTGATACCAAAGCATTTAGAAGCCACTACGGCGAAGCTGGAAGAGATTGGGTGTGAAGTAGAGGAATTTGATGATGCAGTCCGGGTAGTGGCGTCGAAACGTTTGCTGAATACACATGTAAAGACGCAGCCTTACCCCGGATATCCCACGGATATGCAGCCGCAGATTGGCGTGGCGCTTTCTCTGGCATCGGGAACAAGTATTGTGACGGAGAGTATTTTCGAAAACCGTTTTAAATATGTTGCCGAACTTGTCCGGATGGGAGGTATGGTAAAAGTTGAGGGGAATACAGCAATTATTACAGGAGTAGATAAGCTCACAGGGGCACAGGTAAGTGCGCCGGATTTGAGAGCAGGAGCCGCGCTTGTGATTGCAGGTCTGGCGGCAGAAGGGATTACGATTGTAGACGATATCGTGTATATTCAGCGGGGATATGAGAATTTTGATGCCAAGCTGCGAGGGCTTGGGGCGGAGATTGAAAAAGTAACCAGCGAGAAAGAAATTCAGAAATTTAAATTCAAAGTAGTATAATTTACGGAGGCGGGTAAAATCGTGTAGATTTACCCGTCTCTATCTTATTTTATATCTTTGCAGGCGGACTTAAGAATATTTATGAACATAAGAAATTTCGACAGACAGTGCGCGGACCTGTTCAGGCGGCAGAGTTTGAAGAACGATTTTTGTCCGCAAACCATGCGGCTTCATAAGAAGCAGAGGTTTCTTACCCTCTTAAAGTAGAACATGAATCTTCCTGTTTCGATGGGGTTCATGGGAGAAAATACCCGAAAAACCGAGGTTTTCAGGCTGTTTTTGTCGGACGATTTTACTTTGCAAATGGAAAATCTGAGGCTATAATGGCGGTGAAAAAAGCGAAGCGGCCTGGGGTTACAGGCAGCGGCAAAAAAGGGGGAAGATCTATGTTAGAAATTATGCAGCAAAACGTTTTACTCTACGGAATAGCGGTTCTGGGTATCTGGGGGGTGGCCAGCCAGATTATCCTGCGGATCGTATATGATAAGCTTATCCACGATATGGAAAAACCGGCGTTTGCCAAGGGAAAATATGTAAAGCACCTGAAACAAAAATATAATGTTTATAAACGGATACAATCAGGAGCAGATAATGTGAACATTTTTATTCAGAAGAGTTTAATGGAATATAAATTTTTAGGTATGAACCTGCATACCTGGAGGCGGATGGGAGGCGCAGTATTTGTGCTGTGTGCAGTTGTGGGAGCCGTGGGATGGTATTTTGCCGGAACCCTGCAGCTGGCAGAGGAGATAAGACAGAATTATTTGTGGGCGGTACTGGCATCCGCGCTTTTGATTGCGGGGGCATATGGGGTTACGGATACGGGATATCGGAGAAAGTATCTGGAGACTGGGCTCCGAAGCTTGTTTTCCGGCAGCAGCGCGCAGACAATACAGACGGCAGACTTGCCCGAACAGCGTACAGAGGCTGTAAAAGAGGAAGTGAAACCGGAAAGAAAACCTTTCCCAATAAGAGCTTCTTCGGAGAAAAAGAAACGGGGAAAATCTATGGAGACGAAAGCCCAGAGGGACAAGCGTGAACTAAAAGAAAATCTGGCGAAGCTTAAGGAAGGCGCCGCAGAGACGGCAGCGGCTGAGGGCAGCCGCAAGAGGAATACAGAAATTTTACAACAGATGGATCCCGCAGAACAGGAAAGAGTTATCCGGGAGGTGCTGAAAGAATTTCTGTGATTATGTCTTGATAATATGATGTAAGTTTGCTAGAATGAGGGATGAATACAGGCAGTTTTTAAGATGCCGGTAAAAAGAACAAGAAAGAGGAGTGTTTGAAATGGCAGAGAAAATTACATTTGACTATTCAAAGGCAATAGGTTTTATCGGTGAGAACGAGATAGCGCCGATGGAAAAACTGGTACAGGATGCCAGAGAAGTCCTGGTAAGCAGGACAGGGGCAGGAAATGATTTCCTGGGATGGATTGATTTGCCTGTAGATTATGATAAAGAAGAGTTTGGCAGGATTCAGAAAGCTGCTGAAAAAATTAAATCGGACAGCGAGGTGCTGGTGGTAATCGGCATTGGCGGCTCCTATCTGGGAGCGAGGGCAGCGATTGAATTCCTGCGTCACGGCTTTTACAATATGGTTTCGAAAGAAATCCGCAAGACGCCGGAAATATACTTTGTAGGAAACAGCATCAGCAGCACTTATTTAGCGCAGTTAATCGATGTCATCGGGGACAGGGATTATTCTGTTAATATCATATCAAAGTCGGGAACTACCACGGAACCGGCGATTGCTTTCCGTATCTTCAAGGACATGCTGGAGAAGAAATATGGAAAAGAAGAGGCAGCAAAGAGAATCTATGCGACTACCGACAAGGCAAGGGGAGCCTTAAAGAATCTGGCGACAGAGGAAGGCTATGAAAGTTTTGTAGTGCCGGACGATGTAGGCGGAAGATTTTCTGTACTGACCGCAGTGGGGCTTCTTCCAATCGCAGTCAGCGGGGCTGACATCACGAAGCTTATGGAAGGCGCGGCAGCCGGAAGAAAACGTGCTATGGAAGCTGACTTTGCAGAAAACGACGCATTAAAATATGCGGCAGTCCGTAATATCCTGCTCAGAAAAGGCAAATTAGTTGAGATATTGGCGAACTATGAGCCGAGCCTGCACTATGTATCCGAGTGGTGGAAACAGTTATACGGTGAGTCCGAAGGAAAAGATCAGAAGGGTATTTTCCCTGCATCTGTAGACCTTACTACAGACCTTCATTCTATGGGACAGTTCATTCAGGACGGAAGCCGTATCATGTTTGAGACCGTAATGAACGTGGAAAAACCACGGTGTGAGCTGGTTATCGGTGAGGAGCCGTCAGATTTGGATGGCCTGAATTATCTGGCAGGAAAAACGGTTGATTTTGTAAACAAGAGTGCTATGAACGGAACCATTCTTGCACATACGGATGGAAACGTGCCGAACCTGGTCGTAAACATCCCGGAACAGAATGAGTACTATTTAGGTGAGCTGTTCTATTTCTTCGAGTTTGCCTGCGGCGTCAGCGGCTATCTCCTGGGTGTGAATCCGTTCAATCAGCCGGGAGTTGAGAGTTATAAGAAAAATATGTTTGCCCTGCTTGGAAAGCCGGGTTACGAAGCAGAGAGAGAAGAGCTGTTAAAGAGATTATAAAAATTAAACGGGGGAGACAGTCCGCAAGGAAACTGTCTCCCTTCTCTCTAACGTAGCAGGATGGATGCCATACCGGATAGTTACGTCTACAAATCTTTTTTCTAAAAGGCAAAAGCCTGTTGGCATAGCCAGAACGTCACACAGCTGTACTAAGCGGTCATAATCGTCATAAACGGCATTTGCAATAAATTCCTCCATAAACAGGTAATCATTGTTGCTTATGTCAAATTCACCAATAGAAGTGTTAATATCCTGAATCATAAACGCATGAGAAATACATATCTGCGCTGCTTTTTCCCATCCTCGCTCTATGCAATAACGATAACCGTCTATCAGATGTTTTTCTGAACTCACTCTGGCATAACGTCCGACGTCGTGTAGTATTATGCTTATCATATGATGTCAAATTTATAAATTTAATATACGAAATAGAGCCAAATGTGTCAATCGAATATCAGCTGCTTATAGAAAAAAGGCATTCATACAGGTGTGTGTAAAGAATTTTCAAAAAGTAATTGACAAAACTGTATCTGCTGTATATACTGTTAATATACAGATAGAAAAGGAGAGAGTAGATGAACGTTTTTATTGATAATAAGCGGGGCGCGCCGATTTATGATCAGATTTATTCCCAGATTAAAGCACAGATAATAAATGGGGAACTTAAGGAAGATGAGGCGCTGCCATCTATTCGAAATCTGGCGAAAGATTTGCGCATCAGCGTGATTACTACGAAGCGGGCGTATGATGAGCTGGAAAGAGAAGGATTTATCTATACGCTTCCGGCGAAAGGGTGTTTTGTAGCACCGAAAAATGTGGAATTGCTTCGTGAGGAGAGCCTGAAAAAGATAGAGGAATATATGCAGAAGATTGCGCAGCTTGCGGTATCCTGCGGTCTGAGCAAAGAAGAAGTTGTTGAAATGTTTATGATGAACTGGGAGGAATAAAGGATGAATGCATTAGAAATCAAGGGACTGACGAAAGCGTACAGGGATTTTCGCCTGGATTCTTTGGATTTAGTATTGCCGAGCGGGTGCATTATGGGGCTTATTGGGGAAAATGGGGCAGGAAAGAGTACGACGATTAAATTGATTTTAAATACAATCCGAAGAGATGCGGGTACGATTACCATTATGGGAAAGGACAATAGGAAAAATGTGCAATTGATGAAAGAAGATGTGGGCATTGTATTGGATGACGTGGGATTTCCTGAGTGCCTGACCGGGAAACAGGTGGGAAAAATCATGCGGAATACTTATAGGAACTGGGACAATAAGGCATATGAAGATTATCTTAGGAAATTTTCTGTTCCGATGGATAAAGAGTTTAAGGATTTTTCGAGGGGAATGAAGATGAAACTTGGGATAGCAGTGGCTATGTCCCATGATCCGAAGCTGCTGATTTTGGATGAGGCGACCAGCGGACTCGACCCGGTAGTGCGCGACGAGGTGGTGGAGATGTTGAATGAATTCACCAGGGATGAGGGACATTCTATTTTGATTTCTTCCCATATTGTAAGTGATTTGGAGAAGCTTTGCGACTACATTGCATTTTTACATAAGGGGAAGCTGCTGCTCTGTGAAGAAAAGGATGCTCTTTTAGAAGAATTCGGGATTATCCATTGTGCTCCGGAGACTTTGAGGGAGCTGGACGCATCTGCGGTGAAAGGAAAGAAAGAGACGGCATATGGGGCAGAGGCGATTGTGAAGCGTAATGCGGTTCCTGTGGGAATGGATGTTAGTCCGATAGGCATAGAAGAATTGTTTGTGTTTATGGTAAAGGAGGGGAAATAATTATGAAAGGGCTGCTTTTGAAAGAGTCTTATATGATAAATAAATATTGCCGTATGTACTTGGTGCTGGTATGTATATTTGGAGCGGTTTTTGTAATATCGGGAAATGAATTTATGATGTTTTACCCGGTGGTGCTTACGGGAATCATACCAATGAGCCTGATTTCCTATGACGAAAGAAGCAAATGGTACGTATATGCAGAAGCGTTTCCTTATAGCCGGAAGCAGATTGTTTCGGCAAAATATTTAATTACGCTGTTCTATCTGTTGGCAGCAGTTGTTATACTTGCAGCGGCAGGAGTGATAAAAAGTGTTCTGTTTCCAGGCGGAGAAATGAGTATAAAAGAATATCTTTTCGTTGTTAGTACGGTTCCGTTAGCTGGTCTTTTTATACCAAGTATTATGCTGCCCCCAGTGTTTAAAATGGGCGCTGAGAAGGGACGTATTGTTTACTATGTCGAGATTTTTGCAATAGCCTTGATTTTTGGTATTTTTTCAGAGTTCCAGGCGGAACTTGCACGGTGGCTTGCGTATTTTGGAAGCCTGATAGTACCCATAGCGATTGCAGGGATGCTGCTGCTTTTTGGGATTTCGTGGATGCTGTCTGTGAAGTTCTATGAGCAGAGAGAATTATAGAAGGCTTGATGTTGACAAATGATGTTTATCTGTATATACTGATACTAAGAATAGAGATGTTCTGATGTGCAAGCATTATAAGTTGTAGACAATTGGAAGTCGATAAAAGTCCAAATCCGTTTTTACATTGCTATAGGTGATGTGAGGCTGACAACCAGCAGTGAAGTTGTGAACAATTGGAAGTTGTTAAAAGTCCAAATCCGTTTTTGCATTGCTATAGGCAATGCGAGGCTGACAACCAGCAGGAAACTTGCAGTTAAGAGCAGGAGATATTTAAATTCTCCTGCTTTTGTTTTATCTTATTACAAAATACATAGGAGATAGAATGGGGAAACAAAAAGGCTATCCATTATCAAATGGACATAAAGCTAAATTGAGAAAACAGATAATTTCTGGTGCAAGAAATTATAATAAGTACTTAATTAATAAAGTATTTAGGATCGTTTGTGAAGATGGAACGGAAGTAGATATAAGATTTTTTGCTTCAGATTTCAAACATATGACAGGATTATATAGCAATTTAAGCGATGATGAATTTTATAAAAATTCTGTTTCTGGAAAAATTGACATAGGAAATATTAGCACGCACCAAAAGTACAACTGGAGCACATTAAAAACAAAGGGAAATCATGTTGAAAAAATTCATGAGATATTATATAAAGACGGCAAAAAGACGTTGCTACTGGAGGCATTAGATACGAATACATTGGTATTTCCTTATGCTGTTAAAAATCTTTCTAATAACATGTGCATTGGTTTTGTAACTGATGTCAATAAGGCAAGAAGCTTACGAAAAGCCAGTTCATCAATAAAAGCTAAAACAGAGAAAACAATCATTGCTATGTTTGCCAGATTGTCAGAAAATCCGCAGTATCATGAATTAATATACATCTCTGATGTGCTTGGCGTATATGAAAAGGATGAAGCATTATTAGCCAAATTGGATGAGCCTATTCAAATGAAGTTTTTAGAGATTATCACAAGACCCGAAGAAATAGCTGAGGCTGCTGCAACGTTGGAATGTTCATAATTGCCCCGTGTCTTGAGACATCGGGGCAATTATTCTACATATCAAAAAACCAGTCCTTTTCTCTCTTAACCCGCCTGCGCCTTTTGGGGGGCGCTGTCTGCGGCGGCTGTGGAGAACGGGGCGGCTGCTCGTCGATTCCCCAGTCATTTGCCCGTGTAGGGTCCTGCCAGTTTGGGGAATAGGTTTCATCCCGGGGGCTGTCGATATCGATGGCTTCTTCGTCAAGCCATTCCTCTTCTGATTCCTGATAAGTCCGTTCCGGACGCTGCCAGTAATCATCCTGTGTACCATGTGATGATGAGTAGCCGTTTTGCTGCCGGCGGGGTAAGTCATGATAGTCATTCTGCGGCGAATAGGGCGATTCATGATAGCTCTCCTGCTGTCGGTAAGAAGAAGGCTTACGGCAGCTATCATGCGGCTGATAAGGCGGTTCGCGATAAGTCTCTGGCTGCCGCCAGGGAGTGTCCGCATAACCATCCGGGGCATAAGGCGGCTGCCGATATCCTTCCGGTTCCCGGTAAGGAGGCGCTGGATATCCACCCTGTCTGTAAGGCCGGGGTGGATATGGTGCGTCAGGATATTCGTCATCGTATCCGGGAGTATCTTTAAACCGCTTTTTCTTTCCGCGCATTTTCTGATTCTTTTTCGGGCGGAAAATGGTTTTCCGTCCTGTCCATCCGACGATGCGCACCAGAAGGATTCCAAAGAAGATTCCTATGCTGTCGATGCATACATCTTTTGCGGAAGGGCTGCGCCCTGCTACCAGGGACTGATGATATTCGTCTCCGCAGGCAAAAGCTACGCAGATGAAACCTGCCGTCAGCATCAGCAGAAAGCCATGCAGGCCGTATACATAAAGTGGGAAAGCCACAGCCACGGCAAGGGCAAAGTATTCAGCCATATGTGCCAGTTTCCGTGTGATGAAATGGATTTTATCTGCCCATTCTGCAATCTGCCATTCTTCTAGGTTCGCATCGAAAATGTAGTCGGCAGCCTCGATGATTTTGTAGCTGGCTTTGTAGCTTATCTGTGAGGAAACCTCCCCCGGCTGGGCGGAAAAGGAGAAAATCATATACATAAGCAGCAGCGCCGGAAGAAACGACAACGGCTTTAATAAACTTCGAATCATAAATTTGTACCTCCTTTTAAGAGAGTGTCCAGGGTCAGCCTATCATAACACTTTGGAGGTCTGCTGTCCAGAGGCATTTACCCCAATCCCAGCAGGCGTGTGGCAAACTGGAAGTAAACCAGCAGTGAGATCGCATCTACAATCGTGGTGATAAACGGGCTTGCCATAACAGCCGGGTCGAATCCGAGCCGGGATGCAATCAGCGGCAGGGTACAGCCTACAACCTTTGCGCAGAAGATTGTGACAAACAGCGTCAGGCAGATGGTGAATGCCACCAGTATCGTCAGGTGGTCGACCAGCAGCAGTTTTCCGAAATTGCACACAGCGAGAGTAAGGCCACAGAGTAAGGCTACACGGACTTCCTTCCAGATGACGCGGAAAATATCACGGAACTCTACTTCTTTCAAAGAAATTCCGCGGATTACGGTCACGGATGCCTGGCTTCCTGAGTTTCCCCCGGTATCCATCAGCATGGGGATGTAGGCAGTCAGGACAACATATTTTGACAGGGCGTCTTCGAAGCTGGTAATGATAAATCCGGTAAAAGTCGCGGAAATCATCAGGAGCAGCAGCCAGGGCATACGGCTTTTCCAGAGGTCGAAGGTGGTCTGTTTCAGGTATGGTTTATCTGCCGGGACGATAGCCGCCATCTTTTCAATATCTTCGGTGGTTTCCTCTTCCATGACGTCCAGCACATCGTCAATAGTGACAATGCCCACCAGACGTTCTTCACGGTCAACCACGGGCATAGCCAGGAATCCATACTTGGAGAACTGCCGGGCAACGGTCTCCTGATCCTCCAGGGTAGATACGGAAATGATATTTTCTTCCATCAAATCTTCCATCGTTTCTTCAGAACTTGCCATAATCAAGTCGCGGATAGTCACGACGCCCATAAGCTGCCTGCCTTTTGCGCAGATATAGCAGTTGTTAATCGTCTCCTTATTAATGCCGCTGCGGCGGAGATGCAGGATGGCTTCTTCCGCGGTCATTTTTGGGCGCAGTTCTACAAACTCTGTAGTCATGATGCTGCCGGCAGAGTCGTCAGGGTACTGCAGGATGGTATTAATCATCTTGCGCTTTTCTGCGTCTGCCTGGATAAGAATGCGCTTTACTACATTGGCAGGCATTTCTTCTACGAGGTCAACGGCATCATCGACGTAGAGCTCATCTACGACTTCTTTCAGTTCGTTATCGGAGAACCCTTTAATCAGCATATGCTGTGTGTCGGGTTCCATTTCAACAAAAGTATCGGCAGCAAGCTCCTTAGGGAGCAGGCGGTATAGAAGAGGAACTGTTTCCTCAGGAATATCTTCAAACAGAGAAGCCACATCAGCGGCGTTCATTGTAGTGAGGATATCACGGAGCGTTGCATACTTCTTCTCCTCTGCCAGCGATTTGATACTTTTTTTGAGGGTTTCAAAAGCATCGGTCATTGGTCTTTCCTCCTATTTATATTTTCTGTATATACTTTACCGGAAAAACGGAAAAGTACAGATAGTGAGTAAAGACACAACAAAAGAACCGTATAGAGAAATCAGCAGCCAAACGGACACATAGGTGTACATCTGCCGCATAAAGGAACCTTTGCCGTGCCGCTACTGCAACTGTCTGCGTCCATAAAACTGCCTCCTTTCAAAGAATTTTTAAAAAGTCAAATAAAAAACCACTGCCTGAACAGTGGTGCGCATAAAAAAATCCGCAGACCGTTCAAGCTTTAGCATCACAGGGCGTGAAACTGCATTAGGTAACGCCTTCTACGACGTCACCTGCTGACCTTCTCGTTGTGTCTCCACAGCTTCGCGGCAGCAGTCCATATCCCTGCGGTAGCCTCACCTACCGAATCAACGATATTGTTTACGATATCTATATCTAATCTACACGTTTCGGTTTGCTTTGTCAATATTTAAATTTAATCTATGTGCGTATCCGTAACAGTAAAGCCGAAGGCTGAACTGTTACGCGTATCCAAGAAAAGTATATAAAACAGTATGCAGATATGCTATACTTAAAAAAATTTGAAATTTTCAATATAAAGGAAGGATGTATGCAGCATATGGCAGATGAGACGAAAATACAGCTTTTTGAACAAAAACCTGTCCCGGCGGCGGTTGTGAAACTGGCGGTTCCTACGGTTATCAGCTCCCTGGTGATGGTGATTTACAATCTTTCGGATACTTTTTTTGTGGGAATGGTAAACGACCCGATACAAAATGCAGCAGTCACGCTCGCGGCTCCCGTACTGCTGGCATTTAATGCGGTAAACAATCTGTTCGGGGTGGGAAGCTCAAGTATGATGAGCCGCGCTCTGGGAAAGAAAGATTATGATACGGTTGCACGCAGCTCGGCGTTCGGGTTCTACTGCGCCCTGCTGTGCGGGATTTTGTTTTCGGCAGTTTATACGGGGGGCAGCAGCCTGTTCCTAAAACTGCTGGGTACAGATGCGGAGACAGTAGCCGCGACTGTGGAATACTTAAAGTGGACGGTCAGCTTCGGGGCAGTCCCGGCAATCTTAAATGTAGTGATGGCGTATCTGGTGCGTTCTGAGGGGGCTACTCTTCATGCCAGCATCGGCACGATGAGCGGGTGTCTGCTGAATATTGTGCTGGATCCCATTTTTATCCTTCCGTGGGGACTGGATATGGGAGCGGCGGGAGCGGGATTTGCGACGTTCCTTTCGAACTGTTTCGCCTGCCTCTATTTCTTTGTGTTTTTGTTTGTAAAGAAGAAAAGTACCAGCGTCTGTATCCGTCCGTCTATGTTCGGGTTCCGGAAGAAAATTCTGCTGGGGGTGTGCGGCGTGGGTATCCCCGCGGCGATACAGAATATCCTGAATGTAACGGGAATGACGATTCTGAATAATTTTACTTCCGGCTATGGCTCGGACGTGGTGGCGGCGATGGGAATCGCACAGAAAATCAACATGGTGCCGCTTTATATTGCACTGGGTCTGTCACAGGGAATCATGCCTCTGGTGAGTTACAATTACGCCAGCGGAAATGGCAGGCGGATGAAAGAGGCGGTGCTGTTTTCAGTGAAGATATCGGCCGTTTTTATGGCGGCTACCACGCTGGTTTATTATATGGGGGCGGACTTTTGGACGTCGCTGTTTATGAAAAATGAAGAGATTGTCGCATATGGGGGACGCTTCCTGCAGGGTCTTTCTTTATCGCTTCCGTTCCTGGCTATTGATTTTCTGGCAGTGGGAGTTTTCCAGGCGTGCGGTATGGGGAGCTGGGCGTTTGTTTTTGCCATTTTGCGGAAAATCGTTTTTGAAATCCCGGCGCTGTATATTCTGGACATGCTGTTTCCGCTCTACGGGCTTACGTATGCCCAGTTTACGGCAGAGTTAATTTTAGCTGCCGTGGCAGTTTTGGCGCTTGCGCGGATTTTTAAAAAGATGCCGGGCGGAGTTTCAGTAGAAGGAAAAGGAGATTCTGTTTGACGAATGTAAAGATTGTATTTTCTGCGGGGATTCGCTATACTAAGCCTAAATGGGCTAAGCCCGCGGTATGAAAAGGGGGGATGACATGGAAAGCAGTATCAGGAATGGATATGGGAATAGAAGAAGATACAGAAAGACAGCGGCAGTATTCCTTATGGCTTTTTTGCTGGCAGGATGCCAGAAAGGCGAGAGTGAGCTTACCGAGGTGGAAATTGGGATGGAGGCTGTTGAAAAAGGTGATTATAAGGGCGCGCTGGCGTCTTTTGAAGCGGAGATTACCGAAGAAGGAGATTTGCTCCGGGCGTACAGGGGTGCGGGTATGGCGTATATGGGGATGGGCGAATATGAACAGGCAGTCCGGAGCTTTGACGCGGCGCTCCATGAGACGGATGAGAAGCAGGAGGACAACAGAAAGGATATTTTGTATTATAAGGCGGCGGCGCTGTACCGGCAGCAGGATTATGACGGGACGATTGGGGTGTGCAAGGAAATTCTGGACATTGCCCAGGAGGGGGATGCGCTTTATCTGACAGGGACATGCTATCTGGAGAAGGGCGATGAAGAGGCGGCGCAGATGAACTTTGATCTGGCGGTGCAGGCCGCGCCTGAAGATTATGATATATATCTGAATATTTACGAGAGTTATAAAGAAAAGAAGCAGTCGGCGAAGGGGGCGGAGTATCTTCAGCAGGCGCTTCAGGCTGAGAGCGGAAAGCAGGAGGATGCTTATTATAAAGCCAGGATTTATTACAATCTGGAAAACTATGAGGAGGCGGGCGCGCAGCTTGCCGGGCTTTTGGAAGAAAAGAATGGGGAGGCGCTGCTCCTGATGGGGAAGATTTATCTGGCAGTAGAAGACCCTGCGCGTTCGGTCAAGATGTATGAGCAGTATCTTGCGGAAATCGGCGAGAGTATCGAAGCGTACAATGGGATTGTCCTGGCAAAAATGGCGCAGCAGGACTATGACGCAGCGCTTGCCGCTGTGGCAAAGGGATTGGCGATGGATACGGAACAGGGAAAACAATCTTTGCTCTATAATGAGATTGTGGCCTATGAACACAAAGGAGAATTTACGGCAGCGAAGATGAAGGCTGAGATTTATATGGAAAAATATCCTGCGGACGAGGCGGGACGGAAAGAGTATGAGTTTCTTTTGAACCGTTAACAGGAAGGAGGCGCAGATGGAAGCATTTGAGCTGAAAGAGATAGAAGAGCGAGTTATCCTGGTGGGAGTCCAGGAAAACAATGGGGAAGATACGGAAGAGTCCCTGCAGGAGCTGGCAGAGCTGGCGCGCACAGCGGGCGCAGAGACGGTGGGAAGCCTGATTCAGAACAGAGAGGCCATTCATCCGGGAACCTATATCGGCAAAGGAAAAATCGAGGAGCTGCGGGCGATGGCAGATATGCTGGACGCCACGGGAATCGTGTGTGATGATGAATTGTCCCCGGCGCAGCTTCGGAATCTGGAGCAGGAGCTGGATATGAAGGTTATGGACAGGACGCTGATTATCCTGGATATTTTTGCGGCGCGGGCGAGCACCAATGAAGGAAAAATACAGGTGGAGCTTGCTCAGCTGAAGTACCGTCAGGCGCGTCTGGTAGGGCTGCGGGATTCCCTTTCCAGGCTGGGGGGCGGCATCGGGACGAGAGGACCGGGTGAGAAGAAACTGGAAATGGACAGACGTCTGATTAAGGATCGTATTGCCCAGCTGAACCGGGAGCTGGCTGACGTGAAGCGCCACCGGGAAGTAACAAGGGCAAAGCGGAGTAAGAATAAGGCTCCGGTGGCGGCTATCGTGGGTTATACCAATGCAGGAAAGTCGACTCTTTTAAATACTCTGACAGGGGCGGGAGTTCTGCAGGAGGATAAACTGTTTGCAACTCTGGATCCCACAACGCGGATGCTGGAGATGGAAGGGGGAGCGCAGATTCTGCTTACGGATACGGTAGGATTTATACGCAAACTGCCTCATCATTTGATAGAGGCGTTCCGCAGTACCCTGGAAGAAGCGAAGTATGCCGATATTATTCTTCATGTGGTGGACGCATCGAACCCGCAGATGGAAAAGCAGATGTATGTGGTCTATCAGACGCTGGCGAATCTGGGCGTGAAGGACAAGACGATGGTGACGCTGTTTAACAAACAAGACAGAATAGCGGAAAAGGAAAACCTGCGAGACTTTAAAGCAGATTACTGTCTGAAGATTTCCGCAAAAACAGGGGAGGGGCTGGAGGAGATGAAGTCTCTTCTGGAAAAGCTTCTCCGGGAGCGCAGTATCCTGATTGAACGGCTTTATCCTTACGGGCAGGCAGGGCTTATCCAGCTTATAAGAAAGCACGGGCAGCTTCTGGAGGAGGAATACCGCCCCGAGGGCATCTATGTGAAAGCGTACGTGCCTGTGGAGATTTATGGAACTGTGGCGCTGTAAGGATGCGGCGTGGTATTCATAATATGTCTCATTTATTCATAAAAACACTACATTTTGTAATGGCGAAACAAAATTGTCATATATGTAGTGCTTTTTGTGTTGACGCTGTAATATATCTCTGTTAGAATAGAACGTGCCGATTCAGCCGGGCTGGACGGCTGTGACAAATGAAGAAAATATTAAGCGCGCATTTGGGGCGCATACGATATGTTTCGCATGGAAGGAGAAGCGGTATGTTCAAAGTAGTAAAAAGAGACGGAGAAGTCGCGGAATTTAATCTGGAGAAGATTTCCGATGCAATTGCCAAGGCATTTGACGCCACGGAGAAGCAGTATAACGGAGATATGACGGGGCTTCTTGCTCTGCGGGTGACGGCGGATTTCCAGCCGAAGATTAAGAATGAGCTGATTGACGTGGAGAGCATCCAGGACAGCGTAGAGGAGGTGCTGGTTCAGACCGGATACGCTGATGTAGCCAAGGCATATATCCTGTACCGGAAACAGAGAGAAAAAATCAGGAATATGAAGTCTACAATTCTGGATTATAAGGAGATTGTAAACAGCTATGTAAAGGTAGAGGACTGGCGTGTTAAGGAAAATTCTACCGTGACTTATTCCGTGGGAGGGCTGATTCTGAGCAATTCCGGCGCGGTGACCGCCAACTACTGGCTTTCAGAAATTTATGATGAAGAGATTGCAGACGCCCACAGGAATGCGGATATCCATATCCACGACTTGTCCATGCTTACCGGGTATTGCGCGGGCTGGTCGTTAAAGCAGCTGATTACAGAGGGGCTGGGAGGCATTGAGGGGAAAATTACTTCAGCGCCCGCCAAACATCTTTCCGTGCTCTGCAACCAGATGGTGAATTTCCTCGGAATTATGCAGAATGAGTGGGCGGGGGCACAGGCATTTTCTTCCTTTGACACCTATCTGGCGCCTTTTGTAAAGGCAGACAATCTTTCGTATCAGGAAGTGAAGAAGTGCATCGAGTCTTTTATCTATGGGGTAAACACACCGAGCCGGTGGGGGACGCAGGCGCCGTTTTCGAATATTACGCTTGACTGGACGGTGCCGGATGATCTGGCGGAGCTTCCGGCAATCGTGGGCGGAAAGCCGATGGACTTCTGCTATAAAGACTGCAAGAAAGAGATGGATATGGTAAACCGCGCTTTTATCGAAACGATGATTGAGGGGGATGCGAACGGAAGGGGGTTTCAGTATCCGATTCCGACTTATTCCATCACGCAGGATTTTGACTGGTCAGATACGGAAAATAACCGCTTGCTCTTTGAGATGACGTCAAAATATGGGACGCCTTATTTTTCAAACTATATCAACAGCGATATGGAGCCAAGCGACGTGCGGAGCATGTGCTGCCGCCTGCGCCTGGATTTGCGGGAACTGCGCAAAAAAACAGGGGGATTCTTTGGTTCCGGGGAGAGCACCGGGAGCGTGGGCGTGGTTACGGTTAACCTGCCGAGGATTGCCTATCTTTCCAAGAATGAGAAGGAGTTTTATAAGCGGCTTGACCATATGATGGATATTTCCGCACGTTCCCTGAAAATTAAGAGGGATGTTGTCAGCAAGCTTCTGGACGAAGGACTGTATCCGTATACGAAACGTTATCTGGGAAGTTTTGACAGTCATTTTTCCACGATTGGGCTGATTGGCATGAATGAAGTGGGGCTGAATGCCGTGTGGCTCAGGAAAGACTTGACACATGCGGAGACGCAGACTTTTGCTAAGGAAGTGCTCAACCATATGAGGGAGCGTCTGGTTATGTATCAGGAGGAGTACGGAGATCTCTACAACCTTGAGGCGACTCCGGCAGAGTCCACCACATACCGCCTGGCGAAGCATGACAGGCAGAGGTGGGCTGATATCCGGACAGCAGGCAGGGAAGGGGATACCCCGTATTATACGAACAGTTCCCATCTCCCGGTAGAATTTACGTCCGATATTTTTGACGCGCTGGATATTCAGGATGAACTGCAGACGCTGTATACGTCGGGAACTGTGTTCCATGCGTTTTTAGGCGAGAAACTTCCCGACTGGAAGGCGGCGGCAAATCTGGTCAGGAAGATTGCGGAGAATTATAAACTGCCGTATTATACGCTGTCACCGACGTATTCTGTGTGTAAGAAGCACGGCTATATCACGGGAGAGCATTTTACCTGCCCGACCTGCGGGGAGACGGCGGAAGTTTACAGCCGTATCACGGGGTATTACCGTCCGGTTCAGAACTGGAATGACGGTAAGGCTCAGGAGTATAACAACCGCCAGCTCTATGATATCGGAAATTCATGCCTGAAAAAAGTACACAGCAGCATTGTCACGGTATCGAAGGAAGATGTGAAGATTGAGCCGGTAGAGAGTAAGAAGTATCTGTTTACCACAAAGACATGCCCCAACTGCCAGATAGCAAAGGAAATGCTGAAAGGCGAGCCGTGCCGGGTGATCGACGCGGAGGAAAATCAGGAGCTGGCCATGAAATATGGAATCATGCAGGCGCCGACTCTGGTAGTAGTAGACGGACATCAGGCGAAGAAATACGTAAATGCTTCGAATATTAAAAAATACGTGGACGCAAGCCGGCGGCGCTAAGCAGCGTATCACGGAAAAGCGAGTTGCCCCGTCAGGGGCTTTCGCTGTATAGAGAGAAAGGAGAAGAGTATGGGAATAAGAAAGAGGGCAGGGACAGCAGCACTGTGTGCAGTTATGGCATTTTCAGGGATAACGCTTCCCGGGGCGGCCGCGGCTGATGTATCGACAGTGAGCGTGAGTTATCATGCAGAGTCAAACAAAGTAGTTGTAGAAGCGCCGGAGGGGGTTATTTTTAGCGGCGCGGATTTCGAACAGGTGGTGGCGGACGATTTGTCAGTGCATCAGCCCTTGACAGCGAAGGAAGTGAAGCTGGCATTCAAAGATGCGGACGGGAATCCTATGGAGAAAGCATTGACGATTCCGGGGCTGCATGAAGCAGGAAGAGGAAATGAAAAGCCGCAGGTTATCCCGGAGATTGCAGAGTGGTACAGTGACAGTAACGGGAAATTCCGGATGAATGAATCTTCGAAAATTGTGCTTGGCTCGGAAGAACTGCGCGATATAGGAGAGGAGTTTCGGAAGGATTTGGAGGATATTACCGGGAAAAAGCTTTCCGTGGTTCAGGGAACGGAGGATTCGGCGAAAGCGGGCGATTTCTTCTTTACTCTTGGCAGTGGGGACACGATGCTCGGGGAAGAAGGCTACGCTATGGAAATTGGCGGAGCAGCCGTTACAGAAGGAATTCACACGGCGGGGGTATACTGGGCGACAAGGAGCATCCTTCAGATGATAAAGCTGAGTGAGGATGGGATTTCCATGCCGCAGGGACAGATAAGGGATTATCCTAAATATGCTGTGCGCAGTTTTGTATTTGATGTGGCGCGTAAGGCAGTTTCTATGGATATGCTGAAAGATGTGGCAAAAAACATGGCATGGTATAAGATGAATGACTTGCAGGTGCATTTGAATGATAACCTGATTTTCCTGGAAGATTATTATGACGAGGACGATCCCGATCCGACAGATGCATTTGCGGCGTATTCAGGATACCGCCTGGAGTCGGATGTGGCAAAGGACGGAACATCTATTGCGTCGGCAGATTATCATTATACAAAAGAGGAGTTTGGCAGCTTTATACAGGAATGCCGCAAAATGGGGATGAATATCGTACCGGAAATTGACGTTCCGGCACATGCTATGGCGATTACGGGCATATTCCGGGAATATGCGGTGAATGGCTGGACGCCGAACAATTCACGGCGTTCCCTGGTAGATCATCTGGATGTGACGAGGCCGGAGGTTGTAGCGTTTATCAAAACGATTTTTGATGAATATATTGAGGACAGGACATTTGATGAGAATACGGTAATCCATGTAGGAGCGGATGAGTTTATGGCGGACGCCACGGCATACCGGGAATTTATGAACGAGATTCTGTGCCATATTAAGCAGACGAATCCTGTGCGTCTGTGGGGCGGGCTGACGAGGATTGTGGATAATAAGACAGAAATTTTGCCGGAGGCAGTCAAAGGAAGCCAGATTAATCTCTGGTCTAAGGACTGGGCTGACGGGCTGGAGATGTACAATCTGGGCTTTGATTTGATTAACACCCTGGACACTTACGGATACATGGTGCCAAGCGGGGGGACAGGCAGAGGGGCGTATCAGGACTATATTAATAAAAATCTGGTTTACAACAGCTTTGCGCCTAATGTAGTGCGCCGGGCAAATGGCTCCGATGTGGCGCTTCCGGCGGGAGATAAGCAGATTCTGGGCGGCGCGTTCGCGCTCTGGCAGGACGAGCAGCTTGATACTCACGCGACGGGACTGAGTGAGGAAGATTTATTCGCACGCTTTTTTGACGCATTGCCGTTTTATGCGGAAAAGACGTGGGCAAACGGGCAGGAAAAAGGAAGCGTGGAGGCGATTGACGGGCTGGCCAAAAGGCTTTCTATCGCGCCGAACACGAACCCCTATGGGGAGCAGGAATCAGATGATGGGATTTATGCAGAGTATGATTTTGATACGTGCCCGGAGCTGGACAATACCCTTATGGGAAGAGATTTGACAGAGCTGAAAAATGCCGCTGCTGTGCAGACAGATGGAAATACGGCGCTGAAGCTGAGCGGTGGTGAAAGCTATGCGCAGACGCCATTGACAACCCTGGGAAGCACAAACGCGAAAAGTTTGTCTTTCACCATAGATTTGGAGGAAGTAAAGCCGGGGCAGATTCTGTTTGAGGCGGATGCGGCGTATGGAACGCACGATATCCGCATTACAGAAAATAAGAAACTGGGATTCACGAGAGAACTGTATAGCTATGAGTTTGACTACGTGCTCACACCGGGGAAGAAGGAAATAAGGATTGAGACGGGGGCGCAGCATACTTCTCTTTATGTGGACGGTGAATTTACAGCAAATGCAAAAGGAAAATATATCTACAATGGACAGGTAAAGAAAGAAAATATTGGCTATTCTTCCCTGGCGCTGCCGCTGCAGCGGATTGGCTCCGGAACAAATGCGGTGAAGGGGCTGATTGATAACGTCCGGGTTGCCGATGTGGAGAATGTTGAAACGCTGGTTCCGACAGACAATTTTGTAATTGCATCCGATAATGAAAATGCTTTGACCGGAAATGGAACGGAAGGCCCAGCCAGTCTTGCATTTGACGGAAATCCGGGAACGCGCTGGCACTCTCAGCACACACCGTCGAAGAAAGAGCTTCCAGCTTCTATCATGATCGATATGGGAGCGGAGTACGAGATTAACAGTCTGGTTTATCTTCCAAGGCAGGACGCCGGCGAAGGAAATGGGAATATTTCAAGGTATACTCTTTCTATGGGGACAGATGGGGAAACATATCCGGACATTATCATTTCCGGCGAATGGGAAGCTGACAGTTTACAGAAAAAAGCTGTATTTTCCCCGGTTCGGGCGCGCTATTTGAAATTTACGGCAGAAGAAGGCAAGAATGGATGGGCGTCTGCCGCGGAAATAGGGTTTGGCATGACTGTGCCCGTGGAGAACGGGGATAAAGCGGAACTGCAGAGGGTTTTTGAAACCTGCCGAATTAAAATCGACGAAGGGAATACGCACTATACCCCGGACTCCTGGCAGGCGTTTCAGAGGGCATTTGCGAATGCTAAAAGTATCCTTGCCAGGGAGGGGATATCCCAGGAAAAAATAGACGCGGTATGTGCAGAGCTTGTGCGTGCGGAAGGGGGACTGATTCTGCGCCCGGTACCGCCACCCATACCGCAGCCGGGAGATGGCCAGCAGGATGAAAAACCTCAGCCGCACCCTCAGCCTCAGCCGCACCCTCAGCCTCAGCCGCACCCTCAGCCTCAGCCGCAAAAGCCAGTTCCGCTGCCAGTCAAAGGGAGAATTCATAAGGACGCCAAACTGGCCTATAAGGTAACGGCGGCAGCGGGCAGTACAGGAACCGTTATGGTAATGAAGCCCCTGAAAAAGATACATACATCCATAGTGATTCCAGCGGAAGTGAAAATAGACGGTTATGTCTTTAAAGTAACGGCTATTGCAGATAAGGCGTTCCGGGGCAATAAAAAGCTTAAGAAAGTCATAATAGAAAAGAATATTGTAAAGATTGGAAAAGAAAGCTTCAGCGGATGCAGGAAATTAAAGAATATTATCATAAATTCTTCTAAATTGAAGAGTGTGGGGAAGAACGCATTCAAAAACATTCCGGAGAAAGCAAAGATAAAAGCGCCGAAGAAAAAGCTGGCGGCATATAAGAAATATCTGAAAAAAGCGAAGCTGGACAAAAAAGTGAAGGTAATAAAAAAATAGAACAGGGCGGAGGTGCATTTAGCAGTGCTGAAATGCACCTCCAATGCATAAGATGGATACAAAGAAAGGGGCATGTACGTATGGACATCATAGAGTTTTTAAAAGCAGTTCTGTTTGGTATCGTGGAGGGGGTAACGGAGTGGCTCCCAATCAGCAGCACGGGGCATATGATTATACTGGATGAGTTGATTAAGCTGGATGTGCCGGCAGAATTTTTATCCATGTTTCTGGTAGTTATCCAGCTGGGGGCGATTTTGGCGGTAGTGCTGCTTTACTGGGAACGTCTTTTTCCCTTTTCGCTGAAAGAAAAACCTTTTGTAAAAATAGATATTTTTCAGATGTGGCTGAAAATCGTGGTTTCCTGTCTGCCTGCGGCGGTGGTGGGGATTCTATTTGAAGAGCAGCTTGACGCGTGGTTTTATAATTACCAGACTGTGGCAGTGATGCTGATTCTTTTTGGCGTGGCATTTCTATGGATTGAAAACCGTAACGACGGGAAGCCGGCCGGCGTAAATTCTGTCGGAGAAATTACCTGGCAGACGGCTTTCTGGGTCGGGATGTTCCAGCTAATCGCGGCGGTATTTCCCGGTACGTCCCGCTCGGGGGCTACGATACTGGGAGGCATCATGCTGGGGCTTTCCCGTACGGTGGCGGCGGAGTATACGTTTTTCCTGGCTGTCCCTGTGATGTTTGGGGCTAGCCTACTGAAAATCGTAAAATTCGGGTTTGCTTTTTCCGTGCCCGAATTGATGATTTTGCTGGTCGGAATGACGGTGGCCTTTGTAACGTCCCTTGTGGTGATACGCTTTTTGATGGGGTATATCCGCAGGCATGATTTCAAGGTTTTCGGATGGTATCGGATTGTCCTGGGAATTGTGGTTTTGGCGTTTTTTATTTTATTTTCATAAAAGACACCGGGCGTTTGCTGCCCGGTGTTTTTTACTGCAGTCTGCATATACTTATTTTTTTACTTTCATACCCTTGCGGAATCCGGCTTTCTTTGAAAACAGCTTTTTGTATTTTTTCAGCTGCTTTTTGGGCGCTTTAATGACAGCTTTTTTGTGGATTCCTTGAATCGCTTTTTCTTTTACTTTCTTTAAAACTTTGGATTTTACCGTGATTTTTTTGAGCTTTTTACATCGGTAGAACGCATTTTTTCCAATCGTCCGCACGTTTTTCCCGATGCTTACGGAAGTGATCGTCTGATTTTTTTCGCAGGCTTTCGCGGCGATGGAGGTGACTTTGCATGTTACCCCGGCGATTTTTACGGTATCTGCTATCTGGATACTTTTCTTTTTGGAGACAACCCGTTTTGCCTGTACTTCTGCCTGTTTATCGGTTCCGGATTTGGTAACGCGATAATCTATGCCGGATATCCGTCTGGTCTGCCCCGCTTTCACTTCTGCCGGTTTGCTGTCGGAAGGGGGAACCCTGGTAAATGCATTTGTGTTCATCTGAGAGGGATTTTCCAGGTTAATATCGTAAAATACAAGGGTCTGTTCGTGCCAGACATACCATATAAGTTTGCCGTTGATTTCAGTGGGCGCGCAGTCTGACAGGTTTCCGTTATAAACATAGAGCGGGCTTTTCTGGCGTCCGTCTCCGTCAATTTCTGTATAATATACTTTTCCGCTTCTTGACCAGAGCACATAATAGCGTCCGTCTTTTGTCTTTACAAGGTGGGGGGTGCGGGTAGTGCTGTCGCCTTCCGTATAAGAGGTCAGCCAGGTGACAGTTACTTCGGAAGTCTCTTTATCTACAGCCGCTACAAAGACATTCCGCGTGCCCCGCTCGAGGTTTTTTTCGTCCTGGATGACGGAATTTCCGGCAATCAGATAGGACGAGCCGGAGATTTCAAAGCCGCCGACTGCGGCGCCTGTATAGTTGTTTCCGATCTCGCCGGGGAAGTCCATAACCCGTGTTACTGTACAGGGGGTAAGGAAAGAGTCAGGGGTAAATGACCCTGTGGAGGCATCTGTCGCGTATTTTATCAGCGTGATGGAGCGGGGGTACGCATCTCCGTGGTCAACCGCGACGATATGGTTATCCTCTACTTTGATAAATTGGTTAAAGGAATGGCTGACATAGCCGACGCTGGAGTTCATGACGTCCATATAAGAGTCGGTAACAGTCATCGTTTCCATATCCAGTTCTATCGTTGCATTTGCCTGGTGATTCCGGCCGTCCGGGTCGGCGTACATCTGGTGGCTGGTTCGGATTAGGAGATATTTTCCGCAGGCGTCCATGCGGAGCGAACCGGAACGGAAAGGAATCGTGGTATTGCAGGAGGAAAGGCTCGCGGACTTTATTTTATTCCATTGTTTGTCATACTTTGTGATGCGGAATACTTCCAGGGCGTCATCCTCTTTCGGGTTTTCCTGGCCGGTTACTACAAAGTAGCCGGTATCTGTCTCATAAAATCCGCCAAAAAGGGGAAGTTCTTCGGGGATGATCCTGGAGTTTTTCAGATGATAAGCAGAGTCGTAGTATTCTACAAGAAGCCCTTTTATAGAAGGGGCGTATTGTACGCGCATTATAGAGCTATCTGTACATGGAGACAGGTAGGACTTAATGGGGGAAGCAGCTCTAAGGTAGCTTTGTGCTTCCGCATTGCTGCCCGTATAAACAGAGGTACATAGGGAGGTGCTCTGTTTTGTCCCGGCTCCCATAACCGGAACGGAATTTACACACAGGCTGAAGGCCAGCAACAGGCATAAAAATTTCTTTTTCATTTTTTCACTCCTTGTTTTTCTCTAATAGTCTAGGTTTTCGAATGGTATTTGTCAACTCTGTGCAAACACTTTATGAAATACAAAAAGACAGGCAGGAAACAAATCTTTTAACGTCCCTTACCTGTCTTTTTCAGTGTGCTGCGCAACAGACACCTTCATTTTGATTGATACTCCTATATGAGCAGTCTGACCTGGCAGCTTGCTTTTCAGGTGTATCAATTAAAGCTTTACAACATTAGCTGCCTGCATTCCGCGTGCACCCTCTGTTAAATCATAGGTAACTGCCTGACCTTCGTCAAGAGACTTGAAGCCTTCACCCTGGATAGCTGAGAAATGTACAAATACGTCTGCTCCATCCTCACCTGTGATAAAACCATAACCTTTTTCTGCATTAAACCATTTTACCGTACCCTTATTCATACCGGTACCTCCATTTTTTTTGATATTTGGAATTACATAAAAAAATCCACCAGTTATTACAGATTACAGATGTGGAGTATAATCTCTAATAACTAGTGAATCATTTTACATCCAATTAATCCTAATACTTTTTGAGTATAGCCGTTGTATGGGAAAATGTCAAGTATTTTCACGGCTTTTTTTGTAAGTTGGTAACAGTTCAGCCTACGGCTTCACTGTTATGGAATCCAGCTCATTTAAAGTTTGCCGATCGCAAAGGGCTGGATTTTCTGGCTGAATTTACGCATTCTCACCATGAACGGCAGCTTACTTTCATACAGGTTCTAAACCCTTTGGTGTGGACATAGGATAGAGGGAATAGTCGGTTAGCGTTTAGATGCATCATAGTTTAGGCTGAACGCTAACAACCGTCGAGTGGAGGGATTGGAGTGAATGAACGGGGATTGAAGGTACTTGAACAGTACGATTTGAAGGTGTTGGGCACCAGGCGGGGACGAGGCTCCTTTATCTGCGAGACAGACCGGGGGCTGAAGCTGATAGCAGAGTTTTATGGTTCTGCAAAGCGCCTGCGTTTTCAGAACAGGGCTCTGGATTATCTCAGAGAACAGGGGTATGCCCTGGTAGACCGCACGGTGGAAAATGCTGAGGGAGAATTGGTGACGAAGGATCGGGACGAGACGGTATATATTGTAAAGGACTGGTTCGAGGGAAAAGAATGTGACACGAAGAATGAAGGAGACATCCTTGCTGCTGTGCGGAATCTGGCGAATCTCCACAGGCTGCTCCGGCTTCCGCAGGAAGAGGATGCGGAAACTTATGCGGGAGATCGGCTGGATGAAGAGTACGCGGCGCGGAACCGGGAGATTAAGAGAGCCTGGAACTATATGCGCGGACGGAGGCGGAAAAGTGAGTTTGAAAGCTGCTTTTTGAACAGCTATTCCATGTTTTTTGAACAGGCGCAGGAAGCGCAGAGAGAGCTTACGGATTCAGCGTATGGGGAAATGTATGAGGAGGCGATGAAACAGGGGAGGCTCTGTCATGGGGATTACAACCAGCATCAGGTTTTGAATACAAAAAAGGGGACGGCGACCACAAATTTTGGAAAGTGCCGTTACGATGTGCAGACTGGAGATTTATACCAATTTCTGCGTAAAATTCTGGAGAAGCAGGATTGGGATATAAAGCTTGGCATGGCAATGGTAGAGGAGTACGATAAAATGGTCGCCCTGGGACGCCGGGAAAGGGAGTATCTGAGAATACGCCTGGCATATCCGGAGAAATTCTGGAAGCTGGCGAACCATTATTATAACCATAATAAAGCCTGGATACCCGGAAAAAGTGTAGAGAAGCTGAGGATGCTCATTTCCCAACAGCAAAAAATGAATGCATTTCTGAAAACACTGGATTTCTGAAATACAGGATGTTATAATAATCCCGACTATAATAATGAGGAGGTTATTATGACGGACTATAAAAAAGTGTATGAAGAGTGGCTTGCAAATCCATATTTTGACAATGCGACGAAAGAAGAGCTGAGAAATATCGCAGATGATGAAAAGGAAATCAAGGAACGTTTTTACGCAGACCTGGAGTTCGGTACGGCGGGGCTTCGCGGGATTATTGGGGCGGGCACAAACCGTATGAATATGTATACGGTTCGGAAAGCTACCCAGGGATTGGCAAATTATATTATGTCTGTGGGCGCAAAGGACAAGGGAGTGGCCATTGCGTATGACTCCAGGCGTATGTCCCCGGAATTTGCCGATGAGGCGGCTCTTTGCCTGGCAGCAAACGGAATTAAAGCGTATGTATTTGAATCCCTGCGTCCTACGCCGGAACTTTCATTCGCAGTACGTACTTTAAAGTGTACGGCAGGAATCAACATCACTGCCAGTCATAATCCGCCTGAATATAACGGATACAAGGTGTACTGGGAAGACGGCGCGCAGATTACCCCGCCTCATGACACCGGAATCATGGCAGAAGTCCGCAAGGTGACGGACTATGCCGCAGTAAAGACGATGGAAAAAGAGGCTGCAAAAGCGGCAGGTCTTTATGTTGTGATCGGACAGGAAATCGACGACAGCTATATGGAAGCATTGAAGAGCCAGGTGATTCACTGGGATGCGATTAAGGAAGTTGGGAAAGACTTAAAGATTGTATATTCTCCGCTGCACGGTACGGGAAATATCCCTGCAAGGCGTGTGCTGAAAGAGCTTGGATTTGAGAATGTCTATGTAGTAAAGGAACAGGAACTTCCGGACGGAGAATTTCCAACGGTAAGTTATCCGAACCCGGAGGCTGAGGAAGCGTTTGCGCTGGGGCTTGCTCTGGCAAAGGAAGTGGATGCAGACCTGGTGCTGGCGACAGACCCTGATGCAGACCGTCTGGGCGTTTACGTGAAAGATACAAAAAGCGGAGAATACCGGAGCATGACAGGAAATATGTCCGGCTGCCTTCTGGAAGAGTACGAGCTGAGCCAGAGGAAGGCTGCGGCAGGGCTTCCGGAGGACGGCGCCGTAGTAAGTACGATCGTGTCTTCGAATATGGCGGGCGTGATTGCACGCGCATACGGCCTGCGTTTCATCGAAGTGCTCACAGGGTTTAAGTTTATCGGACAGCAGATTTTAGGGTTTGAGAAGAGCGGGAAAGGCACATATCTGTTCGGGTTTGAGGAGAGCTACGGCTGCCTGATAGGAACCCACGCGCGCGATAAGGATGCTATCGTGGCAACGATGGCGCTGTGCGAGGCGGCAGCTTACTACAAAACCCAGGGAAAGACTTTGTGGGACGCGCTGATTGATATGTATGAGAAATACGGCTATTTCAAGGATGATGTGAAAGCGATTACCCTGAAAGGAATCGAAGGGCTTGAGAAAATCCAGCAGATACTTGAAACACTCCGGAACGAGCCGCCGACACAGATTGGGGCCTACAAAGTGACTTCTTTTAGAGATTACAAGAAGGATACAGTCAAAAATCTGGAGACGGGAGAGGTGACGGCAACAGGGCTTCCAAGTTCTAACGTGCTGTATTTTGATTTGGAAGACGACGCATGGCTGTGCGTAAGGCCGTCCGGAACAGAGCCGAAGGTTAAGTTCTACTACGGAATCAAGGGAACCTCCCTGGATGATGCGGATGCGAAATCAGCCGCACTGGGACAGAAGGTTCTGGATATGATCAATGAAATGCTTTAATATGGACGAAAGCCACAGCTTTGCTGATTTTAGAGAAATCATAGCAAAGATGCGGCAGGAGTGTCCGTGGGACAGGGCGCAGACTCTTTCGAGCCTGCTGCCTTGTCTTTTTGATGAAATGGCCGAGACAGCGGCGGGCGTTCATATCTATGAAAAAACAGGGGATGCGGAGAACCTCTGCGAAGAGCTGGGGGATTTGCTGATGGTGATACTCCTGGAGAGCCGTATCGCGGAAGAAAAGGGTCTGTTTTCCCTGGAAGATGTGATAGAGGGAATCAGCCGCAAGATGATACGCCGCCATCCCCATGTATTTGGCTGCGGGTTTGTGGACGAGAACGGGGAATTGGTGAGGAAGTGGGATGAGATCAAGCGTCTGGAGAAGGCAGGGAAGACAGAAGAGCAGATTTTGCGGGGAAAGGAAGCAGTCCGAGCGGCGGAGGAAGAGATTGGCGGGTATTTTGCGCAGGAAAAAGAAATACCCCAGAGCAGTGTCCGGGGTATCGGTTATTTGTCAGTGTAATGATCTTTGCATGAAAGGATAATAGAATTGTTTTCTATGGTTTTATAGACAATTCGGTTTTTCTCATCAATACGTCGGCTCCACCATCCAGCCAGATTTTCAGATAATGGCTCAGGATGGCCAAGCCCTTTAAACGGACTCTGCTGAATGTCTTTGATGAGCTTATCAGGACTTTGCACTTGCTGCAAAGTCCGTGAGAATGCGTAAATTCAGCCAGAGAATCCAGCACTTTGCGAACAGCAAACTTTAAATGGGCTGGATTCCGTAATAGTGAAGCCGCAGGATGAACTGTTACGAGCATTGTAACAGTTCATCCCAGGACTTGACTGGCAGCATTACAAAATTTTGAAAGGACGATAACTATATGGACGTAAATAAAACATGGAAACGCAAAATAATAGCGGCTCTGGGGGCTGTTTTTGCGGGAACCCTGACGTTTATGCCCTTTGGGACGGCAGAGGCGGGACTGTCAGAGGAAATCCCCGTATTTGAAAGCGGAGTGCGTCTGGAAGCGCCCGCAGAAGGGGCGGAAAAACTTCTGGAAAACAGGACGCAGAAAAAATTTGCGTACGCAGCAAGGGCAGAAGAGAGTTTTGAGGATTATCTGGTGAGCCGGCTGTACCAGAGGCAGGCGCAGATTAATGTTTCTTCCTATGGAATAACGGTGGACGCCATGTCGGATGTGTTCTATACGATGCTTTACCGGCATCCGGAACTGTACTTTGTGAGCACACGCCTGAGCTATTCGTATAATCCTGTGAACGGGAATGTGACAATCCTGACAGTGAGATATCTGGAAAAAACGCCGGAAGAACGGGCGCAGAACCAGGCGAAACTCCAGGAGGAGACGGCAAAGCTTCTGGCGATGATAGACGAGGATATGACAGACCTTGAGAAGATTATCGTTGTACATGATTATTTGTGCCTGGATGTAGAGTACGCATATGCGGAACTTCAAAATGGCACATTGTCTGACGACGCCCATACATTGAAAGGAGCGGTCATTGACAAGAGGGCAGTGTGCGACGGATATTCTAATGCGTTTACATACTACATGCAGCTTCTGGGGATTCCCTGCCGGATGGTTACGGGAACGGCGCAGAGCGATCATGCGTGGAACCAGGTTGAGCTGGACGGGAAGTGGTATCTGGTGGATTTGACCTGGGATGACGAGGTGTGGGATGATTATGGCTATGCGGGCCATGAATATTTCTTAAAGGACGCCGCATATTTCCAGCAGACGCATGCATGGGAGACGTCCGGGCTTGAGGCATGTGACGACGCTTTCTATAATGAGGGCTTCTGGAATGATACGGATGCGCAGATGGTGTATCATGAAGGCGGGATGTACTTTATAAGAAATGACGGGAAGCTGTACAGACATGACTTTGCTGAAGATGAGATTACAGAGCCGGGAACTCTCGTGGCTGAAATCGGCGGAAGGTGGGGCGTAGTCGGTAATGAGAATGTTTTTTATAAAGGGAACTATGTGAAACTGGCGGCGAGGGGGCAGAAGCTTTATTATTCCATGCCTGCGGGGATTTTCATCTGTGGATTTGACGGGAATGGACAGAAACAGTTCCTGGCGGCGGATACTTCGCAGGGCTACGTCTATGGCATGAAGCTGACGGGGGATGCGCTGTATTACCAGACTGCTGAAATGGCACATGCAGAGACACGTGCGGTTTATGAGAGCAGGATTGATGCGGCTCATAGTATGGAGAAAGCAGAAATCACACTGTCCCAGACTGGTTTTCCCTATAATGGGGAGGAGCAGTATCCGTCAGTTACCGTGAAAATGGACGGGCTGACGCTGGAGGAAAACAGGGACTATAAGCTTACCTGGTCTTATCCATTGGGCGGTATCGGCACGGCGGCGTTTGCCGTGAGCGGGATAGGAGATTATGAGGGAACGGCAGTAGGAACCTATCAGATCACGGAACCGGAAGAAGGAGAACAGCCCGGAGATGGTGAAACGAATCCGGGCGGGGATGAGAATAAACCTGGGGAAGACGGAAACCCAGGAGAAGGCGGGAATAAACCTGGAGAAGACGGAAGCCCGGGAGGAGATGAAAGTGATTCAGGAGGAGACGGAACGAATCTGGGGGAAGATGGAAATCAACCGGGAGGTTCAGAAACGAACCCCGGCGGAAACGAGCCTCAGCCCGGCGGAAGCCGACCCGGAGAAAATGTGGATCCGCCCAGAGGGAACCAGCCGTCGGGGAATACGTCTGGCTCTGGTATGGATTCCAAGCCGAAACCCGCTTCCGTGAAAGCCCCGGCGAAAGTAAAGAAGCTTTCCGTGAAAGCGTCGTCGCCCCGTAAAGTACGCGTGAGCTGGAAAAAGCAGAGCTGCGACGGCTATCGGATACAGTTATCCCTGCAGGCGAACTTTAAGAAAATCGCCAAAACAGTAACGGTACGCGGTGGAAAATCTGCAAAGAAAACCGTTTCCGGGCTTAAGGAGAAAAAGAAGTATTACGTGAGGATACAGGCGTACAGGCAGGTAAACGGAAAAAGAGTGTACGGCACATTCAGTAAAAAGGTGAAAGTGCGGACGAAATAAAGTGAGACAGAACCTCCACGGTAAACGCATGAGTGAATGTAGGTTTGCCGTGTATGGCGAATTAAATCTATTGACATGCAGCCGGGAACTATGCTATGATTAGTGCCGTTGTACTTGTCTGGACAAAAATTGTAAAATAGAAATTTTGAATAGAGCCCTGTACATTATGATAAAGTACAGGGCTTATTTTGCGATTTATGGGATATTTATTAATATAGGGAGGATGAAAGAAGGATGGAGACAGTAAGATTTGAAGATTTAGGGCTGCGCCCACAGATATTGCGCGCAGTAATGGAGATGGGATTTGAGGCGGCGACACCGATACAGGCTCGGGCGATGCCTATTATAATGGAGGGAAGGGATGTAATCGGACAGGCGCAGACCGGAACCGGAAAGACGGCGGCGTTTGGCATTCCCCTTCTGGAGAAGATTGACCCCAAAAGTAAGAAGCTGCAGGCTCTGGTGCTGTGTCCGACCAGGGAGCTTGCCATACAGGTGGCAGATGAAATCCGCCGCCTGTGCCGGTTTATGCATGGGATTAAGGTGCTGCCGATTTACGGGGGGCAGGATATAGGAAAGCAGATTCGTTCCCTGAAGGGAGGGATCCAGCTTATTATCGGGACGCCGGGGCGTGTGATGGATCATATGCGCCGCCATACCCTGAAACTTGAGAATTTGCATACCGTGGTACTGGATGAAGCAGACGAAATGCTGAATATGGGATTTCGGGAGGATATAGAGGATATCTTAAAGGAAGTGCCTGAGGAGAGGCAGACGATCCTGTTCTCTGCTACGATGCCGAAGCCGATTTTGGAGATTACGAAGAACTACCAGAAAAACGCTGAGCTGGTGAAGGTGGTAAAAAAGGAACTGACCGTACAGAACATCGACCAGTATTATTATGAAGTGAAAGCAAAAAATAAGGAAGAAGTGCTGTCAAGGCTTCTTGATATGTACAATCCCAAACTTTCCCTGGTATTCTGCAATACCAAACGGCGGGTGGATGAGCTGACGAGCGCGCTGCAGGGAAGGGGATATTTTGCGGAAGGGCTGCACGGTGATATGAAGCAGTCACAGCGTGACCGCGTGATGAATGGTTTCCGGAACGGAAAAACGGAAATCCTGATTGCTACGGATGTGGCGGCAAGGGGGATTGACGTGGATGATGTGGAGGCAGTATTTAATTATGATTTGCCTCAGGATGATGAGTATTATGTGCACAGGATAGGGCGTACCGGGCGCGCGGGGCGTGTAGGAAAAGCGTTTACGTTTATCGTGGGCAAGGAAGTGTATAAGCTGAAAGATATCCAGCGGTATTGTAAGACCAAAATTTATGCACAGCCGATTCCATCGCTGAATGATGTGAGCGCTATCAAAGCAGATAAGATTCTGAACAATATTACATCACTCATCCAAAATGAGGATTTGAGGAGCATGGTAGAGATAATCGAACAGCGCCTGAATGAAGAGGATTACACGGCGATGGATATCGCGGCGGCATTTCTGAAGCAGGCGATGGGTACGACTGAAGCGGATGGGGAGAAGCCCTATGACTTTGGGGACACGGGCGCGGAAGAAGGCATGGTGCGCCTGTTTATCAATATCGGAAAGAAGCAGAATGTGCGTCCCGGCGATATCCTGGGCGCGGTGGCCGGAGAGTCGGGAATGCCCGGAAAGCTGGTGGGCTGCATTGACATGTATGACAAATATACCTTTGTAGAAGTTCCCAAGGATAGGGCAATGGATGTGCTCCACGCGATGGATCATGCGAAGATAAAAGGGAAAGAAATCAATATTGAACCGGCAAATCACAAGTAAGCGGAAAAGTGGACTGGTTAAAAAAGCAATAACTGGCTATTTTGAACAAGACACAAGAGTGTTATGATGTTCCAAAAGGAAAACGCCTGATGATATGGGGCGTTTGGAAAAGGGGACATTCATATGGATAAGAGAAGAGAGAATTTATTAAAATGGACGCAGACAGCGCTTTTGGCGGCGCTATGCTTTGTATCTTTTACGTTTCTGCAGATTAAGATTCCCATGCCGGGAGGGGACGCGACGTCTCTCCATATCGGAAATGCGTTCTGCGTCCTGGCGGCTCTGCTTTTGGGCGGCGGCTATGGCGGGCTTGCCGGGGCTGTGGGAATGACGATTGCAGATTTGCTTGATCCGGTTTACCTGGTGAGCGCGCCAAAAACCTTTGTGCTGAAGCTGGGAATCGGGCTGATTACCGGACTGGTAGCGCACCGGATTGCAAAAATCGGGGAAAGCCGCGACCAGAAATATATTTTCAAATGGAGCATTCTCGCATCTGTGTGCGGCCTGGCGTTTAATGTGGTATTTGACCCGCTGGTAGGGTATTTTTACAAAATGTACATCCTGGGACAGCCCCAGGAAATGGCGAGCGTGCTGGCAAAATGGAGTACGGCGACTACGTTTGTAAATGCGGTCGTGTCGGTGATTCTGGTGGCGCTGCTGTATCGTGTACTGCGGCCGCTGCTGGAGAAGGCGGGGATCCTGGTGAGACCCCGGTAAGAAGATAGGAAAAGAAAATTTAGAAGTGAACAGGAACCACTTCCCAATATGGGAGGTGGTTTTTCATTGTCCCAAAAACAAATTTGCAAAATGCACATGATAAAATTAAAGAAAAAATAAAAATGGAGGAGGAGTCTATGAAGAGAAATATGACAATATCCAGAAAAATTGCAGTGGGAGCTTTGAGTGTGGTTGTGGGGTGCAGCGCAGCTACCGTAAATCCGCTGTGTGCCAGCACCGCGTATGCAGAGACAGAGGTGAAGTTTAATGATGAGTCCAACATCTCATGGGTAGTTTCGCCAGTGCCTGACGACAATTATACCGGAGAGATGTATATGTATATTGACGCGGTGGAGGAAGGGGCGAAAGTGAAGAAGCTGAAGTCCTCAAATAAGAAAGTAGCGACTGTAAAAGCTGGCAGCAGCGGAGTGGCCATTTCCTATGGACTGCGGACAGGCAGCACAATGATTTCCTGCGTAGTCAACGGCGTGAAGCTTTCCCATAAGTTCACAGTAAAATATGTTTGCCCTGTGTCGTCGTTTAAAGTAGACGGAAAGAGCGTACTTTCTACCCTGAAAAAGAAAAATGTTTTCGTCACCAGCCAGACGCTGGAGAACAAAAAAGTGACAATCAAGGCAAAAAAAGGCTGGGTTATCACAGAAGTTAGAAATGTAAAAAACATGAAAAGCAGGACTGCAAAAGTAAGAAATAAAACGTCGTATTCGACAACGATTACGACAAAATGGCCGTATGACGGCATCCGCGTGAAATTCAAAAATAAAAAGACCGGAAAAGAGCAGACTGTCACTTACAGGAAAATGTACAGTTCAGATTATTCACAGGCGGGGTAATGGTTTATGAAAAGGAAAATAAGACGGTATGCCGCAGGGCTGTTCGTGATGTTTCTTGTTCTTTTCATCCCTCTTTTCGCGCGTGCGGCCAGCCCTTCTGTTTCGGTCAGCGCAAAGGTCAATCACACGGAAAGCAGCAGATTTCTGAAAAAGTTAAATGATTTAAGAAGAAAGAAGGGGCTGTCTGAAGTACAGATGGACAAGTCGCTCCAGAGGGCGGCGGAAATCAGAGCCGCGGAGCTGACAGTCCGCTATTCCCACGAACGCCCAGGCGGGGGGATGCCGGGGACATTGTCGGAAAAAATTGGGGCGGAGAATATCGCTGTTGGGCAGAACAGCGCGGGGGCAGTCTTTACAGCGTGGGTCAACTCTCCCATGCATTACCAGAATATGACCCGTGCGAATATGAAATCAGCAGGAATCTGCTGCCTGGAGTACAGAGGGCGTATGTATTGGGTAAACCTCTTTGGAACGGATACTGCAAGGAGCGTGAAACTGGCGGGACGCAGGACAAAAACGTTTAAAATCAAGATAGCGGAGAAATACTTATCGGCCTCTAATATTACCCTGGGGAATGTGGGGACAATGAGCTCTAAAGAAAAAAAGACGCTGAAAATATCTATCCGGTGTGCCGGAGATGAACCGGCAGGCATTCTTCCGAACAGCTTTTTCACGTTTAAAAGTTCGAATCGGAGGGTCCTGAAAGTAAACCAGAAAGGCGTTGTGACGTCGTTAAGGGAAGGAAAAGCCCGGATTACCGTGCAGTCTAAAAAATATAAAAAGCTAAAAAAGACATTCTGGCTGACGGTGAAAGACAACAGCAGAGTGAACTATATTGACTATTCGGATGATTAAGCTGCTTTTGTGGACTGCATGGGCAGATAGCAGAAACAAATTTGCAAAAGCGGATGATATCATAAAACTAAAAACAGGAGGGAAAGAAAGATGGAAAAGATGGTTAAGAAAATGAAAAAGAGCATGTTCATGTTTTGCGCGGGGCTGCTGCTGCTGGGGTGGCTTTTCGCGCCGGAACTTCCGGGGGCGGGATGCCCGGCGGAGGTATCGGCAAAAGTGTCGTCCAGGACGAAGAGGAAAGCAGCGGCGGCGTATCGGGAGTTTATGGATGGAGTCGATTCTACCTGGTTCTGCACATTGGATGTGGACAAAGACGGAATGAAGGAACTGGTGCTTGGATATGAACAGAGACCGGAGCGTATTACTATACATAAATACCGCCGGGGATATGTTCAGCGGATAGGGGAGGACAGCACGCCATTTGGGCTGGTTTACAGTAAAAAGACGAAACGCATTCATGGACTCTGGGGCGGAAGCGGAAGCGTGCAGGACTGGTATCTTACGTTTAAAGGCGGAGAGGCGAGGAGAGTGTATCTTTCCAAGATAGAGGAAAGAGTGGTAAACGGAAGGCCTGTTTACGGCTATTACTATAAGGGGAGACGAATTTCCGCAAAGAGTTACCGGAGAAAAAAGAACAGCTGGAATAAAAGCTATGTTCAGCTGCCGATGCACAGGACAAGCTGGGCGAATATTAACAGGTATATCCGGTAAGGGCAAACAGGATGATTTTTTGATAAAGAGAATGAACAGTAACAGCAGATTTTGGGGCGGCGACCTGAACATGTATGGAATGTCCGACTCTATAAAGAGAGGATGACGGAGGAATGAAAATGACGAAGAAGATGATTAAGGTTTGGGCAGGAATCTTTATGTTGCTGGCGGGGATTTTTGTTGGAAACATGGGGGATGTACAGGCGTCTATAACGGAGGATGTTGCGGCTATTGAGGCTATATGGAAACGGATAGAGAAGCTGCCAACCCAGGCGGAGAAGACGATAAGCCCTGTGGTAATTCAGCCGGGGGAACAGGCGAGCGCGCTGAAGACTTATACGTTTGGCGGCGAGACGTCTGTTTTTTCAGTGCCGATTCATCTGGGAAGCAGCCCGGAGGTATTTTTGAAGGTGGCTGTGCAGGGATTTTCAGGAAATATCTTTGCTAAAGTGGGAGAAGGTATGATACAGAGCAGCAATGGTGAATTTTTTGTTACCTGCCGCCAAAGCGGAGGGAACGAGCAGAAACTATTAATCCTGAAAAATGCTGCGGATAGTGGGAAAAGTTATACGATTTCTGTAACACTGTACCGGTACGAGGTTACGCCGCCCGGGAAAGTTTCTCTTAAAGCAGGAGAGTGGGCGAAGGGCTATAAAGAGGGGAATGGAGAATATCTATATAAAATTAAAGCCCCGTCTGACGGTGTGATTGAGATAGAGCCGGGGACAGATGTGAACCGCAGCAGCGGGGGAGCGTCAGTGGAAACTATGCTGTTGAACAGCAAATGCAAAGCAGTGAGCGATGAATCGTACAGCAACAAAGATGACCGTACAAAATATTGTGTAAGAAAAGGTACTTATTATATCAAAGCAACTGACGACGGGCTGTTCCAGTTCCGTTACCGCTTCACAAAGATGAAAACTTCAAAAAATGTGAAGCAGTCAAAAGCCGTGAGCGTCAAAAGAGGAAAAACGGTCAAAGGAATACTGGCAGCGGGAGAAGGTGAGAAGAATGGCCGCTGGTATAAAATAGTGCTTCCGAAAACAAAAAAAGTGACAGTCAGTACAAAAGTTTCCGTAGGGGATATTAACGACTATAGCGTATACATTTATAAGAAAGGAAGTTCAAAACCTGTCTTTGCGGTCACTGCCCCTATAAGGTTTGGCGGTCCTGCGAAGTATAGCATGTCTAAAAAATGTTTGTTAGACAAAGGAACTTATTATATGAAGGTATTTAAGCGTAATAATTATAAGAAATCGTCCGTTCAGTATTCTATCAAATGGAAGTAATGCATTGATACAAAAGGTAAAAAATCAGACAAAAGCCTGATAGGCTGTCAGACTTTTAAAGATAGCTATATTACAAGGAGAAAAAAATGAAAATAACGAAAAAAATAATTGGAGTTTTAGGATGCGTACTTATGTTTGCAGTGGGGGGGCTCCAGGGGAAGAGCCTGACGATTCCGGCACAGGCGGCGGATTATAAGGATCCTAAAGTGTGGGAACAGGCAGAGAGCCTCCCGGCACAGAATGAGGCGGAGCTGAGCCCGATGACAATCAAACCGGGAGAAGTGGCAGGAGTGTCAAAGAGTTATACGTTTCGCAGGGACATGGCGGTTTTGAACGTGCCGCTGAATATCGGATATGGTGAGAGTGTATATTTGAAGATTACCTTACAGGGGTTTTCAAAAGATGTCTTCCTGCGTATGCCGGGCTTAGCGGCGAGGAATACAGGAAATGGCAAGACACAGAATTTTTCTCTGGCGGTAAAGGCTGGCAGGGAAAAGAAACTTATGCTTTTAAAAGATACGGCTGATTGGGGAAGAGACGGGATGGTTACCGTATCCCTTTACCAATATGATACAATTACGCCGCCTCGGACGGTATTGATTTCAGAAAACCAGTGGGTAGCGGAGTGCCATACTGCTGGTGAATATTTTTATGAGGTAAAAGTACCTTCTGACGGAGTACTTGAGATAGAGTCTGGTGAAGATCCAAATAGAGGTGCAGACGATGTTTTAAGGAGGAGGATTTTAGAAACTACACTGCTGAACAGTAAACGTGTGGAAGTGGGCAGTCCTCAGTGGAGTCCGAACGATAAAAAACAGAACGCCAGACAGTATGTGAGAAAAGGGACATATTATATTAAAATGAAAGACGCCTCGGGGTTGATTCAATTTCGGTATCGTTTTACAAAGATGAAAACAGCGAAGAATACGAAGCAGTCCAAAGCGCAGAGCGTCAAAAAGGGAAAGACGGTAAAAGGAATCCTGGCGGCAGGAGAAGGGAAAAAGAACTGCCGCTGGCATAAGATTGTAATCCCTAAAAAAAGAAAAGTATCGATTACCGTAAAAAGCCTGGAGGGTAAGGATGATGAGATGTGCGCTTATCTTTATAAAAAAGGGCAGAAAAAAGTAATTGCCAGTGTGACGGGCAGCGGTAAGCTGGAATACGTCAAAGATGTTAAAAAAATAATTGCCAGTGTGACGGGCAGCGGTAAGTTGGAAGATATCAAAGATTTTAAGTATGCTTATGCAAAAAAATTTCCTTTGGAAAAAGGAACTTACTATTTAAAGATATTTAAAAACAATAAAAAGGACTCGATTCAGTACTCGGTGAAATGGAAGTAGCGAGGGAGAATTGAAAAATATTTTTGGAAGGAGGAAGAATCCCGTGAAAAAATTGAAAAAAGCAGTGGTATTTGTATTAGCGGCAGCTATGCTGGCGGGCGGACAGAAACTTGTAACTTATGCAGGAGTTACTTTAAGATGGCCTGTGCCCGGGCATACAGCGCTTTCGCAGGGATATCATGACGGAAAGGCAATCGACATTTCGGATGGCAGTATCAACGGCGCGACAGTGTGCGCGGCGCTGGGAGGAACGGTAAGCAATATATGGCTGTGCGGGAACACGCACTACAATGCGGGGGACTGCAATGGCTTTGGGACAGGGCTTGTAATACGCGGGGATGACGGGAGGTATTATCAGTACGCCCATATGCAGGCGGGAAGTATCCCGGCAAACGTACATTATGGGGCGCGCGTGGAGATGGGACAGCAGATCGGGCGCGTAGGCACGACAGGCTGGTCTACAGGGCCGCATCTGCACTTTGGGATATCTCTTGGCAAATATTATAATGAAAGCGGAATCAACCCGCAGAACGAGACTTATATTTATAACGACGTCCACAGCCATAGCTACTCAGCCACGATTACAAAGCAGCCGGATTGTACCCAGGCAGGCGTAAAGACTTTTCGGTGTTCTTGCGGCGCTTCTTATACGGAAACTATCAATGCGAAGGGACACAATTACGGGCAGATAGTAGTAGCGCCCACGCTGACAGACAGAGGGTATACGATTCATGCGTGTTTTGACTGCGAAAACAGTTATACGGACAGCTATGTGGATTCTCCCAAACAGAGTACAGACGGATGGTATTACTGTGAGTCCCTTCCGGCGGGAGTCTCTTCGGATACTTGTATAGTTGAGTATAAAAACCATTACGAAAAAATCCAGCAGTCTGCCCCGGGAGCTGAATGGACAAATGCAGGAAGCGTGAGGGACGAATGGCAGAATTCGGGAAATACCTATACCAGTGAAGCAGATTTACAGACGTCAGACGCCAGGCTTCTTGTCCGCTCCGTATATTATCATTTTTGCGGGCCGAATGCAGGAAACGAAGGGAATTATGATCAGACGGGAAAGTTTGTACATTATGATGAAATCCTGGCTGGGAGCGTTACGGCGAGGTATCTCGGCACGGACGCGGGACATCCATATTACTTTATTAACTGGAAAGACGGCGGAAGCCAGGTATGGTGCCAGTCCGGGGTGTCCTGTGACGGTTCTTACGGCTCGCACGGAAACCGCTGCCGTGCATGGTATAAGTTAAATACTTATCAGGACAGAATCAGGATTGTACAGTATAAATTTACGAAAAGCTCAGATTGGACAAGTATGAGGGACGCATCCGCAGCCAGGGTACAAATACGCTTTAAAATCCTAGAAACGGAAAAGCCAGAAGAGACTGGAAAGCCAGAAGAACCCTCAAGGCCGGTAAATCCGGGAAACAAGGAAGAGCCGGAAAGACCCGTGATTCCGGAAGAACAGGAGGAACCTGAAGATTCAGAGGACTTTGCGTATGGGGAAAATGACGATGAGCAAAGAGAGCCTTCTTACATTTCTGATGCGGATAAAAAGAATCCGCGGCCGGGGAAGGTTGCTGGACTTTCTGTAAAAAGCAGGAAATCTCGAAGAATCTCCATTAAGTGGAGGAAACAAAATGCTGTGGCGGGATATCAGGTTCAGCTTGCAAAAGACAGAGGGTTCCGAAAAGGAAAAAAGACAAAAACGGCTTTTCAGAGAGAATACGTCTGGACTTCCGGGCTGAAAAAGAAAAAGACTTATTATATACGCGTCAGGGCATACAATTACGAAAAAGGAAACAGGCAGTATGGAGCGTGGAGCGCGGTGAAGAAAGTTAGAGTGAAATAAAAAATGAAAATTAAAGAGGAAGCTATGAAGAATATAACAATATGCAGAAAGATTGCAGGTAAGCCGAAGCGTCTGCTGTCCCCGCTTCTGATAGCGGCTCTGACTCTAGCGCCGCTGCCGGCGGCGCTGCCAAAGAGCGCGTCAGAAAAAGCAGCAGCGGCGGGAGGGGGACGATAAAACCAATCGTTAAGACAACGGGTAAGAAAGCAAACAAAAAGCTGGTATGGACAAGTTCTAATCCCAAATATGCAGCCGTAAATTCAAAAGGAGTGGTTAAAACCAGAAAAGAAGGCAAAAATAAGAGCGTCCGCATCACTGCAGAAGCAACAGATGGAAGCAATAGGAAGGCAGTTATCACAATAAGAATCAAATAATAACATGGAGTAGGACAAAACTCAAATGTGCGTTTTATTTTGCCCACTGAAGACAAACTCCTCTGCAGACCTGCGTAACCATTGAAAAAGTAATCTTCAAAATATAGATTTCCTTTTCCGAAGGTAAAAAATACATTCAAAGTAAAATTGCTAAAAGAGCCGTTCTATTGAGGCATCTACAGAAATAGGCGAGCATCGGATTGCGATAGCCACAATCTCAAGAAAAAAGTTTCGAGAAAACGGTACAAGAATATCGGATAGTATGCTATAATCCAGGTGTTGCTCACCGATACCCGCAACAGGAGGTGTTTGCATGGAAGTTGTGATTTCTTTTTTAGTTGCTGTTTCGGCTGGTGTAGCCTGCCACTACATCATCAAATGGTTAGACAGTGACAACAAGAGCAACAACTAACCTGGTGGGCGCTTTGCCACTATATCTGAAACTTATCCGTAACAGTTCAGCCCAGGACGTTGCACTTGCTGCAAAGTCCGTGAAATAGCGTTTCCGTTGATGGACATCAAGCCACCACGAAGTGGTTTTGCATGGCTTGATGCCGGGAACAGGAGAAAAAATAAAAAAATGAAAAAAACCCTTGCATTTTGCAAAAACCTGTTATATAATATCTCTCGTGTCAAAGAGAAATAACTGAATAAGAAGAGCGCGATTAGCTCAGCTGGCAGAGCACCTGACTCTTAATCAGGGTGTCCAGGGTTCGAACCCCTGATCGCGCATCAAAGCACTGTTTTTGACGGAAAGCGTCGGGGGCGGTGTTTTTTCTTGTACTTACAGGGAGTTTAGATGGATGCTGCTGTTTTCTTTGCGTTGACAATTTGACAAAAAGTGGTTACATTATATGTTAGGTAAATGGAAAGGAAGATGAGTGATGTCAATTGAACGGGTGAAAGAATATTTCAGACAGTATGGCATGGAAGATAAGATTATGGAATTTGAGATGTCGAGCGCCACGGTGGAGCTGGCGGCAGAGGCTGTAGGCTGCGAGCCTGCGCGGATTGCAAAAACGCTGTCGTTCAAAGTGGGGGAGACGCCGATTCTTATCGTAGCGGCGGGCGACGCTAAGGTGGACAATCCCAAATATAAAGCGCAGTTCCGCACAAAGGCAAAGATGCTGGGGAAGGATGAGGTGACGGCTCTGATTGGACATGCGGTGGGTGGGGTCTGCCCGTTTGCGGTAAATGGAGGAGTGGAAGTTTATCTGGACGAATCCCTCAGGCGTTTTGAGTCGGTGTACCCGGCGGCAGGGAGCGGAAACAGCGCGATTCAGATGACGATGGCGGATTTGGAGAAATATTCGGGCAGCAGTCAGTGGATTGATGTATGTAAAGGCTGGAATGAATAGAAAATCTGTGGTATAATTAAGAAGATATTAATATTTAGATTGGAAAAAGTTAAGAAAGAGGGTAAATGCTATGGCAAAAGAGATTATTCATACAGATGATGCACCCAAGGCGGTAGGGCCTTATGTGCAGGCAGTAAAAACGGGCGGCGTTATTTATTGCTCCGGGCAGCTGGGGCTGAACCCGGAGAATGGTAAGCTTTGCGAAGGTGTAGAAGCGCAGGCGCATCAATCGCTGAAAAATCTGGGAGCGGTTTTGAAGGAAGCGGGGAGCAGTTACGGCAAGGTGATAAAGACTTCGATTTTCCTGGCGGATATGGATGATTTTGCAGTGGTGAATGAGGTCTATAAATCTTATTTTGACGGAGAATTTCCTGCTCGTTCCTGTGTACAGGTGGCAAAGCTGCCGCTTGGCGGGCTGGTGGAGATTGAATGTATTGCCGAGGCATAAACTACCCTGAATATAAAAGAAACCTGGAGGCAGCAGTATGTCAGTGTTAAGCGGTCTGAAACCGGAGAGAGTCTTTTACTATTTTGAAGAAATCTGTAAAATTCCCCGTGGTTCTTTCCATACGGAAAAAATCAGCAGTTACCTGGTGGAATTTGCCAAAGTACACGGTCTGGAGTATCGGCAGGATGAGAGCGGAAATGTGGTAATAAAGAAAACGGCGTCGAAGGGCTATGAGGACGCCCCTGCGGTTATTCTGCAGGGGCACTGTGATATGGTGTGTGAGAAAAAGCCCGGATATGCCCATGATTTTGAGAAAGACGGCCTGGAGCTGGCAGTAGAAGGGGATTTGCTTAGCGCCAGGGGCACTACGCTGGGAGGAGACGACGGAATCGCTGTGGCATATGCGCTGGCTGTTCTCGAGGATGATTCCCTGAAACATCCGTCACTGGAAGTTGTGATTACCACAGATGAGGAAGTGGGGATGCTGGGGGCTATGGCGCTTGATACCTCGGATTTGAAAGGGACTTACATGCTGAACATAGACTCCGAGGAAGAGGGGAAACTTTGGATTAGCTGTGCCGGAGGGCTTTCAGCTGTCTGTGAGATTCCGGTGGAGTACAGGGAAACGCAGGGCGTGAGATACGAGGTAATGCTAGAGGGGCTTGCCGGAGGGCATTCAGGAGCTGAAATTGATAAAATCCGTGCGAATGCCATTAAGCTGTTAGGACGCTTTTTGTTTGAACTTTCGGGGCAGGTGGAATTTTTTCTTACAGAGCTTGCCGGAGGGCAAAAGGACAATGCGATTCCGAGAAGCGCCCGGGCGGTTTTTCTGGCGGATGCCTGTGCAGAGAAAGAGATTGCAGAGGCTGCGGCAGAGTTCGGGAAAAACTTAAGAGCCGAGTACAGCGGCACAGATGATGGGATTTCTGTAAACGTGCGGACGGAGGGCGAGACGGAGGGAAGCGCTTTGACAATGTCTGCGCAGCAGAAGGTTTTATTTTTCCTTATGCAGTTTCCGTATGGCGTCCAGAAAATGAGCGGAGAAATTGCGGGGCTGGTAGAAACCTCCGTCAATCCGGGAATTTTGTGCATGGATGGGAATGCGTGCCGGATGACGGCGAGCCTGCGCAGCTCTGTGGGCAGTGCGAAAAAGGCTTTGTCCATGCAGATACAGTATCTTACTGAATTCCTGGGCGGAAGCTATACGCCGGAGGGCGCGTATCCGGCGTGGGAATACAGGAAGGATTCGGCGCTGCGGGAAATTATGGCCGATACGTATGAGGACATGTTTGGGGAAAGGCCGGAAATTAAAGCAATCCATGCGGGATTGGAATGCGGTATTTTTTATGAAAAGATTCCGAATCTGGACTGTGTGTCTTTCGGGCCGTCGATGTCCGGTATACACACGACAGAAGAAACGCTTTCGATTTCTTCCACGGAACGGATGTGGAAATATTTACTGAAAGTTCTGGAAAATATAAGATAACAGGACTTGCGCGGTTACTGTGAAGGAAGCGGGCAGTAAATAACGCGTTTAAAACGAGGTATAAGTATGAACGTAACTTACATTTATCATAGTTCATTCCTGGTAGAGACGATGTCCGGTTATCTGCTGTTTGACTATTTTAAAGGGGATTTGCCTGAGCTGTCTCCCTATAAGCCGTTGTATGTATTTGTGAGTCATGGGCATGGGGATCATTTTTCAGCCAGCATTTTCAATCTGGCGAAAAAGTATCCGTATGTGTATTATTTCATGTCGAAAGATATCTGGGAGAAACGGGTTCCGGAAGAGTTATTGGAACGGACGATTTTTATAGGACCGGATGAGCGGATAGGGGATTCCTCGCTGATGATTGAAACGCTGCAGTCTACGGACGACGGCGTGGCGTTTTTGATAGAGATTGACGGGAAAGCGATTTACCATGCAGGCGACCTCAATGACTGGAGCTGGGTGAATGAGCCGGAGGACACGAATGCGTGGATGAGGAAGAACTATCGGAAAGAGATTGCGAAGCTTGCCAGGAAGCGGCTCCATGCGGCGTTTGTAGTGCTTGATCCAAGGCAGGAGATGGAGTTTGCCAAAGGAATTACCTGGTTTTTGCAGCATGTGGAGGCAGCAGCTGTCTTTCCTATGCATTGCTGGGATGACTACAGCATTATTTCAAGGTATAAGAACCTGCCGGAGTCAGCGCCATACAGGAACAGAATCTGTGATATCACGGCGCCGGGGCAGTCTTTTTGGATTCGCTGAACTCTGCTATGTTGGAATGAAAATCAGATAATAAGCATATATTAGCGTTAAGAAAAGCAGGGAGCGAAAGCTTTGTCAGAATATCGACGTTTTGTTGCTTATATCTATGAATATACGAACGGAAAGAAAAATAAAAATACAGGTTTTGCCAAGGTGGAATCCCGAAATGGGATTTGCCGGATGCAGGTACATCTGCAGAAGGTTCCCCAGGAGAAAGAAGCCCTGAACATTTATGGATTTGTTCGCGAGGGCGGCTGGCTCCTGGGGATTTCTCTTGGAAAAATATGCATACAGGGCGCATGCGGGGACGCCCGTATACAAACGCCGTCCCAGAATATCGGAGGAAGCGCGTATGCACTGCGGCAGATTGCAGGAATCTGGATAGAAGGAAGCCAGGGACAAAAATATCTGACCGTATTTGATGACGAGGGGATAGATACGGGACGTCTGGTAACGTCACTTCCGGGAAAGGCAGAAGTTGAGGAAGTGCAGCCAATCGGGGGGCAGACGGACAGCCGGGAGACGGAACAGCGGGATAAAGAGGCGATAGAGCAGATAGAGAACTGGAGGAAAAACCAGGTAAAGGAGCAGGAGAAGGAACTAAAGGAGTATCGGGCAGGAGAAAAGGAAAGGCAAGCCCCGGGGGAATCCATTCAAGAAACAGAAAACAGGGAGACTGCGGAAGAGTTTCTTGTAGAAGCAGAGAGTGAAGAGATTTTGGAAGAACCTGTTGCAGAAGCAGAGAGTGAGGAGGTTTTGGAAGAGTCCATCGCAGAGACAGAAATGGAAGAACTCTCTGAAAAAGTAGAGACAGAAGAAGTCCCGGAGGAAGTATCTGAAGGGAGAGACGGTGAAAGCGAGCCGGAAATCCTGACGGAAAGATTAGAGCAGAAGGAAGAACCGGAGAATGGAAAAACATCAGGAAATTTAGTTTTTGGAGAAGAAACGCCGGAACAGTTTGAAGCAGAAGGAGAGCCGGAGGTTTCGGAACAGGAAATACATAAAGAGAGTCCGAGACATGTCCATGCCCAGGAAGCGGCGCTCCGGCTTGAGGAGGATATGGGAACCCCGCAGCAGGCTCATGCTGCCAACGGCGGCGTCCGCCCGGTTTCTCCTTCAGGCGGAGGAAGCCGTCCGCCCCAGCTTCAGGGGCTGGATCGCAAATGGCAGTGTATGGGCGGCAGATGCCCGCATTTTCAGCCTTTTGCGGATGATGAAGTGGCTGATTGTATCCAGATTACCCCGAGGGAGCTGCGCGTTATCCAGCAGGGAAATTTCCGTGCCGGAAACAATAGTTTCCTGATGCATGGGTTCTGTCATTACAGGCATCTGCTGTTCGGTAAATGCCGGGATGGAGGATACATTTTGGGAATTCCGGGAGTGTTTGAAAGCCAGGAACAGTATATGGCAAATATGTTTGGTTTTCCCATATTTAAAGAAGCAGTATCGCAGAATCAGGGCGGGAGATTCGGGTACTGGTGCCGCCGCCTGCCGTAGTTCGGGAATATGGGAGCTGCCCGCGGTCTATATTAATCAATTCCCCTGACTTCGGCCAGGGGGATTTTTTTGCGCAGGATGGCACAGAAGCCTTCGAGTTCTTCCTTCGTATAACTGGAGAAAACAGGGTGGATGACGCTGGCAGATTCCCGGTAAGCCTGGAGGTAATAGGCGCGGCATCCTTCCAGCCAATCGGCGATATCCTCAAAATCTTTGGAGGTATGCAGTTCACGAGTCACGGTCGTGCGGAATTCATAATCGGAAACATGAGATTTCAGATATTCCACGGATTCTTCAATAAGAGAGAGGTCTACCCGGCTGATTCCGGCAGCTTCCGGATAGCGGGCGCGGGAAGTTTTGATGTCCATAGCTACATAATCAATCAGGTGATTTTCATAAAGATACCGGACAACCTGCGGGCGGGTGCCGTTGGTATCTAATTTTACAAGATATCCCAGGTCTTTTATTTTTTGGATGAGTGCGGGCAGCTCAGCATGGAGCGTAGGCTCCCCGCCGCTGATACATACCCCGTCCAGAACCCCCCGCCGCTTTGTCAGGTATGCGAGCACTTCTGCCTCGGGAATGGCGGATTCCTGTTCGGGATGGAGAACCAGATTTCCGTTCTGGCAGAAGGGGCAGCGGAAGTTGCAGCCGCCCAGGAAAAGGGAAGCGCCCACTTTTCCAGGGTAATCCAGAAGTGTCAGGGTGTTAAATCCATATATATTCATGTGTAGGAAAGTCCTTTCTATAGTCAATCTTTCATATCATCGTGTTTCTTAAATAGTATACATGACACAGCTTTTTTTGCAAAGTATCAGGATAAGTGATAAGATATAAAAGATAGCGGCATAATGCATAAAATTTTTATTCCCGAGAGCAATGAGCCAAGCAGCCGTGCTTGCGTGGATATTTGGCGAATGCCGCGAGGGTCAAATACCCCGCCCCTTGGGGCGGAAAGAACAAGCTGGGTCACGCCCCGTAGCTTACTGCGGGGGATTTGACTTAGCGGATGGAGGGAAATGCTATGGGGTATTCTATGTCACAGATGTTATGGGTGTGTGCATTGTATATGATGGATTCCCTTTGTTCCCATATGGTACTGGGATTTTATCTTTTTGCTGTGCTGGACGAGAAGCTGTGCTGGAAGAAGATGGGAAAATTTGTTCTGCTTGCAGGAAGCTTTCCGGGAATCTTTGGAGGCTTGGGTGGACTCTTTATGCCGGGGCAGGTGCTGCTTTTTTATGTGCTTTCTACAGTGATTGTTTTTTCTATAGCGACGTTTGTGGTATCCCGGCTGTGGAAGCGGGATTTATGGAGGGCATTCTGCCTGGTTGGGATTAGTGCGATTCTTCAGGTATCGAATGCTGCAGTTGTCGGATCCATTGTGCAGAGCATTACGCTGGAGCAGCTGGCAGACTTTTTGCTTTTTGCACAGCAGATGTTTTTACTGTATCCTCTGACAGCCTGGGGGATCAGCAGTCTGCTGAAGAAACTTCATTTTGGACGGCCTATCCAGTACTTATTGGAGGATGGGCGGCATATCCGCCGGACGGCAGTTGTTGTACTTCTTCTTGAGATTACGGTGGAAGTATTTTTTACACAGCGTATGATGTTAAATAATAAGCTGCTGTTTACTTATAATGCGGCCGTTATTATCCTGACGCTTTTGCTGCTCTGCCTGATTATGTATCTGGCTCGGCGGGAGGAGAGTACCCGGAAAATCCAGCTGCAGGAATCTATGATTCTGCAGCAGCAGATGTATGTGGAAAACTTGGAAGAGATGCAGCGGGAAATGCGCATTTTCCGGCATGATTATAAAAATATGCTGTCCGGGATGTATCTCTATGCGCAGGAAGGGGAAGTAGGGAAAATACAGAAAACCCTGGAAAAGCTGGAAATGGATTTTGACCAGAAAATTGGAGAGAAGATTTATGCTACTACGCAGATGGGAAATATCCGGATACCGGAAGTGAAAGGGCTGGTGATGTCCAAGCTGGTAAAAATGAATGAACTGGGGATTCCATGCAGGCTGGAGGCGTTTTATCCAATTGTGGAAATAGGGATGGATATCTGGGATTTTAACCGCTGTCTGGGGATTTTACTGGACAATGCCATAGAAGCGGCGCAGGAAAGCGGACAGCCCGGTGTGGAACTGCTTCTGATGAGCCAGGGAGGTTTCCTGACAGTCCGTGTGGCAAATCCGTGGGAAGGCGAGATAGATATAACCCGTATTTGGGAAGAGGGATACTCCACGAAAGGCGGAGAGCGGGGACTGGGGCTTTCGAGCTGCCGAAAGATTTTGGAGAAGTATCCGGGAGCCGTGCTGGTTACAAGCTGTGAAAACAAGACATTTGTGCAGGAGCTTACCCTGTAAATGCTGTCAGCAGAGGTTCCGGTTACAATGTGGGGACAGGGGCGCGGCAGGTAAAGCAGCCTGCCAGAGCAGGACGATGGGAGAGCGGATTATGATAGAAATTTACATATGTGACGATAATGAGACGGCAAGAAAGCAGATTCGGGAAGAGATAGAGAAGAAGCTGCTGATTGAAGATTATGATATGCGGGTGGTTTTTGACGGGGGTGAACCGCGCAGCTTTCTGGAGACGGTGCGGGGCGCACTCCAGAAGCGGAATGTGTACTTTCTGGATGTGGAACTTCATGATACAAAATACGATGGGTTCCTGTTGGGAAAAGAAATCCGCATGCTGGACCCCCGCGGTATGCTGGTGTATATTACCAGCTTCCAGAATCTTGCATACAGGACGTTTCAGTATCACCTGGAAGCGTTTGATTATATTGTGAAATGCGGCGGAGGCCAGAGGGAGTCCATTGACCGCTGTTTGGAGGCGCTGCATCTGCGGCTGAAACAGGAGGCGCAAAAGGATGTGGACGAAATTTATTCTGTGAAAGTGGGGGATACTTTTAAGAATGTCCCGGTACAGGATATCTTGTTTTTTGAAACTTCCCAGAAAGGCCATCATGTAATCCTGCATACAGAGTGCAGCAGGATGGATTTTGTGGGAAACTTAAATGAGATAGAGGGACAGATGGGGGAGAGGTTTATCCGTACCCACCGATCGTATCTGGTGGCAGTGGAAAAGATTACAGAGATTGACTTGAAGCATAATAAGGTGAAGGCTGGAAAACAGGAATGTCTGGTTTCGCGGAAAATGAAGTCGGCGTTGATGGAGAGGGTGAAAATGTAAAGGCATAAGAGGATTTTGTATATTAATATGGCCATTTGGGAAGAAAATCGTGCCGTTTAGGAAAAATTGTTGATTTTCAGTTCTTTTCGGGATTAAGATAGCTGCGAAAGGAGCTGATAAGGGATGGATAAAGAGTATATCCGAATGGAACATATCTGCAAAAGATATGACAAAACCCCGGTGCTGAAGGATTTGAACGCTGTTTTACAGAAAGGGGAAATTTTAGGCTTTTTAGGGCCGAGCGGCGCGGGAAAGACTACTACGATTAAGATTCTCACCGGGCAGTTAAAGCCTACGTCGGGCGAAGCATATGTGCTGGGCATTCATGTGAAAAATATAGATGAGACAATCTATGAACAGATTGGGATTGTTACAGACCAGTCAGGAATTTATGAACGGATGACCGTATATGAGAATATGAAATATTTTGCCCGGATCTTAAAAGCTGACGGAAAACGGATTGATGAATTGCTGGAACGGGTAGGGCTGGAGAAGCATAAGAAAAAGCCGGCAGGCAAACTCTCGAAAGGCCAGGCACAGCGTCTGGTACTGGCACGGGCAGTGCTGCACAAACCGCGTGTGCTTTTTTTGGATGAGCCGACCAGTGGGCTGGATCCTTCCACAGCTTTAGATATCCATCGGCTGTTGATGGAGATGAAGGAAGAGGGGATGGCAATATTTCTGACTACCCATAATATGGAGGAGGCAGAAAAGCTTTGTGACCATGTAGCGCTTTTGAATGACGGAGAGATTGTGGAGTATGGTACGCCCCGTGAGCTGTGTCTGCGTTACAACAAAGAAAAGTGCTATAAAGTGCTGTTGGAAAATGGCGAAGAACATGTGCTAAAGCAGACAGCGGAGGATATTGAGCGGCTGTCTGGGTGGCTGCTGGGGAACCAGGCGGCGGCAGTCCATTCCTGCGAGCCGACCCTGGAAAATGTATTTTTGACAGTGACAGGGAGGGAATTACGATGAAAGCGATACATGGAAATAAACTGGCAGCTGTGACGGAAATGAAGCTGAAGGCGCTGTTCTCCAAAAACTTTATCATTATGCCGGTTTTTGCAATCGGGCTTACGTTTGTGATGAAACTGGTTTACGGTACTGTGCTGGAAGGGGAAGCGGGTATATTTGGGAAGGCTTATGCACTGGCATATGGAGCGCTGATGAATATTTGTATGACCGGAGTTTACTGTGTAAGCGCGGCGCTGGCAGAGGAGAAGGAGAAGCATACGCTCCGTGTACTGATGACATCTTCCGTAAATGGGACGGAATTCTTCTTGGGAAGCCTGATTCCTGTAATTTTGATGGTGGAAGCAGTAAATGCGCTGCTGGTGCCGCTCGCAGGTGTTACTATGGATGCGGCGGGCTGGGCGATATATCTGGGTATTTCTCTCCTGGCAGCTATTGCGGGGGCGGTGATAGGTATGATTTTTGGCATTTTTGCGAAAAATCAGGTGACTGCCAGCACTGTGACGACGCCGATTATTATGGTGCTTATGATGGTTCCGATGTTTTCTCGGTTAAATGAAATGCTGGGGACGATCACAGATTTCCTTTTTACGGGAATCATGATGCACACGGTAGAGAATATTGTAGATGGAAGCAGGAATCCTGTATCGGTGAGCAGTCTTGTTATCCTGGTGGGGGAAATCTTGCTGGCTATGGGAATTTTTCAAGTTGTCTACCGTAAAAATGGGTATGATTCTGAATGATTGATATTTGAAGCAGAAAAGAAGAAAGTATCGAAAGGATACATGAGGTGATTTTGTCTCATGTATTCTTTTCTATATATAGAGCTTTTGTTTTACCAATGCCAATCTGGGCACAGATTTTAAGCTTGGTTTCACGATGGCTGGTGAAAACGGTTTGTGAAGGAATAGCATCTCCGGGGTAGCGGAGATGCCGTTTCTTGTGTTATAATCCAGATGACAGCAGGAGAGATGCGGTAAATATTGATAAAAGGGGGGAGCCATGCGGAAAGCAGTAATAATCATTAACGGAAACGGAGGGGTAGGCAAAGATACGTTGTGCGAATTTGCAGGCGCGGCTTACCGGACACAAAATATTTCTTCGGTTACCCCGATTAAAGAGATTGCCTCCAGGTATGGATGGCGGGGTGAGAAGGATTCCAGGTCGAGGAGATTTCTGGCAGATTTAAAGAGGGTGTTTAGTGAGTACAATGATTTGCCATGCAGATATCTGGAAGAAGAATACCGGAAATTTCTGGAGAGCGGCGCACAGCTTTTGTTTGTGCACATCAGGGAGGGAGAAGAGATAGACAAATTCAAGCGGCATGTAGATATTCCATGTATCACGCTGCTGATACGGCGGGGAAGCGCGCGGCAGAGCTGGGGTAACGCATCCGACGATAATGTAGAAAAATATGCCTATGATTACTGTTATGATAATGACAGGGAATTGACAGAAGCGAAGGATGATTTTGTCCGTTTCCTGCAGGATATTTTGGGATTTTAGTACAGGCTGGGAGCTGCGGGGCTTTTGGGATGCAGTGCAGCCTTGGCATGAAGGAGGAATGGGATTTATGAGACGCTTTGTGGAAACTATGAGAAGGAGCTGGGTGTTTTCGTCTATTATTACCGTAGCGTTGGGTGTAGTGCTGCTCCTTTACCCGGATACGACCAGTACAGTACTGTGTTATGGCGTGGGCGCTGTGCTTTTGTTTCACGGGATGCTTGACCTGGTGCGCTACTTTACCAGGCAGGAGGGAGAATTTTTCCTGAGGTATGAGCTGGCGGCCGGTATTATACTTTGCGCCGTAGGAACTTTTATGCTGATTCAGCCGGAAATCGTAACGATGGTGATTCCTATGATTTTGGGAATTTATATTGTGATAGACGGCGGGGTGAACGTACGCCGCTCCTTTGAGATGAAGGAGCTGGAGTTTTCACGCTGGTGGGCGGCGATGGTTGTAGCGGCGCTGATGATCCTGCTGGGACTGGTAATGTTTTTAAATCCTTTTGCGGCGGCTCAGGTTACGGTTATGTTTATCGGCGTTGTCCTGATATATCAGGGAGTCTCAGACTTTATCATCCTGATGCTGATTGGCGTCTGGAAGAGACGGCTGGAGAATCGGCTCGAAGAGCAGGGTGGAAGATAAGATAGGAGTGTGTAATGAATAAACGCATACGAAGGATTTTTCTTCTGCTGGCGCTTTTTCTTCTGGCAGGAGCCGGAGCGAGGGCGCAGGCAGGGGGATTTAACTTGATAAAGACTGTTATGGAGCAGCCTGCTCCTGCGGGCAGATGGGTGAAAGCCGGGTCAGGATACCGATTCCGCTATACCGTATCGAAGAAATATGCTAAAAATACCTGGATAAGAACAGGCACAAAAATTTCTTTTGTGGATCGGGCAGGCTTTCGTGCGACAGGGTTTAAAAAATACAGGCAGAAAACCTATTATCTGGATGCCAGGGGATACCTGGCTCTGGGATGGCAGAGGATTGGCGGGGAAAAATACTATTTTTCCAGGAAAACAGGAGCGATGCTGACAGGCTGGAAGGAAATAGGCAAAAATAAATATTATTTTTCCGAGAAAGGAATCCTTCAGAAAAATACCTGGGTTGGCAGCCGGTATGTGGACGCCGGGGGACACTGCCGGGACGCGAAGAGGATATTTGTCGGCGATTCCCGTACTGCCGGTATGCGGGACGCAGTGAATAACAGAGATACTTATATCGCACAGTGGGGAAAAGGCTACGAGTGGTTCGCGGACGCCGGAGTACGGAAGTTACAAAGAGTATTGGATAAAAATCCGTATTCGGCCGTTATTTTTAACCTGGGTGTGAATGATTTAAAAAACGCAGAGCTGTACGTGGGTATATATGAAAGGCTGATACGGCAGTATCCGAAGGTAAGATTTTACTTTATGTCGGTGAACCCGGTGGAGGAGGGGTTTCTCCATGAAAGCGGCTTTAGCCAGAGAGAGAATGCCGTGATAGAAGGGTTTAATCAGAGAATGGAGCAGGTTTTTGGAGGGCGTTACATAGACAGTTACCACTGGCTTTTGGAGAAAGGATACCTGCGGGAACAGCCGGGAGGATACGGGACTATTGATGGGTTACACTATACCGATACGCTCTACCGGAAACTGCATGGGTATGTAGCTGCGCAGGTGAGGTGAAAGCGCCGTAACAGTTCAGCCCAGGACTTTGCACTTGCTGCAAAGTCCGTGAGAATGCGTAAATTCAGCCAGACAGCCAGAGAATCCAGCCCTTTGCGAACAGCAAACTTTAAATGGGCTGGATTACGTAACGGTGAAGCCGAAGGCTGAACTGTTACAAAACGCCGGGGAACTGCGGAAAAAAGGCTTGACTTCCCCTGTTTGCCTATGGTACACTGAGAAGGCGAATGGAAGTAGGTCTTTTTTTTATGCCTAAAATCGACGGCCCGCCAGGCCGCCGGCAAAATACAACGAGAGAGAGGTGGAAGTTGTGCGCACTAGAATCACATTGGCATGTACGGAATGTAAACAGCGTAATTACAACACGACGAAGGATAAGAAGAATCATCCGGACAGAATGGAAACTAAGAAATATTGCAGATTCTGCAGGAAACACACAATGCACAAGGAGACGAAATAAGTCGACGGAAAGGAAAGTGACGAGATGGGAGAGACTGTAAAGACAGACAAAGCCCCTAAGAAAAGCTGGTCCGAAGGCCTCAAGGCCGAGTTCGACAAAATTGTATGGCCGGATCAGAAATCACTTGGAAAGCAGACAGTATCCGTAGTTGTGCTTTCAGTTGTACTTGGCGTCATTATCACGATTGTGGATTTTCTGGTACAGTATGGTGTAGATTTCATTGTTAAGTAAGGGCAAGGGTGATTATATGTCAGAAGCAAACTGGTATGTTGTCCATACCTATTCAGGGTATGAGAACAAGGTGAAGGCCAACATTGAGAAGACCATTGAGAACAGGCATCTGGAAGATCAGATTCTGGAAGTCAGGGTTCCGATGCAGGAAGTCATAGAAGTGAAAAACGGCGCCAAGAAGCAGGTTCAGAAGAAAATGTTTCCGGGTTACGTGCTTCTAAATATGATTATGAATGACGACACCTGGTACGTCGTAAGGAATACCAGAGGCGTTACCGGATTTGTTGGACCTGGATCTAAGCCGGTGCCACTTACCGAAGAGGAAATGAAGCCCCTCGGTATCCAGGATGCAGAACTGCATGTGGATTTCGCAGAGGGCGACACTGTGATGATTACCGGAGGTGTCTGGAAAGACACGGTAGGCGTCATTTGTGCTATGAATGACAGCAAGCAGATCGTTACGATTAATGTGGAGCTGTTTGGTCGTGAAACCCCGGTGGAAATCGGATTCACGGAAGTTAAAAAGATGTAACTATTTAAATTCCGGTAAGTGAATTCGCGGCTTATCGGAGCGTGGGAGGGAAACCCCCGACAATACCACATAGGAGGTGCCTAAAATGGCAAAAAAAGTAACAGGTTATATTAAATTACAGATTCCTGCTGGTAAGGCTACACCAGCTCCGCCAGTTGGTCCGGCTCTTGGACAGCATGGTGTGAATATCGTCCAGTTTACCAAGGAGTTCAATGCAAGAACGGCTGATAAGGGCGATTTGATTATCCCGGTAGTTATTACTGTTTACGCAGACAGGAGCTTCAGCTTTATCACAAAGACTCCGCCTGCAGCAGTCCTGCTGAAGAAGGCGTGCAACCTGAAATCAGGTTCAGGCGTTCCGAATAAGACAAAAGTAGCTACGATTTCGAAAGACAAGATTAGAGAAATCGCTGAAATGAAGATGCCGGATTTGAACGCTGGAAGCGTTGAAGCGGCTATGAGCATGATTGCAGGTACTGCAAGAAGCATGGGTATCGTTGTTGAAGAGTAAACGGAGATAAAGTGGGAGGGTCATTCCCGCAAACACCACCAGGAGGTTATTTAATATGAAAAGAGGAAAGAAATATGTAGAGGCTGCAAAAGCGATTGACCGCACAGCGCTCTATGATCCAGCAGAAGCTATTGCTTTAGCGAAGAAGGTAGCAGTAGCGAAATTTGATGAGACAATCGAAGCTCATATCAGAACAGGCTGTGACGGACGTCACGCAGACCAGCAGATTCGTGGTGCGGTAGTGCTTCCGCACGGAACAGGTAAAAAAGTCCGCGTCCTGGTATTCGCAAAGAATGCAAAGGCTGACGAGGCTCTTGCAGCAGGCGCAGAGTACGTAGGCGGAGAGGAACTGATTCCGAAGATTCAGAACGAAAACTGGTTTGAGTTTGACGTTGTAGTAGCTACACCGGATATGATGGGTGTTGTAGGACGTCTGGGACGTGTACTCGGACCGAAAGGTTTAATGCCGAACCCGAAAGCCGGAACGGTTACTATGGATGTGACAAAGGCAGTTCAGGATATCAAAGCCGGTAAGATTGAGTATCGTTTGGACAAAACAAATATCATTCACGTGCCAATCGGAAAAGCTTCTTTCACAGAGGAGCAGTTAGCGGACAACTTCCAGACGCTTATGGGCGCTATCGTAAAGGCTAAGCCGAGCGCTTTGAAAGGCCAGTATCTGAAGAGCGTGACTATCGCTCCGACAATGGGACCTGGCATCAAATTAAATACGGCGAAGTTTATGTAATTAGTGGAGTAAATGCAGAAGAGCTGCGCACAGTTGGGAAACCAGCGTGCGCAGCTCTCTTTTTGGGCAGCGTTTCAGAAGGGCTTGACTTTGAAGGGCAGTGTTTATTACAATAAAGAAAAAGGCATTTGACAGTAAGGGGGGGCAGGTCTATGAGAATGTATGATATTATCATGAAAAAACGTAACGGCGGCACGCTGGCGGAAGAGGAGCTGCGCTTTGCAGTGAACGGGTATGTGACAGGGAAGATTCCGGATTACCAGATTTCCGCATTGCTGATGGCTGTCTGGTTTCAGGGAATGAATGATACGGAAACGGCTGTATTGACGGACGCTATGGCGAAGTCGGGGGATATGGTGGATTTGTCGCCGATTGAGGGCGTTAAAGTGGATAAGCATTCTACCGGGGGCGTGGGGGATAAGACGACTCTGGTGGTGGCTCCTCTGGCGGCAGCCTGCGGGGTGAAGGTAGCAAAGATGTCGGGCCGGGGGCTGGGGCACACCGGGGGGACTGTAGATAAGCTGGAGTCGATTCCCGGCCTGCGCACGGCATTTGGGCAGCAGGAATTTTTTGATATCGTGAACCGGACGGGCATTTGCGTGGCTGGGCAGTCGGGAAACTTGGCGCCTGCTGATAAAAAGCTGTACGCGCTGCGGGATGTGACGGCGACAGTGGACAGCATTCCCCTGATTGCTTCGTCCATTATGAGTAAAAAACTGGCGGCGGGCAGCGACTGTATCCTGCTGGATGTAAAAACGGGGAGCGGCGCTTTTATGAAGAGCCTGGAAGATTCCATAGCCCTGGCGGAAAAAATGGTAGCCATCGGCGAGCACGCAGGGAGAAAGACGGCCGCGCTTATCACGAATATGGATATCCCGTTGGGAAATTATATCGGAAATTCCCTGGAAGTTATTGAAGCGGCGGAAACGCTGAAGGGAAAGGGGCCGGAGGACTTGACGGAAGTGTGCCTGAGCCTGGCGGCAAATATGCTTTATCTGGCAGGAAGGGGAAGTATGGGAGAGTGCATGGCGCAGGTACAGGCGGCGCTCCGGGATGGTTCTGCTCTGGAGAAGCTGGTGGAGATGGCAGAAGCACAGGGAGGAGACGGCAGTGTAATCCGCGATACCTCTCTTTTCCCCCGGGCGCCTTATGAGTATCAGGTACGCGCTTCATGTGAGGGTTGGATTACGCGTATGGATACAGAGGCGGTGGGGATTTCGTCTGCGCTTCTGGGAGCGGGGCGTACAGCGAAAGAGGATAGTGTTGATTACAGCGCGGGTATCATATTGAAGAAAAAGACAGGGGATTATGTCCGGGAGGGCGAAGCGTTGGCAGTACTTTTGGCATCGGAGAAGACACTGTTTGGCGAGTCAGAAAAAGTATTTATGGGGGCGTTGGAATTTTCCGGGCAGAAACCGGAACGGGAACCATTGATTTTTGCGAGGGTGGAAAAAGAAAAGATTGTGAGATTTTGATAAAAGCAGGAAGGAAGTTTATATGCAGGACAAAAAGATTTATGTGATGGGGCATAAAAATCCCGATACAGATTCTATCTGTTCCGCGATTGCCTATGCAGACTTTAAGAACCGGACGGAGGAGAGGATGTTCGTGGCGAAGCGCGCGGGAGTCATCAGCGACGAGACGCAGTACGTACTGAATCGCTTTGGAATGGAGGTTCCCGGATATGTAGCGAATGTGGGCTCCAGAGTGAGCGACATGGATATCCGCCGGATACAGGGGGTAGACGGAAATATTTCCCTGAAAAAAGCGTGGACGCTGATGCGGAATGAGAATGTGAATACGCTGCCGATTACTACAGAGGACGACAGCCTGGAAGGTTTGATTACAATCAGCACGATTGCGGAATCTTACATGGATGTGTATGACAGTTCCATTCTGTCTACGGCTAAGACACAGTATAAAAATATTATAGAAACGCTGGACGGAAGCCTGGTGACCGGGAATGAACATGCATATTTTTTGAAAGGGAAGGTGTTGGTGGCAGCGGCGAACCCGGATTTGATGGAGAATTACATTGAGCAGGATGATTTGGTGATTTTGGGAAACCGCTACGAGTCTCAGCTCTGTGCGATAGAAATGCAGGCGGCATGCATCATTGTATGTGAGGGCGCTCCCGTATCGAAAACTATCCGGAGACTGGCAGGCGATAAGGGATGTACGATTATCAGCACGCCTCACGATACGTATACGGCGGCAAGGCTGGTGAACCAGAGTATGCCTGTAAAATATTTTATGAAACGGAAAGATTTGTCCTTTTTTGAACTGGATGATTACACCGATGTTATCAAAGAGGTTATGGCGAAGAAAAGAAACAGGGATTTCCCGATTCTGGATGAGAATGGGAAATATGTGGGCATGGTATCCCGCCGGAACTTGCTGGGAATCAAGCGCCGGGAGATTATACTGGTTGACCATAATGAGGTGTCCCAGGCAGTGGACAATATTGAGAGCGCGGACATTCTGGAGATTATCGACCACCACAGGCTGGGTTCTCTGGAAACTATGGCTCCGGTGTATTTCAGGAATCAGCCGGTGGGATGTACGGCAACCATCATATATCAGATTTATCAGGAAAAAGGGCTGGAAATCCCACCGAATATCGCAGGGCTTTTATGCGCAGCGATTATTTCTGATACGCTGATGTTCCGATCGCCAACTTGTACAGCGGTGGATAAGAATGCGGCAGAGAGGCTGGCAGAGATTGCCGGAATTAACTGTGAAGAATTTGCGGCAGAGATGTTTGCGGCGGGAAGCAAACTGAAAGGAAAGCAGCCGGAAGAAATTTTTTACAGGGACTTTAAAAGGTTTGATTTGCATGATGCGGATTTTGGGGTAGGACAGATTACCTCAATGAGCCCGGGGGAACTGGCAGAGATTAAGACGCAGCTTCTTGCCTTTATGGAGAAAACTCTGGGAAGGCACGGCGAGTCTATGCTGTTCTTTATGCTGACGGATATCATTCATGAAAGCACGGAACTTTTATGCTATGGAGGGGACAGTGAGAAACTTGTGAGGGAAGCATTTGGAAGAGAGCCTGTGAACGGCTCGGTGACGCTGCCGGGAGTAGTGTCCAGGAAGAAACAGCTGATTCCGGCGTTTATGGATGTGCTCCAGCAGTAAAAGGCAGTGTATCCGCGGAAAGATAACAGGAGGTTAACAATGAAGAAGGAAACCTGGAAGGCAGGAAATATGGTTTATCCGCTTCCGGCGGTAATGGTAAGCTGCGGCAGGCGGGGGGAGCGTCCCAATATCCTGACTGTAGCATGGACGGGTACGGTGTGTACGAATCCTGCTATGGTGTATATTTCCGTGCGCCCGGAGAGATATTCTTATGATATTATCCGAGAGACGGGGGAGTTTGTGATAAACCTGACGACCGGGAAGCTGGCGAGGGCTGCCGACTATTGCGGCGTCCGTTCCGGAAGGGATGTGGATAAATTTCAGGAGATGCATCTGACCCCGGCGCCTGCAGAACACCTGGCAGCCCCGCTGATTGGGGAAAGCCCGGTAAATATCGAGTGCCGTGTGACAGAAGTGAAAGAACTCGGCTCTCATCATATGTTTCTGGCGGAGGTGCTGTGTGTGCATGTGGATTCTTCGTATATGGATGAGAAAGGCAAGTTTGGGCTGAACCGGACGGGGCTGATGGCGTATTCTCATGGGGAATATCTGGAACTTGGGAAAAAGATAGGGACATTTGGCTATTCGGTGAAGAAAAATAGCCGCAAGTCCCGGAGGTGACGGTCTGCCCTGCGGGAAAGGTATGCGTAAGGCAGGAAAGAATATATCAGGTGCGGGGAGGCTTCAGGGAGCTTCCCCGCATCACTGCGTCCTTGCCGAATTTTTGCCGGATGGAGTCAAGAGCGGCGTCCAGCCGTTTTTCTTTTTCTGTTTTCGGGTTTTCTAAATCAAAAATGGAAAGCTGTATGGGCGTGTCGTCGGGAATTAATTTTGACGCGCGGATTCCAAGCAGCCGGATGGGGGCGCCGTCCCAGAGGCTGTCAAACAGGCGGCGGGAGATACGGTAAATGCCTTCGCAGGTGTTTATGGGGGAATCAGCGGGCATCTGGTGGGAGACTCTCTGGAACGTGCTGTATTTGATTTCTACACATATATTTCCGGCGAGCTGTCTGGCTTTGCGCAGGCGTGAGGAGACACTTTCGGACAGTTCCAGAAGTACAGCGTAGGCTTCTGCGGCAGTGACGGCATCCTGAGGAAGAGTGGTAGAGTTTCCTATGCCTTTTGCTTCGGCTGGAAGAGGATTTACAGGGGTTTCATCTAAACCGTTAGCATATTCCCAGAGAATGCGTCCGTGGCTTTTCAGATGGGACTCCAGCAGCAGGACGTCGGCAGCTGCCAGTTCGCCGATGGTGCGTATGCCCAGCTTATGCAGCGTGTCTACAGAGGAGCGCCCGGCCATAAACAGCTCGTCTACAGGAAGCGGCCACATTTTTCGGGAGATTTCTTCCGGAAAGAGCGTATGTGCTTTGTTGGGTTTTTCAAAGTCAGAGGCCATTTTTGCGAGAAGTTTATTGGAGGATATGCCGATGTTCACAGTAAAGCCAAGGCGCCGGTATATTTCGTTCTTAAATTCTTCTGCAGCAGCTGCGGGGGAGGGATAGAGGTGGGAAATTCCTGTAAAGTCCAGATAGCATTCGTCAATACTGACCTGCTCAATATCAGGAGTCAGGGAGTGCAGGAAGTCCATAAGCCGGCGGCTGTACTCTGAATACAACTGATGGTTTGGAGGGACTATGGTAAGCTCCGGGCATTTTTTGCGGGCGGACATGACAGGCTCTCCAGTGCGTATGCCGAAAGCCTTTGCGGGAATAGACTTTGCGAGAACAACTCCGCGGCGGCAGCGTTCATCCCCGCCGATGACGGCGGGAATATCCCGCAGGTCAGAGCCTGAGCCTGTCCGCAGGTTTTCAACAGAAGTCCAGCTGAGATAAGCGCTGTTCACATCAACATGAAAAATAATACGGTTCATAGGAGTTCCTTTCCAGGGAAGATTTCCTTTTACAATTTTTTGTCATAGGATAAGTATAGAGGATAGCGGGGAAAAAGTAAATTGTTGAAAAAGTATGAATAGAATGTAAAATTAAGCAATTAAGACAAAAGATAAAATATTAATATAAAAATATTTTTGGAAAATATAAAAATAGTATTGACAAACAAGGGCGGGGGTGATATGATAAGTACAACAACAAAACAAGTACTTAAAAAGTAAATATCACTCAAAAGAGACGAGAAATCTTTTGGAAAAGAAAAAATTAAGGAAAAGTTTTGTTGAAGATATAAATAGTAAATAAAAGGAGGCTCAGTCCAATGGACACAGTAGAAATCCAAACAAAAAAGTGATGGGACATTCAGTAATGATGTTCCATCACTTTTTTGTTATATGACAGATGCGCAGTTATTTGGAATCGGCCTGGTTAAAAGTTTATTATGGTGGAACTTCGTGAAAAACCCCAGGAAACTGACAAAAGATTGTGTAAAAACACAGGAAGCAGTATTTACTAAAATGAAAGTTTGTGATAAAGTTATAATAGATATGCAAAATTTTGACGTACTTTTTATGCAACCTTAATATTGAGGGATAAAGGAGCTTCCTGTATAATTCAAATATAGGAAATTCCAAGAAAGAAGGTTGAGAAAAAAATACCTCAGAGTAAAATAAGATTACTGACTTCGCAGGTTAGTAAAAATCTTATTGAACAGAGAGGTATCTAAAATGAATTGTAACACACAGAACACAA
>SRZB01000079.1 GCA_004793585.1 Hominisplanchenecus murintestinalis | reverse complement strand
CCTTTTTCACGAAAATCTTTTTCATTTTCCTCTTGACATATTACCAAATTGCTTTCATTTTTATGGCGGTTTTTCACGCCATACAGGTATCCTTTAGGATTCCTTGATTTTTGTATTGTTTATTATGATTGCCTTTGGCACTTCCATGACTACAGCAGGGTAGCCATTCAGGAGCATGCCAAAAGCATAATCATCAGCAGTTCTCTTACTTTCAAAATAGAGAGGCTCTTTTCCCTCTTCCCAATAAAAACATTTTTCAGAATAATTCTCTATCATAGTAACATAGGCAATCCCCTCCGCAAAGAGCAGCCCGATTACCCATCGGCAGTCTACTTTTGCGGTATTTTTGTGTATTCTTACAGACATATTTATCCTCCGTTTTCATAGATTTTTTCTTTCCTTGTCGCATTATCCCTTACAATGACCTTTGGATATTTCTTTAGCAGTTCGTCCTTTCTTTTCAGGGCTGCTTCCATCGTCCCGCAGGAATATCCCCATTTACTTTTCTCCCCTGATTTCTCAATCACATGGACATCTACGCCCTCCCATGTAAAATCATCCAGATTCGCATTGACATAGGCACATTCCTCAATAATAAAATCCGCTAACAGGACTGCCATGATATGCATAGACTCGTCATCTGCGCGCAAAGTCTTGAAAGTACCAAGACCACTTGCACATTTCTTTCCCTCTGCAGTATATTCAATCCACAAATCCAAATAGATTCCTTCATTTCCCCCATAGTCCAGGTTGTTTTTCAAATCATACTCATAATTTGTAATTGGCACTGGGTTATGTGTTGCCAGTCCGTAATCCAGAATATCCGGCAACTTTCCCTTCTCTTTCAGAATTTTACAGATAGTATCGAACAATCCCTCCGTTGTCATCGGTCTTTTCCTTGCCATGTTCGCATCCTCCTTCCTATTACCACACAATTCGTTCCGGCTCAAAGGCAACCGTCACACCCCGGTACTTCTCCAAATACTTCATGCCCGTGTCCGGCTCACCGTCAAGCTCATTATTTGCCGAAGTACATAAATTCGGTTTCATTCCTGCTCTCGGATCTACATCTTTCCATAGCGTTCCACTATCATCCTTATAAACAGGCCTGTCCCACGAATCCATTCCTACAAATTTCAAATGCAGCACCTTAGAATCACACATAAAAATCTCCTTCCTTTTATTTTTTTGCATAAAATAAGGGCATCCCATATAACTTCATGGAATACCCCGGATATGCTTTTAGTAATATTCAAAAACCTTGCTCTTTTAAATGTTCCTTATAATCTGGATGCATAATCTCCATCGTCTTTCTGCCATTTGGAACGATTACATTACCGTCCGGATCTGTGAATATAAGCTCAGATTCTTCGTCTGAATCGGTTACACTTTGAATCTCTTCCATCTGATCCGATGGTTCTTCTCTCTTGTTGATGGATTCCCAAAATTTGCAAAATCTTTTCCACCACCCTCCTTTTCCGTTTCTCATAAATTGCTGGCCTCCTTTCGTTTTAAGCTGCTATTAAAAGCTTTTTAACTCTTTCAATTTCTTCTCCTTCTCCATTTTGAACGAAAAATAAGGGCATTCCATCCAAAATAGAGACAGAATGCCCGAATATCTTTTATCACTATTCAATATTCTTTTTTTTATATGTATTCTCCTATTCACCCCAATATTCCAAAGTCTCTTTACTGGTAGTGACGATTCCAAACAGCGTCCTCGCAAAATCTTCCCTTTCATCATACATCTCCATAACATATACCTTATCGCCTTCGGTATAGTACAAAAAATAGTTTTTATGGGAATATATGACAAAATAGTGTTCAAACTCCGGTCCGACATCATATATGGTTTTTATCGGAATCCCGGTATTTGAGAATGTGAGGCGGACTTCAAAACCATCAATAACCTGCAAAAAATGTTTTATCCCCACGTTCTCTCCGCACATTTCAACCAGCTTCAATTTCAATGCCGCCAATTTTTCCTGAACAACCGGAGAATAAATAATTTCATACATCTTTACACACCCAGATTCTTTCTTAACTGCTCTGAACAAATGCCGCCTTCCTCCCGCATACGTTTTTCAGACTCCGTCAGATCAGACTTTATCTTCTGCCATGCGGCATCTTTCTTCCTATGTCTTGAATATTCCATTACATTATCAACATACACTTCTACCATCCGGTATTCATCCTTTGATAAAGTATCTATTTTTTTTGTCAGTTCCGCTGTAATCATAACAATTCCTCCTTGCCGGATAACCGTACCCAACACAAAAATCTTCTGCTGATTATATTATAACAAAAAATCCGGCTTTTTACAGTTCTTTTTTTCTTCCACTCAAATCTTATAAACGTATCAGAATAACAATAGATTTCTCCGCCATTACCACAAATACTTTACAATGTCCTTTGATAACATTCTATCCATTACATTCGCCTGTCGCAAATTTTATAGAATGAAATTTCAGTTTTGGCTCTAAAAACATTACCATTTTATTACCGTTTTAGAAGCATGAAGTCCGCAAACCCTTGATTTTACTGGATTTGCGGACTTCAAACGCACTAAAATGTCTACTCGAACTCGACTTTTCCTAACTAATTTTGTTTAGAGATTATTCTCTGTCGAGTATATAAATCTTTTGATTATTTGATATATCCATATTATCCTGCCTATATGAGCTAATGTTATCATTTTGTTATCGCTGTTGATAACACTGGCTATGTAACTGCGGATAATAGCTATATGTTATGGTTTAAATTATAAGCGATTTTATTTAGAAAAGCAACATCCTTTTATCAATAAAAAATCTACTCAACATAGCAACTCATAAAGCCTTTCAATCTCTTCATTAATAGCCACTGTATTCGCTTTATCCAAAATGCATGATAGTTTAATTTCACGTTTAACATTATCTTCTATATCTGGCAAATTTATAAACTCATTATATAGCCTATCTACAAAATCATCTATTTGGGTAAGTATTGACTTTGGGAGTTCATATAACAATTTAAGTAATGGTTTAAACACTTCATCTGTATGTATTGTTTTAAAATATAATGCCCATGCAACTATCCTTTCATAAAACGAAGCAAGCTGCTTTGAAATATATACCATCATCTCTAAATCACTCGGTACTCCCGCCTCTCCAATTGCATCTTGAATTGCAGAATTCAAAAGTATGCTTAAAATTCCATTTAATTCTACAATCTCATTCAGTTTTACAGAAACATCGTCCAACAGTTCATTAGGACTCATCTCAATAATATGTGTTGTAAATAAACCATATTTAAAATCCCATCTATGTTTCTGTAGTTTGTTAAACTCGTCTTTAATCACATATGCTAGAAATTTGTACTCCCATGCATACGGCTCTTCAATTAAAACACGTAAAGCTTCTGATGAAATATCACTCTCTAAAATATGTGGTTCTAACGTATTTGATATTTTTTTATATGCCAATCCATCAGCAAATATCAAACTTAATTGATGCTTCATGGTAGTGGTTATGTCTCGCACAGATTCATATGTATAAATCCACTGTTTTGATTCATTATATATTTCTGAAACAAATTTAAAAATCTGGGGGTTGTCAACAATAGTTGAAAAATTTCCTTCTTTATTGGCTTCCCATATTTTTAATTGACTATGTAACTGCTTGTCCACAAACACAAATACTGGAATCCCTTTCGCTTTTGCATGTAGATATTCTAAATTCGTAATAGATTTCCCTCTCTCTGTCACATACCCATATCTTGTTCCAACAATAAGTATAAAAATATCAGCCAATTTATCAACATTACTCAAGCAATTTTCAAAAGTACCAATACACGGGTCAATAGGAAATGAACTAAATTCAGACAACATAGCTTGAAAACCGTAATTGATTTCAAAAAAATCTTTTAAGTCTTCTCGAACCTGTTTGAGGTCATAGCAAGTAGAACTAACAAAAACTACTGGTATATGTCTATCTGTATTCATAATTTCTCCTTATCTTGTTTTATACTTTGTTAATAAGATTTTTCCTCAACGCTTCAATGCTCCCTTGATTTCTTCTTAGAATTTCCAGCTGCCTATATGCTTTTTCTCTTAATATTTTTAACCTCTCAATTTTAGGCACTTCCTGTCTTATCAAATCTGCATTGGTGTCCTCCAAATTAATAAGCACAACTAATTCCTCTGCCGAAGCAAAATCTCTGATATTAGGTGATTTTCCGCTTATTCCCTTTTCGTTTCTCCATTGTGCCGCCGTCTTACCAAACAAAGCCATATTAAGAATATCTGCTTCGGATGCGTATGTATATGCCATTTCCTGCGGGGATAATGTTGGTGTTATCAGAAATTCCTTTACCGCATCTGTATGAATACGATAATTTATTTTTGAAAGTTCCCTCTTAGCATCCCAACCAATCGCTAATCGGTTTGCTTCATCTTTCTTTAACCGCTGATAGTCCTTAATAATATAGAGCTTAAATTCTGCGGAAATCCACGACGCAAACTCAAAGGCTATATCTGTATGGGCATATGTACCTCCATATCGTCCTGATTTTGATATAATACCGATTGCGTCTGTTGCTCTTATCCACTGTTGCGGTGTCAATGTAAATGCATTATCTCCCGATTCCGCTTTAAACCTATCGAATTCGATAGGTTTAAAATTGGGATTATGAATCTGTTCCCACAAACCCAGAAATGAGATTGTGGAATGATTACGCATCCAGTTCGCAACCACGATAAAAGCATTGTCTGGATTTTTATATTTGGCAATATCTGTTAAAGAAATATAAGCTTCTTCATTTACGACATCACCCATTACTCTGATTTCTGTTCCATTGGCATCTATTTTCATATTTTTCATTATCTCCAACCACTTCCTTTATCACAGATTATCCCTTATATGACAGCATATATAACAGACACTCTTGCAGCAATTTTTCTGGATTGTGTTCCAATTCTATTATCGCTTTTATCTCCAATTTAGCCTTATACGGAATATTGTTATTATTCTCAATAATCTTTTTTAGACTTCCTTTACTGTTTTTTCATCTAAATTACCAGCCATTTACAAATACCCTCCCCATCACATTACAACCGACAAACCATAATGTATTCTTCTTCATTTTCGTCAATGACTTCAAAACCTACTTTCTGATACATACGAGCCGCATAATTTGCCTTTTGCACAGAAAGAGAGGTCTGCTTATAGCCTTTATTCTTTAAAAATTCAAGCATATCCCTCATAAGTGCTGTACCAATGCCCATATTTCTGTATTCCTCATACAGTGACATAGCAAATGAGGGTGTCTCATCATCAATATGCCCGTAATCATCCATAACACGCACCCATACTGCGCCTACAATCTTTTCTTTTACTTCCGCAACCAAACACCAATCGTCTGATTTTCCAAAATCAGCAATATATACCTGAAGTTCTGGCTGTTCAATAATAGCTTTTGGCGGCTTTTCCATTCCCACTGGAATAAAAATCGCTTCATACAGAAACTCAGATAATACGTAATATTCATTTTCTCTGATTTCTCTAATCCGATAATCCAGACTTATATAACCTCAAAAAATCAAACAACAAAATTAGCGATACCATATATTAAATGACAAATTAGAAAAATGGAAATTGGCACAACTGCTATCATATTTTTTCTATCAATAGCAAAAAACATAAATGCCAAACACGGGGAAATTGTCAACCCCAATATAACACCTGTATTCACAACGCCTACATAATAGCTTACCCAACTTGCAAAATATATTAAGCAACAAATTATCACAAAAATAATCAAAGGAGTAATATGGAATTTATGGTTCTTTATGTTTACAAAAATACACAAAGCTATAACCATCAAAATCTGACAAACAGAAGCTATGGTGTCAATCACTTCAGTAACCGATTCCGTCCTTAATACATCATTAGGTGCTGGAGCAGCAAACCAAATAAAGTTAGGTATCATTATAATCAAAAACAATAACAGCCCATAAATATTGAAACCAAACTTATATTCTTTTAGCACCAAATTCACTCCTAGTATAATAATGGTGTAGTCAAGAATGACTACTGGTTAATAGTTACAAAGT
>SRZB01000078.1 GCA_004793585.1 Hominisplanchenecus murintestinalis | reverse complement strand
GCACTTCCTATACCCCTGTCAGTGCGGAAGTGGAAGCCTACACGCCGCTGATACAGAAGTATGCGAAGCAGTACGGAATCCCCGAATATGTGGAGCTGATAAAGGCGGTGATGATGCAGGAATCTGGCGGCAAAGGCAGCGACCCGATGCAGGCGGCGGAGGGGAGTTTCAACAAGAAATACCCCCATGAGCCGAATGGTATTAAAGACCCCGAATATTCCATCGAGTGCGGCGTGCAGGAACTGAAAGCTGCACTTGTTTCAGCCGAGGTGGAGAACCCGATTGACATGGAGCGCATCAAGCTCGCCCTGCAGGGCTACAACTTTGGGAACGGGTATATCTCATGGGCAAAGACCAACTACGGCGGCTATTCCTATGCAAATGCGGTGGAATTTTCCGCAATGCAGGCACAGCGGCTCGGTTGGGAGAAGTACGGCGACACGCAGTACCCCGCCCATGTGTTACGCTACTACCCATACGGGCGGGCGTTTACAAGCGGTGGCAATCAAGCCATCGTAGAAGTGGCTCTGACGCAGCTTGGCAACGAGGGAGGTCAGCCTTATTGGAGCTGGTACGGCTTTGGCGGGCGTGTGGAATGGTGTGCATGTTTTGTGTCGTGGTGCGCCGACCAGTGCGGCTATCTGGAAAGCGGAATTGTGCCGAAATTCTCCCTCTGCTCGGACGGCGTGAACTGGTTCAAGGGCAAAGGACAGTGGAAGGACAAAAACTATGAGCCGCAGGCAGGCGACCTTATTTTCTTTGATTGGGGGAGCGACGGCTCAATCGACCATGTGGGAATCGTGGAGAAATGCGAGAATGGAACGGTTTATACCGTGGAGGGTAACTCTGGGGATGCCTGCAAACAGCAGAGCTATCCAGTCGGGAGCGGCTCAATATACGGCTACGGATGCCCAAACTATTAGTTGGGCGGAGCAAAAGGAAACCAGAGGTCAATCCTCTGGCTCTTTTGCTTTACATAGCCCGTTTACAGTTGCTTCAACAACGGACAGTTCTTTGTCATCCAGTCGGTCAAGCATAGCATCCAAACGTCTTCGGATAGAACTTTTCTTTGCTTTTTCCTCAGTATGTATATGTTCGTCAACTGATACATCAAACATTGTGATAAGTTGAAGGAATAGCTCTATGCTTGGATACTGCCCCTCATTTTCAACAGCTTGAAGATGTCTGGGATTATAATCAATAATCTCCGCAAGCTGTTCTCTGGTCACGCCTTGAGCTTTACGGGCTTTTTTGATTGCCAGTCCTAACGGTCTGAAATCAAAGTCAAAATCGTTGTTTCTTTTGTCCATTCGTTCACCACCTGTACTCTGAAAATTTTTACCCTTATATTTTACAGAGGTGTAGTATCCTATGAAACGATGTGAAATCTCTGGTTATAAGAGATTTTATCTCCTATTACAAGAGAGGAAAAATCCTATTTACATAATTGTTGCTATTTATATAAGCGGTTATAATAGATGTAAGTTAGCACATAAATGGATGTTCTTTCTAAAATTTCACATTCGCTCCATATTGGAGTGTTAAACTGAAAAAAGAGGTGATTAATATGGCGACATTACTTATTGTTGAAGATGACCGAAAAACAAATGAAGCGATTTGCGAGTATTTGAAATTAGCGGGACACAAATTAATTCCTGCATATGACGGGGAATCTGCGCTGCAATGTTTTAGCAATAGCAGGATTGACTTAATTGTACTTGACATTATGCTTCCAAAAATATCGGGACTTTCTGTTTTGCATGAAATCAGAGAAAAAAGTTCTGTCCCGATACTTATGCTAACAGCAATAGGGGACGAATATACACAAGTTTCCAGCTTTGACGGACAGGCAGATGACTATATCGTAAAACCCTTTTCCATGATTTTGTTAGGGCGGCGCATTACTGCACTTTTAAGAAGAAGCGGAAAGGGGATTTTGCCAGATACAATCGAATTTGGAAATGTAATTGTAGATTTTTTAGGTTATACAGCAAAAGATGACAATGGAAAAATCGACGTTACTCCAAAAGAGATTGACTTGCTGAAATTGTTTGTGGAGCATAAAGGACTGGTTCTGACCCGTTCCCAGATACTTGACGATTTATGGGGCGACAGCCATCCTATTATTGACAGGACAGTAGATACTTATATAAAAAACCTGCGAAAAAAACTGCATCTTGACTGCATTGTTACTGTAAAAGGAATTGGATATAAATATGAGGTGGACTAATATGGCACGAATAAAAATATTTCCTAAGACATTTTTATATACATTGAGTGTCTTGATATTTATTGTAATAACTGCACATGGCATCATGTATGTTCTTGCCCCACAAATATCTTTAGGACTTGTTGGCGAGAAAGGAATGGAACTGGACGGATTTTTAGTCAGTACGGACGTAGATGCCTCACAGTTTGTAACATTTACGATAAAACGTGCCCTGCCTGTTTCTGTTTCCTGTTGTATCGTGATTGCCATTGTCTGTGCTGCACTTTTTTCCAGAAGCATGACGCGAAATATTTGTCACTTATCAGAAACAGCGCAGCGCATGACAAAAATGGATAAGTCTGCGATATGTTCTGTTACTTCGGGAGATGAAATTGAAGATTTGGCAGGAAATATCAATAGTCTTTACAGGAGTTTGCTGAAAGCAATCCATAATCTTGAATTAGAAAAAAAGTATGTGCAGGAAAGCGAGAAATTGAAAATAGATTTTTTGCGTGCAGCTTCCCACGAATTAAAAACGCCTGTTACTGCTTTAAACGCCATTCTTGAAAATATGATACTTGGAGTAGGAAAATATCAAGACTATGACGTATATCTGCCAGAGTGCAAAGAAATAACAGAACAGCTTTCCGAGATGATACATGAAATTTTAGAAACATCCAAAATGAATATCATAAATGAAGAAAAACCGACCGAAATAAATTTGCCAGAACTGCTCACAAACCTTTGTGAGCCATATAAACTGATTGCCGTTGCAAACGAGATAAATTTTTCTGTCTGCCTGCCACAGCATTTTACAGTCAGTATACCCATTTCCTTATTTGAAAAGGCAGTTTCTAATATTCTTGCAAATGCAGTTGCATATACAGAAAGCGGGAAGCTGATTTCTGTTTCTATGGATGGCAGAAATCTTGTTGTTGAAAATGAATGTGTCCCTGTTCGGCAATCCGAAATCCCCCAGTTGTTTGAGCCATTTTACCGTCTTGATTATGCAAGAAGCAGAGAGCAAGGAGGAAATGGCTTAGGCTTGTATATTGTGGACACTATTTTTTCTGCACTTTCTATTCCATATACGTTTCAAGCGAAAGACAATCCGCAAAGAATGTGTTTTACTATATATTTATGATGAAAAACCCTCCGATGTTTCGGGGGATTTTTTTCTTCCGTTTATTTTTCACAGATATTCCATATACGTTCCATATAGGAATGTTATTTTAATATTGTGTTCAAAAAATAAAAAACGGAGGTATCAAAATGAATTTTTTAAAACGGGCAATGTTATATGTTACTCGAAAAAAAGGGAAAAGCATAGTGCTTTTTTGTATATTGCTTATTATGGCAACCTTTGTCTTGTCGGGATTGTCTATCGGGAAAGCTACAAAACAAGCACAGCAAAATCTGCGTCAAAGCCTTGGCGGTTCTTTTCATGTCTGGACGGACTACACAGATAATAACCCCTATCTGCATAAAGAATCGGACGAGGATGAAAGTGGAGGGACTGGATATATCATGTATTCCACAGAGCAGTTATCCTCTGATATGGTGAAAAATATCCGTGATATAGCAGGAGTGAAATATTGCGATGCATTTGATGAAACATTATTGGATTTTGAACAGTTGTCTTTTTTCAAGGGGACAATTCCTTTGGAGGAAGAATTAGGGAATAGCACGACTACGGTAAGTCTATGGCGTTCCGAAGAACACAATTTGTTTACAAATGGCGTTGTCAAACTAACGGAAGGCAGGCATATTACAGAAAAAGATACGGGGAAAGCAATTATTTGTAAAGATTTGGCTGATAAAAATGGCTTAGGGATAGGCGATATGCTGAAAACGAGGTCTATGGATGGGCGCAGCATGACGCTGGAAATCGTTGGATTGTTTACAGCAATGGAAACAGAAAAAATCGGCAAGAATATAGAGGGCTATAATAAAATACAGAATCGGGTGTTTATAGATATAGCGTCGGCAATTCTTATCGAGAACACCCCTGCTGTCCAGGGATTTTCAGAAGTTTCAATTACCATAAACGACCCAGAAGAAATGGATGAAATTATCGAAAAAGTGAAAAAGACGCCTGGATTTAAAGAGGATGGATTTACGATTGATACGGAAAATGAAACTTATGAAAATACGGCTTCCTCTCTGGAAAGTATGGATAAACTGGTGATAGGTCTGCTGATTGCGGCTATCCTTGTCAGCGTTGTAATCTTATCGCTTATTCTTACTCTATGGGGAAAATCACGTGTCCGTGAAACAGGTGTGTTCCTCTCGCTTGGCATAAAAAAGACAGACATTATAGGGCAATATCTGACAGAAGTATTGCTGATTGCAATCGTTGCTTTTGGGATTTCCTTTTTTACAAGTAATATGGTTTCAAACCGTATCGCCGATGTGCTTTTACAGCAGGATATACAGAATAAAATAGAAGAACCGAATGACGTGCAGCAAGATGACATTGTGATAGAATCGTTTGAAAGTACAGCATTAGGAGGTGTAGACAATATAGAATTGAGCGGTGCAGAAAATACAGATTATTTGGAAACGGATATTGAAGTTTCTGTAAGCATAGAAAATTTATTACAGTTATATCTTGTTGGATTTGTAATTATCATTGTATCTGTTATGATATCGTCTATTGCGGTCATGCGTTTGAAGCCGCGTGAAATTTTATCCCGCATGAGTTAGGAGGAGAAAAAGATGACAACGCTAATATGTGAAAACGTAACATATCAATATGAAAAAGGCTCAAAGGTCTTAGAACATATCACAACTCAATTTGAAACAGGAAAAATGTATGCGATACTTGGTGCATCTGGTTCTGGGAAAACGACCCTGTTATCATTGATAGGCGGTCTTGATATTCCACAGGAAGGAAAAATTATGTTTAATGGCAGGGATATATCGGAGATGGGACTTGAATCCCATAGGCGCAATCATGTTTCTGTCATATTCCAGAATTACAATCTTATTGATTATATGACTCCGATTGAAAACGTAAAATTGACCGCAAAACAGGACGCCCTGCCAATATTAAAGCAGCTTGGATTGACGGAGGATGAAGCAAAACGAAATGTAATGAAACTGTCGGGAGGACAGCAGCAGCGTGTGGCAATTGCCCGTACACTGGTATCGAATGCCCCTGTTATTTTAGCGGATGAACCAACGGGAAATTTAGACAAAGATACTGCCGCAGAAATTACGGGGATTTTGAAAAATTGCGCCCATCAGATGAATAAATGCGTAATTATTGTTACCCACTCCAACGACCTTGTAAAACAAGCAGATACCGTTTTTAAGTTAAAAAAAGGCAGGTTGCTTCAAATATGAAATACGAGTGGATATATTGCCCGATTTGCAAAAAAAAGACGCATAACAAATTTAGGGAAGATACTGTTTTGAAAAACTATCCGCTTTATTGTCCAAAATGTAAACGGGAAACGATAATTAACGCAAAAAATATGCAAGTATTTATCATCACAGAGCCAGACACATAGATGCAGAGCCGATGAATGTGTGGAATGAATGAAACCACAGTTTATCGGCTCTGCATTTTACTTAATTAAATGCAGATACGTCCACCAAATAAAAAAACGGCGATTTGGTGGGCGGTATTGCTATGCCCGAAAGACTTAACAAGCACTCTCCAAACCTGTTTTAAGTTTGGAGGGATTTTTATTGCCTGCAAATAGCAATTTCCAGTTATATATATCATATCGGAGATGGGTGGACAGCCTGTTAAAAAAATCCTTGTCAGTGCAAGGGGGCTTTTTATCCAAGAAGTAGAAGTCAAATCTCTACATATAAGAACTAATATATCTATAAACCGTAAAGGCACGACAGCCCTTACGGTTTTTCTTTTGTCGTTTTTTGTCGGAATACGCCGCAGGGCTGTTTCTGGCGTGGGATGCCGTTCTCCGCCTTTCAATCTGGATTTTCAAAAAAATTCAGATTGGAGGTAACGGATTATGGCGTACAACAAAGCCAGAGAAG
>SRZB01000077.1 GCA_004793585.1 Hominisplanchenecus murintestinalis | reverse complement strand
TGAAAGGGTGGGAGGGGAATCCTCCTGATTGCCTTCACCTATATCATTAAGAAAGGATTATCAAAGTAACTGTTGACAGTATAGATGGGATAGGATATGGGGAAGATTCTCCTTCTGAATTATCCTTCATCTATATCACAAAAAAGAATAAGTCCATAGCCTGTTTTGATTGGCTATAAACTTATTATACGAGGAGGAAGAATATGGAGTTATTGGAAATGACGCTGGAGGATATTGTCAATTATGCCATCCTGCTGTTTGAGTTTATTGGCGTGGGAATTATTATCTGGTCTGGTATTGTAGGATTTTACAAATATCTGAGACGATGCCCCGATACCAGGATTGCTTTGGCAAAAGGAATGGCGATGGGACTGGAGTTCAAGCTGGGAAGTGAAATCCTGAGGACCGTAGTTGTGCGGGAATGGAAGGAGATTGGTATCGTGGCAGGAATCATTGCTTTGCGGGCGGCGCTGACATTCCTGATTCATTGGGAAATCAAAGAAGAGGAAAAAGGAATTAACATAGAATAAAGTGTGATATAAGGGGCTGTGCAGCAGATGCACAGCCCTTTTGAAACCGGTTAAGAGCCGGAAGCTCTTTTTCTTGAAAACAGTATCAGCAATTCATGTACCAGCAAAGGCATAGAGGCCAGGAAAATCATCTGTCCCCACTCAAAGAGTGTAAGATGGCAGGTTCCGAAAATTTGGATAAAATATGGAATTTCCGTCACTAAGAGCTGCAGCCCGATTCCGGTAAAAAAGGCGAAAATCATGAGTTTGTTGGAAAAATGCTTCATGCGGAAAACAGAGGTTTCCACATCCCGCATACCAATGGCATGGAAGAGCTGCGACATGCCGAGTACGGTAAAAGCGTAGGTCTGGGAGCGGGCGAGAATACCTTCGTCCATCAGCAGCGCCTGGAGGGAGCGCAGGGTGATGTCTGTGTGCCCTGCAAGCAGGAGGCTGACGGGGAGCTGAAGAAAGGCAGCCATGCTGATAAAGGCAATCAGCCCCCCATATAAAAGCGTACAGGCAAGTCCGCCTTCTGCAAAAAGGCTTTCATTTTTGGGACGGGGAGGATGTTTCATAAAATGGGAGGCATCATTCCTGTCTGTTCCCAGAGCTAAAGCCGGGAGAGAATCTGTAATCAGGTTAATCCACAGGATATGGCTGGGCTTTAAAGGAGAAGCCAGACCCAGGATGATGGCAAAAAGCATGGTAATAATTTCACCGAAATTGGAGGAGAGCAGGAAAAGCACGGCTTTTTTGATGTTTTCGTAAATGCTCCGTCCTTCAGCGATAGCTTTTGCAATCGTGGCAAAGTTGTCGTCCGCCAGAACGATATCTGCGGCATTCTTTGCAACATCTGTGCCTGTGATTCCCATAGCAATCCCGACATCCGCGGTCTTCAAGGAAGGTGCGTCGTTCACTCCGTCCCCAGTCATCGCCACAGTTTTTCCTATAGATTTCAGTGCGGATACGATGCGCATTTTATGCTCGGGAGAGACATGCGCATATACGTTGACCCGAGACGCCGCTGCCGCCAGTTCAGGCACGGACATTTTCTGTAAATCACTTCCAGTCATACATTCGTGTGGCTCAGAGGCAATTCCCAATTCCCGGGCAATCGCCAGCGCGGTATCGCTCCTGTCCCCTGTAATCATGACGGTGCGGACGCCGGCTTTTTTGAAATCCTGCACAGCTTTTGCGGCTTCCGGGCGGATGGGGTCTTTCATGCCTGCCAGTCCAAGGAAAATCATGTCGGTTTCCTGGGGAGAAGAATCACCGGTCCGCATGGCAAGGGCAAGGACACGTAAGGCATGGGAAGTGAGTCTGTCAAGAATCCGGCGGATATCATTGCGCCTCTGGGAAGTCAGCGGGAGGATTTTCCCATTTAGCAGGATTTGGCTGGACTTTCCAAGGACGTCATCAGGCGATCCCTTCGTGTAAGAAACGGTGGAGGAACCGCTGCGGTGCAGGGTGGTCATCATTTTACGCTCAGAGCTAAATGTGATTTCGCGGATGCGAGGGTATGTTTGTTCCAGACGGTTTCGGGAGAGCTGATAGAGGCCTCCCATATCTAAGAGCGCCAGCTCCGTAGGATCGCCAAGACGGGTATCCGGGGAGAGGATGGCGTCGTTACAAAGGAGGAAGCCGTTCAGGAAATGTTCATCCCTAGAGGGAGCCAGAGTAGACACATCCAGAAGCTCGCCGTTAGTATAACAGAGGGTGACAGACATTTTGTTCTGTGTTAAAGTCCCTGTTTTGTCAGAACAGACAACGCTTACAGAACCCAGGGTTTCTACACTGGGCAGCCGTTTGACAATTGTATTTACTTTTACCATCCGTGAGATGCTGAGCGCCAGTACAAGAGTGACAACGGCAGGCAGTCCTTCCGGAACTGCTGCAACGGCCAGGGAAATAGCGGTAATCAGCATTTCCATCACATCTCGTTTCTGAATTAGTGCAATGAGGAAAAGCAGGACACAGAGCAGTACGGATACGACGCTCAGAACTTTTCCTAAATCTCCAAGGCGCTTTTGCAAAGGTGTCATTTCAGTGGGGGCCGTATTAATCATTTTGGCGATTTTTCCGATTTCCGTGTCCATTCCAATGGCCGTCACGCGCCCGGTTCCTTTGCCGTAGGTGACGTTGGTAGACATATACGCCTTATTTTCAGACAAGGTATCTTTTTCAACAGGAAGGGACTCGCCGGTAAGTGCGGACTCCTCGATTTTCAGACTGGAAACAGAAGTCAGCACCAGATCGGCCGGAACCTGCCTTCCTGCGTCAAGGTAAACGAGGTCCCCTACAATCAAATCTTTGGCAGGGATTTCCGCAGGTATGCCGTTTATGTCTATAAGAGCGGTGGGGCTGGTCATTTCCTTTAGGGCGTCCAGGGCGCGCTGGGCTTTTCCTTCCTGGATAACTCCCACAACTGCGTTTACGAAGATTACCACCAGAATGATGGCAGTGTCCCCGATTTCGCCCAGCATGGTAGAGATAGCGGCTGCGGCGAATAAAATGTAAATCAGCGGATCATTCAGCTGTTGGAAGAATGTTCCGATGGGCGTGGCCTTTTTCGCTTCGTCAAGCTGGTTTTGGCCGCGCCGGGTTTCTTGTGATATGGGCGTTTGGTTTGTCATGCACTTGTCCTCCTTCTGATGATGAAATATATGCGTGGTTTTGGAAAATATGTGCGATGCTGCTGTTTACCCTATATGCAATAATACAGGTAACAAAAAAAGAATAAAATTTCGATTTTGTATAGTAATATTTTCTTTTTAGTGTTATACTATGAAAAAGAATTGACATAACAGGATGTCTTAGAAAGGATGTGCATACTATGAATAAGTGGGAAGATTTTCTGGCAGCATTACAAAGAAAAGAAGAGGAAAGTAAAAAGAATACCGTTTTGTGGGTGCTGGCGATTATTGGGGCAGTAACCGCAGTAGCAGCAATCGCATATGGCGTATACCGTTATTTTACACCAGACTATCTGGAAGATTTCGAGGATGACTTTGAAGATGATTTTGATGATTACTTTGATGATTCTGAGGAAGATTCCAAAAAAGAAGACGGCAAAGAGGAAGAGGCTGAGTAATCACGGCAGTTTCATTTTATTTATGTTTTAAAATTGTAATTAATGAAAGCACACAGATGGGCAGATGCCATAAGGCACCTGCCTTCTTTAGAGTATAGATGAACTGATATGAGGAGCAGAATATGAAAAAAGGACAGATATTGGAAGGCAAGATCCGGGAAGTAGTATTCCCAAATAAAGGAATTGCAGAAGTAGAAAATGAGAACAAGCCTGTCATTGTAAAAAATAGCCTGGCTGGGCAGAAGGTCAGGTTTTCCATCAATAAAATTCGGAAAGGGAAATGTGAAGGAAGACTTCTGGAAGTCCTGGAAAAGTCGCCTGTAGAAATAGAACCTGCCTGCCCGCATTTCGGTGCTTGCGGCGGGTGTACTTACCAAAACCTTCCCTACGAAGAACAGCTTTCTATGAAAAAGCAGCAGGTAAAAGCACTCATGGATGGAGCGGTGCAGGGAGAATATATTTTTGAGGGAATCAAGGGGAGTCCGAAAATATTTGCTTATCGGAATAAGATGGAGTTTTCTTTTGGCGATGAAATAAAAGACGGCCCGTTGGCATTGGGACTTCATAAACGGGGAAGCTTTTATGACATTGTGAATGTGCCGGACTGTCAGATTGTGTGCGGGGATTTTGGAAAAATCCTTACCTGTGTCCTGGAATATTGCAGGGAACATAAGATGAGTTTTTATCATAGAATGGCGCATGAAGGATATCTGCGTCATCTCCTGGTGCGCAGAGGAGAGAAAACGGGGGAGATTTTAATTGATTTGGTGACTAGCAGCCAGGAGCAGCATGACCTGAAGGGCTTTGCAGAGTGTATTCTGGCATTGCCGCTGGAAGGAAAGGTTGCGGGAATTCTTCATACATACAACGACAGCTTAGCGGATGTGGTGCAGGACGACAGAACGGAAATCCTTTACGGGCAGGATTTCTTTTACGAAGAGCTTCTGGGACTGAAATTTAAAATAACACCGTTTTCCTTTTTTCAGACAAACTCCCTGGGGGCGGAGGTTCTATATGATTTGGCGCGATCTTATGTAGGGGAGATGAAAGACAAAGTAATTTTCGACTTGTATAGCGGAACAGGCACGATAGCACAAATGCTGGCGTCTGTGGCAAAGAAAGTCGTTGGCATTGAAATTGTGGAGGAAGCTGTGGAGGCGGCGAAGCAGAATGCGGAGCTGAATAGGCTTGCGAACTGCGAGTTCCTTGCAGGCGATGTGCTAAAGGCAATTGATTTAGTACGGGAAACGCCGGACATTATCGTACTTGACCCGCCAAGGGACGGTATTAATCCAAAAGCGTTGAGGAAGATTATCGATTTCGGAGTGAAGAAAATCGTGTATATCTCCTGTAAGCCGACAAGTTTGGCGAGGGATTTGGAGATGTTGCAGGAATGCGGGTATGGAGTGGAGAGATGCGTGTGTGTGGATATGTTTCCGGGAACGGTGCATGTAGAGACTATTGTGTTGATACAAAAGAAAACCTCGTAGAAATCCTTTATTTTAGGCACTTTGCGAAGCATTTCACGTTCACTTCGGAGGGTGAAAAAATCCGAAATAAGCACCTCAAAAACTACTTTGACGTTTCGGTGGTAGTTGATATCGGGTGTGGGAACACAAACGGAAAATAAAGGGTTTGGGCAATTAACGTGTCTATGTAGTGTCCACCTTGCTGATAAAAAGCGGACAACAGGCTCTTAGAAATTGAACGGGATAGGTGTATCATTAGAGATAGTGGTACGCTTATTTTTTTGATCCAATTTGCAGCTTTGAACATTCTGCTATCCGTCTATATAATGAAATCAAAAAAGGATGGTGGACTTTATGAGAGAAAAGAAAAATCATTTGTATGTGGATAGTGGGGAACGGAGCATTTTGTTACATAGCCTTGTGGAACTGAAAAATCAGCTCATACAGCAAGGCAGATATACAGACTGCGTTGACGAACTTATTTTTAAGGTTATCCATGCACCTATAAAAAAATTAAGAGTAGAGCTTGTAGGGGGAAGTGATGTACGATAAGGAATTTAAAGAACTGGTGAAGATAGCAGCAGAGAAATTAAAAGACGAATCCGTATTGAAACTGCTACAAGCCGATGTAAGTTATCAAAAAGACAGTAAGGATGAGGGATATGCGGAGGATGCCTTTAACCAGCTTGATTTGACGGAGAAACAGAGGGAAGTTTGCCAACATCTTATAGATTGCAGGGAAAAGCAGGATTTTGAATACGGCACTCATGCGTATATTGCAGGACTGATGGATGCGTTTCATATTATGGCGGTATTGTTTCCAGAAAAATGGGATACGGAGAGAATAAGAGAAGCCTTATCACAAAAGAACAGATAAGGCAGAGAATAAAACGGAATAGATTTTTACATAGCCGATTGGTGTAGTTTAGCAAATAAAACAGCCAGTCGGCTTTTTTTATTGCCATGAATCCTTTACATAGCCACCTTGACAAAGTGGCTAAATCTATGCGAAAGGAGGACGCACCCTATGTCAAATTGCAAAGTAATCGCTTTAACCAACCAGAAAGGCGGCGTTGGCAAGACCACCACGGCGGTCAATCTGGGCGTGGCTCTGGCACAGCAGGGCAAAAAAGTTCTGCTCATTGATGCCGATGCACAGGCAAATTTAACCATGTCGCTCGGTTACAGCCGACCAGACGACTTGCCCGACACACTCTCCACCATCATGCAGGACATCATTGATGATAAGCCCGTCGATGTTTCCAGAAGCATCCTGCACCATGACGAGGGCGTTGACCTGCTCCCGTCCAACATTGAACTGTCGGGACTGGAAGTAAGGCTGATAAACGCCATAAGCCGTG
>SRZB01000076.1 GCA_004793585.1 Hominisplanchenecus murintestinalis | reverse complement strand
TGTAACTAAAAAATCCTTGAAAAATAAGGAAAAAAGACTTGACTAAATAGGGAGGTTGAGATTTCATGGTTAACATATTTCCTAAAGATATAATGGACTGTATGAAAGGTTGTATTTTGTCTATTTTTTGGCCTAAGATTCTATAGATCCAATAAACTTCCGTCCGGATTTTGTGATGGGCGGCTACAATACCTCGTTGCTGGAAGGGGGCAATGCGTATTTATTTACGGCGCCTAATGTACGGCAGCAGTCCCGGCCATACTTGGTTACATCGTCTGGCTCCTGAAACGCCAGAAACGGGACAGGGATGCTAATAGCACGGGCACGATGCTTTTATTAAGGGTGCAGCTTATCGAATACCATGACAAATACATGAAGCTGGGGAGCATCCCGTCCTATGCTTATGAGAATTTCGTGGAGATGTATCAGGCGTACCATGAGCTTGGCGGAAACGGGATGGTGACAACCATTTGGTGATGTAGTGGCAGGCTACATTAACCATGACAGGGATAAAAAGGAAATAACAAACTCTGTCAATGAACACACTCCCTCCGTTGCCGGATTGGGTATGACAACGGAAACAGCATAGCATAAATGTATATGATACGACAAGAGTATCTGCAAAACAGCACCACTCAGAAATGGGCAGTGTTTTTAGTACTGCAAAAATGCAACGGGAAAGGAGAGCCATATGACACATAAAATCATTAACGCTATCAGCTCCAGGAACGTCCCCTGCTGGGGCAGCCGGAAAAAATATATCGCCGTCCATTACCTGGGGGTAGCGGGACAGGCGCACGACCTGGCATCGGACGGATGCGGGGCGCACTTCTACATTTACTGGGACGGGACGATTTACCAGCGGTGCAGCCTGGATGCCGTGCCCTGGGCGGTAGGCACGGCAGGATATTACACCCAGAAGCCTCCGGAAGCCCGGAACAGCAATACCATCAGCATTGAGATGTGCTGCAAGTGTGATGGGAATGCGGCCAGCGCAGAGGATAAGAAATGGTACTTCACGAAAGAGACACAGGACGCATGTGCGTGGCTGGTTGCCGGGCTCCGCCATGACCTGGGCATCCCGTCCGTGAACGTGCTCTGCCATTACGACATCGTAAACAAGACCTGTCGGGCTCCATATGTGCATAACAACGGGTATAAGACAAGCTGGACGTGGGCAACGTTCAAACAGAGGGCAGAAGAATATTTCAGTGCTGGACAGAAACTGGAGCTGAAACCCGGCATGAAAGTGAAGCTGACGCAGGATATTGCCATCCGGGACGAGGTATAAAACAGCCTGATAAATGTGAACGGTTAGCAATACATTAGCAACAAAAAAGCCTGAAAAACCGCATAAAACCGTGGGCTCGTTTAACTTATAGTTAAAAAAATATTTTTTCGGTTAACAACTGCTCAATTGTTTTTTGGGAAATACACAAGTATAATAAAGTCAACAAAAGCTTTTGTGCCATTCTCAATAAGGAGGCTTCTATTATGCCTATGAACTTAGTTATACAAGAAAGAAGAAAAGAATTAGGACTCACGCAGGAACAAGTTGCAGAATATCTCAATGTGTCTATTCCGGCAGTCAGTAAATGGGAAAAAGGAACAACCAGTCCAGGTATTTCGTTTTTGGCTCCGTTAGCCCGATTACTAAAAATTGACTTAAACACACTTTTTTGTTTTCACGAAGATATAACACAACAAGAAATTGGTTTGCTCTGCAAGGAGATCGGAAAAATTGTTGGAAATAAAGGACTCGAAGAAGGGTTTGCAGCAGTAGGGCAAAAGCTCCACGAGTATCCTCACAATGAGAGACTCATGCATGTTCTTACATTCCAACTGGATGGACTTCTTTCCATGTCCGACTTGACTGTAGATGAAATGCGCCCCTATGAGGAGCAGATCCTTGAATGGTATCATCGACTTGCTGGGAGTACAGACGTAAAAATAAGCAACAGCGCAAATTTTATGTTGGCAAGCAGATATCTTCGCAATGGAGAATATGAAAAAGCGCAGGAAACATTAGACTTAATGCCTGATAGAAACGAAATTGTCGACAGCATGGCTGATAAGTTTTGGCTACAAGTTGAAATTGATAAACATCAAGGCAAATCAGAGAAAGCGGCAGAAGATTTGCAGAGAGAATTACATTTGGCTCTCAACAAGGTTCAGTTGCTGTTATACAAAATGGTGAATATTGAGTTAGAGTGCGGCGAACTTCTCACTGCAAAAAAGATAGCAGATAAATCGGCACAGATGGTCACACTTTTTGAAATGTGGAAATATAGCGCATTTACTGCACCATTGGAAATCGCCTTTGCGGAAAAGGATGCCGATAAATGTATTTGCATCTTGAGAGAAATGCTTGCGGCAATGCGTGAACCATGGAATATGGATAAAACCTTATTATTTAATCGCATACCTGCGCAAGCGACTAAACCAGAGCAAATGATTCCTGTAATCCTTTCTGCAATGGAAAAAGAATCTCTGTTGCAAAACTCCTCAGAGTTTCAAGAGCTAATCACAGAGTATGAACGATTCAAGGGTAGGAAATAGACCGTATGATAATGAAAACAGAATGGATAATCTGTCCCGTCTGGGGAGAAAAACACACAATATGATACGGACGGATATGGTAGTTTCCTTTTGTTGGATAAAGATGATAAGCCGAAAGTAGCGTTGCATATCGAAAATGAAATGCGTTGGGCAATGAAGAAATACAAGAAGCTGCACCCGGATAAACCATTGTCCCATATTACGCCCCATGTGTTCCGCCATACATTTTGTACCAACATGGCAAATGCGGGCATGGATATCAAGAACCTGCAATATGTAATGGGACATTCTGATGTGGGCGTTACATTGAATGTTTACACTCATGCCAGCTTTGACCGTGCTGCGGAGCAAATGGCGAGAATCATTGATTTGAGCAAGCAACGAGGAAAACACATTGCTTGCAAATGTGTTTGACGAGTGCCGGACAACGCAGGAGAATCCTGCGTGTAAAGATACCGATATGCAAGGAAAACAAAGAAAATCAAGTTGAAAAATACACCACTTACTATACCATTTGTCCATAAATTTGCGTAGATTTACATAGATTTGCGTGAGATAAGGGCAAAATACAAAATTGAAGAAAAGTGCCAAGAAGCCCTCCACATATATCAAGGTTTAAAGGCTTATGAAAGGATAAATCCAAAATGATAAAAATATTATTCGTCTGCCACGGCAGGTCAGTTGTACTATAATGCAGACCTTCGCAGAATGGGGAAAAGTGGGGCAAAATATGCCAGAGAGCATTGGAATTACTACGGTTTAGACTACTAAGCAGTTGAGTGGGAATGACAATGTCAGAAGACGAGAAAAGGGCTTGTTGCAAGCAAGCCCTTTTCCGTGGTTTTTTTCATGTAAATTACTCTCTGGAAGTCATTGCTTTTGATTCTGCGAATAGACATTTTTCCAAAAGCATCTCTTTGCAGTCGGAAAAGCCGAGCAGGTAGGCGAGCATCCCATAACGGGAGCCGAGAGCGTTCTGTTCGCTGACATAGCGGTCAATTAGCAGTCGGACTTCTTTTGATAAGTCCATCTCATCCAGTCTGTCGGAATATTCGTCCGATTTTCGGATGATCGCCTGATATTCTCCGTCACTGTTTGTGATGCCGTTCATCACACTGTTCATGCGGATGCCCATGAGTTGGTACAATGCTGAATCCTTTCCCATCCAATCCCTCCTTCCGTGGTGTCTGATGATACCTCTGAATCGGATGAATAGCAAGCTGAAAATAATAAAGATAAAAAAAGGAAGGAAAGGAATGTGCCTTTTTCAGTTTTTAGTTTTTTGGGCTGTGCGTAATGATTTTTCTATTATATTATCTTTATGGAAGTATCAACAAAATAACTAATTAGAAACCTTCGGATTTTCTTATCAATGTCTGAAATCTTCGTGCGGTTATAAAGTATATCTTCAGAAAATTTCTGGAGCATAAAAGCCACAATGGATGGTAGCAAATGCTGCTGGAATTGTGCCTTTGAGTCAATCATTTATAACATCTTTTGTTTGTTGAATAATCGAATCTTTGTATTTTACAATATCAGTAATAACTTTTTTCTATTGCTTTTATGTATTTATCCATGTAGTCATAGTCAATTTCATCCTTTTCATTAACTGGAAGGAATACAGTATCACTCTGTATTTTTTTCTTTGAAATTGAATCGCCCCAATAATATTTAATGCCTAAAGTTTTTCGCAATGCTGAAACAATAAAGCACTGAATGTATTTCTCTCGCTTTGAAGTATCTTTAAGATACAGTGCAAGATTATGACTATCATTAGAACAGAAGTCTTTCTCTTGATAAGTAATAGTCATAGTTTTTCCACCTATGAAAATGCAATTGCCTTCGTCAATCCATTCTTTATCACATGAGATATATGTGGATACAGCATTGTTCCCTTCGGCAGCGGTAAGGTAAGGTATTTTTCCACTATTTTTAGTTATCTGGGATTGAAGAATACTGTGTGTGTTGACAACTTTAAATATGTCTATAATTTTATATTCCTTATATTTTTTCTTAATATTTAAAATTTTTTTGTCATCATCAGGCAACTCACAATTATCTAATCCAGAGCTCTTTAAATAGGTATCTAGTTCGTTTATATGCTCCTGTTCCAGTTCACTTATATAAGCATCCATATAATCAAAATCTATTTCATCTGTTGTGCCATCAATTATTGGTAATTCAACTTTTAAATTCGAAATGATTTCTCTAGTCATTTTAGTAGAGTAGTCATATAAACCTAGTGTTTTTTTTCGTAGAATTGTAGTTAAATATAACAATTGCTTTTTTCCCCATTTATTTGAATATGGGTACATTCCCTGTACATGCGCGTAACCTATAAATTCGCCCTCTTGAAAGAAGAAACTTTCTGGGCTCTTTGTTCCTGTATCACTAAAGGTAATAATATCATGTTCGGTTGGCTCAAGATTGGAATAACCAGAGCGTCCATAGTTTTCTGATGTATTTGTAACTACAGGAACCTTACCATTGTCACAAAACAATTGTGGATTTGTTAGTTTATATGCTTTAGTAGGGTGTATATCAAAAAGTTCTTTAACTTTAAAAGATTTATAATTCATATCGACACCTCTATTATTTGTTTTTGAAAATTTCGTTTAATTTCCATGAAAGGTAATTTGCAACGGTTCTTTTGAACTCATTTTCAGATGGCATGGTATCAATTTGTTTATGTTGATTATATGTCCAGTCAGCACCTATTCTGTTGAATATATCATTATATTTATTTTGAGCCACAATAAGATCTGGCTCTATAGTTGAGATTTTTTTCTTTAATTTATCAACTTTGTTAGCCTTTTCTTTTTGTTCTTTTTCAAGGGTTGCTTTTTTATCATCTTTAGCTTCTTTTATTTTTCTGTCAATATCTTTTAAATCTTTTTCTAATGCAGTCTGTTCTTTTCTAAGCGGATCAATTCTTTCGTGAACTTTATCAAGGACCTTTTTAGGATCTTTAAGTGCTGCCTGTGTCGTTATTGTATCTATAATTAACAGACCATTTTCGGAAGTATAATAATTTGTTTCAGGCTCACAATCCAAAACAATATCTACGATTTCTTTATATCGACCGATAGCGTCATCCGCATCTCTAAGATTAACTTCTTGATTTGATTTTTTTCTATTCTGACGTGAATAGCCGTCGTTTGTAAAATCAATAAATTTAACCTTTTTCTTTTCGGGATGAGCATGAGCCACATCAAATACATAAATAGCGGTTTGAACATTTGATCTTCCACAAAAAATATCTCCCATTTTTATAGAGGCAACAAGAGTATTATTATCAAGGATATCACGAGAAAAAGAACCGCCTTCACCAGCTCCAGCATTCTCTTGTATAAGAACTGCAGCATGACCACCTTTCATACGACTTAATGCTAATTTTACAAAGTTAAACCCTTTACCTTTTTCAGAGTATGGTGGATTTAATAAAAAAACATCAGCAGGGAATTCATCCTCTTTGTTGGAACCTTGTTCATATTTACCTGAATAATTACGAAGTGAGTCATCACATAAAATATGTGTAGAACCATCACCCATAAGAAACATATTTAATACTGCAAGAGAATACATGTCAGGTCGCAATTCGATTCCTAGTAACTGTTTCATCTTTATATTGTTTATTTTCCTGTTTCGTTCTTCTTTGTCTTCAATTTGGTTAGCATCTTTAATCATCGCTTTCATAGAAGCAACCAAGAAACCACCGGAACCTGCAGCGTAGTCCCAGACATAGCTATCTTTATTAACTTGGCAAAGTTTAGCCATTAAATCACATACATAACGAGGCGTTAGAACCACATCATTTTGGTCTCCGTCAGGAACCTTAACCCAATCATTTAGTACATTAAAAAGCTTTCCTGTAAAATCAAGATGATATTTCTGTTTTGTAAAAAAAGGAACAATATCTTTCTTTACTGTGATATATACTTTTTTTAAACGGCTTTCGCCCGGCTGATATTGCTTATATAAATCAGTTTGAATAAAAACTTGTTCAAAATTTGTTTTAATAAGATCGATCTTTTCAGATGGAATATCTTTACTTTCAAGATATGAAGATATAGTGTTCATAATAATTACGCCATCATGAGAACGCTTATCTTCTTTGCTTCGTAATTCATCTATATCAAGAGGAGAAACGATAGTATTGCCATTCTCTACGACACCAAGACCAGCTATAATCATTCCAGAAATTAGTTTTACACGATATGCCTCACTAATGCTATATGTATCACGCATTTCCTGATTCAGATTTTTTAAATTAGTTTCAATTTGTGCCTCCAACTTTTGGGTAAGCTTTTCTCTTTCTTCTTCTGTTAGATATAGCAAATCAATTTTTTCGATAAACTCTTCTAATTCATCTGTTGCCAAGAAAGACAAATCTTCGTATTCACCAACTTGCTTTGGAACATTATAGTTCTCATCGGAAACATAATACACTTTTAATGCTGTTTCGATTTTTTGATTTTCTTTCCATCCAGTAATACCTATGGCGATTACTTCTTTATAAGAAATGGTTCCGGTTACGATGGCAGTGGCATAGTGAACGGCTCCATTTACAGCATATTTATCCTGAATTATTCATGAGCATATAAAAATGCTCGATACTACAAATCCTTGAACCAGTT
>SRZB01000075.1 GCA_004793585.1 Hominisplanchenecus murintestinalis | reverse complement strand
TTTTTAGAAGAAAAATATTTTTCATTTACCTATTGACATTTATTAGCTGGACTCTACTTCAATTTTAAATACATTGATTACATCCACATCTGGACAGCAGAATACAATGGAGCCATCTGGTTGGCTGGGGAGTTTTCCCCCATACCGCAGAATGTCAATGTAAGGGAAAGCCACGTGCATGGCCATTGGGCAGAGAGCGCCTCTTTCGGTATCAAAGTCAAAGGTATCTCCAATTCGATGACCACGATGGCACCCCATATGTCCCTTTTGATCTATTAAACTGATTTTAATTTTAGGCTTTTTCATCGTTAATTTCCTCCAAAAATTGTTCAATGGGAATTCCCTTGTATTTGTCAGTATCATGTAGATTAGCATAAATAATTTTTTCGAGTTGTCTCATTGCACTTTGTACGCTCTCTAAAATCTGGCCTGATTTTAAATAATGCCCTACTACAATCGCCATAAAAATATCCCCTGTACCTGGAAAACGCACCGGTATTTCTTCATAAGGAAGCAAGATACACGAATTTTTCGGAGAACTTTTTACAACAGTAAACATTCTTCCATTGATATTTGCGCTTGTAATCACAACGGATTTGGCACCAAGCGTATGTAGTCGATTTGCGATTACTTCAATTTCCGGTTCAGAGTAAGTGTGTTTAACTGTGTATTCGGATAAAAAGCACGCCTCCGTAATATTGGGGACAATCACATCTGCAATAGAACACAACCGTTTCATGTAAGCGACTACTTGATTTGTTACACCATTGTATCGTTTTCCGTCATCTCCCATAATTGGAACAACAAAAATCGAAGTACCTGATTTTTGTTGTTCCTTACAGTATTCATATACAAGAGATGACTGCCTTTCCGACACAATAAATCCGGTACAGATTGCGTCGAAAGAAAACATGAGTTTCTTCCATACCAGAAGCGTATTTTCCATATATTCTGTTGTATCCAGAATATCAAACTGACCATAATCCAGAGTGTTGGAAACAAGTGCAGTAGGCAAATTGAAAGTTTCAAATTTCAAGTGAGATAAAACAGGAATCATGACAGATAAGGCGACCTTGCCATAACCTGCCATATCATTGATCAATAAAATTTGAGTTTGCTTTTTATCTGCCATAGCCATATTTCCTCAGTGACCGAAATAACAAAGTCTGCACAGTGTTTTTCCTGACTCTGTTTGAAAAATCTTCTGTAATGTGGTTTCTATTGTGTTTTTTCCCAGATTATCTTCATAAAAATTTACCAAAAAATCTGCTTCCACAAGAATCTGATAGTCAATACCATCTATATCTGCGTAGGTATGATGGTGTCCTACTAAATAGCAGATTCGATTGATGTCTGCTTCCTCAAATCCCAGCTCTCCCAACATTTTGCGGGCATAAAAAGGACCTTCTTGCTCCTGTAATCTCCCACTGGACATCCCATACTTTTCTTCTGCCGGCCGAATGCCAATATCATGAACCAATGCGGCGCATTCGGTCAAAAACTGACTATGCCCATCCAACTGTTCCATACGACCAATCATCTGTGCAAAACTGTGAACTTTTATCAAATGATGAATGCGTTGTGGATCATTCTGGTTAAAATGAATCATCTTCCGCATTAACATATCAATTATATTTTCCTGATACATAATACCCTCCTATTCCATTTCTTTTTTCAAACAAAGTGCCATCAGTTCCTTTCCTCCATCTGTTTGAAAAATTTTCTTTATATACTCTGCTTTTTTATAATCTGGCCGGTTTTCATAGCAGTTTACAATTAGATCGGCTTCCATCAAAAGTTGCAATAGTTTATTTTTGGGCTTGTCATAATCATGATGGCAATTCACCAGTTCAATGATTTTCGGAACATACGACGGAAGATAATTGGCCGATTCTAAAAAGCGAGTCACAAGGATAGATACCACCTGTTTCTGATTGTTCTGACTGGCATCCCCGTTATAATGTTCTTTGCAATATTTAATTGCCACATCATGTAAAATGGCTGCTGCTTGCAAAATTTGCTGATCTTCAACAGAGATTTTTTCTTGCTCACCAAACAGCTTGGCTAATGCATAAACCTTAAGGATATGTTGCGTACGTCTACAATGTCCTTCTTCATAGCACAATACACTGTATAAAAGATGGGTTTCATTATTAATCACGTTGACAAGTATCCTTTCTTGAAAAATTTTTATATCTCTTTATAAGAATAAAGCATTTTTCATCAGTTCTGTGTTGCGCTTGCAACACCTACCACAAAATGCTATACTTTATCTCAGAAGAAAGGAGAGACAATATGCAACTTAATTTCAAACAACTTGCTTCGCTCCCAATCTTCAATGGTATTTGTGAAGAGGATCTTCCAGCCATGTTGAATTGTTTGGGAAGCTTCCAAAAAAATTATCAAAAAGATGAAATTATCCTTCTGGAAAGTAATGAGGTTCGAAGTGTTGGCATTATATTGTCTGGCATCGTCCATATGGTTAAGGAAGATTCAGAAGGCTACCAGACACTCCTTGTAGCAATGAAAGATGGTGAGCTTTTTGGGGAATCTTTTTCTTGTGGAAGCCATTTAGATGCACATGTTAGTTTTTTCGCAGCTGCATCCTGTACAGTTCTATTTTTACCTTTCCATAAAATTATTCACTCATGTAAAATGAGCTGTACCTTTCATCATCGGTTGATTGAAAATATGGTTCAACTGATAGGAGACAAAAATGTTCAGCTGATGCACAAAATTGAAGTAATCTCGAAAAAAACTCTACGAGAAAAAATTCTTACATATTTACAGCAACAAGCCCTTGATCAAGATAGCAGGCAATTTACCATCCCCTTAAGTCGACTTGAATTGGCTAAATATCTATGTGCCGACCGCAGCGCGTTAACTCGAGAACTATCTTATATGCAAAAGGATGGACTGATTTCTTATGAAAAAAACACATTCCAACTGTTATAATTGAATACTACAAGCTCCCCATTAAATAATCTACAGCATCAAACAAAGAAGAATCCATGTTGCACACGCAACATGGATTCTTCTTTGTTTGTGTTACACTCCTTATAGTCATCATGTAGTTATTTAAGTATAAGGAGGAAAATATATGGGCTTTCATATTACTGATATGCAACTGAATGTATTATTTCAGACATGGCAAACAAATTACCATATCTATGCTCCCCGCAACTTTTCTGGCGGCGGACGCTTTTCTGATACAGATTGTATCCGTTATGGAAAAATTGAACATGCTGACGAAATCGTGTTCGACAAAAAATCTGATTATTCCTTCAAGGAAGTGCTGACACCCGTTTCTCAAACCCTGTTCTTCTTTACGGAAGGGCAAACCAAAGAAGCCGATTTTCCCCAAAAAGGCGCAGTCATTTTCTTGCGTAGCTGCGACCTATATGCTCTTAAGCGGCTGGACGATATGTACCTACACAACGGTCCAGCAGATTATTACTATCAGCATCTGCGGGATAACATTAAAATTGTGCTGATGGGCTGTGAACATTCCTTTGAAAATTGCTTCTGCGTCAGTATGGGAACCAATGTAAGCACTAAATATGATATGAGCATCGACCGCCAGCCTGACGGCACCTATCTGGTGGACTGTAAGGATGAGGCATGGGTGAAACAGTTAGTACAAGCTGGATGTGAACAGCAGGAAGTCATCCCTGCTCATGTCACTGAAAACCAAGTTACAGTTCAAGTCCCTGAAAATCTGACCGCAGAGGTGGCCAAAAGTACTATGTGGGAGGAATACAATAGCCGCTGCATCAACTGTGGACGTTGCAATTTTGTCTGTCCTACCTGTACCTGCTTTACTATGCAGGATCTCTTTTATAGTGAGAATGGCAAGGTTGGAGAGCGCCGTCGTATCTGGGCCTCCTGTATGGTAGATGGCTTTACCGATGTGGCCGGTGGCGGCAGTTATCGGAAAAAAAACGGAGAACGGATGCGGTTCAAGGTACTGCACAAGGTACTGGACTACAAACAACGCAATGGCTATCACATGTGTGTGGGTTGCGGACGATGCGACGATATCTGTCCGGAGTATATCTCATTTTCAGGTTGCATCAACAAATTGCAGAGTGCTATGACGGAGGTGACTGAACAATGATGAAAAATGATTATATTCCTTTCCCATCCAAAATTTTGGAAGTAATTCGGCACACAAAAATTGAGTATACGTTCCGTATGGAGTTTCAAGGAGATGTTAAGCCGGGACAGTTTTTTGAAGTGTCGATTCCTAAATATGGAGAAGCTCCTATATCAGTCAGTGGTATTGGAGACAACTTCGTAGATCTAACCATTCGTCGAGTGGGCAAGGTTACCAATGAAGTTTTTGAACATTATGTGGGTGATACTCTTTTGCTGCGTGGTCCCTATGGGAATGGATTCGATGTATCAGACTATGCAGGTAAGGACATCATCGTCATGGCTGGCGGAACTGGTCTATCGCCTGTTCGAGGAGTGGTGGATTACTTTTTCAATCATCCAGAGCAGCGGGGGCATATGACTCTGATTGCAGGCTTCAAAACGTCGCATGACATTCTTTTCCGCAACGATCTGAAGCTCTGGAAAAAAAACATGGATATCATCCTTACGGTAGATTGTGCAGAAGAGGATGTTGCCTGTCATGTGGGCCTTGTTACTCAGTACATCCCTCAAATCAAACTGGATAATGTGCAGAACACAGTGGCTGTTGTAGTAGGGCCTCCTGCCATGATGCGCTTTTCCGTGCAGGGATTACTGGATATTGGACTTCTAGAAGAAAATGTCTGGATTTCTCAGGAACGGAAAATGTGCTGCGGTCTGGGCAAGTGCGGTCACTGTAAAATTGGGGACACCTATGTTTGCCTGGACGGTCCAGTATTTAACTATACCAAAGGGAAATTTTTAGTAGATTAAGGAGGGGTAACATGGATATCAACACAAAAATACTAAAAAAGAATGCGTTTCGTGTCACTAAAGAACGTGGTATGACTGCTTCCAGAATCCGTGTTCCCGGTGGTCATCTGGATGCCAAATATCTGAGCCAAATTCAGCATATTGCAGAAACTTTCGGAAATGGCACAGTTCATATTACCAGCCGACAGGGATTTGAGATTCCTGGTATTCCTTTTGAAAAGATGCCAGAGGTTAATGCTGCCCTTCAAAGCCTGATTGACGGTTTGGAGATCAATCAGGATGAAGTGGGCTGCGGCTATCCTGCTGCTGGAACCCGAAATATCACCGCTTGCGTGGGCAACCGTGTCTGTCCATTCGCCTGTTATGATACCACTGCGCTTGCCCAGCGTATTGAAAAAGCTGTTTTCCCCAACGATCTCCACTTTAAGATTGCTCTGACTGGTTGCCCCAATGATTGTGCCAAAGTACGTATGCATGACTTTGGCATCATGGGTATGACAGTACCTCATCTTGAGTCTGATCGTTGTGTTAGCTGCGGGGCCTGTGTAAAAGCCTGCAAAAAGAAATCTGTTGAGGCTCTGAAGCCAGTCAACTTCCGTCCTCAACGAGATGAGCGGCGATGCATTGGCTGTGGAGAATGTGTTTTGGCCTGTCCGAATGCTGCATGGACTCGTAGTGAAAAGAAATACTATAGACTTACTTTGCTGGGTAGAACTGGCAAAAAGAACCCGCGTCTGGGTGAAGATTTCATCAAGTGGGTGGACGAAGACAGTATTATCAAAATCATTCTCAATACCTACGACTATGTGAAGGAGTACATCGACCCCATTGCTCCCGGCGGAAAAGAGCATATTGGCTACATTGTAGACCGTACTGGTTTTGAGGAGTTCAAACGATGGGCCTTGCGGGATGTCACTCTGCCAGAGATTGCAGAAGTTATGACTCCCATGTATTGGAAAGGTATAACATATTGATATATAACAGCTTGAGAGATTTTTGAAGGACACTTAAAAGTATTTTTTTGATAAAATAGATCATCAGAAAACATACAATGAATCACTCATACTCTCTATTGAAACATCAAGCTATCTTTTAATAAAAATTGATTCTTGCTGTACTCAATAATTCCGTCTTTTTGCATTTTTGAAAGCTCGTTACACATGGTACTGCGGTCCACATTCAGATAATCAGCTAACTGTTGGCGGTTGTAGGGGATCAGGAAAGAATTGCTCCCGGCGCGTTTGGCGCATTCCGAAAAATAGGACATCAACCGCCCCCGAATGGATTTGGAACTGGTATGCTGGATTCTTTGAGAAAGCTGAAGGTTTCTGTGAGCGCAGACAGTCAGCAGATTTCGGACAAGTCTTGTGTGGAATGGACAGGCATTGGTACAAGTAGCCAGGACACGCCCCACATTCATAAACAATATGGATGTATCCTCCGCAGCGGACACCGTAACCAACATCGGCTCCCCCGGAATGCAGGCATACACCTCGGCGAATACAGAGCCGGGCGCAACATGACCCAAAATACTGGTATTGCCCCAGATATCGTTGCAGGAGATCACCGCCAGGCCGGACAGCAAGATCCCGATATTTTCCGTGATGTTTCCTTCTGAAAGGATTACCTCTCCTTTTTGAAAACTACGCGTTGTGGCATTCAGGCAACCCAAAAGAGATGTAATCTCTGCTTCTTCCAGTCCTCGAAACAGTTGTGTATTGGATAAATTCATATTTTTCACTCCTTGTTGTTATAACAACAGACTTTCATTTCATATTATAGTATACTAAATCCAGAAACGCAAGAGAAAGGATGAAGCAAACATGATTCGGAAAATTATTCAGATAGACGAAGAAAAGTGCAATGGATGTGGGGCCTGCGCCGAAGCCTGCCATGAAGGGGCTATCGGCATGGTAAACGGGAAGGCAAAACTCCTGCGGGACGATTATTGCGATGGTCTGGGCGATTGCCTGCCCACCTGCCCCACCGGTGCGATTTCCTTTGTGGAACGGGAAGCTGCTGCCTATGACGAAAAGGCTGTGCAGGAAAATATGAGAAAAAAGAACAGAATGAATTCTCCTTCCGTTGGTGTTCATGCGGGTTGCCCGGGCAGCCGAATGCAGCGAATCCAGCATTCGCAGGAATCTGCTCCTTCTGCCCCGATGCAGGCTGAGTCACAGCTGAGGCAGTGGCCCTGCCAAATTAAGCTGGTCCCAGTAGGTGCCCCCTATTTTGAAGGAGCCAAGTTGCTGATTGCGGCAGATTGCAGCGCATATGCCTATGCCAGAATGCACGAGGATTTTATGCGTGGGAAGGTTACGCTGATTGGCTGCCCCAAGCTGGACAACGTGGATTACAGCGAAAAGCTGACGCAGATTATCCAAAACAACAATATCCAGAGCGTGACCATTGTGCGGATGGAAGTTCCCTGCTGCGGCGGACTGGAGTTAGCTGCTAAAAAAGCATTGCAGGCAAGCGGAAAATTCATTCCCTGGCAGGTGGTCACTATCTCGATTGATGGAAAGATTCTGGAATAACCTCTGATTCGGTTCTTCAGTTTTTGGAATATATCCGACAGACAAAAACAAATTATATTGCAGTCCAGCTAATAAATGTCAATAGCAAAATGAGAAAAATCGAAATTATTTTTAAA
>SRZB01000074.1 GCA_004793585.1 Hominisplanchenecus murintestinalis | reverse complement strand
ACGAAAAATATATTTAAAAACCTGCTAAAAAGTCTTGACTTTTGTTAGCAGGTTTTTATGTTCTTTTTTCGGGCAGTGATCTATCTGCTCATGCAACGCAGATTTGACTTATACATAGCATATCGGGGATTTGCAGGAAGCCAGTTAAAAAAATCCCTGCTTATGCAACGCTACTTCTCACCATGAAACCAGAAGTAGAATCTCCACTTAATAGAACATATATCTCCTATAACCGTAGAGGTCACAGAACCTTTGCGGTTTTTCTTTTGTCGTTTTTTATCGGAATGTGCCGCAGGGCTGTTTCCGCTGTTGGCTGTCGTTCGCCGCCTATCCAATCTGGATTTTTACATTTTTAAAAATTCGGATTGGAGGAAATAAGGAATGGCATATAACCACGGACGTGAGGACAGGAAATGGCGTATCTGGAAAGAAGCCGAGGAAAAAGTGCTGCGTGAGCATGGCGTTGATGAAGCGGTCATTGAGCAAATCCGCATGGAGGACAGGGCAGATTTTAATTCCAACAGGAGGTTTTACCGATGGACGAGCGACTTCGGCGAATACCTTGAGGAAATGGCGGACGCTGAACAGCAGGCAGAGCCGAATAGCGTTGCGGACTTATTGGACGAGATTGAAGACGAGAAACTGTATCAGGCACTTCTTACGGTGGACAAGCATACCCTGCTCATTCTCCTGCTGAAAATGCAGGGGTATTCCACAAGGGAGATTGCGGCAATGGCAGGGCTTACCGAAAGGGCGGTCTACAAACGCCTTGAACGGCTTCGTAAAAAATTAAAGCCTATTTTTTATCCTTTCGGGGAAATTTAACCATTTCCACGGGCTATTGGGTGGGAGGGCAATCCTCCCGCTCAATTTTTTTCGGGAGGAAAGGAAATGGCATACGGGGCAAAGACATACACGCTTCGGGAGGAATCCACGGAAAGCGGCAAAAGATATTTTATCAGCTTTAAGGACGGGCAGGGGGAACACCACGAGATAGAAGTGTCCGAGAAACTCTTTCTTGAATTTCGACAGATGGAAAGGAGGAACAGAAACCTTCAGCAATGGAACTAGCGGCACAGGGAGTTTAACGAGGTATGGGATGAAACCCTTTACAGACGGGCATTGCGTGTTCCCAAAACGCTTGATGAAAGAATGATTGAAAAAGAACGGAATGAGATATTCGCTAAAGCGGTTGCCCGACTGCCAGAGATACAAAGGCGGCGTTTCCTGCTCTATTACGAGTATGATTTTAATTTTTACCAAATCGGTGAAATGGAGCATTGCACCGCTTCCGCTGTCCAGAAGTCCGTTTCGGTTGCAAGGGAGAAAGTTAAGGCAGAAATGAGGAAGTATCTCAAACCATGAGTGCCACCGTCCGAAAAAGAAATCCGCTTATTATCGGCGTGGCACTGGCGGCATTACATACTCTCACTTTTTCCGTGGGAGTAAATCTATTTTAAGGAGGTCAACGCCTATGCGCAACAAAACCAAAGACATCGCCCGAAAGGAGGAATCCCATGCAGAAACTTCAGACAGTCAATGCAGACACGCTCCTCTATGAGCCGCTTGAGAAGCCATCCTTTGTGGTGGATGGTCTGATACCCACGGGCTTAACCCTGTTCTGCGGCGCACAGAAAATCGGCAAGAGCTGGCTCATGTTAAAGCTCTGTCTCTGCGTATCGCAGGGAATCCCCTTATGGGATATGCCGACACAGGAGAGCGACGTGCTTTACCTCTGCCTTGAGGACACGTTTTGCCGCATCCAAAACAGGCTGTTCCGCTTGACAGACGAAGCAAGCGGGCGGCTTCACTTCGCCGTGGCGAGCGATAAGCTGTCAGACGGTCTTATCGTGCAGTTGGAAGATTATCTGAAAGAATACCCCGACAGCAGGCTCATTGTGATTGACACCTTGCAGAAAGTCCGCACCGCATCCAAAGACAACGCCTATGCAAGCGATTACGGGGACATCTCCCTTATCAAAGACTTTGCCGACAGGCATTCTCTGGCGGTCATTGTCGTACACCACATCCGAAAGCAGAACGACAGCGACGTGTTCAACAAAGTGTCTGGCACGACAGGACTGACGGGTAGTGCGGACGCAACCTTTGTCCTGCAACAGGAAAGCCGTGCGTCCAATGCCGCAAAGCTGTATGTGACGGGCAGGGACACGCCCTATCAGGAGTTCACGCTCCGCTTCCGTGATTGCAGTTGGGAACTGGTGGAACGTAAGGAGCAGGAACAGCTTGCCAAAGAAGCGATACCAGACGTCCTTTTTCGGATTGTAAATTTTATGCAGGACAAAGAGGAATGGACTGGCACAGCCACAGAGTTATTGGACGCTCTGGAGGAAACAGAAACAGCGGCAAATGTCTTGACAAAGTGGATGAACGAGTACCGCCTTGACTTCCTGCTTGAAAACCATATCCGTTATGATTTCAGCCGCAGGAGCAGCGGGCGGATGATTTCCCTTGCCGTTGCCACCGACATTTAAACCTATGTGACATCGGCGGCTTTACCTTATGCGTGACGGTCATGACGATGATGACGGTGTTTTTGGGATACCCCCTGCCACTGTCACCGTCATAGCGGATGTATGTAAAATCGGCGGCTCTGCCCTGCGGGTGACAGCGGTGACAGTGATGACGGCAATATTGGGATACCCCCGCCGCTGTCATCCCTACGGGAGAACACCCCGTAAACGCAAAGTGCAGGCGTGGGCTTTACTCGCCCTTTTCGGCTCGTAAAGCCACCCCTGCGGTCAGAAAAAACTCCCGATTTTTCTGACTGCGTTTACAGGGTGTAACACACTACACTTTGCCTTGCAAAGTCGTGTGCCAGACGTTCCCTCTGGACTCCCTTAAAGCAGGGCATACGCCCTGCTCCATCCTGCGCCTTACGGCTTCGGATGGAAGAATGTCGGCGTGAGAGTGACGGCTATGACTGGCGATAGGGGGTATCCCAAAATCACCGTCATCATCGTCATGACCGTCACGCATACAGATTACCCGCCGAAGAAAGGAAGATTGACTATGCCCTATGCAATCCTGCGTTTCCAGAAACGCAAGGCAGGCGGCGTTGTGGCTTGCGAACGCCACAACGAGCGGAAGAAAGAAGCCTATAAAAGCAACCCAGATATTGATATGGAACGCTCCAAAGATAACTACCATCTTGTGAATCCGCCCCGCTACACCTACAAGAAAGAGATAAACCAAATGGTAAAAGAAGCAGGCTGTAAGGTAAGGAAAGACAGTGTGATGATGGTGGAAACACTTATCACCGCTTCGCCCGAATTTATGAACAGCTTACCGCCCGAAGAACAAATAGCCTATTTCCAGACGGCTCTTGACTTCATTTCGGAGCGTGTGGGGAAGAAAAATATCCTCTCCGCAGTTGTTCATATGGACGAAAGAACGCTCCATATGCACCTGTGCTTTGTGCCGCTTACGCCAGATAACAAACTGTCAGCGAAGTCTATCTTAGGCAACCAAAAGAGCCTGTCCGAGTGGCAGACCGCCTACCATGAGCGGATGTCCGCACGGTGGAATCAACTTGAACGGGGGCAGTCCTCAATGGATACAAAGCGGAAGCATATCCCCACATGGCTCTATAAACTGGGCGGCAGACTGGATAAACAGTATGAAGAAATCGTGTCTGCCCTCTCCGACATCAACGCCTTTAACGCAGGAAAGAAGCGTGACAAGGCACTGGAACTGATTGCGGCATGGCTCCCAGACGTGGAGAAATTCTCTAAGGAAATCGGAAAACAGCAGACGTATATTGACAGCTTGAAAGAGAGAATCGGGCAGGAATCTGATTATGCGGGGCGTATGCGTGATGAAAAGTACGAGCAGGAATTAAAGGTACAAAAAGCCAACCAGAGGATATTTGAGTTGCAGAAAACCAACGAGCAGATGGAAAGGTTATTGAAAAAAATACCTCCAGAAGTATTAGAGGAATTGCAGAAAAGCAATCGGAATAGAGCGAAAGAAAGGTAGGAATGTGAATGAAGAAACAGGATTTTAAGGTATTAAAGACCGCAGATTTATATCCATTTCCCGACAATCCGTTTCATGTGGTGGAGGATGAAATGCTGTCAGAATTGGCAGAGAGTATCAAAGAGTTTGGAATCGTAACACCGATAATCACACGCCCGAAAGAGGACGGGAACGGTTATGAAATCATTGCGGGACAGCGGCGTGTGCGTGCTTCGGAGCTTGCAGGCATAAACACAATCCCCGCTTTTGTCCTGCCCTTAGACCGTAACCGAGCCATCATCACCCTTGTGGACAGCAACTTACAGCGTGAAAATATCCTGCCATCGGAGCGGGCGTTTGCTTATAAAATGAAATCCGAAGCCATGAAGCGGCAGGGTTTCCGCACGGACTTAACCTCGTCACAAGTTGGGACGAAGTTGCGGACGGACGATAAAGTGGCGCAGGGCTTCGGCGTGGGCAGGATGACCGTGCAGCGTTTCATCCGATTGACGGAGCTGATACCGCCGATTTTGCAGATGGTGGACGAGGGGAGAATCGCCCTCACGCCTGCGGTGGAGCTGTCCTTTCTGAAGAAAGGCGAGCAGGAAAATCTGTTCTCCACAATGGAGAGCGAGGAAGCAACGCCCTCACTCTCACAGGCACAGCGGATGAAAAGCCTAAGCCAGAGCGGGCGGCTTGACATGGATACCATCTTTGCGATTATGACGGAAGAAAAGGGAAACCAGAAAGAAACCGTGAAAATCGGCATGGAGAGGTTAAAGAAATACTTCCCGAAAGGAACAACGCCCAAGCAGATGGAGGACACCATCATCAGACTTTTGGAGCGTGAATTGCAGAGGAAACGGGGCAGGGAAAGCCGCTAATCTTCTCTTTTCGGGAGGTAAGTACAGAAAGTTGAGGTAGAGAATGAAAGAAATCCAGTACGAGATTGTAAAGGAAATCGCCGTATTGTCGGCGAGCGACAGCGGCTATACAAAGGAAATCAACTTGATTTCATGGAACGGGAAAGAACCAAAATATGACATCCGCAGCTTTTCCCCCAACCGTGAGAAGTGCGGCAAGGGAATCACGTTGACCGCTGATGAAGTGGCGGCGCTCCTTAAAGCATTGCAGGAAGAATTGAACAGCGGGGATTGATTGTGTCTGATTGGCAGGGCGGGAGCATTTTTATATACTCCCCTGCCCTGTCTGGAAAGGAAGATTTGAGTATGGGCGAGGATAAGAAAGCGAACAAAAAGAGAAAGCGCATTGTGGCAAAACAGCCAGTGCAGATGATTGTCAGCCGTGAATATGTCGGCACACAGACCGTTGCCGAAGCATTCATCCCGATTATCTTCGAGGACATCCGAAAGAGCATTACGGGAAATGACACCTTCGACAATGACGGGTTATCCGCTTAGAATGTACGCAATGGAATATGAAACCTATTAGAGCAAAGACGGAGGTTTTACAGTATGGCAGGAATCAAAGAAGAAAAGAAAATCTATTCAGTCGGCATTTACTGCCGCTTATCTAAGGACGATGGCACGGAAAACGAGAGTGCGAGCATTGCCACGCAGAAATCCATCCTCACGGATTATGTGAAAAAGCAGGGCTGGCACTTGGCAAAAACGTATGTGGACGATGGTTATTCTGGTACGAATTTCCAAAGACCGAGCTTCCAGAACATGATTAAGGACATTGAAAATGGGCTGATAAACTGCGTGATTACAAAGGATTTATCAAGACTGGGGAGAAATTATCTTGACTGCGGGCTGTATCTGGAAGTCTTTTTTCCCGAAAATAATGTGCGGTATATAGCGGTCAATGACGGTGTGGACACACTTAATAAATCAGTGATGGACATCACGCCGTTCCGCAATATCCTAAATGAAATGTATGCCGCCGACATATCAGTTAAGATAAAATCGGCGTACCGTGCGAGGTTTCAGCAGGGGAAATTCATGGGGACGTATGCGCCCTATGGATATATCAAAGACCCTGCCGACCATAATCATCTTTTGATAGATGATAAGGTGGCGCACATTGTAAGAGAGATATTCGACCTTGCACTTGCGGGAAACGGAATCTCCAAAATCCGCAAGCACATCAATAAAAAGCACGTCTTACGCCCTGCCGCTTATGCGGCGGAACAGGGGGCGACAGGTTATGAGCGGTACTTTGAGGATAACGAGGAAAGACGTTATATTTGGAGTGAGAACAGCGTGAGGGACATTTTAAGAAGCCCTATCTATGCGGGAAACCTTGCAGGCTACAAGCGGATTGCCGCTAACATGAAAAGCAAGAAACGTCCCTCTAAGCTGCCCGAAGAATGGGAAGTGATACCGAACACCCATGAGGGGATAGTCACGCAGGAGGAATTTGACACCGTCCAACAGCTTATCACAAGCCGCAGACTGCCAGAGAACAAGGGCGGATTTGAGAATATCTTTGCAGGCGTTATCAAGTGTGCGGACTGCGGCTACGCTCTGCGGGCTATGAGCGCAAACAGGAGGAAACGCCCCGACATCATCGACTGCGTACAATACACCTGTAATAATTATGGCAGGTACGGCAACGTCATGTGTACCGCACATGCCATTGAAGCGAGGGATTTATTCAACGCTGTCCTTGCCGACATCAACCGTTTTGCGGATATGGCGGTGAATGACGAGCGGGCGGTAAGGGCGATTGAGAAGCGTCTAACGGAAACAGACCAGAGCAAAGCAAAAACAATGGAGAAAGAACAAAAGAAGCTGAATAAACGCCTTGCGGAGCTTGACAGGCTGTTTTCCTCTCTTTATGAGGATAAGGTCATGGAGCGTATCACCGAGCGAAATTTCGAGATGATGTCGGGGAAATACCAGAAAGAACAGCTTGAAATCGAAGCACGGTTGAGGGAAGTAACGGAAACGCTCAATGAAAATTACGAGAAGTCGCAGGGAATCCGTGACTTCCTCTCCCTTATACGCAACTATCAAGGCTTAAAGGAACTGGACGCAACCGTGGTAAACGCACTGATAGACAAGATACTTGTTTCGGAGCGTGAGAAGTCAGCGGACGGAACGGTTAGGCAGGAAATCAAGATTTATTATAAATTCATCGGCTTTGTCGGTGAATTACATATCACACCTACGAAGTGGTGGACAGCGTTGCCCGCTAAACATTGTACGGTGTGCGGCGTTGAATATGTCCCCGGCTCTGGCATATCGAAGTATTGTCCCGATTGTGCCAAGAAGATACAGAGGGAGAAATCAAACGAGTGCAAACGCAGGAGCAGGGAACAGAAAAGGATGGCATGTATTGAACTGTCCGCAAAATCTAACTGACTGATACGGATAATAGAATTGATAAACTTAAAGGTAAAAGGATAACAGAGTATTTGGTGCAGCGTTTATGATTGAATTTATGGTTGGAAATTTTCTCGATTTTAGTATATATTAGTATATATTGGTAACGAAAGGAGATAAAATTATGGGTAGTCAAGGAAAAGAACAGGAAGAAAAGCAAGAGAAGAAATGCTTTATTATTACACCTATAGGAGATTCAAACTCCGTTATATTTAGAAAAGCAAAAGGGGTTATTGAGAGTGTTATTAGACCTGTCTTGCAAAAAAATGGGTTTAATGATATAAAAGCAGCTTATGAAATAAATATTTCTGGTATGATAACGACACAGATTATCAATGATATTGGGGTCAAAAGCCCCGCTATAGTACCTTGAAAAGTTCATATATTTTGTA
>SRZB01000073.1 GCA_004793585.1 Hominisplanchenecus murintestinalis | reverse complement strand
AACTGGTTCAAGGATTTGTAGTATCGAGCATTTTTATATGCTCATGAATAATTCAGGTTAATATTTCTTTGAGTACAGGTGATATTAATTTTTTTGCGTCCGTTTCAAAATTAGCCAAAATAAAAGCAATCACAGGAAATATCCGTGTAGAGAATACTTCTGCCGGCGCACTTGACCTTTCCGTTACCACAGGCAAAGTAACTGTTTCGGGGGCGACCTGTCGAGACGATATTACAGTAGATGTAGTGACCGGCAGCGCATATCTGACCGATAGTTCGTGCAGAAGCGTAATTTCAAGCGGAATTACAGGAAGTATATCCTTGAATAACGTTATACAGGAAGTTAGAATGGACAGGAAGAATGAATAGCATACGTGCTTGTGCAAGGGGGATTGTCGAAGGGGAAGTTATTTTTTGCATAAATCCAATGCAGCGTTTAACATTTCAACGGAGCGTTTCTTGAATATGGTGTTTTTTTTGATATTATAAAATCGGAAAGGAGGTGAAAATATTGAACGCTCAAAAAACAGGTAGCCTAATTTTTGCTATCAGAAAAGAACAAAATCGAACGCAGCAGGATTTAGCGAATGAATTGGGAGTATCAAGTGCAGCTATTTCTAAATGGGAACGGGGTATCGGATTTCCAGATGTATCTCTTATTGAACCCTTAGCTGCATCTCTGGGAATTACCATAGCAGAATTATTCAAGGGCGAAAGAACAGAAAACAGCGTTGATATCGAATATGAAAGTCTGTTGTCAGATGTTGTAAAAGTATCAGCCAATGAAATAACCAAGAAGAAAAAAATAACGAATTGGATTATTGCTATTACTGTTGCTGTTCTTTATTTGATGATTTCTGTAATATCACACAAGTGGGAGATAACTTGGGTGGTCTGGATTGTATATTGTTTTTATCGGATTTTTACTGAATATATCTATAAAAAATATTAGTAATCTACAGAAACGTAAGAAACGGAGTAAAAAATGGTCGATTATTCACAATTCGAGGCAAGTGTAAAATCCGGCATCCATGCAGATGTGAGCCGGATACGGCAGAAAGATGAAATAATAAAAGCCGTCGTTAAAAAGCGGAGAAATTCCGCAATAATCTGCGTGTGCTTCCTGTGCATGGCAGGAATTTCTTTGTTTAAAAGCTGGATTCCCGCCGTTATCTGTCTCCTTCTTGCATTGTTTTTCCTATGGCGGGCTGTCGAAAAATTTTCTGACGAATATTTACGGGAAATGTACGAGGAAGGGCTTTTGGTTCCCGGCATGATCGTGAAAACGGAACCCCTCACCATCATGGCAATCGCAAACATGACCGCGCGGGATGGTGCGGCAACCGTAAATGGGTGTTACTGTCTGGAGGTGAAGGAACTTGACGGGGCGCAAAAAATTCTATTTGAAAAAATCCCCTGCTCCTGTTTTTTCTGCTATGAGGGCGGCGATTACCATTCTTCCTTCCAGCCACATCCTCTCTATTGGGGAACGGCAGATGAGCAGTCTATTCAAGAAGCGTTAAGACAGGTGGAGGAGGACAACAAAGAAAATGCTAGAGATGAATGGGAAGTGCTCAAGGAGGTTGCGCGGCAGTTCCCTGATTTGGGAAACGGGAACTTGATTTTATTGGATGAAAATTACGTTCCCTTCGGGAAAAAGAACTACATGGACAGCAACTATAAGCCCCTCAACGAGGAAGCTGACCCCAAGTAATATGTTCCATTTAGGGAAACGCTGATGAAAGCGTTTCCCACGTCGCAAATTCCAATATGGCGGTAAACTAGAGCATATGCACTAATGAGTATTGGTAGACACACCTTGTCTGGTAGTAAAATAAGGCATTTCTCGCTTTGTGTCCTGTTTTTTATCAGGCAGTTTTGATAGGATTTTTCTGAAGAGAGGAAAAGAATGAATCAAGAAAAAATCGGAAAATTCTTAAAAGAACTCCGTAAGCAAAAAGGACTTACCCAAGAACAGATTGCAGAAAAATTTAACGTATCAAACAGAACAATATCCCGTTGGGAGAATGGCAACAATATGCCAGACTTAGATATTTTGATTGAAATATCAGATTATTATGAAGTTGACTTACGGGAAGTTCTAAATGGAGAAAGGAAAAGCGAGAATATGGATAAAGAAATGAAAGAAACTGTATTGCGAGCAGTGGATTATACAAACGCAGAAGCGGAACGATACAATAAGCGTGTACGGATATGCAATGGGATAGCAATGCTTTTAGTAGTAGCCTACACTATCATTAAAGGAACAAGCCTTTATGATAATCCGACAGTTATGGCTGGACTGGATATTGCACAGGGATTTGCAGTTGGAATGCTTTTGGTAGGTTTGATTTATTCAAGTCGCTATGGTGAGAGGATTAGAGCGCTCAAAAAACGACTGATGAAAAGGCAAGAATAGATTCTGGAGCCGCTGCGGGAGAAGTATGATTACATTCTGATTGATACCTGCCCGTCCCTTGGGACTTTGACAATCAATGCTCTGGCTGCTTCGGATGAAGTCATTATCACGGTGAACCCCCAGCTTCTGGCTATGATGGGGATGCAGGATTTTTTGCGGACGGTGATGAAAATCAGGAAGCGGATCAATCCGGGGCTGGGGATTGCGGGCATCCTGATGACCATGTGCGAGTCCAGGACGAAGCTGTGTAAGGTATTGACGGAGGAAGTGACGGAGAGTTTCCAGGAGCAGATACGGGTGTTTGAGACGAGGATTCCTAGTACGGTGAAGGTGGGGGAGGGCATTTATTACAGCCTGCCGGTGACGGAATACAGCCCGAAGGCGAGTGCGGGGATGGCTTATAAAAAGTTTGCAAAGGAGTTGGTTTCGTATGAAGGCTAATGGACGAAGAGGAAGATTTTTAATGACGCTGTGGACCTTCTGGCGGGGGCGGAAGAGGTTTCTGCTCCGGAGAACGGGAATGAGAAGGTCAGCAGCCAGGGGCGGCGGAATGATATTCTGGAGGAAATCGCAAGGCTGAACGGGCAGGACACGGCGGGGACTTGTGGACATGATGTCCACAAGTTGAAGAGCCGGGATACTATCGGGGAAGAGTATGGGATGACCGGGAGGAATATTGCCAGGTATATGCGGGTGCAGAAGCTGGAAGAGCCTTTGAAGGAGCGGTTGGACGAGGGGATGCTGCCTTTGGTGGCGGCGGTGGATTTGTCCTATCTGTCGGAGAGGGAGCAGGGGGTGGTGTCCGGGCCGGCAGAGAGTGGCAGGATTAAGCTGGATGCGAAGACGGCGAAGTGCGTCAGGGGCATGGCGGGGAATGTGACGGAAGAGGCTGTGCTGGGGGCGCTGGATAGTGGAAAAGGGAAGAAGGCGGCCACCGGAAGGAGCGTGAGGCTGTCGGCGGAGGTGTATGAGAGGTATTTTGCCGGTGTGAAACCTGCGGACGTGGCAGGGATTGTGGAGGAAGCACTGGCGGCGTGGTTTGGGAAAGGGGGAGAGACTGATGTTCCCAGAGAAGCAGCGGTAATGTTCCACTTACTGTATTTGGGGACGGGCATGAAACGGTGGGGTTTCCGATACATAGCTTTTCGACGTTTGAGAGGATAAAGAAGTATGATGAAAATGAAGATGCGGAGAATGTCGGGAAGCCTTATTCTATCGAGGTTAGAGATATGGAAAGAACGATAACTATATATGGCATTGCTTCAACGAGATTTGATATAGCAGGTTAAATTGTGTCAGACCTATTTGTTTTATTGTGGACATGTAGGTCCGATTTTTGTAGTAAAGCACACAAGTATAAGATTTGAAGTTGTTCGATTTGATTCGCTTGATTTTTTTGCGTTGAATAGATATAATGTAGTAAAGCACACAAGAGATAAAAAATTTATGCGTATTTTAGTGCAGAGGTGAAAGTTTGGAAGTAAACTTCCAAATCTACCTGAATGACGCAGTAAATGCGTCAGAAGGAGGAAATAATGCTAACACAGAATGATATAAGAATACTAAGCAAAATATTTTCTGATTATGGCTATGTCATGACAACAGCACAGCTTACAAATGAAAAATTGTTTTATAGAGATATTCAACGTATGCTGGAACAAGGATTGATTGAAAGAATAAAAAGGGGCTGTTACCATTGGGTGGATGACTATGGTACGAGTGAGGTGGTTATTGTCAACCGCCTGTTCCCTGATGCAGTTCTTTGTATGGAAACAGCCCTTTTCTATTATAGATACAGTGACAGGAATCCCGCTGAATGGAATATTACCATTGACAAAAATACTTCCAGAAAGCGTACAAATATTGATTATCCTTTCATTAAGGCTTATCGGGTTGAGCCAGAGCTGCTTTCCATTGGAAAAACAAAAGGGAAAATTGACTTCCAAGAAGTTCATATTTATGACCGTGACCGTACCATTTGCGATGTGCTGAGGAATATGAATAAGATGGATAAAGAGATTTTTAATAAAGCAATACAAGGATATGTAAAAGACCAGAAAAAAAATATTCCGAACCTTATGCAGTACGCAAAGGCTTTGCGGGTGCAAAAGCGTGTAAAGGATTTGATTGGAGTGTGGTTGTAATGGCAGATAAGGCAGCGTCCGTTCTTGCGAAATTGAAAAACAAAGCTAAGATTTCTGGAATCAGCTATCAACAGTGTTTGCAGTTGTTTATGCAGGAGGAATTTTTGCGGAAACTTTCAAAATCTGGTTATGAAGACAATCTTATTCTGAAAGGCGGATTGTTTATCTATACGCTTACCAATTTTGAAAGCCGCGCAACGATAGATGTTGATTTCCTGCTTCGTGGATTTTCCAATTCCATAGAAGATGTAAAAAGTATGATTGGTAAGATTATTGAAACATCAACAGGAAATGATTTTGTTTCCATGACAGCAAAGGGATTTGAAGAAATTTCCCCACAGAGGAAATACCACGGCATCAGCACTCAAATTATCGGTCAGATAAAAAATGTCCGTGTGCCATTTAATGTGGATATTGGTGTGGGAGATATTATTGTGCCGAAAGCGCAGGAAAGAAGAATCAATACACAGCTTCCAGATTTTGAAAAGCCAGTGATAAAAACGTATTCTTTGGAAAGTACGATAGCAGAGAAATTTGACGCTATCTTGCAACGATTTGAATTGACTGGCAGGATGAAAGACTTTTACGATATATATTATTTGGCAAGAACATTCGATTTTGAGGGAACGAAGCTACGGGCGGCAATTTTTGAAACATTGAAGAAAAGAGAAACGCCTTATGATAGAGATAGCTTTAAGCGTATTCTGGCACTTTCCGAAGATGAAGATATGCAGAAGCGGTGGAGATATTTTTTGAAAAATATTAAAGATGGTACGTTGGAATTTGCGGTGGTTATTAAAGAGATGCAGAAATTTCTTGAGCCAGTGTTTGATGCGATAGTGGATGAAGAAGAGTGGAAGAAGAATTGGACTTTCAAACAGAAATGGAACAGATGAACAAAGGGGGATACAGAATGGGTAAAGTTCTTGAATTGGAACAGAGGGAACAGGCAGGTTCTGGTTCATATAATCGTTTTGAGTATCAAGTTCACTTTAACAAGCAAAGATTCTGAAATCCTTCCGGTTAGAGAAATGAAAAATGGAAGAAGTCAGAAGTTCAGAAACAAGGTTGTTGAAGTTTCAGTCAATCAAATCACTAACAATTTGCTTGCTATTATCAAGTCTATTATCGCAAGGGATACCACAGGTACAGATAGTGAGAAACTAAAATCACAGATAAAAGCCATTGAACAAAAACGCACAAACCTCATTGACCTTTATACATCTGGCGATATTACCAGAGATGAATTTTCAGCAGCAAGAGCAAAATGTGAGAATGAGATTGCCGAACTGCAATCCGTGATAGATAGCATAGACAAACAAAGGGAGATGATTGAAAAACAGCAAGAACTTGTTGCTGAAATTACAGAAGCGATGAATGAGCTTATAAACGGCGTGGAATATGAAGATGATTTTTACAAAGAAATTTTAGATAAAATGGTTGTGAATGATAAAGACCATATTGATGTGTATTTGAACCTGCTCCCCCTCAAATGGAGCTACACGGTTGCAAAAAGCGTAAATTGTCCGCAGGGTAAACCACTAAAAAAAGCGCAAGCCCCTGAGATGGAACATTTCAGGGGCTTCTCTACCGGGCGGAAGAGATCGGGAGGCTGGATAGGTCTTATTTTAACATTATTCTGACGGAGGAATATGATGTGACGCTTCAGTCGAAGAATATGGGGCATATCTGGTATATCCATAACCCGGAGTATCCGGGGGAGGGGGAATGTATTATTTTTCATAAGCACAGGGATTCCCAGCCTTATCATCAGCATGGGAGGGCTAGGAATCTGGGGCAGGCGGTAAGGAGTATTATGGGGCATGATGTGTTCCAGATGAATGGGCGGAAGCGTTCGTAATATATGGCTTGAAGGTAAAATAGGGAATACTCTGGCATATTGATATATGTCGGAGTTTTCTTATGTAAGTATATTGTAGCTGTATATGTATTGATTTGTTTTTGGTAAGTTCTTAGAAAGTACGTTCCATTGGCTGGGGATATGCTGTATAATAGAGTCTGTTATGGAAGACGATCCATCAGGGAGGCGGAAAAGTGATTTGTAAAATAAGAAAAAGGGATTTGGTGGATGCGGCGGATTTGGCGGCGGCTCTTTCCAATAGAAAAGTACAGGATAATCTTAGAGATGGGCTGCCATATCCTTATACGGAACAAGACGGGGTGGACTTTATTTCTGCTATGCTGTCTGCGGATGAAAATGAAACATTTGCTTTTGCCATAACTGCAGATGGACGGGTGGTGGGAAGTATCGGTGTTTTCCGCCAGGGGAATATCCACAGGCGGACAGCCGAGCTGGGATATTATATTGCGGAAGGATGCTGGGGAAAAGGAATCATGACAGAGGCTGTAAAACAGGTCTGCGAATATGTTTTTGAGAAAAGTGATATTCTCCGCATTTATGCAGAGCCATTTGCGTATAATACGGCATCTTGTCGTGTCCTGGAAAAAGCAGGTTTTCAGTATGAGGGGACGTTAAGAAATAATGCGGTAAAAAACGGGAAAGTGATCGATATGAAAATGTATTCTCTGTTGAAAGAGGAAATATAAATTTTAGGATTTGGATTGGACATTGCGGAGAATAGAATGGAGAAAAAAGTGTTAATATGGGAAGCATGGTTCTTCATGGCTTTTGGGCTGTTTCATCTGCATAGGATATGGGGAGTGATAGATAGAGATTCTTATGCCGGGTTTTGGATGGGCATATTAGGAAGTAAAGGGCCGTTTTACTTTACGCTGATGGGAGTATTGGCAGGATTGTGCGTTTTAGGAATCTTTACTTTTACGAAATGCCGGGGTAACAACTATTGGTGGAGATGGATATATCTATTTGGCGGCGCTTATGTGCTATTTGATTTATATGCGATTGCGTCTGGATTGGAATTTTGGAATAAACTTTTGTTGTGGATGTTTGACGTAGATTCAATTTATTGGAATGCGGTATGGTTATTCTTTGTATTGCTTGGTGGGTTTAGCTTTCTATTAGGAATGAAACTATTAAGGCAGAGAAAGGGATGATCCAGACTATATGGAGGCGATTTTATGGAAAAAGTAATTTTATATATTCATGGAAAAAATGGAAGTTATATGGAAGTTGAACAGTACAAGAAAAATTGTATGGGCTTTGATATGGTTGGGATAGACTACCAGGATGATGTCCCGTGGGGTGTGCGGGATCAGATCCGGGCGGCATACGATAAAGCCTGTGAAAGATACAACCATATTTATATCATTGCGAATAGTATAGGAGCTTACTTTGCAATGCACGCATTACAGAATTGTGATATTGAGAAGGCTTTCTTTATATCGCCTGTACTTGATATGGAAAGGCTTATACTGGATATGATGAGGTGGGCGGATGTATCGGAGAGGGAACTGCGCGAAAAGGAGCTTCCTGTATAATTCAAATATAGGAAATTCCAAGAAAGAAGGTTGAGA
>SRZB01000072.1 GCA_004793585.1 Hominisplanchenecus murintestinalis | reverse complement strand
TTTCCGTGGGCTTGTACCAGACGCTGTTCTGGTCGGCTTCGTCCATCTGCCCGTAGCGGTCGTCTATTTTGTCCATATATTTCTGATAAATGGCATGGGCAGCGGGGGCGTCCTTTGCGTAGCGGTAACGGGCAAGGCTCTTATGCGTCCCACGAAGCTCGGCATACTCATAGAGCATACGGATAACCTCACGGTCAAGCCCTTTCTGACCCTCGGCATCATAGATTTCCGACAAGCCCTTGCACCTCCATGAATGGTAGGGCGAGGTGTCGTTGGAGCTGTGGGAAGATACATACACGCCGTCTTTTTTTACCGTGATGCGGTTGATTAACTCGGTACTCACTCTTTATCACCGCCCGACAAAACAATCTGTTCCATAAAAATATCAATCCTCCTGTTGTCCATGCCCCACATTTAAGCAGGGGCATAGTTGATTTTATTTCTTTCCATTCGCCTTGCGAACTCCCGAACGGCGTACCTTACGCCGTCAATCTCTGCATGGGTTTCGTCCAGATAGCGGCAGACGGCAAAATAATCCTCCCCGTTCCCATAAAACATACGGATGATACCGCCATCGGGAACAGAAAAAAGCGTCCTGCCTTTGCTGTCCGTCATGCAGACCTGCCTTGCTGCGCTCATTCCATGCCACCTCCCAGAAAGGAGATAACCTTGTTCCCCTTGATGCTCTTTTGCAGCTCGTTGATGAGCGTGATGTCCGCCACTGTGATGCCCTGCATGGAGAGAATGTCGTCCATCGTCATGGCGGCGATGGCTTTTTCTTCGGTAAAGCCTGCGTCCAGAACCTTGTTTAAGGTTCTTATGGCTTTTGGGTTGACTGCCATATCCCATACCTCCTATCGTTCATGGTCTTTGTCTTTTGGCTGTAAAAGGGGAAGCCTGCCGCCATTCATCTCTTTTACCTGCTGAACATATTCCTTTTCCTTATCCTCAAAAATCTCATAGAAAAAATCGGCAAAGCCCTCACCGTCTTTCCTCTCTGGCGCATCTTCAATGCCATCGCACCACTGCCGGCAGGCTTCCTCCAATACCATATGAAAAACCGCTTTCTTTTCCTTGCTTTTTGCTATATCCTGAATATTCATAGTCACATCTCCTATCGTTCATGGTCTTTGTGTTTCGGGGCTTTCTGTGCGGACGGCGGCTCTTGCGGCTTCGGCTCGCAGCTATGCCCGTTCCTTTCCATACGCTCGGCAAACTCGCAGATATGGTAGAGATTGCTGCCCACCTCGGTATGGCATTCGTCAATGAAACGGCAGGTCTTTTCCGCCTTTTCTCCCCACGCATAGTTGATAATGATTTTCCCGCCATCGGGGATGCGGAACAGCTCTTTGTAATGGGGGTCTATAAAGTGGATTCCCTGTTCCGCTCTGGATATATGCTTATCGAGCCATTCTTTCACATAGCAGTAGCAGTAAAAGTTATAGTCGCCCTTTGTCGGGTTGCAACGGAGCAGGAAAGCGTGTTTGTCAGTATCTACACGGAAGCCGTACTCAGTACAGTAATTCCCCATAAAGGCGGCATCGGGGGATTGCCTTGCAGCCGACGACATATCACGGCGGCTGTGCAGAAGCCCCTTATCTTCACGCAGGGCGTTGATTACATCGTCAAGCCCTGCCTTAAATTCATCGGTTTTCCACTGTTCCCTTGTGTCAGACCAATCGGTATGAAACTCGTTTCCAGAGCCGCCAAAGTCCCCACGGAGATGACCGATGCACCCCGTCTGCCCCTCAAGCTGCATACTCTGGGCGTAGGTGTATTTCTGTTCGGATTGCGTCAAAGCCCGTACCTCCATCAGCGTTCCTCCCTGCTCTTTGATTTTTTCGCCTTTTCCTGTTCCTTGATTTTTGCGAGTGCTTCCTTTGCCCAGACGGGCATCTTCTCTGGCTTGATTTCCCCAAGCACGTCGCACCGTTCCCATCGGGCGTGCTTGCCGTCCGCAAGGGAAGTGCCGAACACCGCCTGCCCCCTGCCGCCCAACGCTCCGTGACCGCCGTCCGCCAGTACAAGCTGGTAGGCGGAATGCCTGTACTCATGGCGGTTGACCTCGGCATTGATGACAACGACCTTGCCCACAATGCTGCCGCTTTTGTCGTCTGGGATGCAGTCGTCTATGGTAAACGGGGTCATGTCAAACTTGAACTGTTCCTGCTCGGCTCTTACACTTTCTATCTGTTCCTGCACCCTGTCGGTAAACATCTGCATGGCTTCCAGATAGTCGTCAGAGCCGACCGCATCGGTCACCCATTCTGCGGACAGCGGGTTGTCGTAAGTGCAACAGCAGACAAGATACGGGTATTCCTCTTTCTCATCTATGCCGAACACGACTTCCTTTTTGCCGATGTGGATGCTCTGCGTGACCTCATAGGAGCTAATCATCCGTTTTTCTTCATTCTCCATCGGGCTTCTCCTTTCTTTGCTTTTTCTCCCTCTGCCAGTCCAAAACCTTTCGGATGCAGACGTCGCAGAAGATAACACGGCTGTCCTTATATCGGGGGTAAGGACAAATCGTGCAGTCATACTTCTTGTTGTTTTCATTGCTGCCCATACTACCGCTCACGCCCATCGCGCTGCTTCGCCTTTTTATCGTGCTGTTGGTTATATGGCATCTGGCACTCCGACTGGTAGCGTTCATTCAACTTTTCCCTCGCCGCTTCGAGTGTGTTGCAGTAGCAGCCCCAATAGTAGTTGTCGCCGCCCTTGCAGTACCAGCATACATAAGGGTTCGGGGCTTTCGGGTGATGCCCGATGACAAGCTCCGTGTTCCCGATAGTGCAGCCCTCTATGATTTCATAGCCCTGATTGGAGCGTGTTTCACCGTTCATAGGCGTTCCTCCTCTCTTTTTGCTTTTCGTCCATATATTGCTGCAATTCATACTGGCAGGGGACGTACAGCCTGCCGTTCTCCACGCAGCGGAAAATATCGCACTTCCTGTCCGTGGATGCAGCATAAAAATCATCATAAGAATAAGGGAATTTCTGGCTTCCCCTGCCGTAATAGTCGGCGGCGAAAAAGCCAAGTTCCCTATCTGTCTTTAATCTGCGGGTAATCTTAAAAAAATCATCTTCCCGCTTTGTAAACTGCCGCTCTGGGATAAAATGATGCCCACCATATTCAAAAGACTTATCCTGCATCTTTCACCTCACGATTCTTTTGCATATCTGCGGTATGCCTTTTCGCCTTTGGCTCTGACTTTCTGCATCCGCACGCTCCCTAAAAGCTCTGGGCATTTCTCCTGCAATTTGCGGCGTGTCCTGCCCACGCTCTCAAAGCTCGGCAAGCCAAGCTCCTTATGGTTCAAAAGTATCTGGGCAAGCGGCATAGCTCCAGCACCTTTCAGATAAAGATTGCAGAGGGCAAGGTACAGCACCATGTCGTCATTTCTGGCGTCCTCATTCTCTTGCAGGACGGCTCTGACTTTGCCCTCAATGGTTTTCAGACTGTCCATAATTACCTCCATACATGAAAAGAGGGCGGTATCTTCCAACCGCCCCGATCTACATCAATCTGTCTTAATTTATTTCTTCCTGTTACGGATTTTCAGCCATACCGCCGCACTTACCATGAATACGGCAAGAATGGCAGCAATGATTGTCTTTGCCCTCATCCCTTAGTCCTCCTTTTTCTTTCTTCCGCACTGGTAGCCTGCAAACCCGAAGATTCCCGCACCGACTGTAAATGCCGCCGCAAGGCTTACCCACAAGCCGAGGTTAAAATCGTCGCCTGTTTTTGGTGTATCACGCAGCTCGTTGTGCATGGTTACGGTTGCCGTTTCGTCCGTCTTGATGGTCACTTTCTGGTCGGCGGGCAGGATATAGCCAGAGGATGCCTTATCGCTGACTTCGGACACGGTGTACTCGCCGATACGCAAGCCGTCAATGGCGATTTCGCCGTTTTTGTCCGTCTTGAATGTCTGGTCGTAATCTTTTCCAATCACACGGAAAGAGAAGCCCTCCACTTTGCCGTCAGAGGATGTCTTGACGATTTTTAATGAGCCTTTCTGCGCTTCATTTAAAAATCCTTTGCCCGCTTCATTCTCCACGTTGTAGGTCTTGCCGTTTTCCTCGATGGATACGGGATAAACATTCTCGTCCAGAACAAAGCCTGTCGGGGCGGTTTTCTCACGGACAAGGTACTTGCCGTATCTGAGGTCGCTCATCTGGTACACGCCTTTTTCCACCTCGCCCATCTCGCCGAGCAGCTCATCTTTCTTGTCCAGTTTTCCGTCGCCGTTGGCATCAGAGTAGACCTCGAATACCGCACCTGTGAGCTTGTTGTCGGGATAGTCCTTGTCTACTTTTGTCAGAGCAATATTGCCTTTGATGAAATAATTGACAAGCTCGATTTCCACAACCTCATCTACTTCGCCGATTGTTACGCTGATTTCTTCCTCGGAGAGTACATATCCTTTCGGGCTTTCGATTTCACGGATTACCCATGTGCCATACGGAACTTCGCCAAAAGAAAAACTGCCGTCATCCTCAGATGTGGCAGTCGCAATCGCATTTTCCTTTGTATATTCCGTTGTCCCCGTCTGAAAGATGCCGATTAACGCACCGCCTAAATCCTCACCGTCCTCGTTGGATTTCCTGCCGCTGACAGAGCCGTAAATCAGTTCGTTTTCAATGGCTTCTCCCTCATTTGCCGTGATGTTCACGACGGCTGTTTCCTGTCCTGCGTACTCAAAGTCAACAGGGTATTTCTCATCGCTTACAAGGTAAGCTGCGTTTGTTGATATTTCCTGCACATAATAGCTGCCCATCGGCAGGTCGCTGATTGCCTTTCCGTGACCGTTCTCATCAAGGAAGATGACTTCAATCAATCCGTCCGCAGGGATAACAGAGCCGTCGGCTGCGGTCAGCTCCTCGGCTGCATACAAACCAAACGTGACGTCTTTGATTTCTCCGTTGCTGCCTACGCCGTATGCTTCGTCCACCTCAAGAGTTTTATTGAGGTCGATTTCCACACGCTGACGCTCATTGTAAAATTCCGTGCCTGTTTCCGTCACTTCGATTTCCTGCCCCGCATACACAAGCTCCACGGCATGGATTTCATCGTTTAATACCATGCCATACGGGGCAGTCACTTCCTTTACCTCATACTTTCCGAGATAAAGCTCTTTGGATTCCGCCGTACCATCTTCCCCTGTGGTAAGCGTATCTACGACTTCGCCTTTCTCGGCTCTGACCGTGCCATCGGTTGTAATAATGTCCTCGGCTGCGGTAATCTCGTAAACTGCACCCTCTAAATTATCCACGGCAAAAATCGGCTGGTACAGCCCCTTGTTTCCTGATACCCTACTGAATACCTCGCCAGACTTGGATACTGTAATCTTTCCTTTCTGTGCCATATTGGAGCGTTCCACCTTGACAATGGTAATACCGCTTTCCTCCTCGGAGTTTTCCTGCTCCACATCAAAATAGACTGGCTCGGAGTCGAGGACATAGCCGTATGGAGCTTGCACCTCAACGAGAGAATAGCCCTTGCCGTATTCCAAAGTCTGCGGCGTGATAAGACCGCCGTCTGCCGTGGTGTAGAACGTGTCAATCTCCGTCACTTCTGGATAAGTGAATTTCATTGTTACAAGGTTTCCCTCTGGGTCGTAAATCTGGAAGCCTGCCCCTGCATAGGGGATAACTTTGCCCGTTTCCACGTCTTTCTTAACAATTTTAATATAGCTCTCGAAGTTGGCGTTGTTGATAAGGTAGCGGTAAGTCTGGCTGTCCTTGCAGATGAACACGTCAAAGTCTTTCATCAGCTCACGCCCGTCCCATCCAGAGGTCTGGTGTACGGTGTAGATGCCATACGGCATATCCTTTGTCTGGGCAAAGCCGTTTTCATCGCAGATAAGCGTGTCACGCTCGGTTTCCTCCGCCGCATCGAAGCCGCCTGCGGATTTCAGATATACCTCAAAGACAGCCCCCTCCTCTGGCGTTTCAATCTGGGTTTCGCCGTTGTCGGTGTGCTTGATGATGGCGATATTGCCTTTGATAACCTGCTCGTTTACATCATTCTTGGCAGAATTATATTCCACGGTGTAAAGCTCTGGCTCTGCCCCTACATGGTGGATTGTAGTATCTAAAAGATAGCCCTCGGACGGGGTAATCTCACGGATGCTCCAATCGTTCCCGCAGATATAATACTTCGTTGTGAACTGCCCGTTTTCATCGGTGGTATAAGTGTCAACTAATTCCTCGCCCTGATAGATGCCGTAAACCGCACCTGCAAGGGAAGCGTCGCCCTGCGGCTTCTTCCCCGTTTCCATGTCGGTCTTTAATACCGTGACATTGAATTTCTTTAAGATGTTGGTAAAACTGCGTTTTGTGACCTTTTTCCACTCAATCGGGGCGGTCTGGGATGCGGGGACAACGTAGCGGATAGCCGTGTCCACTTCCTCAAGGGTGTACGGCGTGCTGCCGCTGATAAGGACATTCTCAAACTTTGCCAGCCCGTTCTTATCGGTCACGGCGTATTCATCCACCGCCAATCCGCTTAAAGAAGTGCCGTAAAGGTGGAACTTCACGCCCTCCACAAGATTGTCCTCGGATGTTTTGACGACTTCCAGACTGCCACGCTTCAAAGTATTGCTGAATGTGACCGTAGAAGTCTTTCCCCCGATAATCGTCACGGTCTGGGTTTTCTGCGGCTCATAGCGGTCGATGGACTGCTCCGTGACGGTGTAAGTGCCGGGGAATAAGCCCTCCACCGTGATATTTCCGTCTTTATCTGTCTTTACGGTCTTGTTGAAGCCGTCGCCTTTGATGGTAAAGGAAATCCCGCTGACAACGCCGTCCTCGGAAGTCTTTTTCAGTGCGACCGTCCCTGTCGGCGTTTCCACGTTGATATACGCCGTCATGGTGTCCACGTTCTCCACGCCTGTAATGACATCCTGCAAGTTCGGGTCGCCATAGGCAATCATCATCGCCCCGCTGCTGACCGTCGGCGTATTATTTCTTGTCGCCGTAATCCTCGCCTTGCCGTCAATGGCTTTCTTTGACGTGATGGTGAGCTTGTTCCCAGACTTGGAAACTTTCACATTGCTGTCGGAGCTGGTAAAGGAATACTCGGAGAGGGAATTATTTTTATCCGTCAGCGTCAGGCTGTATTTCCCGTCCTTATAGGCAAGCTCCTTTGTAATGTCTTTCTTGCCTGCTGACATAAAACTCGGAATTGTGCTGTGCCTTGTCATGAATGATACAATCTGGTCGTAAGCCGCCCTCGCCCCGCTGTTGGCATAGTTCGAGCCAAAGTGCAGGCTGTAAACGGTCGTGCTTGTCTGGCTGTACGGGCTTGCAGAATTGCGGCATCCCGTGACGAACTCCCATACAAGGGTCTGGGTGGCAAGCCATTTCTCGTCATCGCTTCCAGACAGATTCCCGCTGTTGCCCTGATAGCCGTAAAGCAGGGCAAGCCCCACCGCCTTTTTCTGTTCTGCGGAAAGGGAGTTCCAAGCGTTGGAAGACGCTTTTGCAAGCGTATTTCCTGTTTTCAGCGGCACTCCTGGCTGAAGGCAGAACGCCGTTTCCCCGTCCACATACATGCGGTACTTATATTCGCCCGTCCCTCCTGCGGTATGACCGCCGATGTTCGCACTGGAATTATATCTGATTGCGTTCCCTGCGCCGTCGTAAGTGTGGGTAAAGGAAATCGTGCCGATGTCGCCTGCCGCAAACGCTGTCGTGGCAGGGACGGCGGACAGTGCCGTGACCGCAGCTAAAGCAAACGCCGCAGCTCTCCTCAATAATTTACATATCTTCATTCATTACCTCCTGTTCGTTCTCATGTTGATAGCTGACTTTCTGGCAGAAAAAAAGCCGCCCATCTGGACAGCTTTTAATATTTCTTTTCTCGGATAGTTACTGGCAGTATCTAGGGGGAGAGGTGTGGAGAGGGGGAAGTCAAAAAATTTTTTCTGTTTCCCAAAGGGCAGACTTTCCCCTCGGCGTCCATCTCCAAAATCCCTATTTTTCCTGCCTTACCTCTCGTGAGCCTTGCTCCGCTGTAAGTGGCGGTTGTAAAACTCCAACGCCTTTACGACAAAATCCGTTTCCTGCCCTCTGGGAATGGATTTCGGTATGAGCTTGGTTATCCGCTCGTCCTTAAAGGCGGGTTTTTCTTTCTGGTTTGGCTTTTCCTCCTGCATGATGCTCTGGATAACCTCATCCGTGAGCTTTCCCTCCTGCATGAACTTTTTCATCTTGATAGCCTGTGCAAGAGAGGGCGTCGCATCGTTGTAGCCCATCGCTTCTAAAAGCGTATATTGCTGTTCCTCGGACAAATAGGAGATTTCCACCGCAGGGCGGAAAGCAATTTGGCGTTCATCAACCATTTGCAGGATTTCGGGTACAAGCTCGGTCAGACGGATAT
>SRZB01000071.1 GCA_004793585.1 Hominisplanchenecus murintestinalis | reverse complement strand
AAAAGGAGCTTTCCGACACCGTCCAGGCGGCGCTGAGGCAGATAGAAGAAAAGGACTACGCCGCCGCGCTCCGGGCGAAAGGAATCCCGGAGGAGCGGATACGGAAGTATGGGTTTGCGTTTCGGGGGAAAGAAGTGCGGATAGGAAACAAAATGGATGAAAAATAGAAATCAGAGGCTTTAGCTTTGCAGAAACTTCCTGTGATACAATGGATAAAAACAAACACAGGAGAGGCTTTATGGATTATCAAGTGGCAGAGGAAGATATCTGGGCATATCAGGAATATTTGGTATCAGAAGAACATGGAAAAGGAACGGTGGAAAAATATCTGAGGGATATCCGTTCCTTTTTTGTGTGGGCTTCGGGAAGAATGGTAGGGAAAAGGCTGGCGGCGGCATGGAAGGAGCATCTTGTCATGGAAGGATATTCCACATCTACGGTGAACTCCATGCTTTCCGCCCTGAACAGCTTTCTGGAATTTATGGGATGGACACAATGCAGGGTAAAGCTTCTGCGGATACAGCGGACGCCGTTTCGGAAGCAGGAACGGGATTTACAGCAAAAAGAATATGAACGTCTGAAGCGCGCCGCCGGACGGAAGGGAAAAGAGCGGCTGACGCTGTTAATGGAAACAATCTGCGGGACAGGCATACGGGTATCGGAAGTAAGGTATATTACTGTGGAAGCGGCGAGGGGGAGAAAGGCAGAGATTTTTCTGAAAGGGAAAGTACGCGTGATACTGCTGCCTGACAAACTGTGCCAGAAGCTGTTGAGGTATGCCAAAAGGCTCGGAATTTCCGAGGGAGAAATTTTCGTGACGCGGAGCGGGAAAGGACTATCCCGGCAGTATATATGGCAGGAGATGAAGAAACTGTGCAAAGACGCGCATGTAGAAGCGTCCAAAGTATATCCGCATAATCTGCGCCATCTCTTTGCGAAGCTCTTTTACAGGGTGAGCAGAGATATCGTGAAACTGGCGGACGTCCTGGGACACAGCTCTGTCGAAACGACCAGGATTTACCTGATGGATACTGGCGCGGAACATGCGCGGTGGCTGGAACAGATGGGGGTGGTATAGCGGAGGGAATGACAAAATTCTGATTTTGTATATAGGAATATCAATAAGACGTGCTGTCAGTAGAATTTTAGCACGGAATCTGGGATTAGGCAAGAAATAATATATCTTGAGAGCAGATTCTCATTAGCAAAATTTTATTTTCAGGCACACAAATCAGGACTGTGAAAAGTCTGTTTTTTGCAGTCCTGATTTATGCGCTTATTTTTACCTTCAAATGACAGATAGGGGATAAAAAATAATTGCCCATAGGTTATATCTTCCTGATATTTGTCTAAAATCCGGCGCGGATATATACAAAATCAGAATTTTGTATATATCTAATATCGTTTTTGGAGATGCTGGACAACAAAAAAAACAGTTTTATATTAAGGAAGGAGAAGAAGGGATATGAGAAAAAAATTACAATTGCTTTTGACAGCGGTAATGGCGGCAGCTTTAATGGTAACCGTGAATCTGGGAGTTCTGCCAGAGACAGGCAAAGCGGAAGCGGCAGAAACAACGCTGAAAAACCCCCGCATTGTGCCGGACGATAGCATGGAAGCTGGGCAGAAAGTAACCTGGGACTGCGTTTGGTTCGGAAGCTATCCGCAGGCAGAGGTCATACCGTCAGGAGCAGAGTACACGGCGCTGGATGAAAGCCTGCGGCAGGGTGGGGACGTCATTGTCTCAGACAGCATATACGCTGATCTCCAAAGTGCGTCCGAATGGGATATGAATAATGATATTGTCTTGGATGGTGAAAAATACCGGAGGATAAAAAAGGAAGACGCAACATCTTCTGGAAATGGGAGAAGCTGGTATCAATGGCAGGACGCTCTTTCTTGGCACTATTTCAAATATGAGCCTGTCAAGTGGAGAGTGTTACATACAGACGAAAGTCAGGCATTGATTTTATCAGACATAGCATTGGATGATCAGCAATATCATACGGTAGATGAAAGTGTTACCTGGGAAACCAGTACTCTACGCAGTTGGCTGAACGGTTATGGAGCGGAGAACAATAAGCAATCCAGGGACTATAGCCGGAACAATTTTATGGGTAGCGCATTTAGCATTTCTGAACAAGCGGCAATTGTGGATTTATCATTGGAAAATATTGGCAGTATTCAGTGGAATACAGGGGGAGGGAATAATACTATTGATAAAATTTTCCTGCTTTCTGAGACGGACATATGGGGTATGGACAAAGTAAATAGCTATGGATTTATAAAGGATGGAGATATTTATGATGAAGCAAAATGGTGCAAAAGCAGCACTTATGCAAAAGCTAAAGGTATGCCAAGTAATAGCAGCAATCAAGGTTCTTCAGTAATTTATGCCGGAAATGGCTGGTGGTGGCTGCGTTCTCCAGGAGAAAGTCAAAATCATGCCAAGCATGTCAGTGATCATGGTAATGTTAAGAATACTACAAACAATGTCAGTGAGGCTGGTGATGGTGTACGTCCGGCTTTAAATCTAAAGCTTTCATCTTTAAATGTCTATTCCTATGCTGGAACAGTGTGTTCCGATGGAACACAAGCGGAGGTGGAAAATGTCGTGCCATCACAGCCGGGGAAACCAGAAACAACAGAGACAGAAGAAACAACAGAGACAGAAAAGACAACAGAAACAGAAGAGACAACAGAAACAGAAGAGACAACAGAAACAGAAGAGACAACAGGAACAAAAGAGACAGCAGAAGCAACAGAAGCAGAGGATGTCACGCTGAAAAACCCCCGCATCGTGGCAGATTCCAGTATGGAGATTGGACAGAAGGCGACCTGGGACTGCGTATACTTTGGAAGTTATCCGCAAAGTGAAGTAGATAGCAGTGAAGAGGTCTATGCTGACCTGCAAAATGCGTCAGGCTGGGATTCAAAGAATGAAGTCACAATCGCCGGAAACAAATACCGGAGAATGAAAAAGGACGACGCTACTTATGTTTACGCGGAGGGGGAAGGACAGGAAGAAGGAACCTATCACTGGGCAGACAATACGACGTATCATTATTTCAGGTATGAACCAATTAAATGGCGGGTATTGCAGACGTCGGGGAATCGTGCGTTGCTTTTGGCGGACGCGGCGTTGGATGATAAAGAATATGCCATGACGGGGAATGATTCTTCCTGGAAAAACAGCCGGATACGGAACTGGCTGAATGGATACGGAACAGATTTTCAGGATAAGAATTTTATTAGCAGTGCATTTTCAGGCGCAGAGCAGCGGAGCATCCAGACAACCACGCTGGAACTGAGCGAGGCGGATGAGGTAAATGATAAGATATTTTTGTTGTCATCTTCGGAAGTGAACTCAAAGAATGCGGAAGCCTATGGATTTCTCACAAAGCCGCAAGCGCCCTATGCCGTACCGGATGAAGCAAAGAGATGTAAGCCAAGCGATTATGCGAGGGCTATGGGAACTTTTTGCATTACATCGGAACATGATCAGTATGCAGATTATCCAAACACCTGCTCATGGTGGCTGAGGGAGGAAGATGGGGCTCCGCCTTTCGTATCCTATCCGGGGTATACGATGTATTATGGCGTGTATCACTCAGGAATTGACGGAGTTCGCCCGGCGGTGTGGGTCACACTGGATTCCGGGAAGTACACGTATGCCGGAACAGTGTGCTCGGATGAGATGAAAGGCTCTGTCTTAAAAGAAGGAGATTTCTCTTACTATGTAATGCAGGATGGAACCGTGGAACTCCGGAAATTTTATGGAGTGAAAGAAAACGTCACGCAGATAACGATACCAGAAACACTGGGAGGTAAGACCGTTACGAAGATAGGTAAGTACGTATTTTCGGGATGCAGTAATTTGAAAAGTGTCAATATTCCAGAAAACATACATGAAATAGGATACAGTGCATTTTCAGGATGCGGTTTGACAAGTCTTACGATTCCCGGAAATGTGAAGAAGATTTCAGATGATGCATTTGGAGGATGCGAAAATCTATCTGCCATAACGCTTTCAGAAGGGCTGGAAAGCATGGGGAGCGAAGTGTTTTCAGGATGCAGCGATGATTTGACGGAGATTCACATTCCAGGAAGTGTTACGGATATGTCACCGACGACATTCAAAGGTATTTACAATTTGAGTTCTATAGAAGTTGCTGAAAATAATCCTGCGTATGAATCGCAGGACGGCGTGTTGTTTACGAAAGGAAAGTCAGAATTAATCAAATATCCGATAGCAAAAACTGAATGGAGATACACAGTTCCGGATGGGGTATCTGCAATAGGGGATTCCGCATTTGCCGGATGTGACAACCTGGGGAAGATTTCCATTCCGAATGGGGTTACGGATATTGGAAATTCAGCGTTTGCCAGTTGTGAAAATCTGGAGGAGATTTCTATTCCAGACAGCCTTGTATCCATAGGTGATTCTGCGTTTGAAGAGTGCATATACCTTGAAAGCATTACTCTGCCGGAGGGGCTTCTGTCCATAGGCGGTTCTGCATTTAGCGAATGTGAGACTTTAGAAGAGATAGCGCTCCCGCAGAGCATTAGGACAATAGGGGAATCTGCGTTTGCATGTTGTGAAAGCTTAAGCAGAGCTGTATTGCCAGAAGGACTTGAAGTAATCAGCAGTTCCCTTTTCAGCGACTGCTTAAGCCTGAGAAGCATTGAGATTCCAGAAAGCGTCCAGAAAATCGGAGACTATGCGTTTGCCAGTTGTGCATTAGAAAGCATTACAATTCCAGGGAGTGTCCGGGAAATAGAGGAGTGGGCATTTGCGTATTGTAAGAATCTGAGTAATATAAGGCTTAACGAAGGCGTGCAGTCACTGGGTGGAAGCATTTTTACAGGATGCAGTGAGGATTTGGCTGCAATATCTATACCGGGAAGCGTTAAAAACCTTTCAGGGAGCACATTTTCAGGAATGTCGGGGCTGGACAGCATTGAAGTGCCGTCAAGCAACAGCGCGTATGAGTCCCAGGGCGGCATTTTGTTTACAAAAGGGAAAACAAAATTAATCAGGTATCCGGCAGGGCGGGCAGGAGCATTTACCGTTCCGGGCGGGGTTACGTCCATAGGCGCTTCCGCATTTGCCGGATGCGAGAGCCTGAATAGTATTGTATTTCAGGAAGGTGTTATATCTATAGAAGATGGTGCGTTTTATGGCTGCTCCCATTTAAGTAGAATTATACTGCCCCAAAGCCTTACATTTATAGGAAAGATCGCGTTTTCTCAATGCGACGCTTTATGTGAGATAAGGATTCCCGACAGGGTTACGAAGATAGCAAGTTCTACATTTAGCTCATGCGGAAGTTTGAGTAGCGTTATACTGCCGGCGCAGCTTACAGAGATAGGTGATAGGGCATTTGAAGGATGTAGTGTTATACGAAAAATAGCGTTTCCTGGAAAGCTTGTGAAGATTGGGGAAATGGCATTTTTCAGCAGTGGCCTTGAGGAGGTTACAATACCTGGAAATGTGTGTGAAATCGGAGCTTCTGCATTTGCGTATTGTGAAGAATTAAAGAGTGTTACTATACAGGATGGAGTCCAGACGATAGGTTATCGGGCATTCGCAAGCTGTGAGAATCTTGGAAAAGCCACCATTTTAAGCAGAAGCTGCAGGTTTGAACGCATTCCTTTTCTTTCTGTTTTTGATGAAACGGCTGTTCTTTATGGATATCCAGGCTCAACTGCACAGGCATATGCAGAAGAGTGTGAAAATAAATTCATCGCACTGGACGGAAACAGCGGTGGAAATAGTGGCGGAAACAGCGGCGGGAATGAACAGAAAGTTCCAACTATCCAGCCGCCGAAGGATATCCCCGTCATTCCGGCAGTAAAAGAAATAAAGAAAGGCGAAAAGAAAACTGTTTCCGGCGGTACTTACACAGGGCTGGGAAATGGCAAAGTAGCCTACGCCGCTCCGGCAAGCAAAAACATCAGAAAAACTACGATACCAAATCAGGTGGAAATCGATGGAAAAACTTATCCGATCACGGAGATAAATACAGGAGCGTTTAAAAACTGCAAAAAGCTGAAAAGCGTGGTTATCGGAAAAGGAATCACTTCCATCGGGACGAAAGCGTTCAGCGGATGTAAGGCGCTGAAGAAAATCACCATCAAATCTGCGAAGCTGAAAAAAGTGGGGAAAAACGCTTTCAAAGGCATCCATGCGAAGGCGGTTATCAAAGTGCCGAAAGCGAAGCTGAAAGCCTATAAGAAGCTGCTGAAAAAGAAAGGGCAGGGGAAGAAAGTCCGGATTGTGAAGTAACCGTCAAACAGGCAAAATGAAATTCTCCGCGGCAACCGCCAAATGCCTGCAAGCAGTCACTTGGCTTGTTGCCTGCGGAAATAAATAAAGGGAGAAAAGCAACCATGAAAAACAAGTTTATAACTTTAAAACGCGGGCTGGCGGCGGTACTGGCAATATCTTTGGCTCTCGCGCCGCTTCCGGCGGCGATTCCGGAGGGGGCGGCAGGAAAGACCAAAGCGACGGACGTCACGCTGCAAAATCCCCGTATTGTGACAGATGACAGCATGGAAGCAGGGCAGAAAGTCACTTGGGACTGCGTGTGGTTCGGGAGCTACCCGCAGGCGGAGGTGATACCGGGCGGCGCGGAATACACCGCGCTGGACAGCAATCAGTGGCAGGATGGGGACGTTATTGTTTCCAACAGCGTGTACTTTGCCCTGAAAAATGCATCCGACTGGGACGCTAACAACAATATCACTCTGAATGGGGCAAAGTACCGGAGAATGAAAAAGGAAGACGCGACTTACTCAGATGATATGTATGGTTATTATAACTGGAGTAGCGGCGAGGACTATCATTATTTCAAGTATGAGCCTGTCAAGTGGCGGGTACTCCGCACCGACGGGAACTATGCGCTTCTCCTGTCTGACGTGGCACTGGACGACGAGCAGTACCATATCGAATTTGGAGATGTCACTTGGGAGAACAGCACAGTACGGAGTTGGCTGAACGGCTATGGAGCCGGAAGCAATCAGCAGTCCATAGACTACAGCAGGAAAAATTTTATCAGCAGCGCTTTTAACGCTTCTGAACAGGCGGCAATCGTAAATTCCTTCCTGGAAAATGCCGACAACATAGAAGATGGAACAAGCGGAGGAAACAACACCACGGACAAAGTATTCCTGCTCTCCGAGTCGGAGGTGTGGAATACGGATAAGGCAAAATCCTACGGCTTTGTAAAAGACAAGTATATATATGACGAAGCCCGCCGCTGCCAGAGCAGCACGTATGCAAAGGCGAGGGGAATGTTCAGTACATACACTGGGAACGGCTGGTGGTGGCTGCGCTGGCCGGGCAATTATTTAAGTAATGCTATGTGTGTGATGTCTGATGGCCTGGTCGATGTTTACTATGACAGCCCCGATCTTAATTGTGGCGTACGTCCGGCTTTGAATCTTAATCTCTCATCCCCTAATCTCTATACCTATGCGGGGACGGTGTGTTCTGATGGGACAGATACAGAGGTGGGTGGTGGGACAGTAACCACGGGCGGGGGGACGCCCCCAGCCAGCAAGCAGCCCCCATCGTCGTCCAAACCTGAGGAACCGGCAGTACGGAAAGGGCAGACCGTAAAAGCCGGACGGTTAAGGTACAAAGTAAGCAAGGTTCATTCTGACGGCACGGGCGAGGTCATCCTCGCAGGGGCAGCCAGTAAAAAGAACGCGAAGAAACTCACATCCCTGAAAACTGGCGATACGGTCAAAATCAATAAAAAGAACTTTAAAGTAACGGCCATTGCCAACAACGCGTTTAAAAACTGCAAAAAGCTGAAACGTGTGGTGCTTGGAAAAGAAATCACTTCCATCGGGGCGAAAGCGTTCAGCGGATGTAAGGCGCTGAAGAAAATCACCATCAAATCCGCAAAGCTGAAAAAAGTCGGGAAAAACGCTTTCAAGGGCATCCATGCGAAGGCGGTTATCAAAGCGCCGAAAGCGAAGCTGAAAGCCTATAAGAAATTGCTGAGAGCCGGGGGCATGGGCTTAAAAGCGAGGATAAAATAGAGGAATACAGGGAAATGTATGCGGCAGACGGGGAAGAACCCGTCTGCCGTATTTCACCTTGTAAAATAATCTTATATAATAAGATGCATAATAAAAGCTTTGGTGAAAAAATTGTGTTTTTTATGGAAAAGTAAGAACAGATTGGTTATAATGAAAAAAAGGCTTTCGGGATATTTCGGATGAGAGAAACGGACAAACGGTATGGATGGTGAAAATGGGAGGAAGTGATTCTATGGCAAGAACCGTGGCAATCGGACATCAGGACTTTGAACAGGTAAGGAAGAACGACTGGTTTTACATTGATAAGACGGGTTTTATAAAAGAGTGGTGGGGAAGAGGGGACAGCGTGACCCTGATTACCCGTCCGAGGAGATTCGGGAAGACGCTGAATATGAGCATGACGGAACAGTTCTTCTCTGTGGACTACGCCGGGCGGGGAGATTTATTTGAGGGGCTTTCCATATGGGAAGATGAGAAATACAGGAAGCTTCAGGGGACGTATCCTGTTATCTTTCTGAGCTTTGCGTCAGTAAAGGAGACAACTTTTGACCAGGCAAGAAAGGGGATTTGCTCGGAAATCAAAGATTTGTATAATAAGAAAGATTTTCTCCTGGAAGGAAATCTGCTGAATGAAGATGAAAAGAAGGATTTCCGGAGAATATCAGCGGACATGGAAAATCACCAGGCGTCAGTTTCTCTAAGGAAACTGGCAGGTTATATGAGCCGTTATTACGGGAAAAAGGTCATCCTCCTCCTGGACGAGTATGATACGCCGATGCAGGAAGCGTATATGGGCGGATACTG
>SRZB01000070.1 GCA_004793585.1 Hominisplanchenecus murintestinalis | reverse complement strand
ATTTTTCAAGGTACTATAGGAATAGGGGCAAATTTATTTATGGTTTTGACCCCAATATCATCATATTGATATATTGCGACAGGGAACGGTCGTCCTCGTCAGCCAAATCCTTTAGTTCTCCGACAATGTTGTGGTCAATGGTAATGCTTACTTTTGCTTTTAAAGGTTTCATAGATGTCTCCTTTCAAGGATTTCTTCGTTAGTATTAAGATATCCCATGAATTTATACTCACAATATACCATTGAATAGCGTCTGCTATTGCGGTTTCAGGCGAATTCATGTAAAGTAGTTTTGGAGATTCACAAACAAGTAATAGAAAGATTTAGGACGAGATAATAAGGAGGGGAAAGATGAAAGATATACAGGAATGGGCAGAAATGGGAGATACAGAGTTTTATTTTCGCTATCTGCGCGATGCAGGTGTAGAAGAACTGACAGAATTTCTTGAAATGTTCCCGGAATTTCTGGAAGACGATTGCCAGTTCTTACAGAATGGGATATAGTAGAGACAGCAGATAACTTATGGAAAAGACGGAGGCGCAAGATGGATGTTGAAAAATTATTGCAGCAGGTAAAAGACGGAAAGGTATCCATCCGGGAAGCGGCGCAAGATTTAAAGAAGCTGCCCTATGAGGATTTAGGTTACGCGAAAGTGGATCACCACCGCAGGCTGCGCACAGGAGCAGCAGAGGTAGTATTTTGCCAGGGAAAGGCAGACAGCCATCTGTGTGGGATTTTTGAAAATTTTTATGAGAACAGAAGAAACGTGCTGGGGACACGGGCAAGCGCCGGGCAGTATGAGATGCTTCATAAGAAATTTCCAGAGCTGCGCTATGATCCAGTGGCACGGATTGTAAAAGCGGAGTTTGAGGAGAGGGAGTTACAGGGAAATGTGGCGGTGTGTACGGCAGGTACGGCGGATATTCCGGTGGCGGAGGAGGCGGCACAGTGCGCAGAGTTTTTTGGGGCAGGGGTTAGCAGATATTATGATGTGGGCGTGGCAGGAATCCACAGGCTGCTGTCTAAGCGCGAGGAAATCTGCCGGGCGAACTGTGTAATTGCCATTGCGGGAATGGAGGGCGCACTGGGGAGCGTGCTGGCAGGGCTGGTGGACAAGCCGGTGATTGCAGTGCCCACATCTATCGGATACGGGGCGAATTTCGGTGGTGTATCGGCGCTTTTGAGCATGTTGAATTCATGTGCAAATGGAATTTCTGTAGTGAATATTGACAATGGTTATGGCGCGGCGTATATTGCGGCTCAGATTAACCGTCTTGCACTTGGAAAAGGCGGGCGTTAGCAGACAGGGATGCAGGAGGCAGAGATGAGGACTTTATATTTGGAATGCTGTTCGGGAATCAGCGGGGATATGACAGTAGCGGCTCTTCTGGATTTAGGGGGAGACAGAGACGGACTGCTGGCGATGCTGGAAGGCATGCCGCTTCAAGGTTTCCATGTGGAAATCGGGCAGACGGAAAAATGTGGGATGGCGGCATGTGATTTTGACGTTATTTTGGATGAGCAGCCCCATGAGCACCGCCATCTGGCAGGCATTTATAAGATTATTGAAAATACGGATACATCCATCCGGGTAAAGCGGCTGGCAAAGAGGATGTTTGAAATTGTGGCGGAGGCAGAGGCGAAGGCTCATAAAGTTCCGGTGGAGGACGTACACTTTCATGAAGTGGGGGCAGTGGATTCCATTGTGGATATCATGAGCGCAGCATATTTGATAGAAAGCCTGAAAATTGACAGGGCAGTGGTTTCAGAGCTACACGAGGGCAGCGGGCAGGTGCGGTGCCGGCATGGCATTCTGCCGGTACCTGTACCGGCAGTGGTAAATATTGTGCAGGAATGGGGGCTGGCGCTGCGGCTGACTGAGACGGAGGGCGAAATGATAACTCCGACGGGGGCGGCAATTGCGGCAGCGCTGTGTGAATATGGGGGCAAGATGCCGGAGGGCAAACCACAGGGGAAGTTGCTGCGTATGGGAGCAGGCGCAGGAAAAAAAGATTTTCCGCACGCAAATGTCCTGCGTATGATGCTGTTTGAAGAGAAGACAAATACAGACCGGGAGACGGGACAGGAAACGGCTTGGGAAGCAGCGGGGGATGGTGATTTGTGGATGCTCGAAACAAATATAGATGACTGTACCGGGGAAATGCTGGGGTATGTCTCGGAAATTTTGCTGGAAGCTGGGGCGAGGGATGCATTTTTTACGCCTATTTATATGAAGAAAAACCGTCCGGCATATATGTTGAGCGTTATGTGCGGCGGAGTGCAGAGGGAGTGCATGGAAAGCCTGATTTTCCGGCACACAACAACGATAGGGATTCGTAGATATCGGGTGATGAGGAGTGCACTGGAACGGTGGGCAGATACGGCAGATACGTCTTATGGTACGGTAAAGATAAAAAGGATTGTAAGGCCGGACGGCATATGCAGTATGCCGGAGTATGAGAGTATCCGTGAAATTTGCGCCCGGACAGGAGAGGGGTTTTCAAAAGTCTATGAAACGGTAAGGAATGAGGTGGAACAGACGCTGAAAGGTGAGGGAACAACATGGAGAAGCGATTGAAACTGCTAAGAGAGAGAATGGACAAGCTGACGAGAGAGGATAGCTGCGTAGCATTTTCCGGGGGCGTGGACAGCAGCCTGCTTTTGAAAACGGCGGTAAAAGCTGCGGATAAGAATCATACAAAGGTCTATGCGGTAACGATAAGGACGCGGCTGCAGCCAGGGGAAGATATGGAGATTGCAGCCCGGGTGGCGGAAGAATGCGGCGCAGAGCATGTTGTCCTATATCTGGACGAGAGCCGGGAAGAGAGAATCCTGGAGAATTCGAGGGAGCGCTGTTATCATTGCAAGTCTTTTCTTTTTCAGGGACTAAAGCATTGGGCTGAGAAGCGCGGCGTAACGGTTCTTTTGGAAGGTTCTAACCGGGATGATTTGGAGGTATATAGGCCGGGACTGCGCGCCGTCAGGGAACTTGGGGTACAAAGCCCGCTGGCAGAGCTGGATATCACGAAAGCGGAGGTTCGCCGGATGGCGCAGGCGCTGGGAATTTCAGTGGCAGGCAGGCCATCTGCCCCATGCATGGCCACACGTCTGCCCTATGGTACGTGTCTGGACTTTGAAGTTCTTGACAGACTGGAGGAAGGGGAGAGAAGGATGCGCAGCCTGGGCTTTGGTGTAGTTCGTCTACGCCTTCACGGAGACATTCTGCGGCTGGAGGTGGCGGCAGAAAAGCTGGCGGACGTTGTGGCGCAGCGGGAAAATGTCACGGCAGCGCTGCGGGAACTGGGATTTCATTATATTACATTGGATATGGAGGGCTTCCGATCAGGAAGTATGGACTTATGGTAAGAAAACATTTATATTTTTCAGGTCAGGTGCAGGGAGTGGGGTTCCGTTACCGTTCGGCGTGGATCGCGCAGTCCTTAGGGCTGACAGGGTGGGTATCAAATCTGTGGGACGGGCGGGTAGAAATGGAAGTGCAGGGGGATAAGCATGCGATAGAAAGGATGATTCAGAGCCTGTATGACCAGAAGTATATACAGATTGACTTTATTGAATCTGACGAACTTCCCCTGAAAGTATCCGAGCGAAAATTCCGGGTGGTATAAGTGCATAGAAATACTCCCGCAGCTTCGCGCCTTTGCGATAACCGCGGGAGTATAAGGGGGAGGATAAGTATACTATCGTTTTATCTTTGGTAGTAACTACAGTATAACCCAAGAGAAAGAGTTTATACAGGAAACTGAAAAAAATCAGGATAAAGGATAAAATTTAAAAAAGCACTTGACTTTTCCTGATGAACGATGCTATAATGACCAAGCTGGAAAAAACAGTAACGATGCGTGGCTCAGCTTGGTAGAGCGCTGCGTTCGGGACGCAGAGGTCGCAGGTTCAAATCCTGTCGCATCGATGATAAGAATCATAGAAACAGGGAGCATGTGAGATATGTTCCCTGTTTTGTTTTGCGTTCTCATAAACCCATAATAAATAGCGAAAAAAATTGTTGACACACTTGGGCATGTGTACTATAATATCTCAATGTGACGAAGCATGTAAACGTCTAGCCATAGCCCCGGTATGACGGTTTACGATAGAAGAAGCAACAGTTAAATTATCAAGGAGGAAAAACCATGAATAGTTATATGGCTAGTCCAGCAACAATTGAGAGAAAATGGTATGTAGTAGACGCTACCGGATATACATTAGGACGTTTGGCTTCAGAAGTAGCAAAGATTTTAAGAGGAAAGAATAAACCAATCTTTACTCCGCATATAGATACAGGCGATTATGTAATCGTGACAAATGCAGAGCAGATCAAAGTTACAGGAAAGAAGCTTGAGCAGAAGATTTATTACAGGCATTCTGACTACGTAGGCGGTATGAAAGAAACTACCTTGAAAGAAATGTTAAATAAGAAACCTGAAAGAGTAATCGAGCTGGCAGTTAAAGGAATGCTTCCGAAAGGACCTTTAGGAAGGCAGATGATTACGAAACTTCACGTATACGCCGGACCGGAGCACAAACATGAAGCTCAGAAGCCGGAAGTATTAACATTTTAATAGGAGGTAAAGAACATTGGCTAGTGCAAAATTCTACGGTACAGGAAGAAGAAAAAAATCTATTGCAAGAGTATATTTAATGCCGGGAACAGGTAAGATTACGGTTAATAAAAGAGATATTGACGATTACTTCGGTCTTGAGACACTGAAAGTTATCGTTCGCCAGCCTCTGGTAGCTACAGAGACGGTTGATAAGTTTGATGTTTTGGTAAATGTACATGGTGGCGGAACTACAGGACAGGCCGGAGCTATCAGGCACGGTATTTCCAGAGCGCTGCTTCAGGCAGATGCAGATTACAGACCGACACTCAAGAAAGCCGGATTCCTTACAAGAGATCCGAGAATGAAAGAGAGAAAGAAATACGGCCTCAAAGCCGCTCGTCGCGCTCCGCAGTTCAGCAAGCGATAATCTACAGCTTAATAATGCTAAAAAAGCCCGGAAATACGCCATTTTCCGGGCTTTTTCTATACCCAAAATTCTGCCTGGACTGTTCGGTTTTGATGGAATTTGAACGGAAATTTATGGGTTTATAGTGGTCAAATTACTGGTGGACAAGCCCATTTTGACCACTTATGGGTTAAATTACTGGTGGACAATAGGAGCAAATGAAGTCCAATTTTGCCATCGACGGACGAACACATACTTGACTGATTTACATAGAGCCTTGGCTCATTCTTTGAAAACGAGAATGGGTCGAGGCTCTATTTTTTTCGCCCGAAATCCGGCGAGACAAATTTGAGTAGGAGGTAACAGGTATGACGGATTTCAATCAGAAGACCCATGACACCGATGTGGGCAGTCATGGCGGACAGTCGAGGCAGATGATGGAAGTGTTTGAGAACCAGGAGTTTGGTTCGATCCGTTTGTTACAGGAGGCAGGCAAGACCTTCTTCTGTGCAAGCGACGTGGCGAAAGCGTTGGGATATGTGAATCCCTACGCCGCTGTGAAACGCCATTGCAGAGGCCCCCTAACGAAACGCGAGGGGGTCGTTCAGAAGGTGAATCAGTATGGGGATGCTGGAGAGCAGGTAGTTGAAATCTCCTTTATCACAGAAGGCGATGTTTACCGGCTGATCGTTCACAGCAAGCTGCCATCGGCAGAACGGTTTGAACACTGGGTGTTTGATGAAGTTCTCCCGTCCATCCGCAAGCATGGTGTGTATATGAGCGATTCCATTTTGGATCAGGTGATTCAGCACCCGGAGGTCATCTACACCCTGGCGCAGGAGCTTGTAGCCGAGAGGGAGCAGCTTGAGGGTATCCGCAAACAGCTGGATGCGGCACAGCCCAAGGCAGACTACTTCGACACCTTTGTAAATTCGGAGGATTGCACCTGCATCCGGAATTTCTGTAAGGAAATCGGAATCCCAGAAAAGACGGCGGTGGCTCTCTTACTGGATCACCGCTATCTGTACCGCAGTCCAAGCGGCTGGCTGATGCCTTTTGCAGACAAATCTGCAAGGGGCTATTTTATTGTCCGAGATTGCTACGGTAGAAGCGGAAAACTGGTGCAGCAGACGAGAGTGACCTGCAAGGGAAAGAATCATCTCTTCAAGTTGTTTAAGAAATGGGGTGTGATCGAATGACACTTTTTACAGAGGGGCGACTTCAGGCGTTTGAGCGCATGATGCAGGATACCGGTAAATACCATCGCCGGGAGGACAGCGAAGATCGTCCGCGCAAATGTCCGAAGAAAAAAGCGGAGTCTGCGAAAAAGGATGGTGAGCACCATGCCGGTATTCAGGGTTGAGAAAAACAGCAATTACACAACGATGTGCAATTACCACCTGCGGGATCAGGGTCTTAGCCTGAAAGGAAAAGGACTTCTCTCTATGCTGCTCAGTTTGCCGGACACATGGAACTATTCGGTACGGGGATTATCTTCGATTACGCCGGATGGTGTAGATGGAGTGCTTACGGCTCTGAAAGAGCTGGAGCGTCTTGGGTATCTGGAAAATGGCGGCGATCCCCGCCACAGCTATGTCCTGGTGGTGGATAAGGTCAACCCCGGCCTGACCGACCTGTTTTTGAAGCAGGCGCGGAAAGTCCTTCAAGCCCCGGAGAAAGGCTCCGTCCTGGAAAAACTCAAACAGGAGCCGCCGGAACGCAGACCCGCCGCCCCTAAGAAACGGGAACCGGAACGATGAGCGCGGCAAAGCGGAAACGGGAGGTACAGGTGAATTTCCGGGTTTCCCCGGAGGAGCTTGCTCTGATCGAGCAGAAAATGTCCCAGCTTGGAACCGTCAACCGGGAAGCCTATCTGCGGAAAATGGCGCTGGACGGGTATGTGGTAAAGCTGGATCTGCCGGAGCTGAAGGAGCTGGTGTCCCTGATGCGCTATTCCAGCAACAACTTAAACCAGCTGACCCGTAAAGTGCATGAAATAGGGCGGGTTTATGACGCTGACCTGGAGGATATATCCCAGCGGCAGGAACAGCTTTGGGAGGGTGTGCAGAAGATACTGGCCCAGCTTTCCAAGCTCTCCTGACCGGATAGTTTGCTCCATCTGCGGAGGGAGGAACGGCGTTCTTCGCCGCGCCTTCCTCCGCTTTTTCTTTTTGCCGCTATTTACTTTCGTGCTACAATCATGTATAATAGTAGCACGAAAGGAAGTGAGGGCATGACACAGTTTGAACAGCTGGACACGATTTTAGAGGGACAACACGGTATGCTCCAAACATCAGAGGTGGTGAAACGGGGAATTCCAAAATCCGTTTTTTACAACTATGTGAAGGAAAAAGAATTGGAACAGGCGGCACATGGGGTTTATGTATCGCCGGATGCCTGGGTCGATGGGATGTACCTGCTCCATTTACGATGCAGCCAGGGGATTTTTTCTCATGAAACGGCGCTGTTTTTCCATGATCTGACCGACCGGGAGCCTTCCCCCTATTCCATTACCGTCAGACGGGGATACAGCACGACCAGATTGAAAGCGGACGGGATTTTGGTCTACACCATAAAACCGGAACTGCATGACGTCGGAAAGAGTACGGCTCGAACCCCTTTCGGGCATACGGTTCCGGCTTATGATATGGAGCGGACCATCTGCGACCTGCTTCGCTGCCGGAGCAGCATTGAGATGCAGACATTTCAAGGGGCGCTCAAAATGTACGCCCGCAGGAAAGAGAAAAACCTGCGGAGGCTGATGCAGTATGCAGGGCTGTTCCGGGTTGAAAAAATTTTGCGGCAGTATTTGGAGGTGCTATTATGATAAAGACAGCAAGGCAGCTGAAAGATTTGATCCGCAATCTCGCAAAGGAGAAATCGGCGGACGCACAGATTTTGATGCGGAACTATATGATGGAGCGTTTCCTGGAACGTATTTCCCTTTCTGAATATCGGGATAACTTTATTTTGAAAGGCGGGATGCTGGTTGCCGCAATGGTAGGGTTGGATGCCCGGTCTACAATGGATTTAGACGCAACCGTCAGAGGGGCCAGCGTGAATGCGGAGGACATTGAAAATCTGATGTCCTCTATCATAGCAGTCCCCATTGAGGACGGTGTGGAGTTCCAGGTGAAAAGCATTTCGGAAATCATGGACGAGGCCGAGTATCTGGGGATTCGGGTCAGCATGGCCACTGTCTTTGACAGGGTGGTGACGCCGCTGAAAATTGATATTTCTACCGGGGATGTGATTACGCCGAGGGCAGTCCGGTACAGGTTCCGGCTTATGCTGGAGGAACGCTCCATTGATATTTGGGCGTACAATCTGGAAACCGTACTTGCGGAAAAGCTGGAAACAATGATTGCCCGGACCATAACAAACACCCGTATGAGGGATTTTTATGACCTCTACATTCTGGAACAGCTTCATGGAAGATCGCTGGATTCCGATATTCTCCGCCACGCGCTCCTTGCTACCGCCCGCAAGCGCGGGACCGAGAGGCGTTTGAAAGAAGCGAAGGAAGTGTTTTCCGAAGTAGAAAACAGCCATGCGATGCAGGCGCTTTGGTCCGCTTACCGCAGGAAATTTTCCTATGCGGCTGATCTGGAATGGAACACCGTTTGTATGCTCTGACAGAGGACAGTGAATCGGAATGAAAAAGCGCGGGCATTACTGCAAAATCTGCGGTGAGTATAAATCAAACGAAAAGTTTTCGGGTAAAGGCCATGCGGCGCATATCTGCAAAACGTGCGCCTCCCTGCCGCCGGAAAAGAAATCTGAAATGGCGGCAATGAACCGCCTGTTGAATCTCACCTGGCGGCTTTCAAAGGAGCAGATTTCCTGGCTGAAAAAGAAGATGCACGATAAACGCCCGGACATTCGGGCGCTCGCAAAGGAACAATATGAAATGCGCTTTTCGCCAGCCCGGTTCGAGGAGGATGAACCAAACGGAGATTTCACAGATTTTCCCTATGACATACTTTGAATAACCAGCAACGGCCTGTTCATCAGGCCGTTATTTTTTTGAGAGGAGGATTCCATCATGGCAACCACACGCATCATGCCGCTGCACATCGGCAAGGGCCGCACCGAAAGACAAGCGGTCAGTGACATTATCGACTATGTAGCCAACCCGCAAAAGACAGATAACGGCAGGCTTATCACCGGCTTTGCGTGTGACAGCCGGGTAGCCGACGCCGAGTTTCTGCTGGCGAAACGGGAGTACATTTCTACCACCGGACGGGTACGCGGCGCGGACGATGTGCTGGCCTACCATGTCCGGCAGTCCTTTGTCCCCGGCGAGATTACCCCGGAAGAAGCCA
>SRZB01000006.1 GCA_004793585.1 Hominisplanchenecus murintestinalis | reverse complement strand
GTAACTAAAAAATCCTTGAAAAATAAGGAAAAAAGACTTGACTAAATAGGGAGGAGTAGAAAATGGCAAACAACATTACTGTGAATACCGGAACCGTAAAATCGAAAGCGGGTGAGCTAAGAAATCTGAATAAGACTTTTAAAAGCAAAGTCGAGCAGCTTAAATCAACAGAAAGCTCTTTAAATTCGATGTGGGAAGGGGAGGCTAAGACAGAGTTCCATAATGCATTTAATAAAGATATCACGCAGATGAATAACTTTTATAATGCAATTGAGAAATATGTAACAAGTCTCGAACAGATTGTGGCGGCATATCAGAATGCAGAGAAGAAAAATGTTTCCACAGCAACGCAGAGAAAATATTAAAGCGGAGGGTAAATAAGTATGGAAGGTACAATTAAAGTTAATACAGCGAAATTAAGAAGTACGGCAGGTTCATTTCAACAGACGGGAAACGCATTGAAGAGTACGACAAATCAAATGATGAATCTGGTAAACAGCTTAACGGGAAGCGTTTGGAGCGGGGATGCGGCAAATGCTTATACAAAAAAATTTAAACAGCTGCAGAATGATATTAACCGAATGATTAAAATGGTAAATGAACATGTGACAGATTTAAATAATATGGCGGCACAGTATGAAAAGGCAGAGGCTGATAATAAAGCAGCGGCATCTGCCCTGTCAGGAGATGTTATTGTATAAGATTTCAGGAGCACAGAAAAGCACCGGGAAAAACGGTGCTTTTCTGTTTATGAAATAGGAGAAAAAATATGGGAATAAGGTTACAGATTCAAAAAATAGGATGTCTGTTGTGGCTGGTAGGAATCTGTTTTTTGATTCCGCGGCATGTATTAGCGGAAGGCCTTACTGGTCTTGAAGAGGCAAAAAAAGGGATCGTAGAGATTCAGGCAGGTTTTAAGGATGAAAAAGGCATTTTTCGAAAAGTAAAATCTGGGAGTGGATTTTTAATCGGCGGCCGGGAGGGGAAAATGTATATCATAACCGGAAACCGTGTTGCGAGGATTACCAAAAAGGAGAAAAGGCTTTTTTGTGAAAAACATGAAATCCAGTTAGATACAGTTCCGGCAGAAGATGTTGTAAGGATTATTGTAAAAGGCGATGTGGCGATGGAGACTTCCATTTTAGCAAGCAGCAAGGCAAAAGATTTTGCGATATTGAATATAGAAAATATCATCAATGAAAAACAGCCGCTGCGTCTAAGGGAAGATTTTGAATGGAAAGCTGGGGAGAAAGTTTCTGTGCTGTCTTTCCGTCAGGAAATCAAAGGGCAGCAGTTTATGGATAGCAATGTAGAGGAATATATAGGAGAAATACAGATAAAGGATGTAAATTTGGACAAAGAATACTCGTTCCGATACGCAGCAGAACTGCCAGATGATTGTATTGGCGGAGTTCTATTGGATGAGGAAGGGTATGTTATCGGTATCCCAAATTCTGTGCTTTCAAAACCGCAGGAAGGTCAGTATGCGGCTACGGCAGTAAATGAGATTGTAGAGGTGCTGGATAATTTTTCGATTTATTATGACAGTTACCTGAAAGATAAGAAAAAAGAAGAATTGGAGAATTTATATAAAGAATCCGTAAAAATATATGAAAGCGGTATATATAAACAGGATTCACAGGAGAAACTGGAGACGGCGCTGGCTCATGTGAAAGACATGAAAGAAACAGGATTCTTGACAATGGAAGAAATGGAGGAAGGCTGTGCTTCACTTCAGTCGGCAAAGAATCATCTGGCATTGAAAACGGACAAAAGCAAAATCGTAGTAATTGTTCTTGGAATTATCCTTATAGTACTGTTTATTTGGCTGCTTCAATTACTTATCAGGAATCGCATTGATGAGAAAAAAAGAAATTTACAAGTACAAAATCCCACGACGCCACGGAGGCAGATGCATGGGGATGGACAAGAGGTTTTACAAAGCAGGAGAGAAATTTCTTCTGGACAGGCTCAAAAGCGGGAGGACTATCAGGACACACAGATAGAGCAGAAAGATACGGAAGTCTTAACGGAAATAGAAACATCGCAAATTTCTGCTATATGCCTGGCGCGCAAAAAGACAGGGGAAGAATTTTTTACTGATAAGGAAAGAACTGTAATTGGAAAAGGGGCGGCGGCAGGGATTCGCATTGAAGGAAATACAGCCGTCAGCAGAGAACACGCGGTGATTTTGAGAAAGAAGGAAAGCTACTTTATAAGAGATAAAGGTTCATTAAACGGCACATTTGTCAATGGAAAGAGCTTAGGAGAATCGGAAGAAGCTATAATTTGTACAGGGGATGTTGTGCGGCTGGCGAATGAAGAGCTTGTGGTGAAATAAGGAGTTTTTTGACGGAAACCGATAAAATGTAGGAAGTTTGTACCCGAAATCTATTGAAATCTCCCATCAAATGCAATACAATTGTACACAGGCAAGAAGATGAATGATGAATAGGAGACGAGATGTTGCAGTTAGGGAAAAGACAGGAATTGACCGTGGTGAAACGGATGAAGTTTGGAGTGTATCTGGCAGAGGGGAAGGATGCGGAGGAGCGCGTGCTGCTCCCGGTGAAAGAGGTGCCGGATGAAACAGAAATCGGAGACAGGATAGAGGTATTTCTTTATCTTGATTCGAAAGACCGGATGATTGCTACCCGCAGGGAGCCTTATGCAGAGCTGGGGGGTGTTGCAGTGATGGAGGTTAAAGAGGTGTCGAATATCGGCGCATTCCTGGACTGGGGGCTGGAGAAGGATTTGCTTCTGCCCTTTAAGGAGCAGAGCAGGCGGGTTGCCCAGGGAGAGAAGGTGCTGGCGGCGGTTTATCTGGATAAAAGCCGCAGATTTTGCGCGACTATGAATGTATATGAATATCTGGAGACAGATTCCCCATATCAGAAGGATGATCGTGTGACCGGGACGATTTATGAGACGGAAGGGAACTTTGGCGTGTTTGTGGCGGTGGATAACCGCTATTCCGGGCTGATTCCAAAGCGGGAAGCAGCGGGGAGTTACCGGATAGGCGATACGATACAGGTGCGGGTTACGGCAGTGAAGCCGGATGGAAAGCTGGATCTCAGCCCAAACGAGCGGGTGGAAGTCCAGATGGATAAGGATGCAGAACTGGTTATGAAAGTCATCGAGGAATATGAGGGCGTTCTGCCTTTTGGGGAGAAAGTATCTCCGGAGATTATTAAACGCGAATTCGGCATCAGCAAGGCGGCTTTTAAACGCGCGGTGGGACGTTTGTATAAACAGGGGCGTATTCAGATCATGGAAAACAGGATTAAAAAATTATAGCGTGGTGACCGGTATGGATAAGACAAAAAGTATAAATCGATTATTTTTCGGTATGACTCTATGGATGATTGCCGCGCCATATCTTCTGGGAAGGCTGTTAATTCACCTGAGCGTGACGCAGCTGAATGTGGCGGGAGAATTTATTTTCATGTTTCCGGTGATTTTGTATATGGTTTTTAAGCGCATCCGGCCGAAAGAGTGGATACCTTTTCAGACAATCCGTATCTCTACGGTACTGATGTCGGCGCTGGCAGCATTTTTGCTGCTTCCGCTGATAACATTTATCAATGCATTTTCAATGCTGTTCGCGACGAATTATGTAAGTGAAACGGGCGCTCTGCTCATGGGTAATCCACTGTGGGTGAATCTTATGGTGATGGCGGTTATTCCGGCAGTGGTGGAGGAATTGATTTACCGTGGGATTTTTTACCATGCCTACAGGGAAAAGGGCGTTATTCTTGGGACTTTAGCGAGCGCGGTGGTGTTCGGGCTTGCCCACAGGAATTTAAACCAGTTTTTCTATGCGGCAGTGCTGGGGCTTGCATTTTGTATGCTGGTTGAGATTACCGGGAGTATTTATGCGTCCATGACAGCGCATTTTGTAATAAATGGATGGAGCGTAGTATTGATGCATCTGCAGGAAACGCTGTTGGAGTTTGCGGGCAGCGGAGGAACGGCTGTAGAACAGGCAGAGATTACGCAGGAGTCCTTGCTGGGAGTTATGCTGGGAATGGGAATCCTGGCGCTGTTTTCTACGGCGCTGGCGGCGGGCGTGATGATTTGGATGGCAAAGCACTGTAAGCGTGAGGCGCATATGCGGTGGTGTTTTAAGCGGCATGAACTGCCGGAGGGAGTGAAAAGAAGCTTTGTGACGCCGGCGTTTGCGGCTGCGGCTGCGGTGGGAGTGGCATATATGATTTTGCAGGAGACAGGCCTGCCGCTGTGACAGAAAGGGGTACGGAGTGAATTTTACACATCTGCACGTCCATACAGAATACAGTTTGCTGGACGGTTCGAATAAGATAAAGGAATATGTAGCCAGGGTCAAGGAGCTGGGCATGGACAGTGCGGCGATTACAGACCATGGCGTGATGTTTGGCGTCATTGACTTCTACCGAGAGGCAAAAGCGGCCGGGATTCATCCGGTGCTGGGGTGCGAAGTTTACGTGGCGCCAAATTCCCGTTTTGACAAGGAAGCCTCAGGTGGGGAGGACAGATATCACCATCTGGTACTTTTGGCTGAAAATAATGTTGGTTATGGAAATTTAATGAAAATCGTGTCAAAAGGCTTTGTAGAAGGTTTTTATTATAAACCGCGGGTGGATATGGAGGTACTGCAGGAATACCATGAAGGAATTATTGCGCTGAGCGCCTGCCTTGCAGGAGAAGTGCAGCGGTATCTGGTACGTGGAATGTATGAAGAGGCGAAGCGCGCCGCGCTGAAATATGAGGGGATTTTTGGAAAGGGAAATTATTTTCTGGAGCTTCAGGATCATGGGATTCCGGAGCAGAAGACGGTGAACCAGCAGCTTCTGCGCATGAGCCGGGAGCTGGAAATCGAGCTGGTGGCGACGAATGACGTACACTATACGTATGCCCGGGATGAGAGCGCCCATGACATTCTTCTGTGCCTGCAGACACAGAAGAAGCTGGCGGATCAGGACAGGATGCGCTATGAGGGCGGCCAGTATTATGTAAAATCTCCCGAGGAAATGGCGCAGCTTTTTCCTTATGCGCTGGAGGCGCTGGAGAATACGCACAAGATTGCGCAGCGCTGCCATGTGGAGATTGAGTTTGGCGTGACGAAGCTTCCGAAATACGATGTGCCGGACGGATATACCTCCTGGGAATATTTAAATAAGCTCTGTTTTGAAGGGCTGGAAGCGTTGTATCCGGCCGTTACAGAGGCTTTGAAGGAGCGGTTGGACTATGAACTGAATACCATCAAAGAGATGGGGTATGTAGATTATTTCCTGATTGTGTGGGATTTTATCAAATATGCGCGGGACAATGATATTATTGTAGGGCCGGGGAGAGGGTCTGCGGCGGGAAGCCTGGTAGCGTATACGCTCGGAATCACGCGGCTTGACCCTATCCGCTATGACCTGCTGTTTGAGCGGTTCTTGAATCCTGAGAGGGTGTCGATGCCTGATATCGACGTGGATTTCTGTTTTGAAAGACGGCAGGAAGTGATTGATTATGTGGTGCGCAAATATGGGAAAGATCGTGTGGTACAGATTGTTACGTTTGGTACGCTGGCAGCCCGCGGCGTGATCCGTGACGTGGGACGGGTGATGGATTTGCCTTATGCAATGGTAGATTCTATCGCGAAGATGATTCCGCAGGAGCTGAATATCACGATTGACAAGGCTTTGAAAGTGAACAGCGAGCTGCATAAGCTCTATGAAGAAGATGAGCAGGTACACACACTAATCGATATGTCCCGGAGGCTGGAAGGGCTGCCCAGGCATACGTCCATGCATGCGGCGGGAGTTGTTATCAGCCAGAAGGCAGTGGATGAATATGTGCCGCTCTCAAGAGCCAGCGACGGTTCGATTACGACCCAGTTCACCATGACGACGCTGGAAGAGCTGGGGCTTCTGAAAATGGACTTCCTGGGTCTGCGTACGTTGACGGTTATCCAGAATGCAGTCCGCATGGCGGAGAAAAGCAGCGGGAAAGTAATCGATATGGATACAATCGATTACAACGATAAGAAAGTGCTGGATTCCCTGGGAACAGGAAAGACGGACGGTATTTTCCAGCTGGAGAGCGCGGGGATGAAGAATTTCATGAAAGAGCTAAAGCCGCAGAGCCTGGAGGATGTTATCGCGGGAATTTCCCTGTACCGTCCCGGACCTATGGATTTCATTCCCCAGTATATCCGCGGAAAGAATAACCCTGGGACGATTACCTATGACTGCCCGGAACTGGTTCCGATTCTGGAGCCTACCTACGGCTGTATCGTGTACCAGGAGCAGGTGATGCAGATTGTGCGCGTGCTGGGCGGTTATACTTTGGGGAGGAGCGATTTGTTGCGTCGCGCCATGTCGAAGAAAAAGGCGGCGGTGATGCAGAAGGAGCGCCAGAATTTTGTATACGGAAATGAAGAAGAGGGCGTACCGGGTTGTATCAAAAACGGGATAAAGGAAGAAATAGCGAATAAAATATATGATGAAATGATTGACTTTGCAAAATATGCGTTTAATAAGTCCCATGCGGCGGCTTATGCTGTGGTGGCTTATCAGACAGCATATTTGAAATATTACTATCCGGTAGAATTTATGGCTGCGCTGATGACGTCGGTGATTGACAATACCCGAAAGGTGTCGGAATATATTTATTCCTGCCGTCAGATGGGAATACAGATTCTGCCCCCGGATATCAACCGGGGAGAGGGCGGCTTTTCAGTGGATGGGCAGAATATCCGCTATGGGCTGTCTGCGATTAAGAGTGTAGGGAAGCCGGTGATTGACGCCATCGTGTCAGAGCGTGAGACGCGGGGGGAATATAAATCCCTGCAGGATTTTATTGAGCGCCTTTCCGGAAAAGAGGTAAATAAGCGAACCATTGAGAGTTTTATTAAGTCGGGGGCGCTGGACAGCCTGGGCGGTACGAGAAAGCAATTTATGATGGTTTATGTCAGAATTCTGGACAGTGTGAACCAGGAGAAAAAACATGCGATGGCAGGGCAGCTTTCACTGTTTGATTTGGTGTCTGAAGAGGAAAAATCGGCGTATGAAATCCATCTTCCGAATGTGGGCGAATATGACAAGGAACAGCTGCTGGCATTTGAGAAGGAAGTGCTCGGAATTTATGTAAGCGGCCATCCGTTGGATGATTATGAAGCTTTGTGGAGGAAGAATATCTCGGCAGTCACCTCGGACTTTATGCAGGATGAGGAGACAGGGGCAGTGAAGGCAGAGGACGGCGCTTATGAGGTTCTCGGCGGCATGATTGCTGCCAAGACAGTAAAATATACCCGGACGAACCAGACTATGGCGTTTATAACTCTGGAAGATTTAGTGGGGACTGTGGAAATCGTGATTTTCCCGAAGGTTTATGATCGGTTTCGAAATCTTTTGGAAGAGGACAGCAAAGTATTTGTGCGGGGAAGGGTTTCCGGCGAGGAGGAGAAAGACAGCAAACTAATCTGTGACAAAATCTGGAGCTTTTCAGACATCCCCAGGGAGCTGTGGGTACAGTTTGCAGATATGGGGAGCTTTGAGAAGCAGGAGTCCGACCTTTATAGCTTTATCCGTGAGGAAGAGGGAAAGGACAGGGTTGTGATTTATGTAAGAAATCCCCGGCAGGTGAAGCGTCTTTCGGAGAATTGGGGCATTACGGTCAGCGATGAGCTTTTGCATAGCCTGAGGGAGCGTTTTGGGGAGGCGAATGTGAAAGTTGTGGAAAAGTCTATTGAAAAACAGGGCAAAATGAATTACACTTAGAATTAATAAAAAGGTATGGTTTGACCACGCAGCCCGTGCCGGCGGTTTTGCCGCCTTTGTGCTGCATGTTACGGAGGTAGAAAAATGGCAAAAGAGATTAAGACAATCGGAGTATTGACGAGCGGAGGAGACGCGCCGGGAATGAACGCGGCGATCCGTGCGGTGGTTCGCCGGGCAGTTTCCCTGGGGCTGAAAGTAAAGGGCATCCGAAAAGGGTACAATGGACTGCTGAATGAAGAAATTATTGACATGACAGCCCGCGACGTGTCGGATACGATTTCACGGGGCGGTACGATTCTTTACACGGCGCGCTGTGCGGAATTCCGAGAGGAAGAAGGACAGCGTCTGGGGGCGGAAGTGTGCAGAAAGCACGGTATAGACGGCATGGTGGTTATTGGCGGCGACGGTTCTTTTGCAGGGGCGCAGAAGCTGGCGGGATTGGGAATCAATACCATAGGCGTACCGGGAACTATTGACCTGGATATCGCATGTACGGACTATACGATTGGTTTTGATACGGCGGTTAATACTGCTATGGATGCAATCGATAAAGTACGTGATACGGCATCGTCTCATGAGCGGTGCAGTATTATTGAGGTTATGGGGCGGAATGCGGGGTATATTGCGCTCTGGTGCGGCATAGCGAACGGCGCGGAGGATGTTCTGCTGCCGGAGAATTATGATTATGACGAGCAGAAGCTGATTAATAACCTGATTAATAATAGGAAACGCGGAAAGAAGCATCATATTATCATCAATGCCGAAGGGATCGGCCACTCGGTAAGCATGGCGCGCCGTATTGAGGCGGCTACCGGCGTGGAAACCAGGGCGACGATTTTAGGCCACATGCAGCGCGGCGGCAGCCCGACGTGCCGCGACCGCGTTTATGCTTCTATCATGGGTTCCTATGCGGTAGATTTGCTGGCGGCCGGGAAAACGAACCGTGTCGTTGCTTATAAGGGCGGGAAATATACGGATTTCGATATTGATGAAGCATTGGCTATGCAGAAGCACCTGGATGAGTATGAGTATAAAGTAAGCAAGGCGCTCAGCGTATAGCCTGCGGGAAGGAAGAAAGATCACATGGCATCAAAATCGTTTGTTGTGTACGGTTTGGGGAAATTTGGCTACAGCGTGGCGGTTGCCCTGGCAAAAAATGGCTGCGAGGTATTGGCGGTAGACATTGACGGAAGTATTGTGGAGGATATTGCAAATGACGTAACTCTGGCAGTGAGGGCGAATGTCAAGGATAAAGGCATTTACCAGAGCCTTGGCGTTGGAAATATGGATGGTGCGGTAGTGGCTGTCTCCGGCGATATGGAAGCCAGCATTATGGCTACGATTTTTTCGAAGGAGGCAGGAATCCCGTATGTTCTGGCAAAGGCAAGGTCTGAGACCCACGCAGAAGTGCTGAAAAAGGTAGGGGCGGATCAGACAATTCTGCCGGAGCGCGAGATGGGTTCCCGTGTGGCGCGGAATATGGTATTCGGAAAGTTTATGGATACATTTGAACTCTCTGTCACATACAGCATGGCAGAACTGGAGGTTCCGGAGTCATGGATAGGGAAAAGCCTGCGGGAACTGGACGTCAGGGGAAGATATGGCATCAATGTTATCGCCGCTCACGAAGGCGACAGGATTAATGCGAATCTTGACCCGGATGAGCCTCTGGCAGAGCACCAGATCATCCTGATTGTAGGAAACAATGATGATTTGAAGAAGGTAAAGTAATATCATGATTACAAGTGCGTCAAATATGCAGATGAAGAACTTAGTCCGGCTTCAGAAAAAAGGAAGAGCCCGCAGGGAGCAGGATGTGTTTGTAGTGGAAGGGATGAAGATGTACCGGGAAGCGCCCCGGGAGTTTATAGAAAAAGTATATATTTCCAAAAGCTTTTCAGAAAAAGCAGAAGCAGGGGAGCTTTTGGGCGGCAGGAATGTAGAAGTGGTGGATGACCGCGTTTTTCAGAGCATATCCGACACAAAAACGCCGCAGGGAATTCTGGCTGTTATCCGCAGGCAGCATTATACTCTGGAGCAGGTGGTGGGAGGAGAAAAACCTCTGGTGCTGGTGCTGGAGAATATCCAGGATCCTGGGAACCTGGGAACCATCCTCCGAACCGGAGAAGGGGCGGGGGTAACGGGGATTGTTATGAGCGCAGATACCGTAGATATCTATAATCCAAAAACAATCCGCTCCACAATGGGGTCTGTGTACCGTATGCCTTTCTGTTACGCGGAAGATATGGATCAGGTAATGAGGAATTTAAAGCAGAAGGGAATTTCTGTCTATGCGGCGCATTTAAAAGGAAGCGCAGATTATGACGCGGTAGATTATCGCGGGAGCTGCGGCTTTTTGATAGGAAATGAAGGCAGCGGGCTGAGCGAAAGACTGGCAGCACAGGCAGATGGATACATCAGGATTCCAATGTGCGGAGAGGTAGAATCGCTGAATGCAGCCGTGGCATCCGCAGTGCTGATGTATGAGGCGTTCCGTCAAAGAAAAAGTTAAAAAGTGTATTGACGAATCCGAAAACGGGTGGTATAATTATCATCGTTGTAGAAAACAGAACATTTCCAATCAGGAAATGCGGGAGTGCTGGAATTGGCAGACAGGCTAGACTAAGGATCTAGTGTTGGCAACGACGTGTGGGTTCAAGTCCCATCTCCCGCATGAAGAACCTTGTATCTTGTTTATATATAGATACAGGGTTTTTTGTTATACATTGTGTGAGATGGATGATAGAAACGAAGGAGTTTAACCGTTAGAAAATGAAATTAATTATGCCAGGCAGTTCCATTCCATACAGAATGGGCTGCTTGTTTTTATTCCCGTGAGCAACGAGCCAAGTGGGCATGCCTGCCTGCATATTTTGCGATTGCCGCGGGGGTGTTGACTAGGGGGAAGGTGTTTTACAGCCTACAGGCGCCGGGTTTTGCGCAGTGCTTGAAAGATAAGCTATTGCAATCAATCTCTTCGAATGTTATACTTGTTGCTATGAAACTGGAAAGTGAAAAGGTTGAGACCAGACAGTAATGTGATGATGGCAGATGGGAAAGATGGTGATGAGTATGCCTATGGGAACAAGGACAATTAGTGAGAAAAAAGAAGAAATCAGGAAAGCAGACGCAAGCCTAAAGAATATGGATGATTTTACGAGTCCTGCGGTGCTGTATCAGGAATTGATTAACAGTGTCAAAAAGTATCATCCGTCAGCGGACATTTCTATGATTCAAAAGGCATATAAGATTGCCCATGACGCCCATGAGGGGCAGTGCAGGAAGTCGGGGGAGCCGTACATTATCCACCCGCTCTGCGTGGCGATTATTTTGGCGGATTTGGAGATGGATAAGGAGACGATTGTGGCGGGGCTTCTGCATGATGTGGTAGAAGACACGGTTATGACGTCAGAAGAAATTGTCCAGGAGTTCAGCGCGGAGGTCGCCCTTTTGGTTGATGGGGTTACGAAGCTGGGACAGCTGAGTTATTCTTCAGATAAGGTAGAGGAGCAGGCGGAGAATCTGCGGAAAATGTTTCTGGCTATGGCAAAAGATATCCGTGTGATTCTGATTAAGCTTGCCGACAGGCTGCACAATATGCGTACACTGAAATACATGAGACCGGAAAAGCAGAAGGAAAAGGCGCAGGAGACGATGGATATCTATGCCCCGATTGCGCAGCGTCTCGGAATTTCGAAGATTAAGGTTGAGCTGGATGATTTGTCCCTGAAATATCTGGAGCCGGAAGTATATTATGATTTGGTGGAGAAGATTTCTCTCAGAAAGAGTGCGAGGGAAGAATACGTCCAGGGAATCGTGGGCGAAGTCAGCAGCCATATTGAAGAGGCGGAAATCAAGGCGCAGATTTATGGAAGGGTGAAGCATTTCTTTAGCATTTATAAGAAAATGGTAAACCAGGATAAGACGCTGGAGCAGATTTATGATTTGTTTGCCGTGCGTATCGTGGTGGACAGTGTGAAGGACTGCTATGCCGCGCTGGGGGTTATCCATGAGATGTATAAGCCGATTCCAGGGCGGTTTAAAGATTATATTGCGATGCCGAAGCAGAACATGTACCAGTCGCTTCACACGACGCTGATCGGGCCGAACGGACAGCCTTTTGAGATACAGATACGGACATTTGATATGCACCGCACCGCAGAGTATGGTATTGCGGCGCATTGGAAATATAAAGAGAGCTCTGACGGAAAGAAACCGGTGGCACAGCAGGAAGAAGAGAAGCTGAGCTGGCTGCGGCAGATTCTGGAGTGGCAGCGGGATATGTCTGATAACCGGGAGTTTCTGAGTTTGTTAAAGAGCGATTTGGACTTGTTTGCGGAGAATGTATACTGCTTTACCCCGGCCGGCGATGTGAAGAACCTGCCGAACGGTTCTACGCCTATAGATTTTGCGTACAGCATCCATTCAGCCGTGGGAAATAAGATGATTGGGGCGAGGGTAAACGGCAAGCTGGTGACGATTGACTATGTGCTCCAGAACGGGGACAGGATTGAAATCCTTACATCACAAAATTCTAAAGGACCAAGCCGCGATTGGCTGAATATTGTAAAGAGCACGCAGGCAAAGAATAAAATTAACCAGTGGTTTAAGCATGAGCGGAAAGAGGATAATATCATCAAAGGAAAAGAACTGCTGGCAGCTTATTGTAAGACGAAGAATATTGTGCTGAGCAGCCTGATGAAACCTGCTTATCTTGAAAAAATCATGCGCAAATACGGATTCCGCGATTGGGACTCCACATTGGCGGCTATTGGTCATGGCGGGCTGAAAGAGGGCCAGGTGGTGAACCGGCTGCTGGAAGAGTATGAGAAAGAGCACAAGAAGGAGATTACAGACGAGGAAATCCTGGAAGCCGTGGATTCGAAAGACAGGATACGTGTCGCCAAATCAAAGAGCGGTATTGTGGTGAAGGGAATCCACGATGTTGCCGTGCGCTTTTCGAAGTGCTGTTCTCCGATTCCGGGGGATGAGATTGTCGGTTTCGTGACCCGGGGCAGAGGCGTGTCTATCCACAGGACGGACTGCGTCAATGTGATAAATCTGGCGGACGCCGACAGGGTGAGGCTGATTGATGCGGAGTGGCAGGCGTCTCCGGCAGGAAAGACAGGAGAGCTGTATACTGCGGAAATTAAAGTGTATGGTTATAACCGAACAGGGCTTTTGGTAGATATCATGAAGATTTTCACAGAACGGAAAATAGATGTGAGCAGCGCGAACAGCACCACCAGCAAGCAGGGGACAGCGACGATTAGCCTCACATTTGACGTGCCAAGCAGAGAGGAGCTGAATCACCTGATAGGGAAAGTCAGACAGGTAGAGAGTGTCATTGACATTGAGAGAACGACTGGATGATGCCTCTTTCCGCAGCAGCATATACTAAGAAGAGGACAGGAAATATCAGGCTTTGCAATAGAGGGAGGGTGAGACGGAATGCAGGTTAAGAAGCGTGTGCTGGGGATGGTAGGGACAAATGTTTATTTGATAGTGCATACAGATACGAAAGAAGCGATACTGATTGACCCGGCGGATGCGGCAGATAGGATAAAAGCGGATATTGAGGCGCTGGGAGTACGTTTAGCAGGTATTTTGCTGACGCACGGACATTTCGACCATATCGGGGCGGCGCGGGAACTGGCGGATACGTATGGGATTTTGATTGGGGCAGGCAGCGGGGAGGCAGATGTGCTGCGTGATACGGAAAAGAATCTGTCCGGGCAGTTTGGAGAGCCATTTACCGTGCAGCCGGATAAGCTGTATACCGATAAAGAGGAATTTATGATGGCTGGGTTCCGGATACAGGTACTTCACACGCCGGGGCATACGAAAGGCGGCGTGTGCTATTATTTTCCTGATGAAGCAGCGCTTTTTTCCGGGGATACCCTGTTTTGCGAAGGGGTAGGACGCACGGATTTTCCTACGGGAAGCATGTCTGTGCTGGTGAATTCTGTCAGGGGGCTGTTTGCGATATTGCCAGAGAACACCATCGTATACCCGGGGCATGGGTGTGAAACTACGATTGCACATGAAAAGGAGAATAATCCGTTCGTATGATAGTTGTAATGCTGAATAAACGTGATTTTGAATATGATATTTATTCTCTGGTACGCGCATTTTATCCGGGAGTAGATGTATCTGTAAAGGTTTTGGAAGAAACGGCACAGCCTGAAGAAAGCAGTGGTGCAGCTGATTTTTTTATTCTGATAGACTATGGAGAGGATAGGATTAGGATTTGTTTTGAGGACGGACAGCAAAAGGTTCTGATAGAGAGGGATTCCGCAGTGGATGGCTATGCGGATAGGAAGAAGACAAAGAACTGCCTGAAATCGCTGCTTTATGAAATGCTTTCGGAATATACGGGGCAGAAACTTCCCTGGGGAAATTTGACGGGGATACGCCCTACAAAGATTCCTATGGCGCTTCTGGAGGCGGGGTGGAAGAATACGGAAATTGCAGATTATATGCGGAAAACGTATTTTACCAGCAGCGAAAAGACGGCGCTGGCCATCATGATTGCCAACCGGGAGAAGCACATTCTGGAAAATATTCATTATGCGGATGGGTACAGCTTGTATATCGGAATTCCGTTCTGTCCCAGTATTTGCCTGTATTGTTCGTTTAGTTCCAGCCCTATTTCAGTGTGGAAGGATAGGGTGGATACATATCTGGATGCTTTATGCCGGGAAATTGCCTTTGGGGCAGAGGCTTACCGGGGACGGATTCTGGATACACTCTATATTGGGGGCGGCACGCCTACGACCTTGGAACCGGCGCAGCTGGAGCGTCTGCTGACAGAGATTGAGCGCCATTTCGATTTGTCCCACCTTCAGGAATTTACGGTGGAGGCGGGGCGGCCGGACAGCATTAGCAGGGACAAGCTGCGCGTGCTGCAGGAGCATGGCGTGAGCCGGATTTCGATTAACCCCCAGACCATGAATCAAAAAACGCTTGAGATTATCGGACGGCGGCATACAGTGGGAGAAACGGAAGCGGCATTTTACCTGGCAAGAGAACTGGGCTTTGACAATATCAATATGGATTTAATCGTAGGGCTTCCGGGGGAGGAGCTTCCGGAGGTAGAGTATACCATGAAGGAAGTGACAAAGCTTATGCCGGACAGCATTACGGTACATTCACTGGCAGTGAAGCGGGCGGCAAGGCTGAATATGTTTAAAGACCAGTATAAAGAAATGACATTTACAAATAACCAGGAAATTATGGATCTGACTTCAGTGTATGCGGGAAACGCGGGAATGTCGCCTTACTATCTTTACCGCCAAAAAAATATGGCGGGGAATTTTGAAAATGTAGGTTATGCGAAAACCGGCAAAGCCGGGATTTACAATATCCTGATTATGGAGGAGAAGCAGTCTATTCTTGCGCTGGGGGCCGGGGCGTCTACGAAAGTGGTGCGGGCTTCTGACCGCATCGACAGGATTGAAAATGTAAAAGACATAAACAATTATATAGAACGTATTGATGAGATGATAGAGCGCAAAAGACAGGGATTTGTGAAGTATGGAAAATAATGGAAATACATTAGAGAAGCATATGCTTGAAGAGATTTCCCACGGAATCTGCGTCAGCAACCTCGCCTGGCGTGTGGCGAAATCTCTGGGGCTTCCCGAAGATCAATGCCATGAAATGGCGATTGCCGGGGTACTGCATGATATCGGGAAGCTGGAAGTATCGTTCTACATTTACCAGCGGGAAGATACGCTGAAAATTGAAGAAATGCGGTATGTGCGCAGCCATGCAAGCCTTGGATATGCGATGCTGGTGGATGAGGGATATTCAGATTTTATTTTACAGAGCATTTTATATCATCATGAAAATTATGACGGGACGGGCTACCCGTCCAATCGGTCGGGAGAAGATATTCCCATTGGGGCCAGAATCTTGCGGGTGTGTGATGTATTTGCGGCGCTGATTGCAGATCGGCCGTATCGGAGGGCGTTTCCGATTCATACGGCAGTGGAACTGATGATAGAAGAAGTTAAAAATTTTGATATGAGGGTGTTCCTTGAATTCCTGACAGTTATCCATGAAGAAGGAATCGAGGATTTACTGATGAAAGAATGGCTGATTGAATTAGAGGAGGACAGAGTATGAGCCTGAAGAAGAAGCCGGTGACCGGCATGAAAGATATCTCCCCCAGGGAAATGGAAATCCGGGATTATGTTATCCAGTTGATTAAAGAAACGTATGGGGCATTTGGGTTTTCATCTATAGAGACGCCGTGCGTGGAGCACATCGAAAACCTTTCCAGCAAACAGGGAGGGGAAAATGAGAAACTGATTTTTAAAATTCTGAAACGCGGGGAGAAGCTGAAGCTTGACACTGCCGAGACGGAAGGCGACCTGGTGGACAGCGGGCTGCGCTATGATTTGACGGTTCCTCTTTCCAGGTATTATGCAAACAATGCCAATGATCTGCCTTCGCCGTTCAAGGCTCTGCAGATGGGGAATGTGTGGCGGGCAGACAGACCTCAGAGGGGGCGTTTCCGCCAATTTATGCAGTGTGATATTGATATTTTGGGAGAGCCGACGATTTTAGCGGAGATTGAGCTGATTTTAGCGACATCTACTTTGGTAGGGAAATTGGATTTCGAAGGTTTTACAATTCGTATCAACGATAGGAAAATTTTAAAGGCTATGGCAAAATACAGCGGATTTCCGGAAGAGAGTTATGATTTGGTATTTATTATCCTGGATAAGATGGATAAAATCGGCATGGAGGGCGTGGCGGCTGAACTGGAAAAGGAAGGTTTTGGAAAGGAATGCGTTGATAGATACCTGGAGCTGTTTGAGGGAGTTACGAATAATCTGGCAGGCGTGAGGTATTTAAAAGAAAAGCTGGCAGGCGTGCTGGATGAAAAGACGGCGGAAGATATGGAGACAATTATTGAGAGTGTGGAGGCGGTGAAAACGGCGGACTTCAAGATTGTGTTTGATCCTACGCTGGTAAGGGGCATGTCTTATTATACAGGTCCGATTTTTGAAATTAGCATTGACGGGTTTGGCGGCTCTGTAGGGGGCGGCGGCCGTTACGATGAGATGATTGGGAAATTTACAGGAAACCAGACTTGTGCATGTGGATTTTCGATTGGTTTTGAGCGTATCGTAATGCTTCTTCTGGAGAAAGATTACCAGATTCCGGCGAAGAAAGGAAAGACGGCGTTCCTTATGGAGAAAAATATGCCGAAGGAAGGTCTTTTGAAGATTTTTAAAGAGGCGGAAGCCGAGCGCAGCCAGGGAAAGCAGGTTACTGTAGCGGTGATGAAGAAAAATAAGAAATTCCAGAAGGAACAGCTGACGGCGGAAGGATATACCGAGATTAAAGAATATTTTAACCGTTAAAGAACAGCAGCGCACGGCTGCTGAAATATGAGTGAAAGAGGAGAGACAGAGAATGGCAGAATCAATGAAGGGATTGAAAAGATCTCACAGGTGTACGGAACTTGGAACGGCAAATGTGGGGAGCCAGGTAACAGTGATGGGATGGGTGCAGAAGAGAAGAAATCTGGGCAGCCTGATTTTTGTGGATTTGCGCGACCGTTCCGGGCTTCTGCAGATTGTATTTGATGAAAAAGACGTTGGGGCAGACGGGTTTGAGAAAGCCGGAAAACTGAGAAGCGAGTTTGTAATCGCAGTCGCAGGCCGTGTGGAGATGCGGGAGGGGGCTGTAAATGAAAACCTGGCTACCGGGGAAATTGAAATCCGTGCGGAGCAGCTTCGGATTCTTTCAGAGTCTGAGACGCCGCCGTTTCCGATTGAGGAGGATATCAAGACAAAAGATGAGCTGAGGCTGAAATATCGTTTTCTTGACTTACGCCGTCCGAACCTGCAGCGGAACCTGATGCTGCGCAGCCTGGTAGCAAATTCTGCGCGGCAGTTTCTGGCGGACGAAGGCTTTCTGGAGATAGAGACTCCGATTCTGATAAAAAGTACGCCGGAAGGGGCGAGGGACTATTTGGTGCCGAGCCGTATCCATACGGGGCATTTTTATGCGCTTCCACAGTCACCGCAGCTGTTTAAACAGCTTTTGATGTGTTCGGGATATGACAGGTATTTTCAGATTGCGAAGTGTTTCCGCGATGAGGACTTGCGGGCGGACAGACAGCCGGAGTTTACGCAGATTGACCTGGAGCTTTCGTTCGTAGATATTGACGATGTGATTGATGTAAATGAAAGGCTTCTGGCTAAGATTTTCAGGGATGCCGTGGGCGTGGAAGTGCCGCTTCCGATTCCAAGGATGACCTGGAAAGAAGCGATGGACAGATTTGGGTCAGATAAGCCTGATACGCGTTTTGGCATGGAACTGAAAGATATTTCCGAGCTGGTGAAGGGCTGTGGTTTCGGTGTATTTACAGGCGCGCTGGAGAACGGCGGCAGCGTCCGGGGAATCAATGCCGACGGCCAGGGAAAGATGCCGAGAAAGAAGATTGACGCTCTGGTAGAGTTTGCGAAAGGGTACGGTGCAAAAGGACTGGCATATCTGGCCATTAATGATGACGGCTCATACAAGTCTTCGTTTGCAAAATTCATGACAGAGGAAGAATTGGCGGCGATTGTGAAGGCGCTGGAAGGAAAACCGGGAGATTTACTTCTCTTTGCAGCTGACAAAAATAAAATTGTGTGGAACGTGCTGGGGGCGCTTCGTCTGGAAATCGCGAAGAGCCTGGGGCTGCTGAAAAAGGATGAATATAAATTCCTGTGGATTACGGAATTCCCACTGTTGGAATACTCTGAGGAAGAGGACAGGTATGTGGCGATGCATCATCCGTTTACCATGCCTATGGAAGAAGATTTGGATAAAATTGATACGGATCCGGGCGCTGTCCGCGCAAAGGCTTACGATATCACCCTGAACGGCAATGAAATCGGCGGCGGAAGCGTGAGAATCCACCAGGATGATATTCAGTCCAAGATGTTTGAAGTGCTGGGATTTTCGAAGGAAAGAGCAGAAGACCAGTTTGGCTTCCTGCTGAGCGCATTTAAATATGGCGTTCCGCCCCATGCAGGACTGGCATACGGTCTGGACAGGCTGGTTATGCTGATGGCAGGGGAGGACAGTATCCGTGAAGTTATCGCCTTCCCGAAGGTGAAAGACGCATCCTGCCTGATGACAGGAGCTCCGGGAACAGTAGAGGAGCAGCAGCTCGAAGAGCTGGCTCTGGAAATCGCGAAACAGGAGATGAAATCTGACGTTGACAAGGATTTTCATTAATGCTATAGTTAAGAGAACATAACTATTAGTTGACGCATACGGAACAGTTGTGGAATAAATTCATATTTTAGAGTAGAGGTCGCGTGCTTCAAGAGTAGCTCATCGGATGTGTTCAGGCACAGGGGAACATGGGAGAAAGGGGAGGACGCCGAAAGGTGCAGTACCTGAAAGCTGTACTCTTGGGCATGCAGTGAAGAGCTGCATGACTCTCATCACTGTCTGATGGGGAGCTCTCTGAAGAAGAAACGGATATACGGAAAGATTCTTTAGAGCAGGCCCGGCGGCCTGCTCTTTTTGCCTTACAGGAAAGTTCCTGCGGGGCAGGGGCTGTGTATTCATACCGGAAGTGAGATTTGAGAAAAAGGAGGAAAACAAATGGCTATCTTTACAGGTGCAGGCGTTGCGATTGTCACGCCGATGAAAGAAAATGGAGATGTAAATTACGAGGTTTTGGGAACACTGATAGAGGAACAGATTGCGAATTCCACAGATGCCCTTATCATTTGCGGAACGACGGGAGAGTCTTCTACATTGAGCCATGAGGAGCATTTGGAGGTTATCAAGTTTGCGGTTGACAAAGTGGCGAAGAGAATTCCGGTGGTTGCGGGAACGGGTTCTAACTGCACGGAAACCGCAGTCTATCTCTCGCAGGAGGCAGAGAAATTCGGGGCAGACGGGCTTTTGCTGGTAACTCCGTATTATAATAAGGCGACGCAGAAAGGGCTGGTTCAGCACTTTACAACAGTGGCAAATGCGGTGAGGCTGCCGATTATCCTGTATAATGTGCCCAGTCGGACAGGATGCAACATTCAGCCGGAGACGGCCGTAGAGCTGGCGAAAAATGTGGAAAACATCGTAGCGATTAAAGAAGCAAGCGGGAATATTTCACAGATTGCGAAGCTGGCACAGCTTGCAGACGGATGCATTGATATTTATTCGGGTAATGACGACCAGATTGTCCCGATTCTTTCTCTGGGCGGTATCGGTGTGATTTCTGTACTTTCCAATGTCGCGCCGAAGCAGACGCATGATATCGTACAGCTTTACCTGGATGGCAAGGTGAAAGAGAGCCGTGAGCTGCAGCTGAAAGCTCTTCCTCTGGCAGACGCGTTGTTCTGTGAAGTAAATCCCATTCCGGTGAAAGCAGCGCTGAACCTGATGGGGAAAAATGCGGGAACCCTGCGTGGGCCGCTGACTGATATGGAGGAGAAAAACGTACCAAAGCTAGCACAGGCATTAAAGGACTTTGGAATTGAATTAGCGTAAAGCTGAGGAGGAGTACGAGATGATAAAAATCATAATGCACGGCTGTAACGGCCATATGGGGCAGATGATTTCCGGGCTTGTAAAAGAGGATCCCGAAGCAGAAATCGTGGCCGGGATTGATATCTGTGATAATAGACAGAATGATTATCCGGTCTTTACAGATATCCGCGCATGTCATGTAGAGGCGGACGCCGTCATTGATTTCGCATCGCCGAAAGCAGAAGAGGCATTGCTGGACTACTGCGTGGAGAGAAAGCTTCCTGTAGTCGTATGCACTACAGGGCTTTCAGAAGAGCAGATTCAGAAGGTAAAAGATACCTCAGAGAAGGTGGCGGTTCTGCGTTCGGCAAATATGTCGCTGGGCGTTAATACGCTTCTGAAGCTTTTGAAAGAAGCGGCAAAGGTATTTGCGCCGGCAGGGTTTGATATGGAAATTGTAGAGAAGCATCACAAGTATAAAGTAGACGCCCCCAGCGGCACAGCGCTCGCGATGGCGGGCAGCTTAAACGAGGCGCTTGACAATGCGTATGTTTACAAATATGACCGAAGCCAGGAGAGAAAAGCGAGAGATGCGAAAGAAATTGGTATTTCCGCAGTGCGCGGCGGAAATATCGTAGGAGAGCATGATGTGATTTTCGCAGGGACAGACGAGGTGGTGACCTTTAGCCACACAGCGTATTCAAAGGCTGTATTTGGCAAGGGAGCCATCCAGGCGGCAAAATTCCTGGCAGGCAAAGCGCCGGGGCTTTATGATATGAGCGATGTGATAAATGGGTAAAATTGAAAAGGTTTTATAGAGACGAAAACAGGAGAGGCTGATTGTTCCTCTCCTGCTTTATTTTACCAGTAACGCATGATTCTTGTGATATTCTTAGGATTTCCTAAATCGTAATCAGATATCTTTATGCCGCCCTTAGGATAAGGCTGGCTGTTTGAAGCATGGACAACCTTGCCGTTTCCAATGTAGATGGCTACATGGGTAGGGGCAGTGTAATAATAGCCAATGACGTCCCCGGGCAACAGTTCCTTTTCTGACACATATTTAACCTGGGCAAACGGTCCGCCGGGCTCTTTGGAATTGTGGCCAAGCGCCTGTGCCTGGGAGGTACGGGGCAGCTTGATGCCAAAATGCTGGAATACCAGCTTCACAAATCCGGAGCAGTCTACGCCTTTTGTCAAATCGGTAGCGCCGCCGTATGAGTAAGGATAGCCGATAAACTTCTGTGCGTATTCCGCTATGGAGCGTCCCATAGCATAACCGCTGGCATCCAGGGTAGCGGCTCCGTTGGCGTCAAAAGAGTAAACGGAGTCATTAATCGTCAATACGGTATTTCTGGCCATAACTCCGTTTGACGGATCGAAATAATAATTCAGCCCATTTATGAGTTGGAACCCGGTCTTCATCGCGCCGCTTACAGGGTCAAGATAATAACGGTTTTCTTTGTAATCAGCAAATCCTTTCGCCAGAGTTCCGTCCGGCAGGAAAAGATAGGTCACCTTATTGATGGTATAAAAGCGGTCGAGAACGCGGACACCGTCTGCATCTACATAGTAGTTGTCTTTCCAGGCATTTTTTAAAAGAACGCCGTTAGATTTGAAGAAGTACCACTTGTTGTTTATGAGTTCCCAGCAGTTTTTTGCCATCGTAAGGTTTGCCCGTATGTAATAAGTTTTCTTTTTTTCAGTGAAAAAGCCTGCGCTTTTTGTCTTTGTGATACGTCCGTTCGCGTTTACATACTGGTTATTCACCCATGTCTTGACAGCCATTTTTCCGTCAGCCTGGAAAAAGCGGTTCTTTTTCCACTGATTCTGAAGCATGACGCCGTTTGTCTTAAAATAATAAGTATCGTTTCCGATGCGCGTAAGCCCCTTTGTGCGGATTCCGGTTTTGGGATTCAGATAGTATGTTTTGTTGTTTAACGTGAGCCAGCCCTTGCATCTTCGTCCCAGGTGATCCACATAATATTTTTTGCTAATCCATTTGTTGCGCTGCAGGACGCCTTTAGAATTGAAATAATAATACTTTTTTCCTATTTTGTGCCAGCCTTTATAGGCAGCTTTTGTTTTAGGGCTGAAATAATATCCCGTACCGTCCTTTAGCACGATGTATCCTGTTTTCTGGACGCCTGTATCGGGATCAAAGTAATAATATTTTTTGCCGACTTTGACTACCCCTGATTGGAGGATACCTGTGTCGGGATCAAAATAGTACGTAGCGTCCTTGATAGTAAAAAACCCCGCAGCAAGTTTTCCGCGGTAATCATAATAATACTTATTTCCGTCCCTTAAAACCCAGGTATTCTTTAACGCTTTTGACGATGTAGTGCCTGCTGTGGTGCTTTCTGTCGGATTGTCAGTTATACGGTTTCCGTTTTCATCAATCCGGATACCGTCAATGACGGTGTTTTTAACCATTTTCCCGTCGGCGCCCAAGTAAGAGTCGTCAATCCAGATACCGGAAAGCATCCTGCCTTTGGCGTTAAAATAATACCAGTCATTCTTTATCAGTTTCCAGCCGACAGCGGCGTACTTGTCTGTATTGAAATAATAGTGGTATTTTCCAATCTTCTTCCAGCCGACGGCATAGCCGGGACTGGCCTTTTGGGTAAAATACCTGCCGTTTGCGTCACTTTTCCATGCAGCGCCGACATCCATCCCGGGAAGGGAGGTGGTGAGGGCGCCTGCAAGGAAGAGGGCGATGATTCCCCTTTTTTTCATATATACTCCTTGATATTGTGCTGCCGCCCGGTCGGGGGCGAACAGTTACTAAAACATTACAAAAATATTACATCAACATAAATATTACAGGAAATATAGAGAAAAGTCAATAGAAAGTTCGATGTGTACTCTGTATAGCGATGGCAGCGCAGCCAGTTGGCTATGCAAAACGGATAAGGGCAGCAACACAGAATTGCTGCTTATTATAGTTGACAAAATGTCAGGAATTGCATAGACTTAAAGGAACATTGAGGAAGAAAGGACAAGGATATGAAAGTATATAATACATTGACAAAACAGAAGGAGGATTTTGTGCCGCTGCAGCCCGGGAAAGTTACGATGTATGTGTGTGGGCCAACGGTTTATAATCTGATACACATTGGGAATGCCCGTCCGATGATTGTATTTGATACGGTGCGCCGTTATATGGAGCATAAAGGGTATGAAGTGAACTATGTCTCGAACTTTACGGATGTAGACGATAAGATTATCGCAAAATCTATAGAAGAAGGAGTGACAGCTGAGGAGATTTCTACCCGTTATATTGCAGAATGTAAAAAAGACATGGAGGGTATGAATGTGAGGCCGGCAACGACGCATCCGCTGGCTACCCGGGAGATTGACGGGATGCTGGACATGATTTCGACTCTGATTGAAAAGGGTTACGCTTATGATGTGGACGGGACAGTTTATTTCCGCACCAGGAAGTTTGCGGAATATGGAAAGCTTTCACATAAGAATCTGGATGATTTGCGTTCAGGAAACCGTACCTTGCTGGTATCGGGGGAAAACCAGAAAGAGGATGCGCTTGATTTTGTGCTCTGGAAGCCGAAAAAGGAGGGCGAGCCTTTCTGGAAATCGCCCTGGAGCGACGGGCGTCCGGGCTGGCATATTGAGTGTTCTGTTATGGCGAAAAAGTACCTGGGGGCGGAGATTGATATCCATGCGGGAGGCGAAGACTTAGTATTTCCTCATCATGAAAATGAGATTGCCCAGAGCGAGTGCTGCAATGGCGTGCCGTTTGCGAAATACTGGCTGCACAATGCATTTTTGAATATTGATAATAGGAAGATGTCAAAATCGCTTGGGAACTTCTTTACCGTGCGGGACATCAGCGAGCAGTATGATCTTCAGGTGCTGCGGTTCTTTATGCTGAGCGCCCACTATAGAAGCCCGCTGAATTTCAGCAAGGAGTTGATGGAGGCGTCCAAAAACGGGCTGGAGCGTATCATGAATGCGGCGGAACATCTGCGCGATTTGCTTGCGGGTGCACAGGGAGAAGAGCTGGCGGCCGAAGAGAAGGCGGGGCTGCAGGAAGCAGGCAGTTTTGCAGAGAAGTTTGACGCGGCGATGGATGATGACTTTAACACTGCAGACGCGATTTCGGCGGTTTTTGAGCTGGTGCGTTTTGCGAATGCGAATGTAACACAGCAGAGTACGAAAGCATACGTGGAAGTAGTATATAGAGAACTTTTAAAGCTTGCAGATATTTTAGGGCTGATTCTGGAGAAAGAAAAAGAGATTTTGGCGGAAGATGTAGAAAAGCTGATAGAAGAACGCCAGGCTGCAAGGAAAGCAAAAGATTTTGCCCGGGCAGATGAAATCCGCGATACGCTGCTGGCACAGGGTATTATCCTGGAAGATACCAGGGAAGGTGTGAAATGGAAGAAGGCGTAACATTCATGACGGAATACCTGCGGGACGCGTTCGGGCTGCGGGATGTGGATTTGCGCACGTATTCGCCGCTGACTCTGGCTTATATCGGGGATGCTATCTATGATTTGATAATCAGGACGCTGATTGTCAAACAGGGCAACAGCCGTCCGGAAAAAATGCACAAGAGAGCCAGCGCGCTGGTGAAGGCGTCGGCGCAGGCAGAGATGATAGAGCGCCTGCTTCCCATGCTGACAGAGGAAGAACATGCTATCTATAAAAGAGGACGCAATGCCAAATCCTATACAATGGCGAAGAACGCTACGATGCTGGATTATCGGAAGGCAACGGGATTCGAGGCGCTTATGGGCTATCTGTATTTAAAAGAGGATATGAGCCGTCTGATTGATTTAGTGAAAGCAGGACTGGATAAAGGAGAACAGGAATGAGGTACGAAGAATTAACGATAGAGGGAAGAAATGCAGTGCTGGAAGCATTTCGTGCCGGGAAACCGATTGACAAGCTGTTTGTTCTGGACGGGTGCCAGGACGGGCCCGTTCTCTCGATTACCAGGGAAGCGAAAAAGCACGATACGATTATCAATTATGTGGCAAAAGAGCGTTTGGATCAGATTTCCGAAACAGGGAAGCATCAGGGGGTGATTGCTTTTGCGGCGGCTTATGAATATGCCCAGGTGGAGGATATTCTGGCTCTGGCAGAAAAAAAAGGAGAGCCGCCGTTTATTTTCCTGCTGGATAATATTGAAGACCCCCATAACCTGGGGGCAATTATCCGTACTGCAAACCTGGCAGGCGCGCATGGGGTGGTTATCCCGAAAAGACGTGCTGCCGGGCTGACTGCTACGGTGGCGAAGACGTCGGCCGGGGCGTTGAACTATACGCCTGTGGCAAAGGTGACAAATCTGGGACAGACGATAGAAGAGCTTAAGAAAAAGGGAATCTGGTTTGTGTGTGCAGACATGTCCGGAGAAGTGATGTACCGCCAAAACCTGAAAGGGCCGATTGGGATGGTAATCGGAAATGAGGGGAATGGGGTAAGCAGGCTGGTGAAAGAGAAGTGCGATTTTACTGCTGCGATTCCGATGAAAGGCGATATTGACTCACTGAATGCGTCTGTCGCAGCAGGAGTGCTTGCCTGGGAAATCGTGCGCCAGAGAATGGGAGCATAACCGGGAAACCTTGAAAAACAGGAGAGCATATGGGAGGATACGAAGGGTATTCAGACGAAGAATTGATAGCTATGATGAAACGGGGAGAACCGGAAATCATGGATTATCTGATGGAAAAATATAAGAATCTGGTGCGCAGGAAAGCCAGGGCGCTTTATCTCATAGGCGGCGATGGAGACGATTTGATTCAGGAAGGGATGATAGGGCTTTTTAAGGCAGTGCGCGACTATAATGCAGAAAAAGAAGCCTCCTTTGGAGGCTTTGCTGATTTGTGTATTTCACGCCAGATGTATACGGCGGTAGAAGCTTCTGCCAGAAAGAAACATATTCCATTGAATTCCTATATTTCTCTGTATTCCGGTACTATAAGTTCACGCGAGCATGAAGTGCCTCTAAGAGATGTACTGCCTGATTCCAGAGAGATAAATCCCGAAGAACTGGTTATCGGCAGAGAGGACAGGGAGCAGATGCACAGGGAAATGAAGAAGCGTCTGAGCGGGTTTGAGACGCAGGTGCTGGAAGCATATCTGGAAGGCATGAATTATAAAGAGATTGGAGAGGCGCTGGGAAAGCCTGCGAAAGCCATTGACAATGCGCTCCAGAGAATCCGGAAGAAAATCACAGAGAAAGATAAACTGCTATGAGACGAATTTACAAATCGTTTATTTACATTTCCCTAATACGTGTTAAAATGTGAAAGTAGGGTAAAGTATAAATATAGCACTAGAACAGCAAAGGATAAGGGGTATGAGCAGAGGTACGAAAACAGTTTTATTTGTATTTAGCGTAGTGGTTTTGACGATGATTGCCGTGTATTTGGGAATCTGCGTCTATTTTAACAACCGCTTTTTTCCGGGGTCTGTGATTAACGGAATGGATGTATCCGGGAAAACCGTGGAGGAAGCGGAGGAACTGATTGCTGCGGATGTCTCAGATTATACGGTGTCTCTGAAGCTGCGTAATGGACAGTCAGAGAATATTGACGGCGGCCTGATGGATTTCTCTTATGTCTCTGACGGGGCGGTGCAGGAGTTGAAAGACACACAGAATTCCTTTGTCTGGCTTTCGGCATGTTTCAATCCGTCGGATTATACGATGACGGCAAAAACGACATATAACGAAAAAATGCTGAAGACTGCCCTGGACAGTCTGGAATGCCTGAAACCGGAGAATATGGAGGAGCCAAAGGAGGCAGAGATTAAGGAAACATCTTCGGGATATGAGATTGAGCCGGAGGTACAGGGAACGAAACTGGATGCCGATAAGGTCTATGAGGCAGTGAAAAAGGCAGTGGATGCCGGGGAGACGGCGGTAGATTTGGATGTAGAGGACTGCTATGTAAAACCGAAGGTAACACATAAGAATAAAAAGCTCCGTAAACGCGTAAAGAAGTTAAATCAGTATTTTAATATGTCTGTCACCTACCATGTAGGAGATACAGAGGAGGTTTTGGATTACAGTACAATTCGTGACTGGATGACGCTGGATGATGATTTGAATGCGGAGTTTAACTGGAATAAGGTCGCGGACTGGATGTCGGATTTGTCGGATAAGTATGATACATTTGGAAATGAGATGGAGTTTACAACCAGCCTGGGCGAGACGGTGTCTGTGAAACATGAGACATATGGATGGAAGATTGATGAAGCGGGAGAAGTGGAGGAGCTTCTGGAGATACTGAAAAGCGGAGAGTCCGCGGAGAGGACGCCGCTTTATCTGGAATCCGCCAGAACTTATGGCAGTGGCGGAAACGATATTGGCGATACGTATGTGGAGATTGATTACACAAACCAGCGTATGTGGTTTTACAAGGATGGGCGGCTCTTGGTAGATACGCCGATTGTAACGGGAAATACCAGTAAGAAGTATGGTTCTCCCGAGGGGATTTTTTGTATATATAATAAAGAGGAAAAAGCAGTTCTGAAAGGGGAAGATTATAAGACGCCCGTAGACTTTTGGATGCCTTTCTCTGAGGGCGTAGGAATCCATGACTCCAAGTGGAGGAATACTTATGGAGGAAATATCTACAAGACGGACGGTTCTCACGGATGTATCAATACGCCCTGGGAGCAGGCAAAAATTATTTTCAATAATATCTCTGTGGGCGACCCGGTCATCTGCTATGGCGGGGCTTCAAACCAGGGAGCAGGAGTCAGCAATATTCCGCAGCCTGCGGAAACAAGAGTAATTAATGACAAGGGAGAGGACGTCACCGATCAGCAGCAGTCCGAATCGGAAAAAGAGGAGGAACAGTCTCAGGAGGACGATATACCGACGGTGGATTTATAGAAGGAGGGGCTTATGAAAATAGTGGTTTTGGCGGGCGGCATCAGCACAGAGCGGGAAATTTCTGTCGTGTCAGGCACAAAAGTCTGTGAGGCGCTGCGGGCAAAAGGGCACAGGGCTATCCTGCTGGATGTGTATTTTGGCCTGGAGGGTGCGGATGTTGACGAGGCATTTACAGAAGAATATGATATAGCGGCTGCTGCCGCTTACATAAGGAGTTTTGACAGCCGGGTGGAGGCATCTGTTTCTGCAGGGCGGGAGTTTTTTGGTCCCCGGGTGCTTGCGCTGTGTAAAGAGGCAGATATGGTGTTTATGGCTTTGCATGGCGAAAACGGTGAGAATGGAAAGGTACAGGCGGCATTTGATTTGTTTGGCATCCATTACACGGGGAGCGGTTATCTGGGAAGCGCGCTTGCGATGGATAAAGGGCTTTCGAAGCAGATTTTCCGCGAAAACGGGATTCCGACCCCGGAAAGTGTTCTGATACATCGGAGTGAACCACGGAAAACGGCAGAGGAGTACGGCATGGCTTTCCCGTGCGTGGTAAAGACCTGCTGCGGTGGTTCCAGCGTAGGGGTTTACATCACAGAGGATGAGGCAGCTTTTGCAGATGCCCTGGAGGAAGCGTTTACATATGAGCCCCAGGTGGTACTGGAAACGTATATCAGAGGACGGGAATTTTCGGTAGGCGTTGTGGACGGAAAGCCCTATCCAATTATTGAAATCGCCCCTCTTGAGGGATTTTATGATTATAAGAACAAATATGAACCCGGGAGCACGATAGAAACCTGTCCGGCCTGTCTGTCAGAAGAGCAGACAGAGAAAATGCAGGAATATGCAGTCAGGGCATATGAGGCGCTGCGTCTGGAGAGTTATGGACGCATAGACTTTTTGATGGATGAGGACGGGAAGATGTTCTGCCTGGAAGCAAATACATTGCCGGGGATGACGCCTACCAGCCTGTTACCGCAGGAAGCCGCAGCAATGGGAATAGGTTTTGCAAAGCTTTGTGAAACATTGATTCAGGTGTCAAAGGAAAAGAAATTTATTTAAGAGGGTGGATAAATGATGAAAAATATGACTCCGTGCCGGATAGCAGAAGTCTGCGGCGGTATTTATCACGGAACAAAGGAAACAGGGATTCGTGAAATAGAGAGCATCACCACGGATAGCAGGCAGGCAGCGGAGGGCTGCCTGTTTGTCGCCGTAAAAGGAGAACGTGTGGACGGACATGATTTTATCCCGTCGGTGTTTGAAAAAGGGGCTGCCTGCGTAGTATGCGAGCGGGAGCCGGAGCATCCGTCCGGCTCCTGGATTCAGGTGAAGTCATCGCTGCAGGCGATAAAGGATATGGCGGAGTTTTACAGAAAACAGCTTGATATTCAGGTGGTGGGGATTACGGGAAGTGTGGGAAAGACCAGCACGAAAGAAGTGATAGCTTCTGTTTTATCTGAAAAATACCGGGTGCTTAAGACTCTGGGGAACTTTAATAATGAGCTGGGGCTGCCGCTTACTGTGTTTCGTCTGCGTGAGGAACATCAGATTGCCGTTCTGGAAATGGGTATCAGTGATTTTGGCGAGATGCACCGCCTGAGTAAGATTGCGCGGCCAGATGTCTGTGTGATAACGAATATCGGCCAGTGCCATCTGGAATATTTAAAGGACAGGGACGGCGTGCTCCGTGCGAAATCAGAGATTTTTGATTTTATGCAGCCGGAAGGCAGGATTGTCCTGAACGGAGATGATGACAAACTGTCTGCAGTGCAGGAAGTGAAAGGTGTAAATCCCTTATTTTTCGGCGTGGAAAGCGGCCGTGAGATCTATGCTGACGAGATAGAGCCGAGGGGATTGAAAGGCATCCGCTGCCGTATCCATGCAGGTGAGGAAAGCTTCGGTGTACAGATACCGATTCCAGGTTTCCATATGGTACTGAATGCCCTGGCAGCTACAGCCGTGGGGATTTCTATGGGGCTTACGACGGAGCAGGTGAAGAGTGGAATTGAGAAGCTTCAGTCTTTGGGCGGGCGTTTTCATATGATTGAGAAAGGTGATATGCTTATTATTGACGATTGCTACAATGCGAACCCTGTTTCAATGAAAGCTTCCCTGGACGTACTAAAAGACGCAGAGCGCCGGACAGTGGCAGTTCTGGGAGATATGTTTGAGCTTGGGGAAAATGAAGCGTCACTTCATAGGGAAGTGGGAGTTTACGCAGGGGAAAAAGGAATCAATCTGCTGATTTGCACAGGAGAATTGAGCAGTCATATGGCAGAGGCGGCAATCCGCGCAGGCGGATGTGAAACCGTAGTTCATGTGCCAAATCTGGAGCGGCTGATGGAAGTGCTGCCGCGTCTTGTTCAGGGGGATGATACGATATTGGTGAAGGCATCTCATGGGATGCATTTTGAAAAAGTAGTAGAATTGTTGTCAGAACTTTGACGGCAGGTACTGCCTGCGGCTTCCGACAGGGCTTCGGCAAAGGAGAGATTGGCTAAGATTTTTGGAATATAAGCCGAAGCCTGTCAGGAGCACAGAGAGTTTATATAGCTATCACCTCCTAAATATTTCAAAAATATAACATACACTTTACAATTTTGTAATATACAGGATGAATGTGATAGAAATATGGTTCCGTGCTGTTTTGGGCTATGCTTTGGGCAGGCGGAACCAGAATTCCACGCCTTTGCGGCAGTTAAATACGCCGCAGGTGCCTTTATGAAGATTAATGATATCTTTTACAATATACAGCCCAAGGCCGATTTCATTTGGTTTTGCGTTGTTTTTTTCGTCCTTGTTTTTTCCCTGGTAGAAGCTTTTCCAGATGCGGGACTGCTCTTCCTTTGGAATAGCTTCCCCTTCGTTGTACACAGAGCAGTAGATGCTCTCCTCATCCTGGCGCAGAGTAAGGATAATCTGGCTTTGAGGGAGGGTGTGCCGATAAGCATTCATAATATAGTTATTGATTGCCTGTTCAAGCTGAGAGGCGTCAAAAACGGCATAGCAATCCTCTTGAATCAGTGTTTTAAAAGCGATTTTGGAGGTGCGCATCCAGATTTCATATTTTGGCACCAGTGTTTCCAATAGAAGGGAGACATTATCGCGGGCCATCAGCGTACTGGGGAGCGCTTCCTCAATTAAGGCGCTGTGAAGTACGTTGCTGATTAATCCGCTCATTTTCTCGATTTCTTCCATAATGGAGGAAAAGTAATAGTCCTTTTTGGAATTGTCATATTCATATTGCAGCATTTCTACCTGGCTGGAGATAATCGCCAGCGGGGTTTTCAGCTCATGGGTAACCTTGCGGACGATTTCCTTCCTCATATCCTCAAGTTCAGCCATATTCTGGTTTTGGCGCAGGAGAAGATAATTATAATTGTTCAAATCACTCATATCTTTCTGGATTTTGTCGGCCATATGGTTAATATTGCGCGCCAGATGTTTCAGTTCGTAGGTAGGGATCGATTCAGATGCCCGCACGGAAAAGTCATTCTCGCTCATTTTCTCAGCCACTGTGCTGATATTCTGAATAGGCTTTACGATTTTTGAGCAGATAATCCAGGCAAACCCGCTGCCTGCCACGATAGTCAGGATGAGTACGTCTGCCAGAAAGTTGTTCATGTACCGGATACTGCGGCGAAGCCCGGTAGTATATTCATAAATGTAGATATAATATACCTGATGATCCTGCCGGATTAAACCGTACAGAGCAATTGGCCTTCGGGAAACATCGTCATAGTACACGGCGCGTGCATCTTCTGTAAACCGCTCTTTTGCGGGTTTCATGGTATCGGCAATCAAATTGTCAGGGGTTCCCAGCTTTGAAGAATAAATCTGGTTAAAGCTTTCATCACAGATGATGATGGAAAAGCTTTCTGCCTCCAGGGAATTAATGGAGGGATCGTCATCATAGGAAATCTGCCTCAGGTTAAGTTTCTGAAGATTGCTGAAAGCAGCGTCCATCAGTGTCTGCTTTTTTCCGATATAATAGTCTGTGGCAAACAGAAAATAGAACATGGACGAGCCGCCCAGCACAAGAATGAGGAGGAGGCAGATGGAAATTACAGCCTGGATTCGCAATTTATTCATGGCTTGTCACCTCAAAACGGTAGCCTATGCCATAGATAGACTGAATATAAGGATATTGTTCCGACATTTTGCGTCGGAGCTGTTTTACTACTGTGTCTACGGTGCGGATGCCTCCGTCATAATCAAAGCCCCATACGGCATCAAGGATAGACTCCCTGGAAAGTACCACATTTTCATTCTGGATAAAATGCAGGAGCAGATCAAACTCTTTTGGCGTGGTATTTAAAAGTTCCCCGTTTATGTAAGCTTTGCGGAATTCCGGTTCAATACGCAGGGCACCGCGCAGGATTTCGTCAGATGAGGCAATATTTGCCCGCTTCAGAAGCGCTTCGATATGCGCTTTCAGGACACGCAGAAGGAAGGGCTTGGTGATGTAATTGTCAGCTCCGTTTTCGAGCCCCATGAGCTGATCTTCTTCTGATTCCCGGGCAGTCAGCATAATGATAGGAACCTCAGAGTATTCACGGATTGATTTAAGCACGTCATAACCGTCTACAGAAGGCAGCATTCCATCCAGAAGAATCAAATCAATTTTGTGGTTGTTTGAAAAGTAAGTGTCCAGGGCTTCCTGTCCATCCTGTGCGCTTAAAGTGTCATAGCCGTTAGCGTGTAAGAAGTCCTCCAGCGTGCGCCGCAGTTTCGGGTCATCTTCAACAATAAAAATCCGCTTGTTTGTATTGTCCATGTTCTCTCTACTCCCTTGTTTGTATTGTCCGGAAAGCCTAAATAACTATTAAGATTTTAAAATAGAAATATGATAAAAGTATGTTTATATAAAAACCAGACTCGTTCGGAGTCTGGTTCCTGGAAATAAAAATTACAGCATATTCTGCTGGGAATCAAGCATATCCTGGATAATTTTTTGGGTATAAGCGCCCAAAAATTTCCGGTTTTCTTTATCCAGTTCTTTGATATAAATCGGCTTTCCGTATTCTAAAATCACGTTTGCAGGCTTTATCCGGGGAAAATGATTTTCCAGGATATCGGCAGTGTTTGTCAGGGCTATGGGAATAATAGGGCATCCGCTTTTTTCAGCCATTTTAAAACTGCCCTCTTTGAACGGGAGCATTGGCGCGTCAGGCTCTTTGTTTCTGGTGCCTTCCGGGAAAATGCACATGGAAATTCCGTTTTTCATCTGCTCTATGCCTGCGAGTATCGTCTTCATTCCCTCACGGATATCTGTTCTGTTCAGGAACAGACAGTAAAGCCGTTTCATCCATATGGAAAGTAAAGGGACTTTTGCCATGCTGTCCTTTGAAACATATCCGGTCAGCCCGGGGCAGCGGGAATAGGTCAGCACGGTATCAAAAAGGCTTCTGTGGTTTGCAATATAGAGAACAGCCGTGTCCCTGGGAATATTTTCTTCACCGAGGACGGTAACTTTACTTCCGGTAATCCGCATAACCAGTTTGAATACAAATTGGATAATACGGAGGGAAGAAATATCCCGGGCGTGGGGAGATATCTTTCCGATCACCCATTCTGCAAACAGGACAGGAATAGATAGAATCAAAAAGCATACAACCAAGATTAAAATTAAAAATAATCGAATCATAAAAGCACTCTTTTCTAAAGGTTTATGCTCCGCAGAGCGGAGCATAGTTTACGAGATGTGTATACCGAACGGTCTGTAAAGAACAGGCATATCAACGCCCGAAAAGCTTTGTGGTCTGCAAAAGCCAGGAAGCGCGTTCCGGAGTAAGTTCTTTTGCTTCGTAACGGAACCCCCAATTGTCAGAGGGCATACCGGGCGTATTCATACGGGTTTCGCTTCCCATCTCAAATAAATCCTGGATAGGAAAAATCGCGTATTTTGCTATGCTCCCCAGACAAAAACGGATGAAGTCAAGGCTGATCCGCCCTCCGTCTGTGTTTCCGTATCTTCGGATTTTGTCACGGCATTCCTCAGAAATGGTGCGGTACCATCCGGTGGTGGTGTCGTTGTCATGGGTTCCGGTGTAGCAGATACAGTTGGTAGTTGTAAAGTTGTGGGGCAGATAGCTGCCATCTTCCAGGCACTCGAACCCAAACTGTAGAATACGCATTCCGGGGAAATGGAACATGTCGCGCAGCCATTCAACTTCAGGAGTAATGACGCCTAAATCCTCTGCAAAAATAGGAAGCTCGTCACCCAGTTCCTTCTGAATGGCCAGAAACAGCGCTTCGTTCGGGCCTTTGACCCATTTACCGTTTACTGCAGTTTCTTCGCCGGCAGGTACGGCCCAGTAAGCTTCAAAGCCCCGGAAATGGTCGATGCGCAAATAGTCCGTCAGTCCAATCTGATGCTTTACGCGTGCGATCCACCAGGCATAATCCTGCTTTTTGTGTGCTTTCCAGTCATACAGGGGATTTCCCCAGAGCTGTCCGGTAGCGCTGAAATAGTCAGGGGGTACGCCTGCCACACAGGAGGGATGCCCTTTGGTGTCCAGCTGGAATAAATCTTTGTGTGCCCATACGTCTACGCTGTCCAGCGATACAAAGATGGGGATATCGCCGACAATTTCTATGCCGTGCCTGTTTGCATATTCTTTCAGGGCATTCCATTGACGGAAGAACAGGAACTGGAGAAATTTATAATATTTTATATCATCAGCCAGCTGTGTTTCCCATTTTTTTCGTGATTTTTCATCCGGATTTTTCAGATCATCCTCCCAGTCCAGCCAGCAGCGGCCTTCGTGGGCGTCTTTACCGGCCATAAACAGCGCGTAATCGTCCAGCCAGAATTTCTGGAGAAGGCAAAAATCCTCAAATTCTTCCAGGAGCAGTTTATCTGGAGTGTGAACAAATCTTTCATAAGCCTTGTGGAACAGTTTTGTTTTAAATTCCAAAACAGCTCCGTAGTCTGTTTTCTGGGCGTCCCAGACAGGCATGCCGCAGAAATCTTCATCGGTGAGAAGGTTCAGTTCCTTCATATTTTCCGGGCTGATAATGAGCGGCTGTCCGGCAAATGCCGAAAATCCCTGATAGGGCGAATCACCAAAGCCGGTAGGTCCTAAAGGAAGTACCTGCCACAAACTCTGGCCCGATTTCTCCAGGAAATCAATAAAATCATAAGCACCCTGGCCCATATCGCCGATGCCGTACGGAGACGGAAAAGAGGTGGGATGCGCCAAAATGCCGGAAAAACGAGAACGTTTTATAGAGTTTTCTACAGTACTCATAATGCGTGAATCCTTTCATCTGTCATTTTCCTGCCAAAAGCGCAGAGATATGCGGCTTTTGGCAGGTGTTTCACATGCTCATTATTGTATCATATTGAGAAGGCAAAGTCCATTTATAATTCAAGCTCCGTGCGTGTATTTCTTTTCAAAAATGTCACTTGACATGGAAATGGGATTGATATATAATGAGATGCATAAAAAGTCATTAAGAAATGTTCTGGTTTTTCAAGTGCGTTCGCACCAAAATTCCAAATGAGATGCATGTTGTTAATATTTACGAAAGGAAGGGACTTATTTGAAGTACGAAGAATTTATTTGTCAAGTACAGGCAAGGCTGGCAGAAAAACTGGGGGATGAGGTGCGCGCAGAGCGGCGCCTTATTGTAAAAAACAACGGAGTGGCCCTGGAGGGTATTACTATTATGGAAGAAGGGAAGAAGATTTCCCCCGTGATTTATTTAAAGGATTACTATGTGGTATATCAAAAGGGCGTGACGCTGGAAGAGGTTACGGAAGACATTCTGAAAGTATATGAAAAAAGCAGGGTAAGCGCTTCGGCGGATTCTGATTTTTATAAAGATTTTGAAAAGGTAGCGCCTCGGGTGGCATGCAAATTGGTGAATTATAATAGAAATGAAGAACTGCTGCAGAGAATTCCCCACATTTGCTGTCTGGATTTGGCGCTTGTATTTTATTATGCGCTTGAGGATGAGGAGATCGGGAGCGGGACGATTCTCATATTTAACAGCCACTTAGACATGTGGGGGATCACGCGGGAACGGCTTTATGAAATAGCCAGACGGAATACCCCCAGGATTTACCCGCATGAGTTCAGGGAGATGAGGGAAATTTTAGAGGAGAGTTTTGGGGAGATGGGGCAGATAGCGGAGGATAAAGAGGAGCTTCCAATGTATGTTCTGTCGAATGCGGCGCATTCGTTTGGGGCGGTATATATTCTTTATGATAGTGTGCTTGCCGGAATTGCTGAAGAATTAGAGGATGATTTCTATATTCTCCCCAGCAGTGTCCATGAATGCATTATTGTGCCTTTAAATGTGCAGGCAGCCCGGGAGGAGCTGGAAGATATGGTGTTTGAGATAAACAGGACACAGGTGCTTCCGGAGGATGTGCTTTCAGATCAGGTATATCTTTACGAGAGGGAATGCCACCGGCTGAGTGCAGGCAGCCCGGGCGGGCGAAAAACCGTTGACAATTAGGTTCTCCCCCCATAAAATAGTGTGTAAGCAGGCGGGAAGAAATTTCATTTTGCCTGAAAAGCATAAAGGAGAACAGAAGGATGAGTGAGAAGAAAATCCCTTATAAAATTTATTTAGAAGAAAATGAGATGCCGAAGCAGTGGTATAATGTGCGGGCGGATATGAAGAATAAACCGGCGCCTCTTTTGAATCCGGAAACCCATGAGCCAATGAAAGCAGAAGAACTGGAAACAGTATTTTGCAAAGAGCTGGTAAAGCAGGAGCTGGATGATGACAGCCGTTATATCGATATTCCGGAAAAAATCCTGGGTTTTTATAAAATGTACCGTCCGGCGCCCCTGGTGCGCGCATATTGCCTGGAGGAGAAGCTGCAGACGCCGGCGAAGATATACTACAAATTTGAGGGAAATAACACCAGCGGAAGCCATAAACTGAATTCGGCAATTGCACAGGCATATTATGCAAAGGAGCAGGGGCTGAAAGGCGTGACAACAGAGACGGGGGCGGGACAGTGGGGAACCGCACTGTCTATGGCATGTGCATATCTGGATTTGGACTGCAAGGTGTATATGGTAAAGTGTTCTTATGAGCAGAAGCCTTTCCGCAGGGAAGTGATGCGCACATATGGGGCGTCGGTTACGCCGTCTCCTTCTGAAATGACAGAAGTAGGGCGCCAAATCCTGGCCGCTCATCCGGGAACTACCGGGAGTCTTGGATGTGCTATTTCAGAGGCTGTGGAAGCAGCTACTCATATGGAAGGCTACCGCTATGTGCTGGGGAGTGTGCTGAACCAGGTTCTTCTTCACCAGTCAATTATCGGCGTGGAGGCGAAGCTTGCGTTGGATAAGTATGGGGTTAAGCCTGACATTATTATCGGGTGTGCAGGAGGAGGGTCCAATCTGGGCGGCCTGATTTCGCCTTTTATGGGAGAAAAGCTGCGGGGTGAGGCGGATTACCGGTTTATTGCCGTAGAGCCTGCATCGTGCCCGAGTATGACAAGAGGTGTGTTTGCTTATGATTTCTGCGACACAGGAATGGTGTGCCCGCTGTCTAAGATGTATACGCTCGGAAGCGGATTTATTCCGTCTTCAAATCATGCGGGGGGACTGCGGTATCACGGAATGAATTCTGTCCTTTCACAGTTATATCATGACGGGTATATGGAGGCGCGCTCAGTGGAGCAGACGTCTGTATTTGAGGCAGCGGAACAGTTTGCCAGAGTGGAAGGCATCCTGCCGGCGCCGGAGAGCAGCCATGCCATCCGTGCAGCGATTGATGAAGCGCTCAAATGCAAAGAAACAGGGGAAGAAAAGACGATTCTTTTTGGGCTTACAGGAACAGGATACTTTGATATGGTTGCCTATGAAAAGTTCCATAACGGTGAGATGGGAGACTATATTCCAACAGATGAAGAATTACAGGCCGGATTTGCCGGACTTCCAAAATGGTGAGGGAAAATATGAAAAAGTGGAAAAGAGCAGGATGGATGGGCGCAGTGCTGACGGTATTATTTTCAGCGGCATATATAACAGTCAGCGCTGCCGGGACACAGGAAAAAGAAATTGTTTATACATCTATGAGTAAATCGTTGATGGATACTTCAGGGGATGGGACGAAAGACAACCCATATAACCGCTTTGAGGATGCACTGGCGAATGTGGCAGACGGAGGAAAGATTTATATACTGGCATCCAATAATGCAGTTGTAAATTCCCAGGGCAATGATATGCCTCTGGTGATTGATAAGGAAGTGGTGATTGAGCCGGAACCGGGAGCTGAGCGAGCCAAACTGTACAGCAGGGCGGCAGGCATTGTTCTGGGAGCAGATGTTACATTTCGCAATATTAAACTTGCGGCTGCTGATCCTTACCATGCCCAGATTTTTGCTAATGGCTATCGGCTTTCCCTGATTGACGTATCCAGGGAAGCGGGACACAGGCTTCTTGATGTGGCGGCGGGCAGTTTGTATAATACGGCAGGAGTGCGGCTGGGACCTGAGCCGGGGGATTTTGGAGAAGTGCTTATTCAGGGTAAGCAAAGCGAGTTCGGAAATGTATATGCGGGGAGCATCAATGGAAGATTTGACAGTAATGTGTCCATCACCGTTCAGGATATAAGCAGCACGAAGCTGGGGGATTTATACGGCTGCGGCGCGCATGAAGCAGTATTTGACCGGGATAACTGGTTTGACTTTACAGAACCGCCGTCCCCCGAAGCAGATGCAGCCGCCTATCCGGTGACAGGAAATGTGGCTTTCAGCCTTGATAGGGTATTTGTTAACAAAGTAGATGGCACCGGAGCAGAGGGAAGCGTCGGAGTTACCTTCAGTACAAAGTATATGGAAGACAATCTGATGCTTTTAAACATAACGGCGTTGACAGTAAAAGAAGGAACCCTGAAGCCACAGGCATTGACTGCCGCGTATGCAGGAAAGGTAAACATGGCGGTTGAAGAAGGGGGTACGTTGGATTTATCAACGGCAGGAAATATAAAAGCCCATGACTTTATCGGCGGCGGAAAACTGGTGTTGGATAAGAACGGCGTGTTAAAAATTGAAGGAAACGTGTCAGGGAGAACAGTATTTGAAACGAGCGGGGGAGGAAACGGGTATTCTGGAATTGCTTTAGAGAACCATACCTATATTGAAGCGCCAGCTCAGGTACGCGGAACATTTTCTTTTGTTCCTTATCCGACGCAGAGCGGTTTCCGGCTGCTCCGTCAGGAAGATGGCAGCTGGAAAACGGTAAAAGATGCAGAGACTCCAACAGGGATTACGATTGGATATTTCTCGGATGATGAAAGAAAGGGAGACGTGAGCATAATATGGGATACTTTTGACCCGGAAACAGAAAGCCCGGCAGGGGCGACCGCATTGGCAAACCCGGGATATCATTTTGTGAGATGGGTGGATATTGAAGACAATGAGGTAAGTACGCAGGAGCATTTTATTCCCCAGCCGATTAACGGGGTGTATGGCGAGCAGTATTATGCATGTTTTGAAAGCAATACGTATACAGTAGGTTTTCTGGCGAATGGAGGCAGCGGGAATCCTATGCCAGAGCAGCAGTTTGTATACGGGGAGTCCGCCGGACTTTCTGCAAACGTTTATACAAGGACAGGATACATTTTCCGGGGATGGAGTACAAACACGGACGGCATAGGAAGGATATTTTCCGATGAAGAAAGCGTGCAGAACCTGACGACCGAGCAGAATGGCCGGGTTTTGCTGTATGCACAGTGGGAAAAGGAACAGGGTTCTACAGAAACAGACGAAAGCGAAACAAACACAGAGGAAACGGAAAGCGAGCCGGAAACACAAGATTCAGAGACAACAGAGCCGACAGAGCCGCAGGAGACTGAGACACAGGAGACAGAAACGAAAGAGCCGGAAACGGAGACGAAAGATTCAGAAACCCAAGAGCCGGAAACACAGGAAACGGAAACAAAGGAGCCTGAGAGAGAAGAGCCGGAGACAAAGGAATCCGAGACAAATAAAATTGAGCCAGGAACAAAGGCTCCGGGGGAAACAGGAAGCAATCCTGTTACGCCAGCAAAGATTTCGCTTGCAAAGCCTAAGATTAAGATACAGAAGAAAAGAAAATATGTTATCATAAAATACAAAAAAGTGAAAGGCGCGGACGGATATGAAATTTACCGTTCTGTGAAAAAGAAAAAGGGATACCGCAAGATTGCCGATACGAAAAAGCTTACCTGGAAAAATACCCGGCTGCCGAAAAAGACACTATATTATAAAGTACGGGCTTATAAAAAGGTAAAAGGAAAGAAAGTCAGGTCTGCGTATAGCGCGGTAAGAACTGTCAGGATAAAATAAGGGGTTTTGGTTTATTTTTAAATATTGTAAGAAAAAGAATAAGAAGCCTTCCGGCTTCTTATTCTAAAGGAAAGAGAAAAATTAAAATATTTTGAGGGAGTACTTCGCAACTTGTGGGAGCTGCGAAGTGTGAGTTATGAAAATATATTAGCTCATTGCTAATATGGTTATAATATAAAACAAAAATGTGTAGAAACTATGTTTGAAACATAAAATAATTGTTAAAATAAGAAAAAAAGTGTTAGGAAAATCGAAAACAATTTTTCGTCTGAAAGAAAAGTTGAAAAAGCCCTTTTCAATTAAAGACGGGCTGTATATAATAATAGCGTCAGAGAGAAAGGAGTATTCATATGACTTCAACGGACATTGGAATTGACCTGGGAACTGCCAGTATTTTAGTATATGTCAAGGGGAAAGGCGTAGTTTTAAAAGAGCCTTCCGTCGTGGCATTTGACAGAGACACGAATAAAATTAAGGCGATTGGGGAAGAGGCCCGGCTGATGCTTGGGCGTACCCCGGGAAACGTTGTAGCTATCCGGCCGCTGCGCAAAGGCGTCATTTCTGATTATACAGTAACAGAACAGATGCTGAAATATTTTATCCAAAAAGCTATCGGCCGGCTTTCTTTCCGAAAACCGAGGATTAGCGTATGTGTTCCAAGCAGTATAACAGAAGTGGAAAAGAAAGCTGTGGAGGACGCCACTTATCAGGCAGGCGCCAGAGAGGTGTCCATCATTGAAGAGCCGTTGGCGGCAGCTATCGGCGCCGGGATTGATATTTCAAGGCCGTGCGGAAACATGATTGTAGATATTGGCGGGGGAACCTGCGATGTAGCGGTAGTTTCTCTGGACGGTATCGTAGTGAGCACATCCATTAAGGTAGCGGGAGATGATTTTGACGATGCCATCATCCGTTATTTAAGGAAGAAGCATAATCTTCTGATTGGGGAAAGAACAGCAGAGGATATCAAGATTAGCATTGGGACAGCCATTGAGCGCCCGGAGCAGAAGGTTATGGAGGTCAGAGGACGTGACTTAGTCACGGGACTGCCCAAAACCGTGAAAGTCACATCTGAGGAAATTCGTGACGCTTTGAAAGAGGCAACGACCCAAATTGTAGAGGCAGTACACAGTGTGCTGGAACGTACGCCGCCGGAACTGGCAGCGGACGTAGTGGACAGGGGAATCGTATTAACAGGCGGCGGCGCGCTTCTGAACGGCCTGGAAGAGCTGATTGAATCTAAGACGGGAATCAATACTATAACGGCAGAAGAACCAATGACTGCCGTAGCAGTGGGAACCGGAAAGTTCGTGGAACTGACGGCAGGAAATAAAAAGCTGGAAGATTGAAAAGCGCCGTGCAGGGAATGGAAGAAAAGGAGAGGGCTGTGGGAAAACAGCCTTTTTCTTTTGGAATCCGGGGATGCAGTAGGAGGATAAATGGAGAGGATACAGGGGTATGTGGATCATATCATTTACCGGAACAGCGAAAATGGTTATACGGTGCTGGCGCTGATCTGCGGGGAAGAGGAAATTACTTGCGTAGGCAGCCTGCATTATATAGGGAATGGAGAGGCTATAGAAGCGGAAGGGCAGTATAAGGAGCACAGCACATATGGCAGGCAGTTTCAGATTGTTTCTTATGAAATCAAAGAGCCGGAGGATGTGGTATCTATTGAGAGGTATTTAGGCTCAGGGGCAATCAAAGGAATTGGCGCTTCGTTAGCGGCGCGGATTGTAAAGAAATTTAAGGCAGATACGTTCCGCATTATTGAGGAGGAACCGGAGAGGCTTGCAGAAATCAAGGGAATCAGTGAACGGAAAGCCAGAGAGATAGCAGAACAGGCAGAAGAGAAGCGGGATATGCGCAAAGCTATGATTTTCCTGCAGCAGTATGGCATTTCAAACAGCATGGGCGTAAAAATCTATAATACATATGGGCCGGAGCTGTACCGGATCGTTAAAGAAAATCCTTACCAGATGGCAGAGGATATCGGAGGGATTGGGTTCCGCATTGCCGATGAGATTGCGGGGAGGGTAGGTATTCATACGGATTCGGATTTCCGGATTCGTAGCGGGATTCTCTATGTGCTGCAACAGGCGTCTGGGGAAGGCCATATTTATCTTCCGCAGGAAATGCTTCAGGAGCGCACGGTGGTTCTTCTGGGGGTGAGCCGGGAGAGCGTGGAGAAGCATGTCATGGATTTGGCAGTGGACAGGAAGCTGATTGTTAAAGAGGATGGGGAAAGTATCTGCATTTATAGTACGGCGGCATATTATTTGGAGCTGAATGCGGCAAAGATGCTGCATGATTTAAATATTTCCTGTGAAATTTCAGAAACAGCAGTGCTTGCAAAAGTGGCTAAAATTGAGAAAGAAAGAGAGACAGAGCTGGACGAAATGCAAAGGCAGGCCGTGGCAGCGGCGGCAGGGCACGGCTTGCTTGTGATTACAGGAGGCCCGGGAACAGGAAAGACAACGACGATTAATGCACTGATAGATTATTTTGAATCCGAAGGGCTGGAATTGCGCCTTGCCGCCCCCACGGGCCGGGCGGCTAAGAGGATGACAGAAGCCACCGGTTATGAGGCGCAGACCATCCATCGGCTGCTTGAAGTCAGCGGGGGAACGGACGATGAAAGCCGGGGACAGTTTGGAAGAAATGCTGAAAATCCTCTGGAAGCTGACGTGATTATTATTGATGAAATGTCCATGGTAGATATTTATCTTGCCCACGCGCTTCTGATGGCAGTTCCGGTGGGCACCAGACTGATTATGGTAGGAGATGTGAACCAGCTTCCTTCCGTGGGACCGGGAAGCGTATTGAAAGATATCATTGATTCCGGTCAGTTTCCGGTGGTGCGTTTGACGAAGATTTTCCGTCAGGCGACGGAGAGCGACATTATTGTTAATGCCCATAAAATTAATAAGGGTGAGCATGTAGTAGCTGATAACAAAAGCCGGGATTTCTTTTTTCTGAAACGACAGGATGCCAATGTGATCATCAGCATTGTAATTACTCTGGTGCAGCAGAAAATGCCCAAATATGTCCATGCTTCCCAGAATGAAATCCAGGTGCTCACGCCTATGCGAAAAGGGCTTTTAGGTGTGGAACGGCTGAATACAATCCTTCAGGAATATCTGAATGCCCCATCTCAGGACAAGAGGGAGAAAGAGTATGGCGGCGGCCTTTTCCGCGAGGGGGATAAGGTTATGCAGATTAAAAATAATTATCAGATAGAGTGGGAAATACGTGGAAAGTATGGGATTGCAGTAGAAAAAGGGACAGGAATTTTTAACGGAGATATGGGAATTGTCCGTGAGATTAATACATATGCGGAAATGATGACGGTGGAGTTTGATGAGGGAAGGTTTGTCGACTATCCGTTTAAGCAGCTCGACGAGCTGGAATTGGCTTATGCCGTTACCATCCATAAATCCCAGGGGAGCGAATATCCGGCAGTGGTGATTCCGCTGCTTCCCGGACCAAGGATGCTGATGAACCGGAATCTGCTTTATACGGCAGTAACCAGGGCAAAATCCTGTGTGACACTAGTGGGAGATGAAGGGACATTTTATCAGATGATAGATAATACATTTGAACAGAAACGCTATACATCGCTTCAAAACCGCATTAAAGAATTGTCTTAGCAGAAACAGAGGGATTGCAGAATCGTATCGGGAGAGAGCAATCGGAATTATGAATCGGCAATTACAAAAAATGTTAGAAATTCTGTATCCGCGGCACTGTCCGGTGTGCCACGAAATCGTGAAAGCGCATGGCGCGTTGATCTGTCCGGGATGTAGAAAAAAACTTTTGCCCATCCGGGAGCCAATTTGCAAAAAATGTGGAAAACCCATAGCTGACCCGGCGCAGGAATATTGTGAGGACTGTCGGACGCGGCGGCATTTGTATACCCGGGGCAGGGCAGCGCTTTTATATACAGGTGAAATCAAAGAATCGGTATGCCGGATGAAGTTTCATAACAAAAGAGAATATATTGATTTTTACGGAGCATATATGGCAGAAATTTTGGGAAAAAAGATTCTGGAATGGGGAGCGCAGGCTCTTATTCCGGTTCCGCTTCACCGTTCAAAGCTGAGGCGGCGGGGATTTAACCAGGCGGAGCTGCTGGCAAGGGAGATTGGCAGGGCGCTGGGAATTCCAGTGCGGCCGGATATCGTTCAGCGGGTTCGTAAGACAAAGCCTCAGAAAGAGCTGCTGTACAGGGAAAGACAAAATAATCTGAAAGGGGCTTTTAAAATAAGCCAATATGATGTAAAATTAAAGAAAATAGTTTTGGTAGACGATATTTACACGACAGGGAGCACGGTAGACGAGATTGCGGGAAGGCTTCTGGAACAAGGTGCCAAAGAGGTTTATTTCGTAAGCCTCTGCATCGGAAAGGATGACGGTTAAATGAGTGAAAAGCGAATCAGGATGATGACAAAACTGGCAGATTTTGAACAGAGAAACCGTAAGCTGCTGCAGAATGCGGGAGAGTACTACCGGGGGGATTTTATAGGCATCCGCCTTTTGAAAAACTTGTTCCGGATTACCGCAGCATACCTGCTGGGCGCGGCGCTTTGGGCAGTATACAATGAAGAAGCGATTATGAAAAAACTGAATACCATGGATATTCAGGGACTGGCGGCAGGATTGCTTATTGCTTACGGGATTGTTCTTATTTTGTTTTTAACATTGACTTACGTGATTTCGGCGGTAGAATATTATAAGGCGGAGAAAAAACAGCAGACCTATCGGAATATGCTGGAACGCCTGGTTTTGGAGTACGACCATGAAACCTCAGACCGTGCGGGACGGGGGATGAAGAAAAGGAACGGAAAACAGGGAGGCACGTACCATGGAAACATTGTTGGACTTTAGGGAGAGCGTAAAAGATTTTTATGGGAAATATGACGCATATATAGTATCCGGATGGAAATTTCTGACGGCGCTTCTGTCCTTTTGGTTTATCAATGGGCGGCTGGGGTATTTTGAGAAGCTTAACAGTATATTCGTGGTGTTGATTCTGGCGCTTTTTTGTTCTTTTCTTCCAATTAACGGGATTGTCCTGGTGGGGGCATCGCTGATTTTGATACATCTTTATGGCTTGTCCCTTCCTGCATTCATCGTAGGAGGGGGAATCCTGGTAATTTTCCTGCTGGTATATTTTAGTGTGACTCCGCGGGAAGGGTATGCATTTGTACTGACGATGCTGGCTCTTGAACTTGGGATACCGTGTACGGTTCCTTTAGTATTCGGCTTGATTTCAACGCCTGCGGCCGCAGCAGCCATGTGCTTTGGGATAATTTCTTACTACATGCTGGGGTCTGTCGCAGGAGCGACGGAAGCCGCTGCATCAGGTAAGACTTCCCTGGCAGAGGAGTCGCAGGAATTGATTAAAAATATAAAAACTTTGCTTGAGAGTATTATAAAGGATGACAGGCTTGTATTGGCTCTGATTTCCATGGTAGCAGTACTGCTGGTCGTATATTTGATTCGAAGGATGGCAGTGAAATATTCCTGGACAATGGCAATCGTTATAGGAACGCTGACTTTTCTGCTTGTGGAACTGACAGGGTGTCTTGTATTTGACAGGATGGGCGAGGCTTTAGGTCTGCTTATCGGAACAGCTTTTGCAGTGCTGATTGCTTTCATTGTGAAATTTTTTGTGTTCCGGGTAGATTATTCTAAAGTGGTAAATGTACAGTTTGAAGACGGGGACTATTATTATTATGTAAAGGCAGTCCCGAAAGTTAAGAAAGGGCGTGAGGAACGTGGAGACAATTAAACAGTTCTTTTCAGAATATCTTCCATGGATGACGCTTCCGACGCTTTCTATCCGGATTACGGATGTGGTAGAAATTATCCTTTTGTCTATTTTAGTTTACAGGGTTATGCTCTGGATTCGTGAGACAAGAGCGTGGACGCTGCTGAAAGGGATTTTGGTATTGGGATTCTTTGTGGCGGTTGCGTATGCACTTCAAATGGATACGATTAAGTTTTTGGTAGCAAAGGGAACAGATTTGGCCTTGATGGCGGCGGTTATTATCTTTCAGCCGGAACTGCGGCGTGCGATGGAGCAGCTGGGAGAGAAGCGGGTGCTGCCGAATATTGTTCCGTTTGATTCGTCCAGGAATGTCAGTGAGCGTATGAGCGACAAGACAGTGAACGAACTGGTAAAGGCATCTGTGGAGATGGGAAAGGCAAAGACGGGGGCGTTAATCGTATTGGAACAAAATGTGAGCCTGACAGAGTATGAAAGGACAGGGATTTCCGTTGACGCGCATGTCACCAGCCAGCTTTTGATTAATATTTTTGAACATAATACGCCGCTTCATGACGGGGCGGTTCTGGTCAGGGAAAACCGGATTGTATCTGCAACCTGTTATCTTCCGTTATCTGATAACATGGTACTTAGCAAAGAACTGGGAACCAGGCATAGGGCGGGGATAGGAGTCAGCGAAGTCACGGATTCCCTGACGATTATTATATCGGAGGAAACGGGACAGATTTCTTATGCTTACCGCGGCGAGCTTTCCAGAGGAGTGAGCGGCGAGGAACTCAAAGCAAGGCTGGTAAGCTTCCAGAATAAGACAGTTGACATGAAAAAGTTCAGGCTTTGGAAAGGCAAGACGAAGAATGAAGAAAAAGATAGTGAGTAATTTCTGGCTTAAGATTATGGCGGTTCTGGTGTCATTTCTGATTTGGCTCATGGTAATAAACGGAGATGATCCGATTAAGACAGAGACATTCCGTAATGTGCCGATTACAATTAAGAATGCAGATGTTTTTATGGAAAAAGTGAAAAAAGTCTACCGGGCGCGGGAGGACAATCGGACAGGGCAGGAAACGGATTCGGTCACCGTATATGTAAAAGCGAGGCGTTCTATCCTGGAAAGGCTTTCCTCAGACAGTTTTACGGTTACGGCAGATTTTGAAAATATTGTAGGAGAGCTGAACACTATTCCGCTGGACATCAGCTGCACGACAGTGCCGACGCTTACCATGAAAGACATGTGGTGTGATCTGCACTCCCTTAAAGTGGAGCTGGAGGATGTGAAGGATGCGACGTTTGTGGTATCTACAAAAGCAGAAGGGGCGCCGGCGAATGGATATCAGGTAGGAGGACTGGAGCCGGTTGACGGAAATTCTGTCGCAATTGCAGGTCCGGAATCAGATATGAAAAAGATTGGAAAAGTGGAGGTTGCCGTTGAAGTGCGGGGGCTTACGAAGAGCAAGACGGTTACGGCGCCTATTACGATTTATGATAAAAATGAAACACAGTTTACTCCGAGCCAGATGGAACGTTTGACGATAAAAACCCAGGATGGAAAAGTGTTTGAAGAAGAGCAGATGAAAGTGCGCGCGGTAATTTGGAAGGTGAGACGGGGAATTGTACCCAGTATAGAGACGAGTGGAACGCCTGCAGAGGGATACCAGGTGGTGAAAGTCACTACAGCTCCGGAAACAATTGGGCTGGCTGCAAGCAAAGACGTTTTGGATCAGCTGGGATACCGTTTGACGATTTCCAATCAGGTTTCTGTAGAAGGGGCTTCAGAAACATTCAGCAAAGAGATTAATTTAAAAGAATACCTGGAGGAGAATTTTGGAAGCACCTTGATTCAGGAGAAGGATCTTTCAGATATTATTGTAGTTACCGTACAGATGGAGAAGATAGGCACGACGACAATCCGGGTTCCGGTATCGGATATTGCAGTGAGGGGACGGTCGGAGAATATGAGTTATAAACTAACGCCGGCAGATTATATTTCCCTGGAAATCCAGCCGCAGTCAGATCAGGAAGTCATTAAGCCAGAAGATGTTCAGGTTATTTTGGATTTGTCATCAAGTAAATACCAGACACCGGGAAATTATCAGGTGCCTTTGGAAGTCATTCTGCCGGAGGGATGTGTGTTATCTGCTCAGGCAAAAATTGCCGTTGATTTAGTAAAGACAGAGTCTGCCTCAGAACAGGCGGAAAAGCAGGGAGAATAGTCGGAGATAGACAGAAAGGACAGGGGGGAATTAGAAGATGGTAAAACAAAAGGTTGTTGTTAAAAATCTGACGGGGCTTCATCTGAGGCCTGCAGGGCTCTTATGTAAAGAAGCGATTAATTTTAAATGCTCTATCCACTTTCAGTTCCATGATACATATGCGAATGCAAAGAGCGTGCTGAGCGTGCTGAGCGCATGCGTGAAATGCGGGGATGAAGTGGAATTTACCTGTGAGGGTGAAGATGAAGAGGAGGCGCTTAAAACGATTATCGCGGCGATTGAAAACGGTCTGGGCGAGTAGATAAGAGGTGTTTGAAAATGATTTTAGTATACGTGTGTCCGGGGTGCCAGGCCGTGCGGATTGTTTCGCGCAGAAAAGAAGTGCCATGTACGGTGTGCGGGCAGAAGATGGAGCAGAGCGACTTGACATTCCTGGAGTGGTCAGATATGAATCCGGATGAGCGGCAGAGATACGGGGTTCGCTGGTGTGCGCAGCGGAGCTCAGGATGAATCCATAAATGGCTAAAAAAGCATTCAAAATAAGGATAAGCAGATTTATACGAAAAAAAAGAACGTTTCCGGGTTTTATTCCTGAAAGCGTTCTTTTTTATTAAAGGGATCCTTCACAGCCTCTATTTGTATAAGTTTACTTAGAAGTAGAGTAGCTTGGGTAAGCGATAGGATCCGTAGGATCGTAATAATAAACAGGGTCTTCGTTCATTTTAAAATTAGCAGGTCTTCCTAATGGCCCGGGATAAGAAGCGTCATCGTATACGACTACGGTACTTCCTACAGGAACGGTATCGTACAACCACTTTGCATCTCCCATAGCCAGACGGATACATCCTTGTGAGGCTTGCTGTCCAAGCATGTTGAACTTGTAAGACGGTACGGCTGTTCGTTCCGTTGTAGGTGCAGGTATCGAGTGGAACAGGATGTCGTCTGTAATATGGGAACAGAAATATCCCCACGTAGGACCGTTCAGTTCATGTCTCCAAAGTTTATCACGGATAGAAAAGGTTCCAAGGGGCGTTGCATTGTCCATGCCGGTAGAGCAAAGGAATGCTTTTACAGGGATATTGCCCTTGTAAACGGTTATAACATTTGCTGCCCGGTTTACTTTTACAACCCAGCTTCCGGAAAGAGTCCGCTGGGTATAAATACCGCTGGAAGCAAATGTGTAAGTCTGTCCGCCGATTGTCTTTCTTCCGGTTGTCATGGCTCCCGTTTTTGGATTCATGTAATAAAAGTTTCCGTTGTGAACCAGCCATCCGGTTTTCATGGCGCCGGAGCTTTCGAAGAAATACCATTGACTTTTTATCTTTCTCCATCCGGTAGTCACTACTCCTTTGGAATCCATGTAATATCTGTGGCCGTTGCGGTTCTGCCACCCGGTCAGGAGTACGCCTCTGGTATTAAACAGGTAGCGCTTTCCGCCGATACGCTGGAATTCAATCAGGCGCGCGCCTTTGAGCGGGCCTGAAGGGGTTCCGTAGTATGTATTTTTCCCGACTTTAAACCACCCGGTCTTTACAGAGCCGGAAGGCGTGTAATAGTAATAGCGGCCGTCAATATTGACCCATCCGCTGCGCAGGGCGCCTGTTCGCTGATTAAAATAATACCGTTTGCCCTGGTAGGTCTGCCATCCGGTTTTGAGCCGTCCCTTGGAATCAGCATAATAGGTTTTGTCGCCTACCTGTTTCCATCCGGTGACAAGAGGACCTTTTGTAGTGGCAAAAAAGAGCTTTCCATTATATTTTATCTTACGGTTTTTCATCATCCTTCCGTTGGAGGTGTTGAAAAAATACCGCTTTCCATTGTACAACTGGATTCCGGTCTTTGCAGCGCCGGAAGCGGCCAGAAGATACGTATTCCCTTTTATTTTCTTAAGGCCGTTCGTCAGTTTTACACTTTTCGTATTGAAACAATAAATTTTACCGCCGATGCGGGCTGCAGTATTCGTGTGAAGCTTTGCCGAATCCCCGGCATAATAGTAATTTCCGTCTGCTTTTCCCCAAGAGTTCCTCAGCAGAGTGCCGTCCGGTTTAACGAAATATGCAGCTTTATTGTATCGCACATAACCTTGTCTCCCCGTTAATAAGGTGCCGCTTCCGTCAAAAAAATAGTAGTAGCCGTCAGAAAGCTGATGTACGCCGGTAATCTTTTTGCCGTCCTGCAGGTAGTAGGTATGGTCTTCGGACCATCCGTTTGTCTGCACCGGCGCAGCCGGTTCTGTCTCTGCCTCAGGAGTTCCTGTGGCCGAGGCTGCTATGGGTACAGCCAAGGTCAGGCTGAATGCCATACAGCACAGAGAAATCCATTTTTTGAAATTCATTTTATCCCCTCGCTTAATCATTAAAATGTGTACGTGTTCTCTTCTAATTTACTACAAATGCGGAGGGATTGCAAATTATTCAGTGAGGTTCAGGAAAATTTAAGAAACGATTCGGACAGACGATAAACGTGGTGTGAGGGGATTTTCTTATTTTTTCTTAAAAACAAAAATTCCTGTGGTATTTGCAAGTAAATATGCTATAATACTGAATTGAGACTACTATTTTAACTGCAGTATTTCTGCGGGTTGAGCAGTGTCACATATTATTAAGGGAGGGTATGTCATGGAGGAGCATGAAAAAGCGAGAAGAGCCGCTGAACGAAGGGCAAAGCGAAAACGGCAGGTTCTGATAAGCAGAATTATAATTATTGTTCTGGTGCTTCTGATTGCCGTGTTACTGTTTCTGGTATTCTGGGGAAATGCCGGAAGGTCGAAAAAGCCGCAGGATAAGACGCAGAAGGGTGCGGTGACAGAAGGGATTTCCGAAAGCGGGACAGAAGCTGCCCCTGCGGTGACAGAAACGGAGACTCAGACGGAGCCGGCTCCGGATGTTATGGAAGAGGCGGAACGGCTGGCGGCCATGTATGATTATGAAGGAGCCATTGCACTGCTGCAGGGTGACAGCGGATATTCGGGAAACCCGGCGATGGCAGCTAAGGTGACAGAGTGGGAAACTGCGAAAGCAAACCTTGTGGAGTTCCCGCTGGATCAGGTTACCCATGTATTTTATCATACGTTGGTAAAGGATACGAGCCTGGCGTTTGACGGGGATTCGAAAGAGGCGGGGTATAATCAGGTGATGACGACTATTGATGAATTCAACAAGATTACCCAGTCAATGTATGAAAAAGGTTATGTGCTGGTAAGCCTGCATGATATGTGTACGGTAAATGACGACGGTACCGTGTCGCGGGGGAAGATTATGCTTCCGCCTGATAAGAAGGCATTTGTGCTTTCTCAGGATGACGTGAGCTACTATCATTACATGGACGGCGACGGTATGGCGACAAAGCTGATTATTGATGAAAACGGGAAGGTGAAAACGGAGTATAAGGAGCAGGACGGTTCCGTCAGTGTGGGGGATTTTGACATGATTCCGCTCATAGATACTTTCGTGGAAGAACATCCGGATTTCTCTTATCACGGCGCGAAAGGTATTATTGCACTGACCGGTTACAACGGAGTGCTGGGATACCGGACAGATATCGCGTATAAGACCAGGGAAAATCTGGATGAGTATCAGGAAAAGTTTTTCCAGGAAAACCCGGATTTTAATGAGGACAGCTATAACCGTGAGGTGGAAGAGGCGACAAAGGTAGCGAATGCCATGAAAGAAAACGGATGGGAATTTGCAAGCCATACCTGGGGACATATCAATGTAACGCAGGCGGACTTATCCCATATCCAAACCGATACGGAGAAATGGGAGAATTACGTAAAGCCGGTTGTAGGAGATACGAATGTGATTATCTTTGCGTTCGGTGCGGATATCGGAGACTGGCAGGGATACTTTGCGGATAACGAAAAGTTTAATTACCTGAAAGGTAAGGGCTTTGATATCTTCTGCAATGTGGATTCTTCACAGTACTGGGTACAGTTTGGGGATTCTTACATGAGGCAGGGACGCAGGAACCTGGACGGATACAGGATGTATTATAATCCGGAGATGGTATCCGACTTGTTTGATGCTTCCGGCGTATTTGATTCGGCTCGTCCGACTCCTGTACCGGAGATGTAACCAATCGGCAGGAAAAGCCGGACAGAAGAGGCGCAGAGCCAGAGTCTGGCGAACAAAAACAGAGAGGATTGTATATTATGAAAAAAAGATTAGTAATGGCGGCAGTTTTAGGACTTGCCCTGGCAGCGGCAGGCTGTTCAGATGGAAACAAGGCGGCTACAGAATCAGGAACGCCGGCGGCGACTGAGAACGGAAGTGAAGCACAGAGCGAGAGCAGCAGCGAGACGCAGAGTGCAGCGGCAGAGAGGCCGGATTATAAGGCGTTGGATTATGTGACGCTGGGAGAATACAAGAATCTGAACGTGACCCTGGCTTCCACGGCTGTGACAGACGAGGAGATTGACGCTGAAATTTCCAGCAGGCTTACCCAGAAAGAAAAGGTGGAAACACTGACTGAGGGGACTGTAGAAAAAGGAGATACTGCAAATATTGACTATGAAGGAATCAAGGACGGAGAAGCTTTTCAGGGCGGAACAGATAAAGGCTTTGATTTGGTGATTGGTTCAGGAAGCTTTATTGAGGGATTTGAGGACGGTTTGATTGGAAAGAGCGTAGGAGAGACTGTGGATTTGAACCTTACGTTTCCGGAGGGTTATCAGAACGCAGAGATGGCAGGCCAGGATGTAGTATTCCATGTAACCATCAACTCGATTAAACGTACGCCGGAGCTCACTGACGAACTGGCGGCGGAGATTTCCGAGTCGGAGTATAAGACAGTAGATGAGTACCGTGCAAGCGTAGAGCAGACGCTGAAAGAGGGGAAAGCATCAACCAGGGATTCCGAGAAAACAAATGATTTGATGACGCAGGTTTATAATAATTCTAAAATTAATGACTATCCGGCGGAGCTGGTGGCTTTCACGAAACAGCAGTATGTGGATTATTATGAGCAGTATGCGCAGCAGTCGGAGATGAGCTTGTCTGATTTTATTGAGCAGAATCTTCAGACGACAGAGGAAGAGTTTAATACACAGATGGAGGAGATGGCAAAGCAGAGCCTGCGTCAGGAAATGCTTCTCAAAGCTATCGCAGAGACAGAAGGGCTGACGCTCACGGATGAAGAGTACCAGGAAAGGGCGGCAGCATATGCGGAGCAGATGGGCTTAGAGGGTGTGGAAGGGCTGGAGCAGCAGTATGGCGAAAAGCTCGTAGAGACAAATCTTCTGTTGGATAAAGCGCTCGAAGTGGTGACATCCAGCGCAGTTGTAACAGATCCGGATGCACCGGAAGGAGAATCCGGAACGGAGGGGGCCTCAGAGACAGAAAGCGGGACGGAAGAATAAATAATAAAAGGTAAAATACAGAGGCATTCTATGATAAAAGCAAAATCATGGAATGCCTTGTTTTTATAGAAAAACAGGGGAGAAAAAATTCTTCCAACGGTGGCAAATTCTTTTTTAATATGGTAAAATGTGTATAACTCTTTTTGTAACGGTAGAAAAGTGATTAAATTGGGATGGTGGAAAGGAGAAAAGGAACAGTATGATTACATTACAGGGAAAAGGTGTTTTTGGCGGTGTCGCTATAGGAAAAATTTCTTTTTATAAGAGGACAGGCGGTCAGATTCAGCGCCGGAAGATAGACAACCCGGCGGCTGAGATTGCACGGTTTGAGGAAGCGAAAGCGAAGGCTATTGAACAGCTTGATGAACTGTATAACAAGGCAGTCCAGGAGGTAGGTGAAGGAAACGCTATGATTTTCCAGGTTCATCAGATGATGCTGGACGATCTGGACTATGTGGAAGCGATTACAAATATGATTACCACGCAGGAAATTAATGCGGAATTTGCCGTGGGAACCACAGGGGACAATTTTTCCCAGATGTTTGCATCTATGGATGATGAATATATGCGGGAACGTGCGGCAGACGTAAAGGACATTTCCGAGCGTGTGGTATCGATTCTGTCAGGAAGCCAGGAAGGGGGGCTGGTGACAGATACGCCTGTCATTTTGGCTTCGGATGATTTGGCGCCCAGCGAGACGGTACAGCTCGACAAAGATATGGTGCTGTCTTTTGTGACGCAGGGAGGTTCCACGAATTCCCATACGGCAATTTTGGCCCGCACTATGAATATTCCGGCAATCATCGGCCTTGGTGAAGGACTCACAGAAGAATATGAAGGAAAGATGGGCATCGTGGACGGCGCAACAGGAAAGCTGTTCATTGAACCGGATGAGGAGACTCTGAAAGAATACCGGGAAAAACAGGCAGAGTACCAGGAAAAACAGGAGCTGCTGCAGAAGCTTAAAGGCGAGGAAAATATCAGTCTTGACGGACAGAAAGTAAAATTGTACGCCAATATCGGAAACGCTTCAGATATCGGAGCTGTCCTGCAGAATGACGCGGCGGGCATCGGGCTGTTCAGAAGCGAGTTTCTCTATCTTGAAAATGATGATTTTCCGACAGAGGAAGAGCAGTTCAAGGTTTATAAATATGTGGCAGAGACAATGGCGGGCAAACAGGTTATCATTCGTACTTTAGACATCGGCGCGGACAAACAGATTGATTATTTTAATCTTCCGAAAGAAGAAAATCCGGCAATGGGTTACCGGGCAATCCGTATCTGCCTGACTCAGAAGGATATTTTCAAGACTCAGCTTCGTGCGCTGTTCCGTGCATCAGCGTTTGGAAATATTGCAATTATGTTCCCGATGATTATCGCTCTGGAGGAAGTGTTGGAGATTAAGGAAATCGTTGAGGAAGTGAAAAAGGAGCTGGATGACGAGGGAATTCCGTACAATAAAGAGACACAGCTTGGTATTATGATTGAGACTCCTGCGGCGGCTGTCATCAGTGATGACCTGGCGAAAGAGGTGGATTTCTTCAGTGTAGGCACGAACGATCTGACCCAGTATACAACAGCCGTGGACAGGCAGAATGCAAACCTGGAGAAGTTCTATCATCCGCATCATAAGGCGTTGCTGCGTCTTATTAAGATGGCGGCAGATAATGCACATAAGAACGGTATTTGGATTGGAATTTGCGGTGAGCTGGGAGCAGATATGGAGCTTACAGAAGCATTTCTTGCTATGGGCATTGACGAGCTGTCGGTATCTCCGGCATGTATCCTGCCTTTGAGGAAAAAAATCAGGGAGACCGGTATTGCGGACAGGCGGGAAGAAATTCTGGCGGATGTTTTGGGCTGAAGATACCATGCTGAAAGAATTAAGCAGGGAAGAAATGCGGAGGCTCTATGATGAGAGGATGCAGGAGGATTTTCCGCCTGCGGAGCTGAAGCCCTGGAAACGGATAGAGGAGATGCTGAGCGGGGGAATCTATTTTGCATATGGATTCTGTGAAGAAGAGCGTATTACGGCATATGCATTTTTTGTGGTTCAGGGCGCCAGTGTTTTGCTGGATTATTATGCAGTGTCTCGGGAAGCCAGAGGCAGAGGCATCGGAAGCCGTTTTCTTAGGCTTTTAAAAGAAGAGCTGAGACAGAAAGATATCTGCCGCATGATAGTAGAAGTAGAAAATCCCGATTTTGCAAAGTCAGAGGCAGAGAGGGAAGAGCGAAGGCGCCGCATCTGGTTTTATGAGAAAAATGGGTTAATCCTTACAGAATTCTGTTCCTGTCTGTTTGGGGTAGAGTATAGGATTATGCATTTTCCGCTTCAAGAGGCCGCCGGCGGGATATGGATGGCATTGAACCGTATTTATCATGCAATGTTTGATAAAAAATATTTTGGGAAAGAAGTTATGCTGCCTATGCCGTAGTGCCGCGTGAATTTTCGAAGGCAGATTTTGCAGTATTTCTTATGATTATTTCCATAGAAAAAGCAGAAAACTACTGATTGAGCGTTTTATATGCGCAGTCAGTAGTTTTTTAGATTTTTGTAAGAATGAAAAAAAGGCTTGCATTTTAAAAAAAGTATGTTATAGTAGTTATAGAACAAATAAAAATAAGCAAGGCTCACTCAGAGAGGAGGCTATTTATGAATATCAACAAATTTACCCAAAAATCATTACAGGCAGTGAATGAGCTGGAGAAAGTAGCATATGAGTATGGAAATCAGGAAATTGAGCAAGAGCATCTTCTGTACAGCCTGATGAACCAGGAAGACAGCCTGATTGTAAAACTGTTGGAAAAGATGGAGATTCAGACGGAACATTTTGCAGGTACACTGGATAAGGCGTTGAATAAGCGTACAAAGGTTTCCGGCGGGCAGGTTTATATCGGGCAATATCTGAATAAGGTACTGGTGAGCGCTGAGGATGAGGCGAAAGCTATGGGAGACGAGTATGTGTCGGTGGAGCACCTGTTTTTGTCTTTGCTGCGCTATCCGAACCAGGGAATGAAAGAGATTTTTAAGGAGTATGGCATTACGAGGGAACGTTTTTTGCAGGCGCTCTCGACGGTGCGGGGAAACCAGAGGGTTACCAGCGATAATCCAGAGGCAACCTACGATACGCTGAATAAGTATGGGCAGGATTTGGTAGAAAAGGCGAGAAACCAGAAACTGGATCCGGTTATCGGGCGTGATTCGGAAATCCGGAATGTTATCCGTATTTTATCAAGAAAGACAAAAAACAATCCGGTACTGATTGGAGAACCGGGAGTGGGAAAAACTGCTGCCGTGGAAGGGCTTGCGCAGCGTATTGTTCGCGGGGATGTACCGGAAGGACTGAAAAATAAGAAGATTTTTGCTTTGGACATGGGCGCTCTGGTGGCCGGCGCGAAGTACCGGGGAGAATTTGAAGAACGTCTGAAGGCAGTCCTGGAGGAAGTCAGAAAAAGTGAAGGTGAAATCATTTTATTTATTGATGAACTGCACTTGATTGTAGGGGCGGGAAAAACGGAAGGCGCGATGGATGCCGGAAATATGCTCAAGCCTATGCTGGCGCGGGGAGAGCTGCACTGTATCGGTGCGACTACTCTGGACGAATACCGTCAGTATATTGAGAAAGACGCCGCCCTGGAGAGGCGTTTCCAGCCGGTCATGGTGGATGAACCGTCTGTGGAAGACACGATTTCCATTCTCAGAGGGCTGAAAGAACGGTATGAGGTTTATCATGGCGTGAAAATTACGGACGGCGCGCTGGTAGCGGCGGCAACGCTGTCGCACCGCTATATTTCCGACCGTTTCCTGCCGGATAAAGCGATTGACCTGGTGGATGAGGCGTGCGCGCTGATTAAGACGGAGCTGGATTCCATGCCTACAGAGCTGGATGAACTGCAGAGACGTATTATGCAGATGGAAATTGAAGAGGCGGCTCTGAAAAAAGAGACAGATAAACTCAGCCAGGACAGGCTGGAGGCGCTGCAGCGGGAGCTGGCAGAACAGAGGGATGTGTTTAACGCCAGAAAAGCACAGTGGGACAATGAAAAACATTCCGTGGAAAATCTCTCGAAGCTGCGTGAGCAGATTGAAAATATGAATAAAGAGATTGAAAAGGCTCAGCGGAATTATGATTTGAACCGGGCGGCGGAGCTCCAGTATGGGGAGCTGCCAAAACTGCAGCAGCAGCTTGCCATAGAGGAAGAAAAAGTAAAAAGCCAGGATTTATCTCTTGTTCATGAGAGCGTCACAGACGAGGAGATTGCCAGGATTATTTCGAGATGGACGGGAATTCCGGTAGCGAAGCTGACAGAAGGTGAGAGGAGTAAAATCCTGCACCTTGACGATGAACTGCACAGACGGGTTGTCGGCCAGGACGACGGGGTGACGAAAGTGACAGAAGCCATCCTCCGCTCGAAAGCGGGTATTAAAGACCCGACAAAGCCTATCGGTTCTTTCCTATTCCTGGGACCGACCGGAGTTGGAAAGACTGAGCTTGCCAAAGCGCTGGCGGCGAGCCTGTTTGACGATGAACAGAATATGGTGCGTATTGATATGAGCGAGTATATGGAGAAATATTCTGTGTCCAGGCTGATTGGGGCGCCTCCGGGATACGTGGGATATGAGGAGGGCGGACAGCTTACAGAAGCAGTCCGCAGGAAGCCTTATTCTGTCGTGTTGTTTGATGAGATTGAGAAAGCCCACCCTGACGTATTCAATGTGCTGCTCCAGGTTTTGGATGACGGACGCATCACGGATTCCCAGGGAAGGACGGTGGACTTTAAGAATACGATCTTGATTATGACTTCCAATATCGGTTCCGCCTATCTTCTTGAAGGAATCGGCGAAGATGGGGAAATTGACGAGGGGGCGGAAAAGCTGGTGATGGAAGATTTGAGAAATCATTTCCGGCCTGAATTCCTGAACCGCCTGGATGAGACAATTATGTTCAAACCGCTCACAAAAGCGAACATTGGAATCATCGTGGATCTGATGATGAAAGATTTGAATAAACGTCTGGCTGCCCAGGAGATTTCCTTAGAGTTGACGGAGACTGCAAAAGCATATATGATAGAAGGAGGTTATGACCCGGCTTACGGGGCAAGGCCGCTGAAACGTTTTCTACAGAAACATGTGGAGACGCTCGCGGCGCGGCTGATACTCTCAGGAGAAGTCCGTGCGGATGATACGGTTCTCATTGACATTCTGAACGGAAGGCCGGCGGCTGTGAGAAAATAGGAGGGAAAAGATGATACCAAAAGACCCGATGATACTCTTGAGCTATGTGAATACGCTACTGCGGGATCATTATGATTCGCTGGAGATGCTCTGCACCTGCCGGGGCATGAACCGGGAACAGCTGGTGCGGCAGATGGAGGCGATAGATTATCATTACGACGAGAAAGAAAATCGGTTTGTGTGAGGAAATGAAAGGGGGGAGAGTTTTTTACTCTCCCCCTGGTTATTAACAGCTTTCCCTCCTCACAAGCCTTGGCGGAAACACAATCCGCATAGTTTCGGTGTGCCCGTGTCCTATGCGGTCCAGCAGGATTTTTACCGCCATTTTTCCCATATCTTCTTTGGGGATGTTGACAGTGGTGAGGAGGGGGGAGACTTCTTCCGCGGCCTGGATGTTGTCGATGGAGATCAGGTCTATGGGAGGCGTGGGGCAGTCCTGAAATGCCTGTATAACGCCCAGGGCGGTGGCGTCGTTTGCGCAGAGTACGGCAGAAAGGCCGCCTTGTGCCAGCAGCTCTTTCATTGCTTCGTAACCGCTGCGGCTGGTCTGGTCTGTGGGGCGAATGGCAGAGTAGTCCAGGGGAAGCTTATGTCGGATGAGAGAGTCGCAGTACCCTACATAGCGGGCTTCGTAGGAACAGTCCCCGATGTAGCCGATTTTTTCATGCCCTTTGCTGATTAGGTATTCCATGGCAAGAACGGCGGCTTCTTTGCCATCGCACACGACCTCGTCAATCTCGAAAGCGGTAGGGTTTCGGTCGATGGCGATGATGTTTTTTGTGGTTTTCTGGATATGTTTCAGCAGGCTCTCAGAGCTTCGCCCGAAGATTATGAAACCGTCTGCGGAGGGAAGCTCTTTTCTATACAGTTCAGCAGCGGTGAGAAAGGCTGAGATGATGCATTCATTTGCAAAAATTTCCTGTTCTACGCTGCGGAAAAGTTCAGAAAAAAAGGGGTCTTTTTTTAAAGAATCAAAACGCCCTAGAATAATAGCCAGCCTGCGTCTGGGGGCCGGAAGCAGCCTGCGGTTTCCGCGCTGAAGGCTGCGGGCATTTTCGTTTGGCACATAGTGGATTTTTTCTGCCGCTTCCCAGATTCGGTTTTTCAGTTCAGGGGAGGCGCAGTTGTACTCTTTGTTGTTCAGCACGCGGGAGACGGTAGAGACAGATACTCCGGTCATTTCGGCAATTTTTTTTAGAGACATAAAAACCCTCCTTGGATTTGCATTGGTGTTTGATGTTGTTGCGTTTAAAAGATCATGCTTTGTGAGAAAACGTTTGCTTAAAATCTCCTTGAATGTGAATAATTTTGTATATATGATATACATTATAGAGAAAGGCGAATCAAAACACAAGGAAAAACGGAGGAATATTTATGAAAAAACATAGAGCAAACGTTTTCTTGGCGCTGGGTGCAGCGGTCATGCTGGCGGGATGCGGTTCTGGGAAAGGGGAAGGAACACAACTTAGGATGGCATGTTTTCCTAATATTACTCATGCACAGGCTCTGGTTATGAAGAACGGGAATATCTTGGAAAGCAAGCTTGGGGATGAGTATGAAGTGACATGGAATACCTTTACGGCAGGATCTTCTGAAGTAGAAGCGATTTTTGCAGGCGAGGTAGATATCGGATATATTGGGCCGGTTCCGGCGATTAATGGAAATGTGAAATCGGAGGGGGATGTGACGGTAATTGCCAACGCTGCAGACGCGGGTGCGGTGCTGGTGAAAGGCTCTGATTCAGATATCGAATCAGTTTCGGATTTAGCGGGAAAGACCGTGGCGATTCCGCAGATTGGGAATACGCAGCATCTATGCCTTCTGAATCTTCTTTCAGAAAATCAGCTTGCACCTGTTTCCGCAGGGGGAACCGTAGAGGTGGTCGCAGTGGAAAACGCAAATCTCCAGAATATGTTTGACCAGGGGACAGTTGACGCCGCACTGGTTCCGGAGCCTTGGGGGACAATTCTGACCGCTTCGGATAATGTGGATCTGCTTCTGGATTATCAGGATATTTATCTGAACGGCGATTATCCGGTAGCAGTAGTGGTAGTGAGAAATGAATATATGGAAGAGCATCCGGAAGTAGTGGAAGAGTTTCTCAAAGCGCACCAAGAAGTAACAAACGAGATTAATAATAATTTGGAAAGTTCTGCGGATGCGATGATTTCAGAGCTTGAAGCGTTGACGGGGCATGCTTATGAGAAAGAGACGGTACTTGGGGCATTTTCCAGGACGAACGTCACTACGTCGTTAAATCAAGAAGCGCTGTACAAGTTTGCGGATACTTCTTATGAGCAGGGATTTATCAGTGCACTTCCCGAAGACGGCTTTATAAATACTGCGCTTTCCGAGCAGATAGCGGCGGATATTGGGGAGTAGAGGGGAGATTTGAAATGGCTTTGGAGATTAAAAATGTGAGCCGGACATTTGAGGGTTCCATGAAGGAAACATTAAAAGATATTTCGCTTTCGGTTGAACAGGGAGAATTCATCTGTGTCGTAGGGCCTTCGGGCTGCGGGAAATCGACGCTGCTGAATATTATTGCAGGGCTGGACTTTCCGACGGATGGAGAGATTTTCCTGGATGAGAAGAAGATTACGGCTCCGGGGGCAGACAGAGTGGTGATGTTCCAGGAACATGCGCTGTTCCCGTGGTTAAATGTGATGGAAAATGTGAAATTTGGCATGAAAATGATGGGGGTTCCGAAAGAGGAGCAGAACCGTAGGGCAGAGCATTATCTGAAAATGGTGCAGCTTTGGGAATTTCGGGAATATAGCGTGCATGAGATTTCCGGCGGTATGCGTCAGCGGACGGCTCTGGCGCGTTCTCTCTGCCTGGATGGGCCGGTACTTTTGATGGATGAGCCGTTTTCGGCTTTGGATAAGCAGACAACAAATAAGCTCAGAGCGGATTTGGAACGCATCTGGGAAGAGACGGGGAAAACAGTGATTTTTGTGACCCATAGTGTGGAGGAAGCAGTGTTTTTGGCAGATCGTATCGTAGTGCTGTCTGATAACCCAGGCTGCATTAAAGAAATTTTTCAGGTAGGGCTGCCGAGGCCTAGACGCAATGATGCTGTAGAATTCTTAGAAGTACGCCATAATATTTTGAGCTGTGTAGAGAGGGAGGTGGAGAAATTTGCAAAAGAAGAATATGACCATGAAAAAATGGCTTAGCAGCATATTGTTTGCCATGCTGCTGCTTCTTGCCTGGCAGATTATCTACACCTTGGGCACCGGTGTGTTGGGATGGTGGAAATCCTATGCGATGCCTTCACCTCTGGGCGTAGTGGAAAGCCTGGGGAAAATGCTGGGAAACGGGACGCTTTGGAAAGCGACGGCATACAGCCTGCGCCGTGTGGTTTTGGGATTTGTTATTTCCCTTGTTGTGGGTACGCTGCTGGGGATTTTAATTTCATCTTCAGATTATTTTAACCGTAACCTGAAACCTTTCCTGAATGGCGTCCAGTCCCTGCCGAGCGTATGCTGGGTTCCTTTTGCTATTCTGTGGTTCGGGCTTGGCGAAGCGTCTATTTTGTTCGTAATTGTTATCGGTTCTACGTTTAGTGTGTCTTTGGCGATAGAAAATGCTATTCGGACGGTTCCTCCCATTTATATTAAGGCAGCGCAGACGATGGGAGCCGGAAAGCGCCAGCTTTATTTGAGCGTCATCTGGCCGGCGGCGCTTCCGGGAGTCCTGGCAGGGCTGAAACAGTCCTGGTCTTTTGCGTGGAGAGCTCTGATGTCTGGAGAGGTTATGTCTGCATACGTAGGACTGGGCTATACGCTGATGTCCGGGCGTGACCTGGCGGATATTAATCAGGTGACCGGGGTAATGCTGGTGATTATTCTGGTGGGCGTACTGGTAGATAAAATCGTGTTCTCAAGCCTGGAGCGCCGCGTACTGAAAAAGCGCGGGCTTTAGAGAATATTTCAGGGAAATGTCATGGAAAAGAAAGCGCTGATTTGATATAATAGAGGTAATATATGGCGGCAGGGAGGTAGGAAAATGGCGGCAGCATCGGAAGCACTTGTGGATTATGAAAAAGCATATCGGATGGGGAAGAAAGAAGGTGGAACCCCGGCTGTCCTGGACGACATTTTAAAGGAAAGAAATATAACTGCCTCAGGGGGAATTCCTCTGGGGCTTGTTCAGATTCCGGCGGAACAGATTGTGGGCACGAAAAGCGCTGCGCGGAGCGCCGCGTTCAGCAAGGGATTTTATCCGCTGCTGAAAGCAGATACAGAGTTTGCTGCAAAATGGATGGCGCTGTATCAGGCGCATCTGGATGAAGGAATCCGGGAGCCTGTGAAGGCTTATGAATTTATGAACCGTTTTTATATTGAGGAAGGAAATAAGCGTGTCAGTGTTCTGAAATTTGTGGGTGCAGTTTCGGTGCTTGGAACAGTAACCCGTATTATTCCGCCTCATTCAGAGGATAAGGAAACACGGATTTACTATGAATTTATGGATTTTTACCATTTGTCAGGAGTAAATTACATCTGGTTTTCACAGCCGGGAAGTTTTGCAAAGCTACAGTATCTGTTGGGAAAGCGGCCGGACGAGGAATGGAGCGATGATGATAAGCTCGATTTTAGTTCTGCTTACACCCGATTTAGTGCAGAATTTGAGGCGCGCGGAGGAAAGAAGCTTGAAGTTCTGCCTGGAGATGCATTTTTGTCTTTTATCGGTTTGTATGGCTATGAAGTGATAAAGAATATGACGGCGGCCGAACTGAAAGAAAAGCTTGCCAAATCCTGGGATGAATTCAAGCTGCTGCGCACGGAACAATCCCTCGAACTTCAGATGGATCCTGCGGATGAGAAAGATATTAAAAAAAATATTTTTGAGCGCTTGTTTCCGATTAGCGTGCCGAAGCAGAAGGTGGCGTTTATCCATGAAGAAACGGCGGAAACTTCGGCATGGACATATGCTCATGAGCTGGGCAGGCTGCATTTGCAGCAAATGTTTTCGGACCAGGTCAGCACAGCGTGTTATGACAACGGCTCAGAGGAAAATGCGGAAGAGCTTTTGGAAGCCGCGGTTCAGAATGGCAGCAATCTGATTTTTACCACGTCACCGATATTTTTAAAGGCAAGCCTTAAAGCGGCAATAGAGCATCCGGAGGTGAAAATCCTGAACTGTTCTTTAAATACGTCACATAGGCATATCCGGACATATTACGGACGTATGTATGAACCGAAATTTTTGATGGGAGCCATTGCAGGGGCGTTGTCTGAGAACGGAAAAATAGGATATATAGCAAATTATCCGATTTTCGGAATGGCGGCAAGCATCAATGCGTTTGCGTTAGGTGCAAAAATGGTAAATCCCCGGGCGAAGATTTACCTGGAATGGTCTACGCTGAAAAACCATGATGTGGAGCAGAGTTTTGCCCAAAAGGGTATCCGCTATATATCAGGGCGCGATATGATTGCACCAGACAGTGCGAACCGTCAGTTTGGGCTGTACCGGATGGGGGAAAATGGCCCGTGGAGCCTGGCGATGCCGGTATGGCACTGGGGAAAATTTTACGAAAAGATGATATGGAATATTATGGATGGATCATGGAAGTATGATGATGCATCTAATGAAACAAAAGGGCTGAATTACTGGTGGGGCATGTCGGCAGGAATCGTGGATGTCATCTGTTCCCAGCATCTTCCAATCGGTACGGCGCGCCTGATAGAACTTTTGAAAAAAACGATTTGTTCCGGTGAGTTTAACCCGTTTTCCGGGATACTCTATTCTCAGCAGGGCATCGTGCAGAAAGACGCCGGGAAGGCATTGAGTCCGGAGGAAATCATAACAATGGACTGGCTTGCGGAAAATGTTATAGGTTCAATTCCACAGAAAGATGCCCTGGTGGAAAAGGCCAAAGCAGTGGTTTCGCTTCAGGGATTGGTGGAAGGTAGTATCCGATGAAGATATTGGCAGTTGCGGATGAAGAATCAAAATATTTGTGGGATTATTATGAGGAAGGAAAGCTGGAGGGAATTGACTTAATACTTTCGGCTGGAGATTTAAATCCGAAATATCTGTCTTTCCTCGTTACGCTCGCTACAGTTCCGGTACTTTATGTTCACGGAAATCACGATGATAAGTACGAGCAAGACCCGCCGGAGGGATGCACCTGCATTGAGGACAAGATTTTTGTGTACAATGGGGTCAGGATTTTGGGGCTTGGCGGTTCGATGCGCTACCGTCCGGGGAAACATCAGTATACTGACAGGGAAATGGCGCGCCGGGTACGGAAGCTGCGTTTTTCCCTGCTCCGCAAGGGGGGCTTTGACATCCTTCTCACCCATGCCCCGGCATATCAGCTCAATGACGGACGCGACCTTCCGCATCAGGGATTCCGCATATTCAAAACGCTGATGGACAAGTATAAGCCGAAATTTTTTATCCACGGGCATATGCATATGAATTATGGAATCCGGCAGAAGAGATATGATAAGTATGGGACGACACAGGTGATTAACGCATATGAGAGATGTGTGTTTGAGATTGAAGAGGAGAATTTAAGTATCTGAGTAAAGTTTGTTTTTTAGATTTTCATTACATTGCTATTGCGCCGACAGAGGTATAAGCCGGCGCTTTTTTACGTTTTTGAAAAAATAGATGTAAATCATTGACTTTATATTTATATATATGTATACTGTAAATTAAATAAATAATCATATATAAAAAATAAATGAAAAGGGATGAAAGAATATGAAAAAAATGGGGTATGGTTGCTTTGACATTGATGACAGTTATTGCAGGGAATCTTTGTGATAAAACAATTTCCGTATCTTCCAGGACAATGCCCTCAATTGGGAGAAAGCAGTTTACATCTGAAGATGAATTTGTAAGAAGCATATATGATAATATAGTATTGGATGAAGAACCAGAAGACAATATAGATGTTTCGCAGGGGCTGAGGGCAACTTCTATAATAGTGAATGTAAAAACCATGTGCGATGCACAGTATAGAAAAGCGCACAGTAGTGACTGGGAAATAAGAGCTAAAAGGACTGTAAAGGAGGCTACAACATATTTGTATGATTTTATAGGTATAAAATTTGTCGTAAAAGAAGGAGTTGCATTCACTTCAGCATCCACAACAAACCCCGAAAAGTTACTTGATGATTTTATTAGTCATTATAAAGTAGGGAATGGAATTAAAAATATAAAGAGATATAAATTATGAAAGAATATAGTAATAGGATTTTGAGAGCTTCTATATTTATCCTGATTGGTATAGGGGGAGTTTGGCTTGTGTTTCATGTGGGCGATATAAGATATGGAGGTAAAGATGTTGTTGCAATAGTAAATGGGGAAAATATATATGCCTATAATATAGAGATTCTATGAGCAGGCAGCAGGGGAGTACTCATATAGGGAAATATTAAATGATTTAATTGATGAACAAGTGGTTCTTACGCAGGCTGAAGGTTTGGGGATTAAATTTACTGATGAAGAGTTAAGGAATGCTGTTTTGGAATTTAAGAGTGATTTTCCTGAAATTTATAAGCATGGAGTTCATCTATATGGAGAAGCAGAATATAATAAAGGGATAGAGCGTCAGAAAATTTATAAAGCGGTTTTTCAGCATATAGTGAATAAAAAGGTCAGTAATAGTATAAAAAACGATTTTATACATTTATGACAGATAAATATGAACCTCTTTGTTCAGCAACCAAGGAGGAAATAATAGAAAAGTACAAAGAAGAATTTCATTTGTATATCTTTGATTGCTGGTTATTGAAACAAAGAAAAAATGCTATAATTAAAATAATAAGCCAAGAGGAGAAATATGATGAAATATTTTAAACAAGTTATATACTGCGTATCGGTATTCTGCACAATGTTTTTTCTAATGCTTCCCATTCAGGGACAGGCGAAGTTTAAAGCTCCCGATAAATCCGAGAATGGGATTGAGTATTATATTCAGGAGTCTTCAGGAAAAAGAAGAAGTGTGGGCGCAAAGCTGAAAAACTCTGCAAAGATTATCAGAGTACCTGAAAGCGTCATGATTGGCAGTAAGAGCTATACGGTAACGGAAATCAGTGGAAATTGTTATCCGGATACCCTGGATGCATCCCCGGCTACAGATGCTTATAAATGCAGGAAAAATACAAAAACTGTGAGGGTAATTGTACCTAAAACTGTGAGGCAGGTTGAACAGGGGACATTTACGAATTTTACAAATCTAAAAGAAATTGTTGTAGATAGGCGGAACGCCCGTTTTCAATCAAAAAAGGGTTCTCTTCTTTCAAAAGACGGGCGGATTTTATATGCAGTTCCATCGATTAAAGGGACTTATCGTGTGCCGAAAGGGGTGCAGGTTATTTATAACCGGGCGTTTGCATACAGCAAAGTAAAAAAAGTTATTCTGCCAAAGTCCTGTAAGACTATTCAGGAAAGGGCATTTTATCGATGCAGAAATTTAAAAGAGGTTCATAATCTGCGCTATATAGAAAAATTAGGGAAGGACATTTTTTATGGAAGCCAGATAAAATGAAGCGCCGTATTATTTCTGCTTGACAAGCTGACGTAATTAATATATAATGCAACCGTAACAAACTTAACAAATATGTAACAAATGAGAAGAAAAAAGTAACAGATGCGAAATTTTTTTCTCAGGAATCGGTTACGAGGAGGTTTGGATGAAAGGTAAAATGAAACCTGTTCTCGGTTGCGCTATGTCAGTAGCGGCGCTTTCGATGTTTTCATCTGCCGCAGTTTTCGCTGCGCCGAACACAGGAATAGACGATGCGAAATGGAGCTTTACTGCGGTGGCAAATGTTGACACCCAGGTGAATATCAGGGCAAATGCCTCTACGGAGAGCGCGGTGGTAGGGTATCTTCCGAAAGCGGCTACGGCAGAGGTGATTGAGAGAGGGACAGAATGGACACATATCATCTCTGGCGGCGTGGAAGGTTACATAAAGGATGAGTTTCTGGCCTATGGGGATGAGGCAAAAAAGATTGCAGGCGTGTATGGGACGCCGGGAGTAGAGATATCCTGGGATAATGTAAATATGTTTGCCAGCCCGGACTGTTGTTCTGCTATCTTGAATAAAGCAAAAGGCGGAAGCGAGTATACGCTGCTGAATCAGGAAGGCGCGTGGTACGCAGTCCAGATGGATGATGCGACGGTAGCGTATGTTCCGGCAGAGGACGTACAGAAAACTACGATTTTAGAAAAAGCGATTCCGCTGGATACGGCATACGGGGAGAGCGACGGAACTTATACGGCAGCAAGCTGGCAGCCGGAATATGCGGAAGGAAGCGCGGCATGGACAGGGGATTCGGGTAGTACAGATAGTAGCGCACCAGAGACATATGATGCGTCAAATAACGGTACAGCAGGAACATACAGCAGTGAGGACAGCGGTTCGTCAGAATCGTATGGCGATGCGGATGATTCTTATACAGAAACATCGGGCACAGCGGATGTTTCGGGAGATGCTGTTTCCGGTACACAGACGAGCGGTTCAAATGTTCCTACAGCAGATGCAGGGACAGAGGCGGCTGCATCTGAAGAAACGGTTACTACAGCAAGCGCGGATGACGTCTCCCTGCTGGCGGCGTTGATTTACTGTGAGGCCGGAAATCAGTCACGGGAAGGAAAAGTAGCGGTAGGGGCGGTAGTCATGAACCGTATAGCCAGCGGTTCCTATCCGGGAAGCATCCGTGAGGTTATTTACCAGAGCGGACAGTTCTCGCCCGCAGGAAGCGGATGGCTTGACCAGGTACTGGCAGGCGGCGCGCCCAGCGACTGCTACGAAGCGGCACAGGCTGCGTTGAACGGTGAAAATCCTGTTCCGGGAGCATTGTATTTCAATACCAGTGCAGGCAAAGGGACGAAGATAGGAGCACATTGGTTTTATTGAATTAGTTAGAAAAAACAGGGATGCGGCGGCATCCCTGTTTTTAAATCTATAAGAAAATGCCGAACCTGGTCATTCGGCATTTATCTGAGCGCTTCGCTCATCTATTTTCTGAAGAATCCGCTCCGCTTCACTGCCTTCGGCGGGTGTAGGCTGATAATTGTTAAACCCGGTTTCGGAAGAGATGCTGCAGGGGATGAGGGTGATATTTTCGTCTGTCAGGACTTCGCCGCTTTGGATGGTGAAGGTCTGCTGGAAAATCATAGTGTCCATATCGTCGGGGGCGCTATTTCCCCCAAAGCAGAAGTTTCCCAGGCTGTAGACAATGTATTTTCCGCGGTATTCCTCGATGCCCTGAAGTACGTGCGGGTGATGGCCTGCAACTAAATCAGCGCCGTAGTCAATAGCGATATGCCCAAGTGCCATCTGATTGGAGTCTGGTATAGTTTCCCGTTCATTTCCCCAGTGAAAAATTGTAATAATTAAGTCGGCGCCTTCCTGCTTTACCTTTGCGATGTTATCTTTGAGCTGCCGGGCGCGCTCCAGATGGTCGTGCAGTTCGTAAATGCCCACAAGCCCGATTTTGATACCTTTGATTGTGATAAGGGCGGTTTCATCGTAACCGAAAGCAGTAATTCCGGCGTCTGACAGGATGCGTTTTGTATCTTCAAATCCCTGCTCTCCGTAGTCATGGCTGTGATTGTTTGCCAGATTGGCAGCTTCCACAGAGGAGCCGGAGAGGATATCTACGAACCCGGGGGCTCCTTTGAAGGCAAATTTTTCACCGTTTCTTTCCGTGGATTCTGTGAGAGGTCCTTCCATGTTGATGATAGTAAGGTCATCTTCTGCAAAAATGGTTTTGACATTCTGTAGAAAATAGTCGCTGCCACGGTAGAGCTGGTAGGCGTTCAGGCTGGTGTCGTAGGCAAAAGCTTCATCTGTCCCCAGCGTGCAGTCTCCGACCAGGCTGATGGTAATCTGGGTGTTTAGATTTCTGAGCCGGGCAGCCGACGCTGCCTGCGGCGATGAGACATCCGTTTCCAGCGCTTGTGGAACTGCGGCGGCTTCTTCAGGTGCAGAAGATGGCAGCCAGGAAGCGCGGGTCAGATAAAGCGCAGTACCTGCCGTAAGAAGAGCGCCGCATAGCAGACAGAAAATCATAATATTCCGCTTTCGTTTTTTTTGCCGGTGGGCTTGTATTAATTTTTTCATGCGTGCCGTTTCGTCCATCTGAAATCCCCCCACATCGTATGCGCGGCTCTGCCGCCGTGTAATTTTGCAAAGTTATGCTAACAGTATATCTGATAAAAGTTATCGTTGCAATGAAAATGTGGTTCCATTTTTCAGCAGATTCGGATAAAATATAAATATAGGATATTTCGGCAGAAACTGGGTGTTGAAAATTAAGCAGAAATACGTTATAGTCATTGTAGAACAGATAGAAGGATGCGGCGAAGAAGGGGGGATGGCAATGAAACTTGAAAAAATAAATGATAACCAGATACTGTGGTCGCTGTATAAAGAAGATTTGATTCAGAACCAGATAAGCCTTTCTGATTTTGTGACGGGGACTCCCAAAGTGAAAGAGATGTTCCGGGAGGCCATCCGCCTGGCAGAGCAGGATTTGAGCTTTCAGGTGGACGGGTATATATTGAACTGCCGCCTGAAAGAATTAGATGAAGAGAAAATTACCTTTTCCATAACAAAGAAGGAATACATTCCTGAAACGCCATATCTGATAGGAGAGTTTGGGAGTCTGGATGAGGTGCTTGATGCGTCGAGGCTTCTTGCCAGGGAGATAGAGTTGAAAAATGAGCTGTATAAGTTTGAGGGCAGTTATTTTTTGATTATGCAGCCGGAGAGGAAAGATGATAAACAGCTTACCTGGTGTACCGTGAAGCTTTCCGAGTTTACAAATGTGGAAGCTGTCAGCCCGAACCAGCGGGCATTTATACAGGAGCATGGGGAATGTATTGTCCGTGATAACGCACTGCAAAAACTCGCGGGAATGATGTATGCGTAGTTAAATACCCTGCTGCAAGCGCGGCGCTTAGCTCATTGCCCGCGGAAATGGAAAACCCCACAGGCGGTAAACTGCCTGTGGGGTTTTACGGAGAGTGTGGGATTCGAACCCACGTGCCCAGTAAAGGACAACTGCATTTCGAGTGCAGCTCGTTATGACCACTTCGATAACTCTCCAGAATAAAGAATATTTCTTTCACAAGTTGTATTATATCCATATCAGTGCGAATAGTCAATGAAAAAATAAGAATGAAAAAAATAAAAAAAGGGGTTGACTTTTACCGGAAAACCATAGTATAATAGCGAAGCAGTCGCAAGACAGGCTGTACAGAATGGGGTCTTAGCTCAGCTGGGAGAGCATCTGCCTTACAAGCAGAGGGTCATAGGTTCGAGCCCTATAGGCCCCATTTCAATAAAATATATGGCGGAATAGCTCAGCTGGCTAGAGCATACGGTTCATACCCGTAGTGTCGAGAGTTCAAGTCTCCCTTCCGCTACTGGAGAAATCTCAAAGTGTTGAATATTCAGCATTTTGAGATTTTTTGTATTTTTAACAGTAAAGGCTTCGGAGAAATAGAACATAAAAAATCTTAATAAAATATGAACATCGTCAGAAAACATTCAGAATTTATTAATGAAAAAGGAAGAAAAAGCCATGTTTCATGTGCTAAGATAATCCGCGTAAGTAATTAAGAAAGAGATACGAAGGACATCGGGTATCTCAGTTTTAAGAGGAGGATAAATATTATGATGAAAAAAGTAATGGGATTTATGGCAATGGCAGTATTAGCAGGAGCGCTGGTGACAGGATGTGGAAAAGATGCAGCAGAAACAAATGCACCGGGCACAGAGGCAGCAACAGAGGCAGCAACAGAGGCAGCTGCTACAGAAGCGCCGACAGAGGCAGCAACAACAGAGGCAGCAACAACAGAAGCAGCCGAGTAAGAATAAGAACATACAAGACCGCCGCAGGATGTTGGTAAAACATTTTGCGGCGTTTTTTTTGTGTTCTGCCTATCCTTTTTAAAATGGGAAAATCGTGGTATATTAATAGTATGATTTTAAGATGTCAAAGAAGGAGGAAAGTATGCGCGTAGGAATGGGATATGATGTACACAAGTTAGTGGAGGGAAGAAAGCTGGTTCTTGGGGGGGTAGAAATTCCTTATGAGAGGGGGCTGTTGGGACATTCAGATGCGGATGTAGCGGTACATGCGATTATGGACGCACTTCTGGGGGCGGCAGCCCTGGGAGATATCGGAAAGCATTTCCCGGATACAGACCCGGCGTATGAAGGAGTTTCCAGCATAGGGCTGCTGCGTCATGTAGGGGAGCTTTTGGAAGAAAAGAATTATGTGGTTGAAAATATTGATGCGACAATCATTGCCCAGCGTCCTAAACTTCGTCCTTATATAGAAGGGATGGAACATAATGTGGCAGCAGCGCTGCAGATTGAGCCAGACAGAGTGAATATCAAAGCCACGACGGAGGAAGGGCTGGGATTTACAGGAGTGGGGGAAGGAATTTCTGCGCAGGCTGTCTGCGCTCTGGTTTCCCTGTTAGACAAAGTGGCAGACGACAGGATGGCAGGCGGATGCGGGAACTGCCGGGGGGGATGCGGCAGAAAAGATGAAGGGCAATGCTAGAAGAAAGGAAGGTACAGGCAGTTTGCCTGGAGCTTGGAGCAGAGTATGGAGTATGAGGTAAGGCTGCTGGACGCGGCAGAAAATGAAAAAACAAAAAGCCTGTATCAGAGGGTATTTCAAGAGGACAGTACGGAATTTGTGGAGTATTACTATCGGTATAAAGTCAGGGAAAACAGGATATATGTGGCGGAGGGGAAGGATGGGGAGGCGCTGTCTATGCTGCACTTGAATCCGTATCTGATGCGCCTGGGGACAAGAGACGTTTTTGGGGAATATATCGTGGCGGTAGCTACAGATGAGAAGTACCGCAGACAGGGGATGATGCGCCGCCTGATGGAAACGGCGCTGGAGGATATGCGGCGTATAGGGGAACCTTTTGCATTTCTGATGCCGGCAGATGAAAAGCTTTATCGGCCTTTTGACTTTGTGTTTATTTATCGTCAGAACCGGGGAGAGATTTATGTCAAAGATTTTTTGGGGCAGCCGTGCCTGGAATGCCGGAAAGCCGGGAAACAGGATATTCCGTCCCTGGCAGAATTTTCAAATGCCTATTTAAAGCGGAATTACAGGACATTTGCTTTCCATACAGAGGAGTATTTTGAAACACTGTTGGAGGAACAGAAGTGTCAGGGAGGCGATGTGGCGCTGCTATGCAGCCGGGGCAGAATCAGGGGATATTTTTTTACGGCGTTTGAAGAGGGGGCAGAAGTGCGCGAGCTTGTAGTGGAAGAGGGATGCGAGACATTTGTCCTGCCGGCTCTGGCGCATTATTTAAAGGAGGGCGGGCAGGTATCGTTTCATGGGTTTTCAGAGGATTTGATGGAAGCTCAGGAGAGGAAACCTATGATTATGGGAAGGATTGTAAATCCGGAGCGGTTTGCGCCGTGCCTTGCATGTGATAAACCAGCCGAATTTGTTTTCGGGCTGACGGATGATCTGCTGCCGCAGAATACAGGAATCTATAGATTCTATGGCGACCGGACGGGAGGAAATCTGGAAAAGTGTAATGGCAAAGCGCCAGAGTTTACCCTTTCTATAGGTGAATTTACAGCGTTGTCATTCGGGGAGCGGCCGCCCGGAATCTCAGAGGAGGCTGTAGGGGCATGGGAAAATATCCGCACTTGTGGGCCGGTTTTCATAAACGAAGTGGTCTAAATGGAACCTTTTGGTATTATGCAGAATTTCGCGAAGCCGCACTTGACTTTTAAAATTTGACATGTTATGGTAAACCAAGCGTTACCTATTATATAGTGTAAACCCGGTTATGGGTTTACTCTTTTTCATCTCATAGGAAATTTTCTCCGGATTCCTGCGGGATGGAATCGTAAAGGATACGAAATTTTATTATAAAAAGGAGGGGTAAACAAAATGTTGAAGGAACTTTCGAAATCTATCCGGGAATTTAAGGCAGCATCAGTTAAGGCTCCGGTATTTGTTTCACTGGAAGTCGTGCTGGAGTGTATCATCCCCTTTATCATTGCGCAGCTTGTCAATGAGATTAAGGCGGGGTGCGGACTGGGAGTTATTGCAGGCTACGGAGCTGTTCTGATTGTGATGGCGGGGCTTTCCCTGGCATGCGGCGCGGCAGCAGGCGCCTATGCGGCAACCGCTTCCTGCGGATTTGCGAGAAATCTGAGGAAAGATATGTATTATCAGATACAGACTTATTCTTTTGAGAACATTGACAAATTTTCGACGTCGTCTCTGGTAACCCGGCTGACTACGGACATTACGAATGTGCAGCAGGCTTATATGATGATTGTGCGTATCGCTATCCGATGTCCGCTGATGCTGGTTTTTTCTCTGGTGATGGCGTTTATCATGGGAGGCAAGATGGCGGTAATCTTTGCGCTGGTAGTTCCGGTGCTGGGGGCAGGGCTTTTTGCGATAGCGCGGCTGGTTATGCCGCTGTTCCGGAAGGGATTTAAGATGTATGACAATCTGAATAGCTCGATTCAGGAAAACGTGAAAGGAATGCGTGTGGTTAAATCTTATGTGAGAGAAGAATATGAGAAGCAGAAGTTCAGCGGAGCAGCAGGGGATGTGTGCGTTCAGTTTACGAAAGCGGAGAGGATATTGGCGTTTAACAATCCGCTGATGCAGTTCTGCCTTTATACCGTGATGGTGTTTGTATTATTTTTTGGCTCTTATACGATTATCACAACAAAAGGGCTGGCGCTGGATGTGGGACAGTTTTCGGCGATGCTTACATATAGCTTCCAGATTTTGAGCAGCTTAATGATGCTTTCTATGGTATTTGTGATGATTACGATGGCAAATGAGTCGGCGCAGCGTATCGTGGAAGTGCTGAGGGAGGAGAGCAGCATGAAAAATCCTGCAGAACCGGTCTGTGAAGTAAAGGACGGTTCCATTGATTTTGACGGGGTAAGCTTTAAATATTCGGCTAAAGCGCAGAAAATGGCGCTGGCGGATATTGACCTGCATATCAGGTCAGGTGAGACGATTGGCATTATCGGAGGCACAGGTTCTTCGAAATCATCTCTGATTCAGCTTATTTCCAGGCTGTATGACGCTACCGAAGGCACTGTAAAGGTGGGAGGACTTGACGTGCGGGATTACGATCTGGAGTCCCTGAGGAACCAGGTGGCGGTAGTTTTGCAGAAAAATGTGTTGTTTTCAGGAACAATCAAGGAAAATCTGAGATGGGGAAATCAGGAGGCTGCGGACGAGGAGCTCATAGAAGCATGTAAGCTGGCGCAGGCAGATGAGTTTATTTCCCGCTTTCCAAACGGATATGATACCTATATTGAACAGGGCGGCGCCAACGTATCCGGAGGTCAGAAACAGAGGCTTTGCATTGCGCGGGCTCTTCTTAAAAAACCGAAGATACTGATTCTGGATGATTCTACCAGCGCAGTGGACACAAAGACAGATATGCTGATTCGCCAGGCGTTTAAGACGTATATTCCTGAGACCACAAAGCTTATTATTGCACAGCGTATTGCTTCAGTGCAGGATGCGGATAGGATTATCGTCATGGACGGCGGGACAATCCAGGCAGTGGGAAATCATGAAGAGCTGCTGAAAAAGAGCGCAATTTACCGGGAAGTATATACATCTCAGAATAAAGGGGGTGAAGCGGATGAAGAGTAAGAAACAGGGAACGCTCAAACGAGTGATTAAGATGCTGTTTGAATTTTATCCGGTACTGATGCCTTTGGTGGTTGTGTGTGTGCTGCTGAATGCGGTGGTGAGTTCTATACCTGCTATATTTATGCAGAATATCATTGCTCTGGTAGAGCAGAGCTGGCAGAGCGGCGACTGGGCGGCAGTTTCCGGGGAAATTGGGAAATTTGTAGGAATTTTGGTAACGCTTTATGCAGTTTCCCTGGCGGCTGGGGTCGCTTTTACTCAAATGATGGCGGTTGTTTCCCAGGGGACTTTGAAAAAGCTGAGGGAGAAAATGTTTAATGGGATGCAGGATTTTCCGATAAAATATTTTGATACCCACAATCATGGGGACATTATGAGCTATTATACAAATGATATTGATACCCTGCGGCAGATGATTTCCCAGAGCTTTCCGCAGCTTATGATTTCGCTTATCATGGTCATGACCGTTTTTGGGCTTATGGTTTACTACAGCCTCTGGATGGCGCTGGTTGTTGTCGTGGGGGTAGTATTCATGGTAACAGTGACGAAAAAAGTGGGGGGGAATTCCGCAAAATATTTTATCCGTCAGCAGGCGGCTCTGGGCAGGACGGAAGGATTTGTGGAAGAGATGATGAACGGGCAGAAGGTAATCAAGGTATTCTGCCATGAAGAAGAGAGCAAGGCGGATTTTGACAAAATAAATGACGGGCTGTTTCGGGATGCAGAACGGGCAAACCGTTATGCAAACATGCTGATGCCGATTCTCGGAAATATTGGAAATGTGCTGTACGTAGCCGTAGCGCTGACGGGCGGGCTGCTTTTATTGGCAGGAGTGCCGAATGTGAGCATATCAGGACTGGCTCTTAGTATTAGCATTGTCGTACCGTTCCTGAATATGACCAAACAGTTTGCAGGAAACATCGGCCAAGTGTCGAACCAGCTGAATGCGGTAATTATGGGACTGGCAGGGGCGCAGCGTATTTTTGCGCTGATCGACGAGGCACATGAGGCGGACGAGGGCTATGTCACGCTGGTCAACGCCCGTGAAGAAAATGGGGAGCTGACAGAGTGTGAGGAGCGTACCGGGATGTGGGCGTGGAAACATCCGCACAGTGCCGACGGAAGCGTGACATATACGAAGCTTTCCGGTGAAGTGAAAATGTTTGACGTGGATTTTGGATATGAGCCGGAAAAAACAGTACTGCATAATATTACCCTGTATGCGGAGCCGGGGCAGAAGGTGGCTTTTGTAGGCTCTACCGGGGCAGGAAAAACCACAATCACAAATCTGATTAACCGCTTTTATGATATTGCGGACGGGAAAATTCGTTATGACGGCATTAACATCAATAAAATCCGAAAGTCGGACCTCCGCCGTTCTCTTGGAATTGTACTTCAGGATACGAATCTTTTCTCGGGAACGGTCATGGATAATATACGTTACGGAAAGCTGGACGCTACGGATGAAGAGTGTATGGAAGCAGCAAAACTTGCGGGGGCACATGATTTTATCACCAGACTTCCGGAAGGGTATAATACCGGAATTTCAAGTAACGGATCCAATCTTTCCCAGGGACAGCGCCAGCTGATTGCGATTGCACGCGCAGCGGTGGCAGATCCGCCGGTGATGATTTTGGATGAGGCGACTTCGTCTATTGATACCAGGACTGAAGCGATTGTGCAGAGAGGCATGGATGCGTTGATGAAGGGCAGGACGGTATTTGTTATTGCCCACAGGCTTTCTACTGTACGGAATTCGGATGTTATTATGGTTCTGGAGCAGGGACATATCATTGAGCGGGGAAGTCATGACAAGCTGATTGAGGAGAAAGGGAAATATTATCAGCTTTATACGGGGGCATTTGAACTGGAATAACAGGAATCTATAACATATCAGAGAGAACACCAGGCATATATTGATAGTAAGCATCATTCGGGAGTATTTCTATGGAAGAAAGACTTGAATACAACTATCGGGGGCTTGGTGTTCTTACTTTATGTGTTCTGCTGTTTGCAGTAGGTATCTGGAGATTCGGAGGCGGAACGGCACCAGTGAGCAGTACATTCGGGGGAAAGGCGCAGCCCGTCTGCAGCGTTATAACGGACAAAAAGCAGGTGTCACTAACGTTTGACACGGTCGGGGGGAACGGAGATATACAAGAGATTTTGAATATTTTAGCAAAATATCAGATAAAAGCGACATTTTTCATTACCGGGGAGTGGGTAAAGAGATACCCGGAAGATGTGAAGCGGATTCTTGCAGGAGGGCATGATTTGGGAAATCATACGCAGAATCATGAAAATATGAAAGGGCTTACAGAAGAAGAGTGCCAAAAAGAGATGTTGGAACTTCATGCGGAAGTGAAGGCTTTGACGGGATATGATATGTTTCTGTTCCGCTCCCCTTATGGAAATTATGATAATCGTGTGCTTTCGTGTGCAAAGGAGTGTGGGTATTATGCTGTTCAGGGAAATGTAGACAGTTTGGATTGGAAGAATTATGGGACGCGCTCCATACTTGAAACAGTACTAGATAACAAAGAACTGGGGAATGGTTCAATTATACTGTGCCGCAGCGGCGGAAAGTATACCGTGCAGGCATTAGAGCAGCTGATTCTGGGGCTGCAGAAAAAAGGCTTTGGTCTTGTTCCTGTATCAAGCCTGATTTACAAAGAGAACTATTACATAGACCAGGAGGGGAGGCAGGGGCTTATCCAATCCTAAGAAGAATAAAAGGCATCCGGAGCAGCGCTTCCGATGCCTGAAAAGAAGGAGAGGGCGACACAAACCGCAGATGCTTTTTGTGCGCCCTGAAAGTTATGAAAAAGAAAAAGATAAAAAATTTTATCAGTTTTTACAGCTATTACTATATTGTGAAAATATGAAAGTCATGTGGCATTGATGTGAAAAAAACGTGAATATAGTTTAAACAAAAATCAAATTGATGTACTGAGAAAGGGAACGGTCGTCCTCTTCTGCCAGGTCTTTTAAATCCACGATAATATCCGGGTCAAGTGTGATGCTGATTTTGCTTTTTAATGGTTTCATATTCATGTTTCCTCGGGAAAAGGAGGATTTAGGAGAAAAATTTGGGCGATTTTACAATGAATGAAATTTGGTAGTGGCAAAACTTACGTAAAAATGTTAGAATAAATGGAAAGTCACAACAAAAACATTGTGCAGGTAAACTAAAGGAGGTTCATTTATGAGGGTGGCAAAAAAATTTTTCAGCTTTCTTTTAGCGGTTGTGCTGATGGGCACAAGCGTTTTTCCGGCAGCTGCGTTTGAAAAGCCGGAAAATGCCGAGACGGCGTTACAGGGAGGGTATGCATCTACACAGGATGAATATGCGATTTACCCGATACCGCAGAGCACGGTATATCCGGGCGGAGAGTTTGTGCTGGGAGCAAATGTACAGGTGGTAAGCGAGAGCGGCATTGACGAGTATACGAATGCGTTTCTGGAAGAAATCCTGGGGGATTACGGAAGAACGAAAACAGAGAGCAGTACGGTTGGGAGCGGTCAGAAGATTCTTCTGGGTATCAAAGGAAGCGGCGGCGCCGTGGATACCTGGGTGGGTTCTAATGTGGCGGTTTCCAAAACAGATCTTTTTGAACAGACAGATTCCTACCTGTTGAGTGCAAAGGACGGCACGATTGTGATTCTTGGGCAGGATACGGATGCAGTATATTATGGTCTGGCTACGCTGCAGATGATGTTTTCTTCTTTTGCCGGAAGCCGTTTTTTGAATGTACAGATTGAAGATTATGCGACCATGAAGACAAGGGGATTCATTGAAGGGTTTTATGGTGCATGGAATTATGAAGGGCGCGAAAGCATGATGTGGTCAGGGCGGGACGTGAAGATGAATTCCTACATCTATGCGTCAAAAGACGATCATTACCATAGGAGCGATGACCTCTATCCCACAACCCCGGATGAAGGCCAGTCGGAAGAGGATTTAGAAATTAATAAGATCCGCAAACTGGTGGAGGCAGGGGAAAAGACGAAGGTAAGATATGGATGGTCTATTCACCTTACATATTTCTTCGGCGATTTAGGGACAATTGGCACGGCGGCATATGAAGCAAATTTCAATGCAAAGGTAGAACGTTTGAAAGCGAAGTTCCAGCAGCTGTATGACGTAGGCGTACGGAAATTTGCTATTTTGAATGATGATATTGGCGGCGGGGATCTTGAACAGATTGTCATACTGTTGAATAGGATAGACAATGAGTTTATAAAAGCGAAAGAGGATTGTGAAAATCTTACTTATTGTATGAAAGGGTATAACAAAGCCTGGTCAGGCAGCGGGGAAGAGCTGGAATCACTGAAGGCTTTGAATTATTCCATTGATTTGTTTTGGACAGGGGATGATGTGAATTCTCCGATTACGCAGGAAACTGTAGACTATGTGAGAAATGCAACAGACGGGCATGACGTGGTTTTCTGGCTGAATTATCCGGTAAATGAGCATGCGAAATCGGGGCTGTTTCTTGGAAATATCAATCACTATGCGCGGAACAATGTAACGGGGCTAAACGGACTGATGTCGAATCCATGTCGCTATACGGAAGCGAATAAGGTGGGGTTATTCCAGCTGGCATGCCTGATTTGGAACAATACGAACTTTCTGGAAAATGCAGATATAATCTGGCGGGATTGTTTTAAGTATCTTCAGCCGGAGGTGTATGATGCGTATCTGACGATTGGAAAGCATGTGGCGAACTGTCCGGATTCCACCAGGGTATCAGGATTTCCGGAGTCGGAAGACCTGAAAGAAGATTTGGAAGCGGTAGAAGCAAAGATTGTGAAGGGCGAGCCGGTTTCAGAAGATGCCGGGGCACAGAGAATCAAAGAAGAGTTTGCCAAGATAAAAACGGCAGTAGAAACATTCCGCAGTAAATGCACGAATAAAATTTTAGTGGAGGAGATAACTCCGTGGCTGAATTCGCTCTATGATGTAGCAACGGCAGGTGAAGCGGCTATGCAGGCTGTTTTTGCTATGGAAAAGACAGATGTGGACGGCGCTTGGCAGGGAGTGGCTGCCGCGGGAAAAGCAATGGCAACACAGGCTGCGTATCCTGCTTATGCTGGCGCTGATAAGATGGCGCAGGCGGGGAGCAGACGCCTGGTTCCGTTTATCAATAAGATTGTGCCGGTTGCAAAGCGGTGGGTGATGCCGCATTTAAATCCTTCAGCAGTAGTGACTTCTTTTTATGGAAAGATAGCGGGAGAGGAAGTGGGAGATACTGCGGAGACAGCAAAGATTTTTGACGGGAATCTTGCGACTTCATGTACTTTGACGCCTGCGCATCAGGTGGATGATTATGTTGGAATTGATATGGGCAGAGTTGTACCTGTATATAGTATCGAAATTTTCCAGGCAGCAAATGATGAGGGTGATGCAAGTCAGGTGAATAACTATTTCCACCATGCTGTTTTGGAATATTCAGAGGATGGGAGTGAGGGAAGCTGGACACAGATAGGAGGAGTCTATGATTTCCAGCGCCATATCAGTGAAGAAGTTGAGATTGAAGCGAGATATATTCGCTTGCGCGCCGAATCAGTGGGGAGACCGGGCAAGCCGGATCATTGGACAACAATTCGTGAGATTATCATTAATGGCAATGAGGAAGAGGAAAAGTTCGGCGTCTGCACGAATATGGATACAACAGTAGGAGAAGTGTCTCACCAGGAGGGAACTTACAGCTTGGCAGCAGATGGCACGGTTTCTTTAAAAGCAGGAGAGTACCTGGGAATAAAGTTTGAAGAACTTTCTGAGTTAAAGAGCGTGAATGTAGACTGTCCGGCAGGGCTGGTACTGCAGTACTCAGAAAACGGGGTTATCTGGGAGAATATGCCGAGTTCCCCGGGCGGTACAGCGGCGCGATATGTGCGTTTGTACAATGGGGCGTCGCAGGCAGTGAGTTTCACGGTGAATAATTTTTCTGTTGCGGCGGAAGGAAGTACCGGGCTTAATCCTGCCGTTGAGACATCTTTGGGACTGAAAGAAGGAAGCTGGGAGAATCTTTTCGATGGGAAACTGTCAACTTATGCATGGACGAACTCAAATCAGACGGCGGGCGATTCGATTATTGTAGATTTGGGCGCGGAGATTCCGGTTTCTGAATTTACAATTATAACCGGAGATGACAGACCGAAGCTTTATAATGCAGAAGTGAAGGTGTCGTCAGATAAGAATAATTGGACGCGTGTTGCGGAAATCCACGAAGAAGGGGATAATGTTGTAGGCGATATCGAAACAGAAGGCGGGATTTATCGAAATATTAAAGTGGATATGGAAGGACAGGCCATTCGATATATACAGATTCTGATTACGAAATATAAAGAAGCATATTTAAAGATTCTGGATATTGATATCAAAGCGATAGAAAAAGGAAGCATGGTATTCGAAGGAACCCTTACAGGTAAGTTAGACAATATGATAGATGGGGATGTTTCTACTGTATATATGTCGGATAAGCTTTCTGACGGAACTGATTATTTAAAGTATAAACTGACGGAGAATACAAAGCTCACTTCTGTTACGTTCCTCCAGGATGGCGCAGATATTACAAATGCGCTTGTCGAAGCGGAAATTTATGATGGAAATACCGTCAGGACGGAAACTATCGGGAGACTTGACCGGGGAAACACTGTTTTTTACCGAAAAGGTGATGAGGATATCTTGTCCTTTACGATAACCTGGCCGGAAGGAACACGTCCGACTCTCTATGAGATTATCTCAAATGCAGGAGAAAAAGTACATGAAATTTATCTTAAAAATGATGCGGAAACGAAAAGCATATACTGTGCAGACAGGAGGATGATTGTTCTGCCGCAGGATACTTATCAGAAAGAAGGATATATTCTGAGCGGCTGGAGTGATGGGACAAAGACCTACGCAGCAGGTACGTATTATGAAATGGGTACAACAGATGTGACCTTAACCGCAGTATGGGAAAAAGCTGTAAAAGTTTCTTTTATTAGTGAAGGAAGCCAGACAGAGAACGCGTATTATGCATCGGGAAGTACCATTGTTTTGCCGGAAAAGGAGAGGGAGGGTTACGTCTTCAAGGGATGGAAGGATGGCAGCAAGATTTATGCGCCGGGAGAATCCTATCAAATAGATTCTGCGGATGTGACTCTGACGGCAGTATGGGAGAAGAAGCTTGCTTCAGAAGAAAATCCCGGTGGAAATAACAAACCAAAGCCTGTTCCGGTACCGCAGCCAACAGCGCCGGGCGTCCCAGGCGGCCTGAAAGCGGCGAAGAATGCAAATACATCTATCAGCCTGTCATGGAATTCCGTTGCCCAGGCAAATGGCTATATTGTTTCCATGTATGATACAAATACGAAGGCGTGGAAGGATGTAAGCCTTGTGGGCGGTACATCTTATCAGGTAAAGGGATTGAAGAGCGCTACAGAGTATCAGTTCCGCGTGAAGGCATACAAGTCTCATTATGGCAGCAGGATTGCAGGTGCAGACAGCAGCATTTTAAAGACAGCGACTTCCCCGGTAAAAACAAAACTGAAAGTGAAAAAGACGGGAAAGTCCAAGGTAAAGCTTACCTGGAACAAGAAAGCAAAGGCGGACGGCTTTGAGATTTCTATGAGAGTAGGCAGTAAGGGCAAATTTAAGCGTATCGCGTCTAAGAAAAAGAATGTCGTGTCTATGACAAAAAAAGGAATGAAGAAGGGCAAGACATACACATTCCGCTTAAGGAGCTATAAGAAGTCGGGCAGCCGTAAGATTTATAGTGCATATACGACGAAGAAGATAAAAATGAAGTAAAAGCAGCCCCGGCAAGTGATAAAAGCTTGCCGGGGTTTTATTGTTTTTTAGCTTGTTGAAATTTGAATTGCAGATACTGAAGAATTTCGCGTTTAGAATCGTCGGGAAGCAGACGGTAATAATGGAGCAGCGCTTCTTCGTCCTCGCCGGAGGAAGGCGGGATGCCTTCCATAGTGGCGGCACAGGGAGAGAACTTGGGGTTGCACAGCAAATCATCCAGAGAAACCTGGTAAAAATTGCAGAGCCGAATAATCAGATCCAAAGGCGGTGTGCGTTTGCCGCATTCATAATTTGAGTAGGAAGGACGTTCAATATTTAGTTTAGAACTGATATATTCCTGAGTATAATGATGGTATTCGCGTAAATCTTTAAGACGTTGTCCGAGCTCTATGTTTTTCATAACTCCTTCCTCCTATGTGTTTTAAAATAGTATAAATGCTTGTATTATCGCACTTTTGAAAAGAATTTATCAAAATGTAAACCTTTATCAGTATAACAATATTATTTAGTAATATCCTTAGATGCAACGAAATGAAACATAAAAATGGAAAAATATAGTACAGCGTATAAAAAAGAAAAATAAGGAAAGACTTTACCATAAGTATCTGTGAAAAGAAGAAGCTTAAAAGCAAGCTTCCAAATCTACCAAGATGATGCAGTAAGTGCGTCAGAAAGAGGACAATGTGATGGAACAGAAAATCATGACATGCCTGGCGGATAATATGGCATATTTCCAGGAAAAGCTTAATATTCAGAAGAGCTTTGATATTATATGCAGAATGACGATGGTGGCGGATCATAAAGCATGTTTCTATTTTATTGACGGGTTTGTAAAAGACGAGCTAATGGAAAAGCTGATAGAATTCTTTTATTCTATTACACCAGAAGATTTGCCGGAGGATAGTGCAGGGCTGTCCAGGGACGCTATGCCATATGTAGAGGTAGAGCTTCTGGATGGACGTGAGGAAATAGAAGCCAATATCCTTTCCGGTGTATTGTGCCTGTTTATTGATGGATATGACAAGTGCTTTGCCATTGACTGCAGGACGTATCCGATGCGCAGTGTGGCGGAGCCGGAAAAAGATAAAGTGCTGCGCGGTTCGAAAGACGGATTTGTAGAGACGGTAGTATTTAATACCGCTCTGATACGCAGGCGTATCCGTGATCCACATCTTGTTATGGAGATGCAGCAGGCGGGGAGCTGCTCAAAAACAGATATTGTGCTATGCTATATGGAAGACCGTGTAGACCGGGCATTTCTGGAGGAAATCAGGAACCGTATACAGAATCTGCAGGTGGAGGCTCTGACTATGAACCAGGAAAGTCTGGTAGAGTGCCTTTATCGAAGGAAATGGTTTAATCCATTTCCGAAAGTAAAGTATACCGAGCGCCCGGACGCGACAGCAGCCAGCGTGCTGGAAGGGAAGATTGCTATATTGGTAGATAATTCTCCTGCGGCAATTATTCTTCCGGTTTCTATTTTTGATATTGTAGAAGAGGCAGATGATTTTTACTTTCCGCCGATTACAGGCACATATCTGCGTCTTAACAGGCTTTTTATCGCAATTCTGACGCTGCTCCTGACGCCGGGCTGGATTCTTCTTATGCAGAACCCTGAGTGGATACCCCCGGCATTTGATTTTATTAAAGTGGAAGGGGACATTCATATCCCGTTGCTGTTTCAGCTGTTGATTCTGGAATTGGGAATTGACGGGCTGAAGCTCGCGGCTATCAATACTCCGAATATGCTGACAACACCTTTGAGTGTTATTGCGGCGATTGTGATGGGAGAGTTTGCGGTGAAATCAGGGTGGTTTAATTCTGAAACAATGCTCTATATGGCATTTGTGGCGGTGGCAAACTATACCCAGGCCAGCTATGAGCTGGGGTATGCTTTGAAATTTATGCGGATTATACTGTTGGTTTTAACAGCAGCATTTAATTTGTATGGTTTCGCGGCGGGAATCCTTCTTACCTTGCTGGCTATCAGCTGTAACCGAACAATATCCGGGAAAAGTTATCTGTATCCTTTGATTCCGTTTAATGGAAAGCAGCTCGCACGGAGGATTTTCAGGAAACGGATAAAGTCTGGTGAATAAATTCCGAAAATCGGGGGATAATTAGGAAGGACAAATAATTTTTTGCAAAGGAGAATTCTTATGAAACAGTTGAAGAAAATGATGCTGGTCATGACGCTGGCGCTCTGTGCACTGGGGCTGACGGCCTGCAGGACAAACAGTAATGATAATACTACAAACACTACAGAAAACGGAAACGCTACTGGGAATACATCCGCAACAGAAACGAATGGAGCTACGGATAATACCACAGGTACAACCGGGGAAACGCTGACGAATGAAACCGGGGAAGATACGGTAGGCACAGGCGCAGGAACGGGTTCAGACGGACAGAATGATGCGGGGACAGCGCCGAATAAGGAAAATAGCGTGGGCGATGATATCCGTGAGGGTGTAGATGATATCGGCGACGGCATACGCGAGGGCGTAGATGATATCGCGGATGACTTAGATGGAAATAGAGATACAGACAAAGCAAGATAAGGAAGCTCTGAGGGCAAAAATACCCATACAGGAAAGCATTTACGAAAAGAGGCCGTTCCTGGCAGCAGATGCTGAGTGCTGCGGGAGCGGCTTAAAAAATGATAAAAAAATACCTCTTTTCTGTCACACGGGCGGGAGGCCATTGTCTAATTTAGTAGGAGGTAAAATCTATGAACAAAAAAACAAATGAAGAATTGCAGGCTTTCGTTGACAAAGCCACGGCAGGGGATAAAAAGGCTCTTGAAACTCTTGTTGCGGGTGTGCAGGACATGGTATTCAATTTATCCCTGCGGATGCTTGGCACATTTGCCGATGCGGAGGACGCCACACAGGACATTCTGCTGAAAATGTCTTGTACCAATGTGATGCTGCAATGCCTTGATACGGAAAGCAGATGTATTTTTATATTAGGTACGATGTTTAAGGTCGACAGCCGCATCGCGGGGGATATTTTAGGAATGACTCCCGAAGCGTATCGTCAAAGGCTTTCCCGGATACGCAAAAAAATGGCAGACTTTCTTGGGCAGTATTGCGGAGAATATGGCGCCGGAAGATGTAAATGTAAAGAGAGAGTGAATTACGCGATACAAAATCATCGGATAAATCCGCAGCAGCTGGATTACGCGGCAGCCACGGAAATTCCCATGCAGACGATGCTTGATGTAAAGAGCGCTATGGAAGATATTGATGACTTATCACAGGATTTTTCGTTCTGTAAGCCTTACCAATCTCCTGAACGCACGAAACGTTTGATACAGGAATTTTTAGATTCCGTGCAGTTTTCTATCATACAAAATTCGTAAAGGAGACGACAGATCATGAACATAAAAATAATTATGGATTACTTATCAGAACTAAGCATGAATAATAACCGTGAATGGTATCATGCAAATAAAGAAGATTACAAAAAGGCAAATGCTGAGTTTGAAGAGGTATTACAGGCTTTGATGATGGAAATAGGAAAATTTGACAGCAGCATTTTACATAACAATCCGAAAGACCTTACCTTTAAGATTGTAAGGGATACCCGCTTCAGCCACGATAAATCGCCTTACAATCCTGCGTTCCGCGCCCATATTTCTTCGAAAGGGAAACTTCCTGTCCCTGTTGGATATTATCTTATGATAAAACCCGGCAATCAGTCTTTTTTAGGCGGCGGCCTGTTTGCGGATGTGTTCAAAGAGGCGACAACGATGGTGCGGGATTTTATTGTCCGGAATGGTGAAGAATGGGAAACGATAATCCATGAGCCGGAGTTTGAAAAATATTTTACTGTACAGGGGACGGCGTTAAAGAATGTCCCGGCGGGGTATGGGAAAGAACACCCGCAGGCTGAATACCTGAAATTTAAGAGCTGGTATCTGGAATATCCGTTAAAGGATGAGGAATTGAATGATACAGAAACATTTCTTGTAAAGGCAGCGGAGACTTTCCGAATCATGAAACCTTTTAATGACTATTTGAACAAAGCGCTTGTAGATTTTCAGATGCCTGCAAGATAAGGAAATATTTGAGGGGGAATTGTGATAAAATAACAAATGATATGCGCATAACCGACATATTTTGATAAATATTTCACAAGAAAACAAAAAGGTTTGGCTAAAAAAGTTACAATAATGGAAGGATTTTCTTGACTGAAACAGGAAATATGTTACAATTGTATATATACTAAACAGGGTAGACATGCTCCTTTGGAGCTGGCGCTTTGCGGCATGGTATGAGAACGATTGTAGGAGGAATGTGCAACATGGCAAAATGGGTTTATATGTTTACAGAAGGCAATGCGGGGATGAGGAATCTCCTCGGAGGCAAGGGTGCGAATCTTGCGGAGATGACCAGCCTGGGGCTGCCTGTACCACAGGGCTTCACGATTACAACGGAAGCATGTACGCAGTATTATGAAGACGGCAGAATGATTAATGATGAAATTATGGATCAGATTATGACAGCCATTTTCAAAATGGAAGAAATTACGGGAAAGAAATTCGGAGACAAAGAGAATCCTCTTCTTGTTTCTGTTCGTTCCGGTGCAAGGGCGTCGATGCCGGGCATGATGGACACGATTCTGAATCTTGGTTTGAATGAAGAAGTTGTTGAAGTATTGTCAGCGAAGTCCGGTAATCCGCGTTGGGCATGGGACTGCTATAGAAGATTTATCCAGATGTTCTCCGATGTGGTTATGGAGGTTGGGAAGAAATATTTTGAAGAATTAATTGATAAGATGAAAAAAGAGAAGGGCGTAATTCAGGATGTCGATTTGTCTGCGGAAGATTTGAAGGAGCTGGCAGACCAGTTTAAGGCTGAATACAAAGAGAAAATCGGCAGGGATTTCCCGGCAGATCCCAAGGAACAGCTCATGGAAGCGATTAAGGCAGTGTTCCGCTCATGGGATAACCCTCGGGCAAATATATACCGCCGTGATAACGATATCCCATATTCATGGGGAACGGCCGTGAATGTACAGATGATGGCATTTGGAAATATGGGAGAAACTTCCGGTACGGGAGTTGCCTTCACGCGCGACCCTGCTACAGGGGAGAAGCATCTGATGGGAGAATTCCTGATGAACGCACAGGGTGAGGACGTGGTTGCCGGAGTCCGTACGCCGCAGAAGATTGACCAGCTCAAAGAGGTTATGCCGGAGGTATATGACCAGTTTGTAGATATCTGTAATAAACTGGAAGATCACTATCGCGATATGCAGGATATGGAGTTTACGATTGAGGACAGGCATCTGTATATGCTGCAGACACGGAACGGAAAGAGAACTGCCCAGGCAGCGCTGAAAATCGCCTGTGATTTGGTAGATGAGGGTATGATTACGGAAGATAAGGCAGTTGCTATGATTGATCCGAGGAATCTGGATACGCTGCTCCATCCGCAGTTTGACACGGAGGCATTGAAAGCAGCTGAGCCGGTGGCAAGGGCGCTGGGAGCTTCTCCGGGAGCTGCATGTGGTAAAATTGTATTTTCAGCAGAGGACGCAAAAGCATGGGCGGCAAGAGGAGAGAAAGTAGTTCTGGTACGTCTGGAGACATCCCCGGAAGATATTGAGGGAATGAAGAATGCGCAGGGTATCCTGACCGTCCGCGGCGGCATGACCAGCCATGCGGCTGTAGTAGCCCGCGGCATGGGAACATGCTGCGTATCCGGATGCGGTGATATTACGATGGATGAGGCGAATAAGAAGTTTACCCTTGCAGGGAAAGAGTATAGTGAAGGAGATTTTATTTCCCTGGATGGTTCCACCGGAAATATTTATGACGGACAGATTCCGACTGTTGATGCCACGATAGCAGGCGAGTTTAGCAGAATTATGGGATGGGCAGACAAATACAGAACCATGAAGGTGCGTACCAATGCAGATACCCCGGCAGATGCGAAGAAAGCACGGTCCCTGGGGGCAGAAGGTATCGGACTCTGCCGTACAGAGCATATGTTTTTTGAGGGGAATCGGATTGATGCATTCCGTGAGATGATTTGTGCGGAAACAGTGGAAGAGAGAGAAAAAGCCTTGGAGAAGATTCTGCCGGAACAGCAGAAAGATTTTGAGGCGCTTTATGAAGCGTTAGAGGGGAATCCTGTAACGATTCGGTTCCTGGATCCGCCTCTCCATGAGTTCGTTCCGACAGAGGAAGAAGATATTAGGAAACTGGCTGAGACAACAGGCAAGACGGTAGAACGAATCAAAGAACTCATTGACGCCCTGAAAGAGATGAACCCGATGCTTGGACACCGCGGATGCCGTCTGGCAGTGACGTATCCTGAAATCGCGAAGATGCAGACACTGGCAGTGATCCGTGCGGCTATCAATGTAAAGGCTGTACATCCTGATTGGAGAGTATGCCCGGAAATCATGATTCCGCTGGTAGGAGATGCAAAGGAACTGAAATTTATCAAGAATCTGGTAGTGGAAATCGCAGACAGGGAAATCGCAGCGGCAAACAGTAAGCTGAAATATGAAGTGGGAACGATGATAGAAATTCCAAGAGCTGCCCTGACGGCAGACGAGATAGGGGCGGAGGCAGACTTCTTCTGTTTCGGTACAAACGATTTGACGCAGATGACCTTTGGATTCTCCCGTGATGACGCCGGGAAGTTCCTGAATGCTTACTATGATACCAAGATTTTTGAAAATGATCCGTTCGCAAGGCTGGATCAGACAGGCGTGGGTAAACTGATGGAACTGGCGCTGAAGCTTGGCAAGTCGGCAAATCCGAACCTCCATGTAGGAATCTGCGGCGAGCACGGCGGCGATCCTACGTCCGTAGAGTTTTGTCATAAACTTGGGCTGGACTATGTATCCTGTTCACCGTTCCGCGTTCCAATTGCAAAATTGGCAGCAGCACAGGCGGCTATATCACAAAGATAGGCGAAAACCATTCTGGACTTTTACCATAAGTTTTGAGGAAGCACAGGCTTTCCGCAGGGCGAATGGTGGCTATCTTAGAAAAAATCAATGGGAAGATTTGACCGTTGATGTTTATATCTAAATAATCATAAGCGTATCATTAGAAATAGTGGTACGCTTATTTTTTGACCCAATTTGCAGCTTTGAACATTCTGCTATCCGTCTATATAATTAAATCAAAAAAGGTTGGTGTTGATTATGAGAGAAAAGAAAAATCATTTATATGTGGATAGTGAGGAACGGAGTATTTTGTTACATAGCCTTGTGGAATTGAAGAATCAGCTCATACAGCAGGGCAGATATACAGATTGCGTTGACGAACTTATTTTTAAGGTTATCCATGCACCTATTAAAAAATTAAGAGTAGAACTGGCAGGGGGAAGTGATGTACGATAAGGATTTTAAAGAACTGGTGAAGATAGCAGTAGAGAAATTAAAAGACGAATCTGTATTGAAACTGTTACAGACTGATGCCAGTTATCAAAAAGATAGTAAGGACGAGGGATATGCGGAGGATGCTTTTAACCAGCTTGATTTGACGGAGGAACAGAGGGAAGTTTGTCAACATCTTATAGATTGCAGGGAAAAGCAGGATTTTGAATACGGAACTCATGCGTATATTGCAGGGCTGATAGATGCGTTTCATATTATGGCGGTATTGTTTCCAGAGAAATGGGATACAGAGAGAATAAGGGAAGCCATATCATGTAAGAGCAGATAAGGCAGAGAATAAAACAGAATAGATTTTTACATAGCCGATTGGTGTAGTTTTACGAAACAGCCAGTCGGCTTTTTTTATTGCCATAAATCCTTTACATAGCCACCTTGACAAAGTGGCTAAATCTATGCGAAAGGAGGACGCACCCTATGTCAAATTGCAAAGTAATCGCTTTAACCAACCAGAAAGGCGGCGTTGGAAAGACCACTACGGCGGTCAATCTGGGCGTGGCTCTGGCACAGCAGGGTAAGAAAGTCCTGCTCATTGATGCCGACGCACAGGCAAATTTAACCATGTCGCTCGGTTACAGCAGACCAGACGACTTGCCCGACACGCTCTCCACCATCATGCAGGACATCATTGATGATAAACCCGCCGATGTTTCCAGAAGCATCCTGCACCATGACGAGGGCGTTGACCTGCTCCCATCTAACATTGAGCTGTCGGGGCTGGAAGTAAGGCTGATTAACGCCATAAGCCGTGAAAGCGTACTGAAAACCTGCATCAATGAAGTAAAAAAGAGTTATGATACTGTCCTCATTGATTGTATGCCGAGCTTGGGTATGCTGACAATCAATGCGCTTGCGGCTGCTGACAGCGTGGTTATCCCGACACAGCCCCATTATCTTTCCGCCAAAGGCTTAGAGCTGTTGCTTCGCTCCGTGTCGAAAGTGAAACGGCAGATCAACCCGCACCTGCGGATTGACGGCATCCTTATGACGATGGTAATGCCACGCACGAACATCTCTAAGGAAATCACGGCAACGGTGAAAAGTGCCTACGGGCAGAGAATTAAAGTTTTTGATGCCCAGATACCCCACTCTATCCGTGCGGTTGAAGCCACCGCAGAGGGAAAAAGCATTTTTGCCTACGACAAGGGCGGCAAGGTAGCCGCAGCCTATGAACAGTTTGCAAAGGAGGTGGCAGAGATTGGCGAGAAACAGAGAAAGCAAAATCGAGCTGACCGCATACGATGACCTCTTTGAAACAGACGAGAGCCGAGCAGAAGCGAATCTAAGCAAGATAAGGGAGATACCCATTTCCGAAATTGATGAGTTCCCAGACCACCCATTCAAGGTTTTGATGAATGAGGATATGGAACAGCTTGTTGAAAGTGTCAGTCGGAGCGGCGTAATGACCCCTGCCACAGTTCGGCAGAAAGAGGACGGACGGTACGAGCTTATCAGCGGTCACAGGCGGAAAAAGGCTTGCGAGCTTGCAGGGCTTGAAACTCTGAAATGTGAGGTTAAGGAGCTGACCCATGATGAAGCGATTATTGTCATGGTTGAGAGTAATCTCCAAAGGACTACTATCTTGCCGAGTGAGAAAGCCTTTGCATATAAGATGCGGCTTGAAGCGATGAAAAGACAGGCAGGCAGACCCACAAAAGATAATTATTCCCCAGTGGGTAATAATTTTGGATTTGCTACTTCAAGTGATGAACTTGCCGAGAAAGTCGGGGAAAGTAAAAATCAGATTTTTCGCTATATCCGTCTGACCGAGCTTGTACCCGAAATCCTGCAAATGGTTGATGAACGCCAGATTGCTTTCCGCCCTGCGGTGGAAATCTCCTATCTGTCCGAGGAACAGCAATACACGCTTTTAGAAGCGATGGGCTACAACGATGCCACGCCCTCTCTTGCACAGGCTATCAAGATGAAAAAGTTCATGCAGGAGGGGAAGCTCACGGATGAGGTTATCCAGAGCATCATGCAGGAGGAAAAGCCGAACCAGAAAGAGAAGCCCGCCTTTAAGGACGAGCGGATAACCAAGCTCATACCGAAATCCATCCCCAGAGGGCAGGAAACGGATTTTGTCATAAAGGCGTTGGAGTTCTACAACCGCCACTTACAGCGGAGCAAGGCTCACGAGAGGTAAGGCAGGAAACATGGGAATTTTTGAAGTGGACACCGAGGGGGAAGTCTGCCCTTTGGGAAACAGAAAAAATTTTTTGACTTCCCCCTCTCCGCACCTCTCCCCCTAGATACTGCCAGTAACTATCCGAGAAAAGAACTATTAAAGGCTGTCCAGAGGGGCAGCTTTTTCTGTCAGAAAATCAATGAGCAACTATCAACAAGAGAACGAACAGGAGGTAATGAATGAAGATTCGTAAATTATTTCAAAGGGCTGCGGCGTTTGCTTTGGCTGCGGTTACGGCACTGTCCGCAGTCCCTGCAACGACAGCGTTTGCGGCGGGCGACATCGGCACGATTAGCTTTACTCACACCTACGACGGCGCAGGGAACGCAATCAGATATAATTCCAGTGCGAACATCGGCGGTCATACCGCAGGAGGTACGGGCGAATATAAGTACCGTATGTATGTGGACGGGGAAACGGCGTTCTGCCTTCAGCCGGGCGTACCCTTAAAAACAGGGAATACACTGGCAAAGGCGTCTTCCAACACATGGAACGCCCTCTCCGCAGACCAGAAAAAGGCGGTGGGGCTTGCCCTGCTCTACGGCTATCAGGGGAACAGCGGGAACCTGTCTGGAAGTGACGACGAGAAATGGCTTGCCACCCAGACCCTTGTGTGGGAGTTCGTCACGGGATGCCGCAACTCTGCAAGCCCGTACAGCCAGACAAGCGCAACCGTTTACAGCCTGCACTTTGGCTCGAACTATGCAAACAGCGGGGCGAGGGCGGCTTACGACCAGATTGTGTCATTCATGACAAGGCACAGCACGATTCCGAGTTTTATGTCGGCGGGCAAAAAGGACATTACAAAGGAGCTTGCCTATAAGGACGGCAAATACAGCCTTACGCTGACCGACAGCAACGGCGTGTTGTCCGAATATTCCTTTACCAGCTCCGACAGCAATGTAAAGGTGTCCAAGTCTGGGAACAAGCTCACCATCACGTCAAAAAAGGCGATTGATGGCAAGGCGAGGATTACAGCAACGAGAAATAACACGCCGACGGTCAGCAGCGGGGCGAAGATGATTGCCTACGGCGACCCGAACCTGCAGGATGTCATTACGGGCGTGGAGAACGTGGACACCATGACGGCATATATCAACGTGGAAACGCCGACAGGGACGGTCGCATTAAAAAAGACTTCCGAGGACGGCGTTGTTGCGGGGATTTCCTTTACCATCAAGGGCGACGGCTTCAACAAGACCGTAAAGACAGATAAAGACGGAAATATCACGGTGGAGGGCTTATTCCCTGGCACTTACACCGTCACGGAACAGTCCATCGACCGCTACGAGCCGCAGAAAACACAGACCGTGACGATTATCGGCGGGAAAACCTCTACGGTCACGTTCAGCAATACCTTGAAGCGTGGAAGCCTTGAGGTTGTGAAAACATCCGAGGACAATCTTGTGGATGGCGTGAAGTTCCACCTTTACGGCACTTCTTTAAGCGGATTGGCGGTTGATGAATACGCCGTGACCGATAAGAATGGATTGGCGAAGTTTGAGAACGTCCTTATCAGCGGCAGCACGCCGTACACCCTTGAGGAAGTGGACACGGCTATCCGTTACGTTGTCCCTGCATCCCAGACCGCCCCGATTGAGTGGAAAAAGGTCACGAAACGCAGCTTTACCAACATCTTAAAGAAATTCAACGTCACGGTATTAAAGACCGACGTGGAAACGGGGAAGAAGCCGCAGGGCGACGCCACACTTGCAGGTGCGGTTTACGGCATCTATAAGGGCGAGGAATTAGTTGACACTTACACCACCGATGAAAACGGGCAGTTCACAACGAAATATTATATCTGCGGAAATGATTGGAGCGTCCGTGAGATTGCCCCGTCCGAGGGCTATCTGTTAGATACTACAACCCACCATGTAGGCGCAGAGCCAGAGCTTTACACCGTGGAATATAATTCTGCCAAGAATGATGTAAACGAGCAGGTAATCAAGGGCAATATCGCCATCATCAAGCACACCGACAACGGCGAAACCCAGATTGAAACGCCAGAGGAGGGGGCTGTTTTTGAGGTATATTTGAAATCCGCAGGCAGCTTCGATGCGGCGGAGGAAACCGAGCGTGACACATTGATATGTGACGAGAACGGCTTTGCCCAGACAAAGGATATGCCGTATGGCATCTATACCGTACACCAGACCTCTGGATGGGACGGTCGGGAGCTGATGAAAGACTTTGACGTGTTCATCTGCAAGGACAGCCAGACCTACCGCTACCTTATCAATAACGCCAATTTTGAAAGCTATATCAAGATTGTGAAAAAGGATATAGAAACGGGCAAGGTCATCCCCTATGCAGGTGCAGGATTCCAGATTTACGACCCAGAGGGAAACCTTGTAACAATGAAATTCACTTATCCAGAAGTGACGGAGATTGACACGTTCTACACCACGGCGGACGGCGGGCTTATCACGCCGCAGACCTTAGAGTACGGCAAGGGTTATTCCCTCGTTGAAGTGCAAGCCCCATACGGTTATGTCCTCGACTCCGAGCCAGTCTATTTTGACGTGGAGCAGGAAAACTCCGAGATTGAGGGCGGCGTCACCATTGTAAAGGTGGAACGCTCCAACATGGCGCAGAAAGGGAAAATCACGGTAGGAAAATCTGGCGAGGTATTCAGCAGGGTATCGGGAAACAAGGGGCTGTACCAGCCGATTTTTGCAGTAGACAGCCTTGAGGGAGCGGTCTATGAGATTAGCGCAGCCGAGGACATCATCACAACCGATGGCACAGTTAGAGCCGAGAAAGGCGAAGTCGTGGACACGCTTACCACAGGGGAAGATGGCACAGCGGAATCCAAAGAGCTTTATCTCGGAAAGTATGAGGTAAAGGAAGTGACCGCCCCATATGGAATGGTGCTGAATGATGAAATCCATGCCGTGGAGCTTGTGTATGCAGGGCAGGAAATCGAAGTGACGGAAACAGGCACAAAGTTTTACAACGAGCGTCAGCGTGTGGAAATTGACGTAATCAAGAGCCTTGAGGTTGACGAAGCATACGGCGTAGGCAGCAACGGTGAAATCAAAGACGTTACGTTCGGTCTGTATGCAGCCGAGGAGCTGACCGCCGCAGACGGCACAACAATCCCTGCCGATGGATTGATTGAGGTAATTTTCCTTGACGAGAACGGTCACGGAAAAGCAATCAGCGACTTGCCGATGGGCAGCTATTATGTGCAGGAAATCAGCACAAACGCCGCTTACCTTGTCAGCGATGAGAAGTACCCTGTTGATTTTGAATATGCAGGGCAGGAAACCGCCGTTGTGAACATTACGGCAAACGAGGGCGAAGCCATTGAAAATGAACTGATTTACGGTTCTGTCAGCGGCAAAAAGTCCAATGAGGACGGTGAGGATTTAGGCGGTGCTTTAATCGGCATCTTTAAGATGGGGACAACGGAATATACAAAGGAAAATGCGATTGCGACTGCCACATCCGAGGATGACGGCAGTTTTTCTTTTGCCGAAGTTCCGTTTGGCACATGGGTTATCCGTGAAATCGAAAGCCCGAAAGGATATGTACTCTCAGAGGAAGAAATCAGCGTAACTATCAGTGAGGTTGATGAAGTTGTGGAGATTGAGCTTGTAAATTATTTTATCAAAGGCAATCTCTCCCTGACGAAAGTAGACAAGGACTACCCAGACAACAAGCTCACAGGTGCGGTATTCGAGGTTTACTCTGATACAAACGAAGATGGAAAACTGGACAAGAAAGACGTGCTGCTCGGCGAGATGGGCGAGGTAGAGAAAGGCGTTTACCAGATGAACGACCTGCGGTACGGCAAGTATCTTGTCCGTGAGAAAACCGCCCCGACAGGCTTCGTACTGGATGAGAACGTCTATCCCGTATCCATTGAGGAAAACGGCAAGACCTACAACGTGGAGAATGAAGCGGGCAAGGGCTTCTTAAATGAAGCCCAGAAAGGCTCGCTGAAAATCGTCAAGACATCTTCTGACGGCAAGGTGGAGGGCTTCTCTTTCCGTGTGATTGGAAAAGATTATGACCAGACATTCAAGACGGACAAAAACGGTGAAATCGTCATTGACGGCTTGCGTATCGGCGAATACACCGTGTCCGAGGTCAGCGACAAGGCATCTTCTGGCTATATCCTGCCCGCCGACCAGAAAGTGACCATCAAGACGGATGAAACGGCAACCGTAACCATGCACAACGAGCTGCGTGACACCCCGAAAACAGGCGACGACTTTAATCTCGGCTTGTGGGTAAGCCTTGCGGCGGCATTTACAGTCGGTGCGGGAATCTTCGGATTTGCAGGCTACCAGTGCGGAAGAAAGAAAAAGGAGGACTAAGCAGGATGAGGGGAAAAACCATTATCGCCATTGTGCTTGTGGCGTTTATCGGCGGTGCGGCTGCGTGGCTGCATCTCCGCAGGAAATAGTTTGAGAAATATTTTACTGATGTGGATTGGGGCGGTTTTCAGCGACCGTCCTCTTTCCATGAATGGAGGTAATTATGGACAGTCTGAAAACCATTGAGGGCAAAGTCAGAATCGTCCTGCAAGAGAATGAGGACGCCAGAAATGACGACATGGTGCTGTACCTTGCCCTCTGCAACTTTTATCTGAAAGATGCGGGAGCTATGCCGCTTGCAGAAATAATGACAAGGCATAAGGAGCTTGGCTTGCCGAGCTTTGAGAGCGTGGGCAGGACACGCCGCAAATTGCAGGAGAAATGCCCCGAACTTTTAGGGAGCGTGCGGATGCAGAAAATCAGAGCCAAAGGGGAAAAGGCATACCGCAGATATGCCAAAGAATCTTGAAGTGAATAAAAAATTTAAAGAGAGGAGGAACGCCTATGGACGGTGGAACACGCTCCAATCAGGGCTATGAAATCATAGAGGGCTGCACTATCGGGAACACGGAGCTTGTCATCGGGCATCACCCGAAAGCCCCGAACCCTTATGTATGCTGGTACTGCAAGGGCGGCGACAACTACTATTGGGGCTGCTACTGCAACACCCTTGAAGCGGCGAGGGAAAAGCTGAACGAACGCTACCAGTCGGAGTGCCAGATGCCATACAACCAACAGCCCGATAAAAAGGCGAAGCAACACGATGACCGAGAGCGGTAAGGAAAAGAAATATGACTGCACGGACTGTCCTTACCCCCGATATAAGGACAGCCGTGTTATCTTCTGCGACGTCTGCATCCGAAAGGTTTTAGACTGGCAGAGGGAGAAAAAGCAGGGAAAGGAGAAGCAAGATGGAGAACGAAGAAAAACGGATGATTAGCTCCTATGAGGTCACGCAGAGCATCCACATCGGAAAAAAGGAAGTCGTGTTCGGCATAGATGAGAAAGAGGAATACCCGTATCTTGTCTGCTGCTGCACTTACGATAACCCGCTGTCCGCAGAATGGGTGACGGATGCGGTCGGCTCTGACGATTATCTGGAAGCCATGCAGATGTTTACCGACAGGGTGCAGGAACAGATAGGGATTGTGCGGGCAGAGCAGGAACAGTTCAAGTTTGACATGACCCCGTTTACCATAGACGACTGCATCCCAGACGATAAGTGCGGCAGCATTGTGGACAAGGTCGTTGTCATCAATGCCGAGGTCAACCGCCATGAATATCGGCATTCTGCCTACCAGCTTGTACTGGCAGACGGCGGTCACGGCGCATTGGGCGGCAGGGGGCAGGCGGTGTTCGGCACTTCCCTTGCGGACGGAAAGCACGCCCGATGGGAACGGTGCGACGTGCTTGGGGAAATCAAGCCAGAGAAGATGCCCGTCTGGGCAAAGGAAGCTCTTGCAAAAATCCAATCGCAGGAAAAGGCGAAAAAATCAAAGAGCAGGGAGGAACGCTGATGGAGATACGGGCTTTGACGCAATCCGAACAGAAATACACCTATGCCCAGAGTATGCAGCTTGAGGGACAGACGGGATGTATCGGTCATCTCCGAGGTGATTTTAACACTTCTGGATATGGCTTTCATACCACTTGGTTTGATACCAGAAAACAGTGGAAAACGGACGAGTTTAAGACAGGTCTGGACGATGTTATCAATACCCTGCGTGAAGATAAGGGGCTTCTGCACAGCCGCTATGACATGGCGGCATTTGCGAGGGAAAATCCCGAAAGCGCATTTCAGGGCAGCTACTGTACCGAGTACGGCTTCCGTGCGGATACCGACAAGCACGCTTTCCTGCTCCGCTGCAACCCGACAAAGGGCGACTATAACTTTTACTGCTATTGCTATGTGAAAGAATGGCTCGATAGGCATATATCCAGAGCGGAACAGGGAATCCGCTTTATAGACCCCCATTACAAAGAGCTGTTCCGCATCCCAGACGGCGGGAAAATTATCATCACTTATGATTGGGGAGAAAAGGCGGAAAAGACCTGCCGTTTCATTGACGCATGCCATACCGAGGTGGACAGCAACCTCTACCACATCTGCGAGTTTGCCGAGCGCATGGAGAAAAACGGGGCAACGTATGAGCCGAAGCCGCAGGAGCCGCCGTCCGCACAGAAAGCCCCGAAGCACAAAGACCATGAACGATAGGAGGAAAGGAACATGGCAGTCAACCAGAAAGCCGTTAAGGTTTTAAATAAGATATTTGAAGCAGGCTTTACCGAAGAAAAAGCCATTGCCGCCATGACGATGGACGACATTCTCTCCATGCAGGGCATCACGGTGGCGGACATCACGCTCATCAACGAGCTGCAAAAGAGCATCAAGGGGAACAAGGTCATCTCTTTTCTGGGAGGTGGGACGGAGTGAACGCAGCAAGGCAGGTCTGCATGACGGACGGCAAAGGCAGGACGCTTTTCTCTGTCCCCGATGGCGGCATCATCCGTATGCTTTACGGGAACGGAGAGGATTATTTTGCCGTCTGCCGCTATCTGGATGAAACCCATGCAGAGATTGACGGCGTAAGGTACGCCGTTCGGGAGTTTGCAGGGAGGATGGAACGAAACAAAATCAGCTATGCCCTTGCCTAAAGGCGGACATGGACAACGAGGAGGATTGATATTTTTATGGAACAGACTGTTTTATCGGGCGGTGGTAAGGAATGAGTATCGAGCTAATCAACCGCATCACAGTAAAGAAAGACGGCGTGTATGTTTCTTCCCACAGCTCCAACGACAACTCGTCGTACCATTCATGGAGGTGCAAGGGCTTGTCGGAAATCTACGATGCCGAGGGGCAGAAAGGGCTTGACCGTGCGGTCATCCGTATGCTCTACGAGTATGCCGAGCTTCGTGGGACGCATAAGAGCCTTTCCCGTTACCGCTACGCAAAGGACGCCCCCGCCGCCCATGCCATTTATCAGAAATATATGGACAAGATAGACGACCGTTACGGGCAGATGGACGAAGCCGACCAGAACAGCGTCTGGTACAAGCCCACGGAAA
>SRZB01000069.1 GCA_004793585.1 Hominisplanchenecus murintestinalis | reverse complement strand
GAGAGTGCTTTTCTTCTTGAAACCCGCTTATTTACTGGGCTTTTTAGTGAGACATCGGGGATTCGAACCCCGGACAACTTGATTAAAAGTCTTGCAGAAACCTTTTTCTTATCTCCTGATATCCCCCGAAAATGGCTTAAAACGGGCATTTCTCGGCACTCCCCTTTTGCTGTCTTTGCTCTGTTTTCAATTGTTTTGCGTATCTTTGTTAGTCAAATGTTAGTCAATTATACCGCTCTGATAGCTTTAGCGCAAGCTTTTCTGTACTGCTCGTCCAGGTGCGGTTAAATGTCCCGGCTCCATTCCCGTGGAACGCATGTGCGGAGATGTACTCATCACGGAATGGCAGCAGGCGGCGCGCCCTTTTGGGTTTCCGAAGTTCCCGGAGAGCGTGGCGTTCTTGGTCCCATACCCCCTGACGGGTAATACCTAGCTTCGCCCCTATTTCCTCCAGCGTCAGCCCCTCTTGAAAGCGCATCCGCAGCACCGGGGCTTGTTTCCCCGGCAGAGCATCCACCAGCGTCCATATAACCGCTTTTAGCTGTTCCTGCTGCGCGGCATCCACTACGCTTCCCTCCACATCATCACGCCCAGGCTGCAAGTCTGCAAGGGTGGTTTCCCCGTCCTGCTCCGCTATTGGCTCATCCAGGCTCGCTAATGTAGCCATGCTGGCGGCTTCCTTTATCCGTTTCAGGGTTTCCAGGCTCACCCCAAGATAACGGCTTGCTTCCTGTTCGGTTGGTTCTTTTCCATACTCCCGCTCAAATACTGAACACATGCGGCGGTATTTGGCGATATCTTCCCGCCTGTTCACTGATATACGTATTGGCGAAGAATATTTATCTATATACCGCCGTATGCTTGCCCTTATCCAGAACCCGGCACAAGTAGAAAATACCGTTCCCTCTTCCGGCCGGTAGTTTTGCACGGCATCACACAAGCCAATATAGCCCTGCTGCTCCAAGTCCTCTATATCATCATATGCGGCATACTTCCGGGCTATGGTATGTATAAGCCCCCGGTTCTGCTGCCACAGGTTCAACATGTTCTCCGCTTCATCCACGCCCGCACGGATGCGCGCTACAAGCTCTTCGTTCGTCATGGTGTCGCACCTCCCTGGACTGCAAAGCCCCGGCTATCCGTTAGGAATCCGGGGCTGCTCTCTGTTATTTGCCCGTAGGCTCTGTTGGTGTTTGTATTGCTGACTGTGCCTGGTAATAAATCGCTTTCGCTTTATTCTCCAGCACAAAAGCATCGTACACGATACGCCCCTCCACCAGTTCGCCGCTGATGCCTGGCGGGTCTTGGTGTATTTTGTAGTCCTCCAGCTTTGTCGGCGCTACAGTCGCACACGGATGCGCAACCATGAACCCGAAATCTTTGGGGAGCCTGGAAGCCGGAACCCTCATCACTGACAGCCCGTCTAGGTTTCCAATAACCCCACGGAGCCGCATGTCTGCGCCGATATCCGTCTCCAGCACAATATCCTTACACTGCTTCATGAGATGATAAACATCCGGCGTAACGATAAGCTGCCGTTCTGTCTCCGGCACTTCGGCATCATCAAGAACTTTATTCGCTTCGATGATTTCCAGATAGATATTATCCTTCGTCAGTGCGGCGGCAGCGGGTTTATTCCCGGCATTAATACACATCTGATTGAAAGTATACGTGTCAACCTCCGGGATGACTACCTGCCGGATTTGCCGCGCAAGTGCTGTCGCTGCTTCAAGGTTGCCCGCCGTCTCCTCTGCGTCGAGCGCATCAATGGCGAACGTAAAGGAACGGTCATTCCTAAGCGTCATTATCTGCGTGGTCGCGTCCAGGCTCTGCACGTTGCCGTAGCGGCTCCAGTTCTCACCCACCGCACCTTTTCTGCCGTAATCATTCATAGTCCCGGTAGAGACTTTGTATATCTTCACTGTATGCGCACCAGCCCACGAAAAATCTTGGTTTGTGACCAGTGCTTTCTTGCTTTCCGTGGAAAACTGTTCATCCACATAAGGCAGATACTCTTCTGCTAATTCTATTGCCATATACTATCTATCCTTTCAGCCCCATTGCTGCCCTGATATCCGGGTCGCCGTCTGGATAGCTTGCGCGTTTCTCCGGCTCCTTCATGTGCGAAATTACCCGGTAGCCCGTTTCGGCTTTCTTCTGCTTCCCGGTCAGCTCGGCAATGAGTTTTATACTTTTTTCCATTTCCTCTTTGCTGTTGCAATTTACAAGAGGGAGATAGTCACGCGATACACCAGCATCTGCAAGCTTCTCCCTTGCGTCAAGCTGTAACTCCCGGCGGTTTAGCTCCTGTTCCCTGGCTGCATAGTCCACCCCAGGCTGCCCGGCTTTTGCCCTTGCAAGCCGCCGCTGTACAATCTCGCTTACTTCCTCTTGCGTGAAAAGCTTCGGTTCTTCCTGCTGCTGGTTCTGGGCGTCCTGCCCTGCCCCCTGCTGCTGGGTTACATTCTCCATGTTCTGGTTTTCCATGTCCTTCCCCTTTCCCCGTTTAACGCCCGGCGGCTCTGTAAGAAGATGTTTTATACAGGGAGAACCAGAAAAGGCGTGGGAACAAGCCAGCGATAATTTAATAACCATCACTGAATCGTTCCCACGCCTGAAAAGTATCGGCTTCCATCCGGCAGGACGGCGCCGGATGGGGTACTTGTCTATTTTCTGATTTTCACCTTAAAGCTAGTATACCACACCTGGGCTGGATGCACAAGCACCAATTCCACGTTGCACTATTCGTCTTGCTTTGTGGCTGTTGCAAGCGAACGTTGCATTTCGTCGTTTTGCGGACGTTCGCTTGCAACGTCATCTTTCAGCAGTACATAGGCTTTTTTGTACTTCCCCTGCTGCCCTTTTGGGAGCCTACACCGCTTTATTACCGGGGAGAGCTGCCGGAGAGCAGACCTTAGCTCCTCCGGCTTCTCGTACGATATCGTGATTTTAACGCTCATCCTGCCCCCCTAAGTAATATTCTATAAATACCCGCAATTCATCCAGTGTAGCTCTGTCTGCTTCTGCCAGCATTTTTTGAATCTCTTCACGCATTTCCGCTTCGCTCATGCCCGCTCACCCCCTTCCTGCTTCCGTGATGCTTTCACCCCGCTTTCTCTTTCTTCCTTTTCCGCAAGATAATCACGGAGTGAAATATAAATCCGATAAAGAAACCATTCATCATCAGCACTGCATTTCCAAAGAAGTCTAAAAAGCGTTTTCCTCCAAGTCATGCCGCACCGCTTTTCCGGGCAGAATTCCCCTTTTCGTGGGTTTAGGTCTTGCAAAAAGAATATAATCAGATAGCTGCCTTTTCGCTCCCAAATAGTGAATGTATGAAAGTTTATTGATATGCGCCGCTTTAAGGAACTTCTGATTTTCCCGGTCAGCCCATTCCAAATATTTTTCTGCTTTCTGATTGCCCTCCCTTGCCATGCACTTTAGCCGGATGAATAAATTGTCTACCTCTGCAACCATCTTTCTATGCCTTCTCCTGCTCATATCAAGCATAATCACTTTCGGGCAGGTCAGCACCGAATAAGGGATGCCGTTATAACGTGCCACTCTCCGTATTTCATCAGCGGTCAATTCTTCCTCGCCCCGGAATGCCGCCAGTACCAATTCATTTGTTACGTTTGCGAAATATCCAACATACAGACAGCTTTGTTTCTGTACTTCAATCAAGTTTGGGTACTTGTACCCTTCATATAGTCCTGCTCCTTCTTCTCTAAGGAACTGCAAATACCAATCCAAGATAATTTCCTCTACTTTCTTTACAGAGGGCAGGGGAAATGTTATAATCTCCCCATACCCTAATACTTTTTTTGTAACGGTTTTCTGGGTTACTTGCCCCTATCAGAGCGGCTACTCTGGCGGGGCTGTTTTTTTAGTCAGTAGTTACGTTCCCTGTGACACACAAGAAGCTCTGTCTTTCATACGGTGCTATACAGTTGTCTAAGTTCTTCTCCATGCTCTCCAGGTTGTCGTTGATGCAGCTCAGGTTATCGTTAATACCCTCCAATGCATCCACAATCCGGTCAAGCCGGGAAAGCTGCATCATTTTCCAGGCGTTCTCTGAACTGTTGTCTCCCATTCCTGCCAGCTCGCAGAACTCCTTTGCTATATCGGTGTATTTGCTCATGATTCATTCTCCTTTCGTGTCCTATAGATAAACGGATTATTCTGACGAATATGTGTAAAACCCTTGATTTTACTGGGCTTGTCCACACTTATCAATCTGAACAAGTGTGCATTGTGTATGGTATGCTCACATTCCACACTTACTCACTTTGACGAGTGTGTAAAAACATTGATTTTATAAGGTTTTTTGCACACTAATCACATTTAGAAGTTTATCTATAGGGATAACTCTTCTTGTTTCGTTTCTGGCTCTCGTTCCTCGTGTCCTGGTAATACCCATATTGCACGAGACGGGAAAGAATTTGTTTTCTGGCTGATAATTCCAAGTTCCTGTTTCGCCCTCTGTAGTGATGCGTCAGAAATCCTGTTCGCTTTCGCCAGGTTCATAAGCTCCTGAGCAAGCCGCCGTCCCTCCGGCATGTTGTTTACTAAGAATTCTTTTGCGCCTTCTATCGCTGGTGCTGCCTTGGCTCTCCTCTTGTTCCTGATAGCTGTATAATCGTCCATCGACAGCAAATTTTCACCCATATAGACTATACCGCCCCTGTCGGGGTCTATCTCAAACAGAATCGTTTTCCCCTTTTTCTCAAGACTGGACTTTTCATGCGACATGAACTTTGTATCATCTTCGCCTGGAACATTGCCGAGGGCTATATAGCTCCGGCATGAGCCCATGATATCCGTAGAACCTAAAATCCTCGTTATTGCGTCTCCTTTACCATTTTTGTTAAAATGGCAGATAATTACGACCGCTACATCGTATTTCTGCGCAAGTTCTACGATATGTCCCATCTGTTCCCGCGTCTTATTCGGTGCGTTCATATCCACATCGCTACCAATGTACGCCTGAAATGGGTCAAAAATCATTAGGGCGGGCTTGGCGTCCTTCATGTATTCCTCTATTTCCGGGCTGTTAAACAGAAGCTGGGACTTGTTTTCCGTCACTGTATAGATATTCTTCATATCAGCACCACAAATCCTCAGCCGCTTCTTGATTGTGTCCCCGATTCCGTCCTCTGCCGTCAGGTAAATAACCTTTTCCGGCTCATTCCCAAACGGTATGAGGTTGAAAAAGCTCCTCCCCGTGGATACGCACGCTGCCATGTAGCAAAGAAGGTATGTCTTACCTGTACCCGGATATGCAGCGCACAAAGTCAGTTTCCCACGTGGCACATACGGACAGTACAGCCAGCTAACTTCCTCCTCTTCGACATTCTCAAGACAAACCAGAGAAAGCTTCTGTTTTCCGTCTTTTTTACCGCCTGAACCCTTCACAGCTTTTTCTCTTCGTTGAGCTTGAGCAATAAGTTCAAGAGCTGTTCGTCTGTTAGCTTCTGTAAGTCCCTGCGGCTCATTGTTTTCCATTTTTCCGCATCCTCCTTTCTTTGCTCCTCTCTTAGCCATTTTATCAGTTCCCTGTCCTGCGGCCTGTAATGGCTGCAATACTCCAAATCGAATTGCGCATACTCTTCCGGTGTCAGCTCTTTCCGCAAGATGTTGAAAACATCTGCATAGTCCAGAAGGTTGTTGACGCGCCCGAACAGCTCCGGCGTCCATCTCCACGCCTTGACCTCTGCCAGTATGTACCGCAATTCCTCCTGAACCGTCATGTGTCCTCTTTCTCTCCACGGTTCAGATATTCCACCAGCTTCTCCAGGTTCACCAGGTATTTACACCCGGCTCTTACGTATACTATTTTCTTCTGCAAACAAAGCTTACGCAGATAGTCATAGCTAAGCCCTGACTGCGCTGATGCTTCGTTAAGTGTCACCATTGTAGGACAAACCATTAATACATCCCCTTTCTACCTCTTCCCACGCCGCCCCTGGTGGGTTATTCGATGATTTCTGTTACGTCTACGCCGAGAGCGTCAGCTACACGGCCAGCGCATATCGGTGTGACTTTCCTGCTGTTTAAGATTACATTCAGCCTTGCACGGCTCACGCCGTAGGCTTCTGCCAGCCCCATAACTGACATTTTCTTCCTTGCCATGACAAGGTTGATTTTCTCTCTGTCCAGCTTCACGTTACCAACTCCTTTCTCTGTATGCTTGTCCATTAGTTTCCTCTGTACCCGTGCCAAGAACTGGCTGAATGTGGGCTTGTGGCGATTGCCTGTACAAAATAAATAGTTTCCTATTTCTTATTTTCTATAATATCAAATACAAAACCATTTGTCAACAACAAATAAATAGTTTTGTATTTACAAGTAGCATCATTCTATGATATTCTATAGTCATAAAAAGCGAGGTGAGGGTATGGAAACTGCAAAAAAAATAAGAATGTATCGCAAAAAAAGTGGTTTAACCCAAAATCAATTAGCCGAAAAAACCGGGCTTTCCATTGCCACTATTCAGGGCTACGAACAGAATAAATATGAACCCAAAATAGAAACACTCCAAAAAATAGCTGTAGCCTTAGGGGTAAGCATCAATGATTTAAAACCGACACTCCCCCTGAAAGCTGGGGAGCTTATAAAAAAAGAGTTGATAGATGAATTAAAGAAGTTAAACATATCTGTCGAGGGCATTTCAGCACGTGACAGAACAGATGCCGTTATTAAAGCCTTGGAGAAAAAAAAGAGCCTTTTAGCGGCGTATGACTCCATGAATATATCAGGTCAGGACAAAGCTATAGAACAGATGGAACTGCTAACCAAGATACCAGAATACCGCAAAGAGGACAAGCCAGAGTAGCCCGCTGCTGCGCTTCGTCCGTTTTTCGGACGCTCAAACTGATGTTTTGCAGGTGTCCGTTTTTCGGACGGCTGGGGGATGCCCTGAATTGGGGCGCCCATCACATCCATGCAAAACCTAAAAAATAGGTTTCGTGCCAACGAGTCCAAACCTGGCTCCGTTGCCCGCTGCATTGAATCCAAAATTGGCTTCAGTGCTTTGTCCGTTTTTCGGACAAAGCATAAACCACCTCCGTACTTTGGGGTACGGACGTCCCAGGGAACGGATGCCGGATGCGTAAATTATGGAACTGAGGGAAAAATGTCCCTGAAATAACGTCGTGAAACGCGACGCTAAACTCCGGGCCAAAATGCCCCTGAGTATCTAACCGAGGAAAAAACTACTTGGTTTTTCCCATTTTTGGGAAAAAGGCCGCAAAACACAGCCTTAGTAAAACTTAGTATCTGGCCAGCTTATACCTTTAAACCTGCTTATCTTTAAATGAAAGGCTGCAAACACGGCCTTAGAACATTGAAAACATAATATGCTTAACCGGATAGCCGGGGGACGTGCTCCCACCCGTTCCGAGTCTTGCGGAAAGGGGTGGTGTTTATGAGTACATACGAGGAATTTATGATTATCTTGACAGCAGTTAACGTAATCATCGCCGTTCTGAATTATACACATAAAAAATAGCCGTCCTGCCCTGGTAAGCTAACGGCTATTTTTAGTTCAAAGTCTCGCCGGGACGGGTGACGTGCACTCACCTTCCGGCTGTCTTGTTAAGCATATTATAGAACATCGTAAACGCATTTGTCAAATCAAACTTTCTGCACCTTCCCACGCCGCCCCCGGTACAGGAAGAAAGAGAGGTAGGATATGGCATCTATCAGAAAACGGGGGAACTCGTACCAAATCACAGTAAGCAACGGAAGACGGATAGACGGCTCCCAGATTGTGGAGACGGCGACTTTCACGCCAGACCCGAAGAGGACAGAGAAGCAGAACCAGAAGGCACTTGAGAAGTTTGTGTTCGAATTTGAAGAGAAGGTAAAGTCCGGGAAGTTCCTGGACGGAGAAAAGATAACGTTCCAGGCGTTTTCGGACACCTGGCTTTCAGACTATGCGCTGCAGCACTTAGAACCGACAACCATAGACATTTACAAGAAGCTGCTACGCGTGCATATTATCCCGGCCATAGGGAACTTAAAGCTTGCACGCATACAACCAGCGCACTTAAACAAACTCTATAACGCCATGCTACTGGAACGCAAGGACGGCAGGGAGGGCGGTTATTCCCCCACCACAATTAAGAGGGTACACGCCCTTATCAGCAGCATCTTAAACACCGCCGTCAAATGGAACGTAGTATTAGAGAACCCATGTGAGCGCGTCAGCCCACCGAAGCAGAGACGGGATGCGGACAGCATACAGTTTTTCACGCTTGAGGAAACTGGCTTGTTCCTGGCTGCTGTAGACGCTGCACTGGCAGCGGGACGCATACATACACAGCATAAAGTATTCTTCCACCTGGCCCTGTTCTGCGGCCTGCGCCGTGGTGAATTAGTAGCCCTTACATGGGCTGATTTCGACTTTAACCGCTGCACGGTAAGCATTACAAAGAGCACCGGGCTTGTGGACGGGAAACCCTTCACAAAAGCACCTAAAAACAAAACCTCCTCCCGTACCGTATCGGTACCCGAGAGCGTGATGATGCTGGTTCGGAATTACCAGAGGGAGCAATACAGGCTCCGTCTGTCCCTTGGAAGCTACTGGAAGGGCAATAACTACGTGTTCATCCAGGCAGACGGGAAGCAGATGTACCCATCCACACCTTACAGCGTATTTAAGGACGTTATACACAGGCATAACCAAATGGCCAGTGATGCAGAACTGCTCCCGGATATCCCACTGCACGGGTTACGACATACATCAGCGACGCTGTTAATCAGCCAGAACGTGGATATCCGTACCGTGTCCGGCCGGCTTGGACATGCCCAGACCAGCACCACCATGAACATATACAGCCACCAGCTCCAGAGCATGGATGAAAAAGCAGCAAACACACTGGAAAGCCTTTTGCACCCGGTAAAATCAAAGATTTGTTAGTCAAATGTTAGTCAACACGGAAAAAGCACCCTCAACACGAGAGTGCTTTTCTTCTTGAAACCCGCTTATTTACTGGGCTTTTTAGTGAGACATCGGGGATTCGAACCCCGGACAACTTGATTAAAAGTCAAGTGCTCTACCAACTGAGCTAATATCCCACAAAATGCCTGGTTCCGGAATCGAACCAGAGACACGAGGATTTTCAGTCCTCTGCTCTACCAACTGAGCTAACCAGGCATAAATTGCGGGGGCAGGATTTGAACCTACGACCTTCGGGTTATGAGCCCGACGAGCTTCCAGACTGCTCCACCCCGCGCTAATTATAAAATTTTCAATGAATCAATGATCCAAATGGATGGAGGTGGATTCGAACCACCGAAGCAATTTGCAGCAGATTTACAGTCTGTCCCCTTTGGCCACTCGGGAATCCATCCATATTTCTAGTACTAAGCCGATGATCGGACTCGAACCGATAACCTGCTGATTACAAATCAGCTGCTCTG
>SRZB01000068.1 GCA_004793585.1 Hominisplanchenecus murintestinalis | reverse complement strand
AATGGATGAACCAGCATGATTGAAGAAGAATCTTCGGAAAGGATGTTTAGAATTATCATTCTGTCTAACAAAAAAAGAATAAGTCTGTAAGCTGTTTTTCTTGCTTACAAACTTATTATACGAGGAGTGTGAAAACAATGCAGAAAGTTCAAAGCAATCGAAAGAATGAAGATGCAAAAAAGGTTGTAATGCTTGTGGCAAAGCTGAACCAGTACCGCCACGAGTATTACAACAAAGCAAAACCGAGCGTGTCGGATGCGGTCTACGACCATCTTTTTGATGAGTTGCAGAAGCTGGAAAAGAAGACAGGCATCATCCTGAGTAATTCGCCAACGCAGACTGTCGGCTATACTCCGGTCAGCAAATTGGAGAAGGTAAGACATCCGATCCCGCTGTTAAGCCTGGACAAGACGAAGCAGACAGAGGAACTGTTGCAGATGGCGGCGAAGGCGCCGGCTTTGCTGATGCTGAAACTGGACGGGCTTACAATCAAGCTCGTGTATGAAAACGGCCAGCTTGTGGAGGCATCCACAAGAGGGGACGGGGATATTGGAGAGGTAATCACCCACAATATCCCCGCTTTTTATAATGTGCCAACAAAAATACCACATAAGGGGAGGCTTGTCATTACAGGCGAAGGCTTTATCCATAAAGATGATTTTGAGGAAATGAGGAATGGAGGTTTTGGGAAAGCCGATAAGGAAGCCTGTAATGTAAGGAACCTCGCTTCCGGCTCGATCCGGTTATTAAATCCGGCGGCCTGTAAGGAACGCCATGTGTATTTCTATGCCTTCAATATTTTAGAGGGAATGGGTGATTTCGGGAAAATCGCTGACAGCCGGGGAAAGCTGCTGGAAGTAGTAGGGGAGCTTGGCTTTGCTGTCTGTCCCTTTACATTCCTGCCGGAAAAAGTAACACTCCGGGAGATTGGAGATCGGATTGGCTGTTTAAAGGCGTTTGCAGAGGATAGCCAGATTCCAATTGACGGCATGGTTCTCAGGTATGACAGCTTATCTTATTCCGGAAGTCTTGGAAGGACTGGGCATCATTACAAAGATGGTATCGCTTTCAAGTTTGAGGATGACACTTACGAAACGGTATTCCGCAGCATTGAATGGGAGCCGGGACGTTCCGGGGAGATTGCGCCTGTGGCAGTATTTGACACGGTAGAGATTGACGGCTGTTCCGTATCAAGGGCAAGCCTCCATAACCTGTCATTTATCAGGGATTTGGAGCTTCATCCCGGATGCCGGGTGCTTGTTTCCAAGAGGAACATGATAATCCCGCATATCGAGGAAAACCTCGACCGGGGGCATTACAGTAAGGCTTTGATACCGAAGAAATGCCCGTGCTGTGGGAAAACAACAAGGATATTTTCGAGAGCTGGAGATAAGGGAAGGCTGATTGAAACTTTGCATTGTGACAATGCGGAGTGCAGCAGCCAGATTCTGCACAAGTTCATACACTTTGCAGGAAAGAAAGCAATAGATATATCGGGAATTTCAGAGGCTACCATAGAGAGATTTATTGAAAAGGGATTCCTGAAAACATTCCACGATTTCTATCACTTGGATCGATACAAAAACGAGATTGTCCAGATGGAAGGCTTTGGCGAGAAATCCTATCAGAAAATTGTAGATTCCGTTGAGAAAAGCCGCAATACCACATTTGCAAGGTATGTGGTGGCAATGGATATCCCCATGATCGGGAGGACAGCGGGCAGGGCATTGGAGCGGCATTTTCACGGAGATCTGCAGGAATTTGCAAAGGCGGCGGTGGACTGTTTCGATTTTACATCCCTTCCGGATTTCGGGGAGACAATGTGCCGGAACATCTGGACCTGGTTCCATGATTATGGGAACCTGAAACTATGGAAAACGTTACAAAAGGAGCTTAATTTTAAGGAGGATATGATTATGGCAAAGAAAATGAATCACACAAAGAGCAACCCGTTCGCAGGATGCACCATTGTGGTGACAGGGAAATTAGAGAATTTTACCCGAAATACCATCAATGACAAGATCAGCAGTATCGGTGCAACCGCCGGGAGTTCTGTCACCAAAAAAACAAATTACCTTATCTGTGGGGAAAAGCCGGGGAGCAAGCTGACAAAGGCAAAGGAGCTTGGCATTCCGGTCCTTACGGAACAGGAATTTTTGGACAGGATTCCGGCGTAGGGAGGAAAAGCATTATAAAATCAGTTTACAAGGTATTGGGGCATATCAGTCATGGTATGCCCCTGCCTGCTTATAAGATGATTGCCTTGTGGGAAGGTTTGCTACAAATTTGCAGCAGCTTTACTGAGTTTTAAAACAATTGCTACAAATTTGTAGCATGGTAGTGTGGATATAAAAAACTGATGCAAAAATACAGCATCTTAGAACGGAGGGCTGGAATATCTGTTGGACGGGAATAAGGAAGTTCGCGTATTTAACAATCAGCCGGAAGCGGAAGCGTTTCTGCTGGCAAATGGTTTTATAAGAGAAGACCTGGAATTTTTATATTTTGTGGAGGTGGCAGATGATGGATTACAAGTTGATCGCAGAGAAGGATGAATATGCCCTGATCCAAAGAGGGAGCAGAATGCAGGAGTATGCCGTGGTGAACGGTCTGGATCGGGATAAAGGGGAATGGAATTATACCTGCAGCTACTATGGGTTTGGAAAATACTCGAAGCTGTCAGCGGAAGAAGCCCTGTTCAAAGCCCTTGATGATTTCAGGGCAAGAACAGACAGGGATTACATTTCGCATGAAAGGCTTTTGGAGATTGCCACACTTTTGAAAGATGGCCTGCTGGAAGATGACGCGGATGAAGTCTATGAGTATATGCACAGTACAGTTGAATTATCCGAGAACGAAGCGGAGGTTTTGGGGCTTGAAATGGATAAATATAGAAAAAATTGAAAGAATGGAGGTAGGAACAGGATGGATACGGAACAGTTTTACCCGACACCAAAAGAACTGCTTGAAAAGATTTTTAAAGATACGGACTGGAGGACGGTAAGCTCTATTTTGGAGCCGTCCGCCGGGAATGGCGATATCTGTGATTATATCATGGATGCGGCAGAAAAATATCCTTACTATAACAGGAGCCTTGATATTGACTGCATCGAAATCAACGAGAACAGGCGGGCAGCTTTAAAGGGGAAAAATTACCGCGTCATTTATGATGACTTTCTTAGATTCCAGACATACAAGCAGTATGACTTGATTGCCATGAACCCGCCTTTTGCGGATGGGGAGAGGCATCTTCTGAAAGCGTTGGAAATGCAGAAAAACGGCGGCTGTGTCATGTGCATACTGAACGCTGAAACACTGAAAAACCCGTACACGAAAGGGAGGAAGCTCCTTGTGCGCAGGCTGGAGGAACTGGGTGCGGCGGTTGAATATTACCAATCAGCTTTTACCCATGCCCAAATCCGGACGGATGTGGAAGTCGCTGTCATCAAGGTAAGCATACCGCAGGCAGAAGATGTGTCCTATATCATTGGACAGTTAAGGAAATCGAAAAAGTATGCAGAGAAAGAAGCAGATTATGCTCATACGGATGTGGCGGTAAATGACATTGTTGAGGCGATTGTGATGCAGTGCGAGATGGAAATGGATGCCGGGATCAGGCTTATCCGTGAATACTGGGGGATGAAGCCGGATATCATGGATTCCTTTGATCCAGATGGATACAAAAGCCCGATTATCACAATGAAAGTCGGACAGCATGACGCATCCATTAACCAGTATGTGACAGCAGTAAGGAGAAAATACTGGTCTGCATTGTTCCGGAATCCCAAATTTATACGGGGGATGACGTCAGAGATGCAGAGCGGCTATCTGGCGAAAGTGAACGAGCTGGAAAAGTATGATTTCAACAGGTACAATATCAGGACAATCCAGGTTGAAATGTCAAGGCACATGACCGGGAGCATAGAAAAATGTATCGTGGATCTGTTTGACGAATTATCTTACCGTTACAGCATGGGGTGTGAGAAGAACATCCACTATTTCAACGGCTGGAAAACGAACCAGGCATGGATGATCAACAGGAAAGTGATTATTCCCGTCTATGATGTGTTCTGCAATATCTTCCATAAATTTCGCTACAGTTACAGTGTAAGCCAGAAGCTTTCTGATATTGAGAAGGTATTTGATTACCTGTCTGGCACGGTATCCGGCAGCTCGCCGCTCCCGTACATCTTACAGCAGGCGGAAGACAGGCAGGAATCAAAAAATATCGAGTTCCGGTATTTCACCTGTAATTTCTATAAAAAAGGAACGTGCCACATTATTTTTAAGGATGAGGAACTGTTGAAGAAATTCAACATCTTTGGAGCAAGGCAGATGGGATGGCTGCCGCCTGCATACGGCAGAAAAACATACCGGAAAATGAATGAAGAGGAACGCGCGGTGGTGGATTCCTTTGAGGGAGAGGCATCTTATGGGGAAATCTGTGCAAGACCGGAATATTATTTATATGAGCCGAAGGATAAGCAGAATATGCTTGAGCTTTTGTCAGCATAAATGGAAGGAGGGTGCAACATAATGGCGAGATACAGCGCAAGGGAAGAGAGATGAATTCCAATGGAAATAAAGGGAGTGCGGGGATATTTCTGTGACCTTCGGATTGACAGGACCACGGTTCCGAACAGTTTTGATTTTTGGGAGCTTGCCGATGGCGACAGTGACGGGACGCCATGCCGCTATAAATTCGGGATACTTGTCAATTTCTTCGGCACATTCATTACAACCGGGAGGCTTCCGGTTGATGACATGGAGTACGGGGAAGGCTATATTAACAGTGAAGATGAATGGGGATTTTTTGACGGTTCCTATTCATTTTCAGAGATTGAGGAAATGGAAGGGTGCACGAAATCTGGTGGACTTCGGTTTTGCACGGACCAGAATAGAAAGGGGATGGATTCAGATGGTAAAATTAAGCAGCGGCCAGTATGTAATCGGGTTTGATAATGGCTACCAGTTCGGAAAAACGGCGCAGTCCTTATTTGATAATGGAGTTTATGCCATGGGGACAGTGGAGCCGACGGTTAAGGAGCATTCGTTAAAGTATGGCAGAAAATATTATAAGGTCGGCGAGGGCAGGGCGGCTATTACGGAGGACAAGGTATCGGATGAAAACGCAAGGCTGCTCACGATGGTTGCCATAGCAAAGGAGCTTGGAGCTGAGGGGATACAAAAAGCGGAGGTCATTCTTGCCGTGGGGCTTCCGTTCTCTGATTATGGCAGGGAGAAGAAAGCTCTTTTGGAGTATTATGGGCAGAAGCCTGCGCTGAAATATGAGTACGAGGGAATCCGGTATGATGTGGCAGTCAGCCGGATTTTTGTATTCCCGCAGTGCTATTCCGCAATCGCCCCAAGGCTTGCCAATATGAAAGGGGATTATCTGGTCGTGGATATCGGGAGCAAGACAACGGATGTGCTGCTGCTAAAAAATGGGATGCCGGTTGAACGGAGATCCATCACGGTTGAAAGAGCTATGGTAAAGTGGATGAAACAGATCCAGGGGAAACTGCAGATTCAGTATGGAAAGAATGTGCCGGAGAGCGAAATCCTGAAAGTTGTCTTAAAGAAAGACAGCTTCCTTCCGAGAAATCAGGTAAACCATGTGAGGGAAACGCTGAGAGAACTGATTCACGGCCTGGAGCTGGAACTGATGGAGAGGGAATTTGATCTGCAATATACAAATGTCATTTATGTTGGCGGTGGTGCTGTGGCAGTGAAGAATTTTTCCGAACCGCGGACGAATGTAGCTTTTGATACGGACATCCACGCCAATGCGAGGGGCTATGAGTTCCTTGCCATGCAGATGTTACGGAAGACAGGGGCGGCGTGATATGGGGGATAAGTATGTGGCAACGGTGCGGTTCCATACGGAGGGAGTGGAAGCGGAGCTGTATGGGAGGATTATGGAGGGAAAGAAGGAGGCGGGGCTTTCCGTTCCGGATTATATCAAGCAGATTTTAAAGGAATATTTTGAAAACAAAGACCGGGAAGACAGCCGGAATGAATGGCTTGAACAGTTCGGCAGGGAGATAACTGGGATTGTAGAACGGGTGGTCAGGAATTGTATCAGCGGGGGTAATGTGAATGCTATGGGAACAGGCACAGCGCTCATGGCAGATACAGAAGAGGCGGATAATTTAGAAGAAGCTGGACTGCCGGAGCAAAGCGAAGAAATACCGGAGGGTGCATTGGATTTCCTGGATGGGATGGAATAATGCACTTTCCGCCAAAAGGGTGTATCTATTACGGATATGCCTTTTTTCTATGTTTCGGGGGACGTGCTGCAAAAATGTAGCAGACAACCGCAAAAAATAACTGCCTGCTACAAATTTGTAGCAGGCAGAATTTCAGTATAATTTTGAAATGCTGATTTTTTCAATCAGATACCCGCAGTTCCTTCTCCGCTTCCTCTGCGGAAATCCATCCCTCTTTGTCTGCCCGTTCCTCTGCTTTCCTCAGTCTGGACACTAAGGTATAAGCTGCCCGACAGTCAAGCTCATTAATTTCTGCCATGGTTAGGATTCCGTACTCACCATGACCGTTTCGTGTAAGATAAACTCGGTTTGATGCATCTACCTGTTTTAATACTTCTGTGTAATTCCTTAAATCTGATATTGGCTTAATATGAGGCATATCGATCAACTCCTTTGCCCCATTATATATAATACAGGATACCCTTGCAAGCAAATTCGCATGTGAATTTACTTGTGTGAAAGACCCAAAGAATAGTTGTTGGCAGAAAGCCACGAAAATAATCTAATCATGTTTCGTGTTGAAAATGGCTGCTTTTGAGAATATAATGTATAAAGGTGTTGAAATAGTATGGAGATTGCAAGCAAATCAGGCTTGAACATATTTTGCCGCATAATCCGCAGCGGGAAATGAGTGGACGAATGATTTTACAGAAGAGGAAAGATATGAGTGGACGGACAAAAATTTTGAAAAAAATATAGAAGTATTTCCAAATTCCATCCGGATATTTAAAAAATATACTTCATGGAAGCTTCCGGAACTGAAACAAAACCATGATGAGGCGGTAAATAAACTTATGGGAGCTTACCGTTGATATTGCCGGATAACTGGAATGGATTATTTTGTGGAATAAAAACGGGAGAAATAAAAAATGATAGCGGAGATTCACCATAAGGTATTCAGCAATCTTGAGGATGAGCTGACGGGCAATTTTTTTGGCATAATGAGATACATTCCGTTCCAAAGAGGACTGAAACAGATTTATATGAAGTACATACATAGTCTGGATGAGAGCGTTCATGGCCTGATAAGGTCAATACAGACAAATGATTTCGACATAGAGTTTTGGAAACGTTCTGAGCTGGGATATGGGGAAATCGACGCTTATATGGAATTGGACGGGGTGGGAATTGGGATTGAGGTAAAGTATCAAAGTGGTTTGTCCGGAGAAAACCAGCTTGAAAGGGAGGTTTCCATGCTTTCGGAATGGTGCAAATCCGAAGAAAAAATACTGATTCTTGTAGCCGTGGAAAGCGATGCCAGGGAAATATACCAGAGGAATTACCGAAAAGAATGTTTTGCGGATGTCCATCTGGCGTATATCACATGGCAGGATATCCTGTCAGGGCTTGATGAGATCAAGACCGTAAATCAGTTTGAAGATTTGATGGTGGAAGATTTGAAGGGGCTGCTGAGAGAAAAGGGTTTTATGTCTTTTGAAGGTTTTCGTGACAATGGGCTTATCATTGATGGGGGTGCGTTTTATGACTTTGGGTGAGAATATCCATAATGCGTTTCTTGTTGTATTTAAGACATTAAAAAGCATAGAAAAGCTGATATCCAGGTGCAGGAACGAGTTTGATATGGAAAAATACCATATGCCGGAAAAGCGTTTTATGCGCTGGAGTTCGGATCAGTCATGGGAGGGATGGATTTACTGGAGCTTTATCCTTCTTTTCCAAAGGAAAGATGACGGCGGGGTTATGGAGAATGGTTGGATTAACGCCCCGGTATATGCGGTGGAAATCAATGTTGATTCGGAAACATGCGATACCCCGAAAGTATATGTGGCGCAAATGGATTTTGGAGACATATTTGACTGGTCGGCTGGCTGTTCCCCGTCAAACCATTCCATGTTTTATGATGCAATCCATGCGGATGGCTGGTATGAAGCGGATGAATCAGAAGATGTTATAACGGTAAGGCCTGCTCCCGGATTTGAGGAAAAAGTTTCGGGACATTTCTGGGGTTTTCAGTCTTTGCGGCGGATGGAAAAAGAACTGACCGAGATAAATCAGGATAATTATAAGACAATGATTTTTGGCACAATAGAAGAATTAGCAGGCGGTGGGGAAGATATGGCATGACACAAAGGGATGGGTGTGCCTTACCAGGGCTGCGGAAGAAGATAGAGTGTTTTTAATCTGGAAGCAACAGACGGGAAATCAGAGATCAATTACAATTCGCAAATGGATTGTTTGGAGGTGCAGGTTATGGCGGACAGTTACAAAGCGGAAGGATCCCTTATTCGTGACTACAATAAACTTTCACAGGAACATAAGGAAAAAGTTTGGAAGTACATAAAAAATCTTATACGGCTGCAAAAAGCGGAGAAAGAAGTTGCGGATAAGCTGTATGAACTGAAAGGCTCCCCGAAAACACAGACAGAGGAATATACTACTGGTGAGATCTTTTGTGATTTTTGTGGAAAGCCACAAAATGAGGCTAACCGTTTGATTGCAGGGCCAGATGTGTATATTTGCGATGAATGCGCAAGGATTTGTGGTGAGATATTGGATGAGGTAGAGGAAGAAGATAAAGGGAATCATGAAATATAGGAATATTTTTTGGATAGAAAAATGTCATAAATGATGGTTTTGCACTGGAAAAAGTTTGATGATAGGCATTCAGATAATCAACCAGGAAAATAAAACTGACTGAAATATTTTGGATAGCGAGAGCGAGGAGGGATACGAATGAGATATTTCGATGATTCAATTCGATGGCAACAACAAATAGCAGATCAAATGTCCGGACTGAAAATGTCAGGGGTGTTGGATTTAGTTCAAAATACTGCATTTATGGATAATTATAAATCCATCATTTCTGCAACACAGGGAATACGAGACACGTTGGAACCTTTAAGGCATCAGTTTGATTATATGAAGAATCTTAATTTGTCATTGCAGAGTGTTGAATCCTCGTTAATAAGTAATATCAATATGAATGCTGCGCTGACAGAAAATTATGAAAAGCTTGCAGGAACTGCACAAAGCATAGTAAAAGTTGCAAATATAACAGCTCCGTGGATGGAGGAAGTGCAAAGCATATATAAAAATTTGCCGGATATGTCTTTGCTTGAAAAGCTAATGAGAGATGTGGTGACACCAACAATACCAGCAATTTCAGCTTTGGAGAATTTGAACCGTGTATTGCCCAAATTTCCAATGTCAGGATTAGATGGCGCTCTAAAGACATGGGATGATATTCCAGAAGAATTAGAAGAGGATATTCAAGATATTATTGCCGGAGAATTTTCTGATTCAGATATTGAAGCTTATGATAAAAAATGGGGAGAAAAGGGAATAAAAGCATTAAAAACAGTTATAAAGGTTCTTCTTATTTTTATTATTCAAAACTTTTTTGGTGGATACATTGGACATCTTTCAGAGCCAATATACAAGGCAATTGATCAAATTCCTACATTTTTTGAAAGAGCATTAGAATCAAAACAGACCGAAAACATTCCATCAGGGACAGAAATAACAGTATGGAGTGATGAAACACAGGATTTTGTGGAAGTCAGCTATAAAATAAATGATGAAATTCAGCAGTGTTATATCCAAAGAGAGTTGTTGAATGAGAATGCACATAAAATTTCTGATGGTATGCAGATTGAAGAGATTGTTTATGTTAATTGGTGTGTGGAAGTCATGGCAAAAAATTGGGATGTTGAGGAAGCGGTTGCTTACGACAGAATATGCCAGGATACAGAAACATTAGAAAAATTTATATTACCCAATTATGAGGCATTCAGCACTATGGAGGAGGAAGATGTATTCAAAGAGATAGAGGAATTTTATCAAGAACAGTTGAATTTATTAAAAATAAAACGGCAAAAAGAGACTGAAAAGAATGAGAAAAATGATTAAGGAGAAAAGAAGTGGTAAAACCAATTATAAAAGATGTAATGTTCCTGGGCCAGAAGTCGGAACCGGCGACAGCGGATGACAGGCAGATTATTACAGACCTGCAGGACACCCTAAAGGCACACCGGGACGAGTGTGTCGGCATGGCGGCAAATATGATTGGCTATAAGAAGCGAATTATTATTGTCAACGTGGGTTTTGCAGATTTGGTTATGCAAAATCCGGTTATTAAGGCAAAATCGGGAAAATATGAAACAGAGGAAAGCTGCCTTTCACTGACAGGCAGGAGACAGACAGAACGGTATCAGAATATCGAAGTGGAGTATTTTGATATTTCTTTCAACAAACAGAAACAGAAATTTTCGGGATATGCAGCACAGATTATCCAGCATGAAATGGATCATTTGGAAGGAATTATAATCTAAATTCCGGCATCTGTTTTCTGGAATTTGTCAATATCAAGATGGTGATTCGTATTCTGGTGCTTAATCAATATACGCACCCCGTTCCATTGTTTATCCAGTGCATTGCCATTAGTATATCCTTAAAAACCATGATGTTATCATAACCCCATAGCGGTTTGATGGCTGTTTTGGTATAAGAGGAGCTTCCTGTATAATTCAAATATAGGAAATTCCAAGAAAGAAGGTTGAGAAAAAAATACCTCAGAGTAAAATAAGATTACTGACTTCGCAGGTTAGTAAAAATCTTATTGAACAGAGAGGTATCTAAAATGAATTGTAACACACAAAACGCAA
>SRZB01000067.1 GCA_004793585.1 Hominisplanchenecus murintestinalis | reverse complement strand
CATAGGGCTTCTTCCTGCCGCTTGGGTGTTCGATGACCGATAAGGAATACTCACGGCACAATTCATCCGAACGCTGGCGGAGCAGACGCAGGTTCTTTTTGTTGTCGTGGTAATGCTTTCCGTCAATATAAGAAACGGAGTTGACGACAAAGTGGTTGTGCAGGCAGTCCGTATTCAGATGCGTCGCCACAATCACTTGAAACCTTCCGCCCCACATTTTCTCCGCCAGCTTCACGCCGACCTCATGTGCCTGCTCTGGCGTGACCTCGCCGTGCTTGAAGCTCTGAAAGCCGTGATAGCAGACAATCTCGCTCTGGTCGTTCCATTGGGCTTTCGCCATCATCATCTCATCCCTTGCGGTGGCAGGGTCGCAGTTTACGCCCGTGACGAAAAACTGACGCTCGGTCTTATCACCGTTGATGGCGTACTTCATCACGTCGCCCATCGCCTGCAAGTCCGCATCCGTGTATTTTGGGTTGGCGGTCTTTTCTGGGTTCTCGGCGTAGTCGATGGGATGGTCGAGCCTGCCCTTTACGTCCCATATCTCGCAGACCGCCATCAGCCAGACGTCTTCCTCGGAACAAGGTAGCACCTGCCCACGTCCAGACGGAAGTCCCGCCACCGCTTGGCTTCGTCGTAGAGCATCGGCGTATCCACAAAGTTCAAGGCGTTCGCCTTTGCCGCAAGCTGGTTGATGCGGTTGCCGATGGCTGACAGCTCCCGCATGATTTTATAGAACTCTGGGTCTGGCTTCTCGCACAGGCGGTAGCCCATGACCATCGACTGGAGCAGGGCTTGTCTGGAGTGTCCCGACCGCTCCGCAAGGGAGCAGAGGTATTCAGCTTCTTCCTCGGTCAGTCGGAACAGTATCTGCACGTTTCGTTTCCGCATCCAAATCCCCCTTTCCCTCGGAGAGCCTGTTAATCTGCAGCACGCACATACACGCCACGCCGCACATCCCTCCGAGCGTTGTGCCGAGGGCGAAGAACAATAAATCTCTCATCCTTAAAAACTCCTTTCTTCCTGCCGCACTCTGGCGGCGGTCTTTTCCACGGGGTATTAGGGGAGCTTTCCCCTAACAAGCGAATTTTGTTTCCATCGGCAGATGGATAACCAAATTCAGTGCTTGGTAAGACGTGTCTTTAATCCCCGCCCCCGTGACAGCATCCTTTACATACCGTTCTGAAGCACGGACAGCCCGAACAGCAGCCGTCCTCAAAATCCTCTCCCTCGGATTCGTTTTCTTCCCCTGCGTCCTCTAAGGGAGCGTTAATCTCGGCTTCGCCGCAGACGAAATCCCCATCGGAAAACCTCACAAGGTCGGTGTCAAACAGGATAATTTTTAACTTCTCCGCCGCCTGTTCGGGGCTGTCGGCATGGATGGAAACGGTCTTTGCATAGTGGGCGACAAGGGTCACTTCATAATTTTTCAATCGTTCTTTCCTCCCTTTCGGTCTGAAATTTTGTTGTGGTTACGGTCATTTCTTACAGAAAATCGTTATTCAGTCAGCGGGCATCCCTCCTTTCACGGCTCGGTTTCTGCCTTGCAATCCCCAGATAGGACATTAAAAAATCGTTGAAGTCCTTGCCGGCTGGCGGCGGTTCATCAACGATTCGGTAGTCTTTCTGCAACAATTCTTTTAATGCGGCGGTACATAGCCGACCTGCTTTGTCCTTATCCAGATGCAGAAATATGGTCTTGATTTGCGGGTTTGCTTTCAAAAAAGTCGTGAGGGCAACGGGGATTTTGCTTTCTTTCAGCTCTTTCTTCGGCTGATATACGCCCGACAGGGAGAGAAGATTTTCCGTTTTATAATCCCTGCCCTCACATTTTAAATAAGTGGCATAGGAGAGTAAGTCAATGGCAGCTTCGAATAAATGTACCGAAGCACATGGCTCTTTTGCCAGAAGTCGAAACGAATACCGCTTGTCACTGCCCGATGCGTCCCGCTTGAAGCTCCCCATCGTGCCACGGCAGGCGGCGTATTTTGGTGTTCCGCTTTCATCTTTCCCGATAAAAACGGCGTTGTGGTAGTCGGCACTCTCGAAAATAATCCCCTCGGCAATGCACTCTTGGATAATCTGGTAGTCAATGCCACGCCCGAAAAGATACTCTGTCACTCTGCCGCAGTCCTTATTCTTTGGCGGCAGGAGCAGCACCTTTGGCTCGTCTTTTTTCACGGCAGGGGGCGGCGGCTTCCAGTCCGCCATCGTCTGCCCCGTGAGGGTTTCCACGGCTTCCACAAAGCCGTATTCCTTGACTTTCATCAGATAATCAAGGGCAGAATAGCCGCCAAAGCCCCTCGACCACCAGTACCATTTGCCGTTGGAAATCTTTAGGCTGTCATGCTCGGCGGTACAATAGACGTTCGTCGTGCCTTTGACTTTGACAAGGTTGCTCGGCTCGTAGACTCTAAGATAAGACAACAAATCTATCTGCCTTGCCTGCTCAAGCACGTCTGGGTCAATCTGCACATAGGGTCTGTTACTTCTCAATAAATAAAATCACCTCCCGAAAATGAAATAAGCCGAGGGATTTTCGTAAATGAAAACCTCTCGGCTATGTATAGATATTCAATCTTCTCAAATATAAAAATATCTATTCTGATTCATAATATTTAATGTCAGATGAAAATCTTACTGGAAGTCCCAATGTATCATCAAACTCTAAATTCGACAACTCCACACCAATATTTTTTCCATAAGATAATGGTATTGTTGTAAATTTCAACTTCTGGTCATTATCCAGTTGTAATTCATAATGGTCTGGTTTATCTGGACATATAATGGTAAATCGAACCTCTTTCTGTAATTCATAACCATCAGCCATTTTATGATAAACCGATTCAAAACTATCATTCATAGCTAAATGAAGATACTCCTTGTCCTGCAACTTTTCTTCTAAATCATAATGCACTTTTCCATAAGAATGTGCTAATCCTTTCTGTTTTGCTGCTTTTAAAAATTTGTTTATAAATTCGGAAGTATTAATGATAACTATCATTTCCGTGCCATTACCCTGCCATAATGGTTCAATATAACTCCAAGGTATAGGATAAAAATACTTATTACTTTTGGCATTGTAATACTTAACGTCGTATTTTAATCCATACATACAATAAATATAAGCATTATTATTTTTGTGCATTAGCGTAATATCACCAAGTAATTTCCATGTTTTCTTTTCATCCGTTGAATATAATAATTTGCTTGGTATATTAGTTATAGCTCCCTCCATTATGTCTTTTTGACCTGCTGTCATATTATCCTTTTTAAATGCCATCTGCGGATTCATATATAATTTGTAGTCCTCATATAAAGTTTTATTGTAATCTGGCTTTGAAATTCTAATCAAAAGCAATAATTGTTCTCTCATAAATCTCCTCATACATATCTGCGTTTTTTCTTCTGATTGTATCATATCCTTGTTGCAAAATCTACCACATAGACATTTATGCAATCTCATATAATAAACAAATTTATGACTGCATATGTAAAAGACGGCATCAGCACTCACGCCAACACCGCCTTTTTTCTCGGTCAGTCCGTTATAAAATCCCTGCCTTTTTCAGATACCCCACGCTGTCATAGCAGCCACGGAAATAGACCGACTGCATCTCCATGTCCGTAAGTTTGTTCCTAAGCTCCATCACTTTAATCAGTGCGGCACATTCTTCCTCGGTCAGTTCCTCCGCTGTTTCCGTGTCAAACACGCCTAAGACTTTCGGATATTTCTCATACAATCCCTCAATCTCGGCTCTTATGGCACGGTATTCCTCGTTTTCTCTGGACAGCTTCGCTATGACAGAGCCGAGGTATTCATTAAAGATATTGCTGTGGGCGTCTACAAAGGTTTCAAATCTGAACGCATCCGACATTCTTCCTCACCTCCGATTTTACTAATCGTCCTTATTATAATACCCCAAAATCAGCAGTACAAATGTGCAAACTGGATTTAACGCTCCCTGTCCGCACTTTTCTTCTCTGGCTGCTCGTCGTTCTGCTCTGGCTCATCGTCAATAACAGACTTGTCTTTTTCATTCAGATTTAGTTCGATATTGAGGGCGTTCAGCCGCTCCGTCTTTTCTTTCAGCTCATTTTCAAAGGCAAACGGCTTCTTCACTTCCTCTTTTGCGGTTTCAAGCTGTGCGGTGGTTTCCTCCTTTCTGGTCTTGGCGGCTTCCAGTCTGGCGGGGAGCTTGGCAATCTCATTCTCGATTCTAGTAAGATTTCCGAGGGCATCCGTTCCTAAATCTACTTTATATTTCCTCATTCCGCAAAGGTTCAGACAATAGTGGGCATTGACGGTATCATAGAAAACCTCCATCTGAAAGCCACGGTAGCTGCCGATTTTTATCGGCTGTGACAGCGGGTTTTCCTTGCAGATGGCAAGCAACATCCCGCCTGCGTCCGCCTTTTCTTTGTAAGTCACGCCGTTTAAGGTCATCGGGCAGAACTTGTCCTCGCCCTGCGGCTTGTGCTGGCTTGCAATCTTAGCATCATTTCCATAACCAATAATGCGTTCCTCATACTCCTTAATCTCCTGCGGGTAGTGCTTCAGTATCCTGTCCTCAAGGTCGTAATGCTCGGAAAGATAGCTCTGCTTCAAGACTTTCAGCTTCGCCACCTGCATATCCAAATCCATTTTTTCCTTGAAACGCTCGTCGCCCGTAGCCAGCATTTTTACCTCCGCAAAGGAGAGAGCCACTTCGTCTACATCCTCGGCAGAACGGACGGGGCTTTTGCTCGTCATTATCTGGCTGATAAATTTCTGCTTTCCCTCGACGAGCTGATAGAGGTACGCATCAAATGTCTGTTCCGTCACATAGCGGTAAACTTCAACCTCTGGGAACATATTGCCCTGACGTTCCAGACGACCTTGGCGTTGTTCTAAACACGACGGTTTCCACGGGCAGTCGAGGTTATGAATGGCAATCAATCTGTCCTGCACGTTTGTACCCGCACCCATCTTCTGGGTAGAGCCAAACAATATACGCACCTCGCCGCTCCTTACCTTTGCGAACAGCTCTTTTTTCTGTGCGTCGGTATTTGCTTCATGGATGAAACGCACCTGCTCCGCAGGGATGCCACGCCGTATCAATTTTTCCCTCATGTCGTCGTAGACGTTGAACATGCCGTCATTTTTCGGTGTGCTGAGGTCGCAGAACAATAATTGTGCCGCCTTTGTGTCAGTGTGTTCCTCCCAGATGCGGTACATATTTTCCACGCAGGCGTTGACTTTGCTGTTCGGGTCATCTGGCAGCATCGGGTCAATCAATCTCTGGTCTAGGGCAAGCTGCCGCCCGTCGTTTGTCACTTTGAGCATGTTATCGAATTGTGGTTTTACCATCCTTGCACGGATTTTCTCTGCCCGCTTCGCAAGCCCCGCCACCATTTCCGTCTGGATTTGGCTCGGCTTGGTCTTGATGTTGTGGTAATTAACCTTTGGCACGGGGAGCTTTAGCATATCGGCGGTCTGGATGTCCGCAACCTCACGGAACATCTGCATCAGCTCTGGCAGGTTGTAGAACTTCGCAAACCTCGTCTTTGCTCGGTAATTCGTCCCCTCTGGGGCGAGTTCCAGAGCCGTAACCGTTTCTCCGAACGTGGAAGCCCAACTGTCAAAATGCTGCAATCCGTTCCTCGCAAGCGTGTCATACTGCAAATACCTCTGCACGGAATACATTTCTACCATTGAGTTACTGATGGGCGTCCCCGTTGCGAAAATCACGCCACGGCTGCCCGTGATTTCGTCCAGATAGCGGCATTTCATAAACAAATCGCTCGACTTCTGGGCTTCGGTCTGGGCGATGCCGCCCACGTTCCGCATCTTTGTAAACAGGTAAAGATTTTTGTAAAAATGACTCTCATCTATAAAGAGCCTGTCTATGCCCAGTTCCTCAAAGTTTATCACGCTGTCTTTCCGCTTGGTGTCGTTGAGCTTGTCGAGCTTTGCCTTGATTGCTTTCCTCGTTTTCATGAGCTGCTTGACCGTGAACTGCTCCCCGTGGGATGCCTGCACATCGTCTATCCCCATCTCTATATCGTCAAGCTGGCGCATGAGCTGTTCCCTCTGGCGTTCCTCGCTGATGGGGATTTTCTCGAACTGGCTATGCCCGATAATCACCGCATCATACGCCCCCGTCGCAATCCTGCCGCAGAACTTCTTTCGGTTTCCCGTTTCAAAATCCCGCTTGGTCGTGACAAGGATGTTGGCAGATGGATAGAGCCTTAAATACTCCGACGCCCACTGCCCGACAAGGTGGTTTGGCACGACAAACATGGATTTCTGGCATAAGCCGAGCCGCTTGCTTTCCTGTGCGGCGGCGACCATCTCAAAGGTTTTTCCCGCCCCTACCTTGTGTGCAAGGAGCGTGTTGCCGCCGTAAAGGATATGGGCAATCGCATTGACTTGATGCGGTCTTAGCTGAATCTCTGGGCTGATGCCGCCAAATGTGATATGGCTTCCGTCATATTCACGGGGGCGGATAGAATTAAATGTGTCATTATAATAGCGTACAAGACGGTTTCTCCGCTCTGGGTCTTTCCAAATCCAGTCCTGAAACGCCTGCTTTATCACCTCCTGCTTTGCCTGCGCCGCCGTGGTTTCCTTATGGTTCAGAACCGCTTTCTTATTGTTGTGTTCGTCATAAACATAGTCAAAGATACGGGTGTCACGGAGATTCAAAGTGTCCTCCATGATGCGGTAGGCACTTGCCCGCTTCGTGCCGTAAGTGCTGTCCGCCTTGACGTTCCCCACGTCGGAACTTTTATTCTCAATAAACCAGTCGCCGTTATATGCCGTGTAGCGCACTTGCAGCCTGCCCGCCGCATAGCTTGACGGCGTTAGAAGCTCCACCATGAACTTCTGTATATCCTCCTGCGGTATCCACGTCGTACCCAGACGGACGGAGATTTCGCTTGCGGGCAGGTCTTTCGGGATGACCTTTTCCAGTGCTGCCACGTTGGCTGCAAGCTCTGGGTCTGCCTTTGCCGCTATCTCTGCGACTTTCAGTTTCTCCCGCACATTGCCCGACAAATACTCGTCTGCGGTCACATACCTTGCAGGCTCGGAAGATGGAACTTTATAAATAACTCCCTGCAATTCCTTGATGATTTCTTCCTCCGACCTGCAAGTAAGCCGTGCCATATACTCCAAATCGACACGGGCTTTCTCCCCGATGGAGAGGGCGAGGGCTTCGCTGGCGGTTTCCACAAAGGTCACTTCTCGGTGGGGCTTTATCGTCCGCTTCGTGAACATGTCCGCCTTGCGTTTGAATTTCCCCTCGTCGTCAAGCACTTCCAGGGAGCATAAAAGGAAGTAGCTCTCGTCTGCCGCAAAAGCGAGGTAGTTCCCCCTGCTGTTGATTAAACCGTACTTTTTGGTAAAGGCATCGTATAATCGGTTTAGGTTTTCCTGCTCGGTCTTTATCATTTCCTCTGGGCAGTCGTCGGTCTGGTACTGGATGAGCTTCCTCACGCAGTCACGGATTTCCAACAGCCCCTTGATGCGGCTCTCTGCCGTCATGGACACGTTTGCGGGGGTCATTTCATTATTCTCTCGGAAGTAAACCTTGCCGCCCACGAGGGCAAAAGAGAAGTTCCGCACGTTCGGGTCGGCGGGGATGGCTTTCTCACGCTCATCGGAAATTTCATCAATCCCAACATCCTGCTCCGTGATTTCGCCGTTTATCCGCTGCACGGCTTCATGGAGAAGCCCCGCAAGCGGCACGTCTGGGTAGGCTTTGCAGGCACTGTCCATGCCGAACCTTGTGCTTTCCATCTTCATCTCGCCAAGCACCATCTCTGGATGCTGGACAAAGTAGCTGTTCATCGTGACGCCGTTTTCGTCTGTGTCGAGGTGTACCCACTCTGGCTCTATCTCTATTATGCGGTCACGTTTCTGTAAAATAAGGATGTCGCTCGTGACCTCCGTGCCTGCGTTTGCCCGAAACGTGTTGTCGGGAAGCCTTACCGCCCCTAAAAGCTCGGCTCTCCGTGCGATATACTTCCGCACCTCTGGGCTTGTTTTGTCCATCGTCCCCTTAGAGGTGATGAACATCACAACGCCGCCTGAGCGCACTTTGTCCAGTGCCTTTGCGATAAAATAGTCGTGGATTAGGAACTTCTGGGCATTGTAGCGGCTGTCGTTGACCTTGAACTCCCCGAACGGGATGTTGCCAAGCACCACGTCAAAATGGCTGTCTGGGAGCTTTGTTTCCTCAAATCCCTCAATGGCGATGCTGGCTTTCTGGTAGAGCTGTTTCGCAATCCTGCCCGATAACGGGTCAATCTCGATGCCGTGCAGCTTTGATTTTTCCATGCTGTCGGGCAGCAATCCTAAAAAATTTCCCGTGCCGCAGGACGGCTCTAAAATATTCCCCTGTGAAAATCCCAGACGGTCAAGTGCTTCGTACATTGCCTTGATGACAACAGGCGGCGTATAAAATGCGGTCAGCGTGGATTCCATAGCGGCATGGTATTCCTCGTCGGAGAGAGCTGATTTTAATTCCTTATATTCGTTCTCCCATGCCGCATTATTGCTATCAAACGCCATCGACAGACCGCCCCACCCGACATACTTTGCAAGGGTTTCCTGTTCTTCGGGCATGGCAAGGCGGTTTTCTATCTGAAGGTCGTGGAGAAGCCTTATTGCGGACATGTTGTTGCGGAACTTCTCTTTTGCGCCGCCAACGCCTAAATTATCATCGGTAATGCGGTAGTTGCGGCGGTCGGCAGAGAGGGCAGGGGCGGGCGTTTTTCTCGGCTGCCCATGCTCTGGCTCATCAAAGCGTATCTTCTCCACCACAATGTCGTAGGGAAGCCCGTTCTCCACGGCGGGGTATTCCGCCACGGTTTCCGTGGTTGGCTTTGCGGGAGATTCTGATTTTTCTTCGGGCTGTGGTTCTTTTTCTGCCTGCTCTAAAATCCTGCGGACATAGCCGCCTTTCTCCACACGGTTTATCGGGAAGCCCACGCTGTTCTGAAATGTGATGTCACGCATGGAAACGTCGCCGCTGATTTTCCCGATGCTCTCGATAAGGTAGCGGCGGTTGTCAATGGAAATTTCCTTTCCGATAAGGTCAGAATTATCCTGCTTTCTGTCTGTCCCAGACGGGGCAGACTCTGATTTCTGCTGTTCCTCACGCTCCGCATCTTTCGCTGCAAATAGCTCCGTGATATGCTCTGCACTGTTTAAGGTGTCGGCGTATTCCTGTGCTTCTTCCTCGGTTTCAAAGGTCTGGTAGATGTCGCCTACGTCGTAGTATCGGTCGGCACTGTCCTCTGGGGCTTCATTATTCCGTATGATAAACGGGTCGGCAAAAGCGTCAGAAGTCTGCTCTACCGTGTAATGGGGCAATTCTTCTTCGTCCCGTATGCTGTGGCTCATGGGCATTTCCACGCCATTATGCTCGGCAAGCCGCTTGAAGTCGGCAAGCGTATCTGCATCCAGTTCCATTCCAGATAAATTGCCATTCCCGTCAAAATTCATGGCTTCGTCTACTAAGAAGTGATAGAAACCTGCCCCCTGCCATTTATCGCCTGCACTCCGTGCAACAATCACTCCATCTTCGTAAGAAAGCCCTATATCATCCATTTTCATCTGGGAGAGAACATCATGCAGAATATCTATCTCCCTGTCTGTGGCAAAGGTTTTTTCCTTTTCAGCAGATACAAACCATTCATTTTCAAAGGACATTATCTCGCCAAGCTGCTTTTCATCCTCTGGGGTCAGCTCGGTGTTCCTCTCTAAGAACGGGATAAACACGTCATGCCCCAGACGCAGGGATTCCATTTTCTTTCGGTAGTAATCTTCCCCCTGCCGTTTCCATTCTGGGATAAACGGGCAGTCGGGGGAGAGGGAATATTCATAAAAATTTCGGATATGGGCGATTAAATCCCCCTCGCCGTCGCCGATGTCAAACCTCCCCTCATAGTTAAATTCCTCGCCGCCGGTGACGGCATGGATTTCAAAATCGGTCTTATGATACCAGCCAACATGGTTATCCTCATTCTCCCTTTCCCGATGCTGTTTTTCGTCCAGAATGCCGAGCAGTTTATTTCCCAGAGCGAAACTCAAATCCGTAAATCGGTCGTTCAGCTCCCTGTCATAAAAGGCGGGATGCTCGGAGAAACCGATTGAAAGGGTAATGCTGTCGGGTTTTTCCTCGGCAAGTGTTTCTGTTTTCTGGCTCTCGGTAATGACCGTTTTCAGATGGTCGTTTGCAGGGTTCTCCTTTAGTTTTTCTTCAAAGTCGGCTCGGCTGAACTCCTTTCCGAACAACGGAAACTCCGCATTTCGTAAAGACACGGCGTTCTCATCAAAGGCTATGACCTCATATTTGTCCGCCCCGATATACACCACGTCGCCCTCATGGTAGAGGTAGCGGAGAGGGTACAACTCCGTAAGCTCCTGCGAGAAACGCCATGCATTGCTGCGGCTGTAAACGCTGGTCGTCTTTTTCTGCACAAGCGAGAGAAAGTCTAAAAGCTCCTGCACGTTGTCGGGATGCTGCAATGTCTGTTCCATAAGGTCGGCGGGCATATCCGCAAAATCACTGCATCCAATCACGCCCAACAAATCTTTCTCATAGCCGTCCAAGTCATGGATAAAATCGGAGAGCCGCAGGGCGAGCGTGTCCCGCTTGTCCGCAGGGGGTAGCTCCCTTTTTTCCTCAATGAAACGCTGCCTTGCCAGTTTCCTCTGGGTATCGATTTCATATTGCGGGGCAGACACGCTTTCCAGATAGTCGGCATAGTGGTCTTTCTCTTTGGGATTGAGGTAGCGGTTATCCTTAACAAGCTCCCGTAGGCGTTTTTCCGCTTTCGACCAGCTCAAAACAAGGTCGTGTTCGGTGGAAATGCCGTCACGGTCAATGGAGATGCCCTTGCCGCTGTACCACACATACCCCTCCG
>SRZB01000066.1 GCA_004793585.1 Hominisplanchenecus murintestinalis | reverse complement strand
TCTTTGCAGGATTTTTCCCACGCAGAGTTTATATGCGACAACGTGTCGCTACACGGTGAAATTCATCAATGCGCAGACGATAAAGCTCCCCAGGATGACAGTAAGCGGGTACAAAGACCATACCAGGACGCCGGGATTCAACGCCGGGACGCTCGGGAATGACTGGGAGGCGAAGAAACTGGAGCATGACAGGGATGTGGAATTCTGGATCGATCCGATGGACATTGATGAAACAAATCTTACGTTGTCGGTGGCAAATATCCAGAACACATTTGAAACGGAACAGGCGATTCCTGAAAAGGACTCTTACCGTTTTTCAAAACTCCATGCAGAGCTTACGGCATATTCCGGCCGTATTGATAATACTGTTGTGACTGCGGCGAATTTTCTGGAAGTGTTTGATGGGGAAATGGCGCTTATGGATGAAGCAGGTGTGCCGGAGGAAGGTAGGATTCTTTATGTGACGCCGACTATGAGGAAGATTGTGAAGGAGGCAGAAGGGCTCCAGCGCATCATGACAGTCACAACCCCGTCCACGATCAACCGTAAGGTGCACAGCCTGGATGATGTGGAAATCAAGATGGTTCCAGCAGCGCGTATGAAAACCAAATATGATTTTACGGAAGGGTGCGTGGCTGTGGATGACGCAAAACAGATTAACTGGATACTGATCCATACAAGCTGTGTGGTGTGCCGCGATAAATACAGCTATATCAAACTGTTTACGCCGGGCACGGACAGCCGGACGGCAGACGGTTACCTGTACCAGAACCGCAGTTTCGGAGACCTTTTCCTGCTGGAGAAGAAAGTGGAAGGGTGCGCCATGAATGTATCAGCATAAGGAGGCAGAATATGAGGGCTGTAAAAGGAAATAAGGAATATACGATTGATGATACGCAGAAAAAAGCGTATCAAGATAGGGGATTTGACATCCTGGATGAAACTGGGACAACAATCGCTTATGGGCGGGGAAAAACCGTGCCGTATAGTGAACATATTGCGCTACAGGAAGAGAATGAGAAATTAAGGAAGCAGGTGGCGGAGATTCTTGGCGGGGAAGCATCTATCCAGGAGAGCGGAGAAGCTGTACAGCCGCCTAAAAAAGCGAGGAAAAGGGAAGGTGCCTGATATGCCCTACGGACCATATGTAATACCAGATGATTATAAGCAGCTCCGTCCCGGTTCAGCCATACCGGAAGAAGAGCTTTCGGTATGGCTGCGGCAGGCTTCCAGGCATATTGATTCCCTGACATTTAACCGGATTGTCGGGCGGGGCTTCCAGAACCTGACGCCTTTCCAGAAAGAGACAGTACAGGAAGTAGTGTGCCTGCAGGCGGAGTTTGAATATGAGAACGCAGATGAAATCAGCAGCGTCCTGTCCAGCTACAGCATCAATGGGGTATCGGCACAGTTCGGAAGCTCGTGGAATGTATTTACGGATAAAGGGATTGCCATGGAACGGTCTGTATATTCACTGCTTTCCCAGACGGGGCTCTGCTGCCGGTTAGCGAGGTGATGCTATGAGATACCCGTGCCTTGTACCGAAGAAATTATGTAGAACGGAAATCAGGCTGGAGCTGGAGCATGAGGGGCTGAATGAGTACGGAGAGCCGTTTGAACCGATATGCTATTCAGGAAAATGCAATTACCAGGACAAAGCTAAGACTATCCTGACACCAGAGAAAAAGATGGTGGAGATTACAGGAAGTGTATTATTTCCTGGGGATATCTGCCCGGAACTTCCAGTGATTTCCGGAGGGACGGCCGAAGTATTCGGAGTGGTACGAAGGGTGCAGCAGGGAATGAAAGCCCGCAACCCTGACGGAAGCGTTAATTATACGGAGGTGCTTCTGGTATGATAAAAGTAAATTCGGTAGTTAAACTGAATATCCCGAAGATTCGGAAACTTACACAGGCGCAGGTAACAGCGCTGGAGCAGACGGCAGAGGCCTTGCACACGGAAGTTGTACAGGCAGAGATTATGCCGAGGGATACAGGCGCGATGCAAAACGAAAGTACTTTTGTAGACTACTCCAGGTCGTCGGATGGGAGGGTGACCATTGCGACAAGTACTCCGTATGCGCGCCGCCTGTATTTCCATCCTGAATATAATTTCCAGACATATGAAAATGCTTTTGCGCAGGGAAAATGGTATGAGCCCTGGATTGATGGGGTTTCTGCCGATTTCTGCCGCGACGCATACAAAAAGATATACAGGAGGCTGGCCGCACTATGATGTTATCAGACGTAAGGGATTTCATTGCTTCCCTGGGCATTGCGGAGTACGTTTACATGGGAAAGTTGGACAGTAAGCAGGATAAGGCAATAGGCGTATACAACAGCAAGCACACACACCAGCATGAGACAGCTATAGGAGGCGCCGCGATGCAGTCCTACGGGACAAAATACGTGACTTTCCTGGTTCACTGGAACAAATCCCCAAGAGATACAGAAAAGGCTGCATCGGCCTTATTTGATGCCGTCAGGGGGGCAAGGGAAGTAATTGTGAATAATGCAAAAATTAAATTTATACAGCCGCTTTACGAATTGCAGGATGTCGGTACGGATGATGCCGGAATCTACGAAATGGTTCTTGAGGCGGCTGTCATTTACGAAAAAGAAAGGAATGATGAGAAGCATGAATGAAGTAACAGGCGTATACCCATGTTATGAAAACCAGTTTCAGGTTGACACCTCAGATTCAGGGGCGTCCGCAGCGTCCATGAAAGGGATTGCTGATTGTGAGACGTTCGGCGTGTCATTTGACAATGGTGTAGAGGAGTGGACACCGTTTGACCAGAAGGGCTGGACACGCAGGCTAATGACAGCGAAATCGGTAACGATTTCTGTGACGGCAAAACGGAATGTAGGTGATGCGGGGAATGATGCCGTGGCGGCTCTTGCCTGGAAAAACGGGCGGAGCGTGGAAAGGGATTTCCATTGGACTTTCCCTGATGGTACGGTAGTAAAATTTGCGTCGGCGGTTTTTAACGTAACAAATATCGGCGCGGGTGATTCCACGGCGGTAGCACCTCTGGAATTTGAAGTAATGAGCAATGGAAAACCGGAAATTATTCTGCCGGGGCAGGAGTAACAAGATTTTAGCAGGAGGGCAATATGGCGAAGAAAGTAGATATCACAGAGAAACTGAGCTTTGACGGGAACCCGTCACTGGTAATCAAAGGGAAGGAACTGGAAGTGCATGCGGATGCGGCGACCGCCCTGAAAGTTATGGATACCCTGAGCGACGATCCGGGGCCGAAACAGGTCGTTGCTATGTATAAGCTGCTGTTCCCGGATGAATCCAGAAAAGCAATTGACAAAATGCACCTGAATTTCCAGGATTTCAAGACTGTCGTAAAAGGTGCAATTACACTGATTACCGGAGAGGACGGGGAAGAACCGGGGGAAGCTGCGACCCATACTACGACCTGATTGATGATTATGATTTAATTGTATCTTCATTCCAGACGCAGTATGGGATACGGCTTTCGAAAGAAATAGCGGAAATGCAATGGGAAGAGTTTAAGCAGCTCCTCTCAGGAATTGGCCCGGACACGCCGCTCGGACGCATAGTTGCGATACGCTCTGAGACAGATAAGAGGACGCTAAAGCGTTTCACGAAAGAGCAGAGGCGGATACGGAACAGGTGGCTACGGAAGAAAGCGCAGAGGGTATCGGGACCCGACATGGACAAGGTGCTCGAAGGACTGAAGCAGTCGTTTATCCAGATGGCAGGGAGGTGAGGAAGATGCCGGGAAACAGCGTAGGGCAGATAGGACTTGACCTGGTTGCAAATACACAAGGATTCCAAAGACAGATGTCTGGAATTACAGGCATGGCGAAAAGTGCAGGAAAAGCCCTGGCAGGAGCTTTTGCGGTTAAGAAACTTGTGGATTTTGGGAAGGAATGCCTGGATTTGGGCTCGGACTTGGCAGAAGTACAAAATGTGGTAGATGTTACATTCCCGGCAATGTCTGAAAAGGTAGACAGCTTTGCAAAATCTGCCGCATCTTCCTTCGGGCTGTCGGAAACTATGGCGAAACAGTATGTTGGAACTTTTGGTTCTATGGCGAAGGCGTTCGGGTTTACAGAGCAGCAGGCGTATGGCATGGGCGCGGCTCTGACAGGTTTATCAGGCGATGTGGCCTCTTTCTATAACTTATCCCAGGATGAGGCGTATACAAAGTTGAAATCTGTATTCACAGGGGAGACAGAATCGCTGAAAGACCTGGGTGTCGTTATGACCCAGACAGCATTGGACAGCTATGCGCTGGCAAATGGGTTCGGGAAAACGACAGATAAAATGTCAGAAGCTGAGAAAGTTGCGCTCCGATACCAGTTCGTGAGCGAACAGCTTTCAGCAGCGCAGGGGGATTTTGCCCGGACTTCTGGTGGATGGGCGAACCAGGTGAAAATACTGTCCCTGCAGTTTGACAGCCTGAAAGCATCCACCGGGCAGGGGCTGATTAATATATTTACCCCGGTACTCAAATTAATAAATACCCTGGTTGGGAAACTTTCAGTCCTGGCAGAGGCTTTTAAGTCGTTTACTGAACTTCTGACAGGAAACAAAGCGTCAGGCGGGGTAGGTACCGTGGCGTCGGATGCGGATGCCGCCAGTAAGGGGCTTGGGGACGCGGCTGATTCGGCAGAAAACCTGGCGGATAACACAGGGGATGTCGGAACGGCGGCAAAGAAAGCGTCGAAGGAAATGAAAAACCTGATGGGGTTTGATAAAATCAACCGCCTGGAAGATGATAAATCAGTTTCGGATGATTCGGCGGATGCCAATTTTAAGGGTATGGATTTTGGCGGGCTTGCCCAGGGCGAAACGTTCCTTGACGGGATGGACGCAAAGCTCGGCGGCATCCTGGACAGGTTCAAAGAGCTTGCAGGACTGTTTGAAAAAGGTTTTGCTTTGGGATTTGGCGATACTGATTTTGAGGGGCTTATCAAGGAGTGTCAGCGGGTTGGAAAGGCGCTCAAGGATATATTTACAGACCCCAAAATAACAGCGGCGGCAAAAAAACTGACAAATAGACTTGCAAAGACTCTGGGAGTGGCAACAGGCTCCATCGCCCGCATTGCGGTGAAATGGGGGGAGGCAATTATAGCAGGCATCGCTGACAGTCTGGAAAAAAATAAAAAATGGCTGAGCAATGCAGTGTCAGGGCTGTTTGATTCCTGGGGGAACGTGCTGGAATATGTACAGCAGATTTTTCAGGGGATTTCGGATATTCTCACATCTTCCGATGTATTAGGAGGTGTGCGCGGGCTGTCGGAAAGCATTACAACGGAGTTTTTGAAATCGGCATATGCATCCCTGAGCATAGGGACGACGATTGCCACAAACCTTTTGGGCGGCATCAGTGCTTATATAGACCAGAATAAGGAATACATCAAGGAGAAGCTGGTAGGGATTTTCAATGTATCAGCGGAAATCTTAAATTTAGTCGGGGATGTGAAACTGGCGTTTGCCGATATCCTGTCTGTTTTTGCAGGGGAAGAGGCACAGCAGATTACCGCAGATATCATAGGTATATTTACAGATGGTTTTCTGGGTGTGATGGAACTTGCCCTGAAATTCGCGAGGGATATCATCAGTACCATTACAGGGCCGTTTACAGATAATGCAGATGGGATAAAGGAAGCACTGCAAAATACTCTGGGACCAATCAGCGAGCTGGCTGCAACCCTGCATGATTCAATCAAGAAAACCTTTACACGGATAGGGAAAATGTATGACGCATATATCAAGCCCATGTTTGACTCTTTCAGGGATGGGCTTGGGGAAGTAGTAAAGACGCTCCTAGACGGATACAATGAGTATATTGCCCCCGTCCTGGACAATCTGTCGCAGAAATTCACGGAAGTATGGCAGATGCATGTACAGCCGTGCCTGGATGCAATCATTGATCTGGTCGGGGATGTAGCGGAACTCATTAAGAATGTCTGGGAGACGGTGCTCCAGCCAGTAATAAACTGGATAGCCCAGCAGATAATGCCGGCTATAGCCCCCGTCCTGCAGTGGATTGGCACCAGGTTCTTGGATGTTTTCGGAGGCATTGCGGATGTAGTGAAAGGGCTAATAAAAGCGCTTGAGGGAGTGGTTGAGTTTATTTCCGGGGTTTTTACGGGTAACTGGGAAAAAGCCTGGGGCGGGGTTAAGAAAATATTTAAGGGTGTATGGGATTCCTTTGTAGGTATTGTAAAAGCCCCGATTAACTTGATTATTGACCTTATTAATGGGCTACTGGGCGGTGTAGAATGGATGGTAAATGGTGTCGTCAATGCATTAAATACTATTTCGGTTGATATACCGGACTGGGTTCCGGGGATTGGCGGCAGTACGTTGGGCTTTGATTTGCCAACATGGACGGCGCCGCAGATACCGTATCTTGCAAAAGGCGGTTTTGTGGAGAGGAATACCCCACAGCTTGCCATGATTGGTGATAACCGCCACCAGGGAGAAGTAGTTGCGCCGGAGGATAAGATGCAGGCAATGGTAGATGCTGCCGTAAATTCTGTACGCCCAGGCGTGACAAAAGAAGAGCTGGAGCCATTGGTCAACAGTGCGGCGATGCGGATTGTGTCGGCGCTGTCATCCGTAGGGTTTAATCTAGATGGGGCGCAGATAGCCACACTTGAGCGAATGGCGCAGACAGGGGTTGACAGGCGGTTCAATACAGTCAATGTAGTTATATAAAGGAGGGGCGGCATGAAAGATGGAGAGATATTAAAAGCCGGGGGGACGGTGCTGCCGTCCCCGGTTTCGCTTTCCGTGTCAGATGAAATTATCTGGACGTCAGATACAAAGCGGACGCTGGCAGGTTATATGATTGGGGACGTGGTGGCAGAAAAAAAGAACCTGTCTATTAAATGGGGCTTTCTGACAGAATCAGAAGTACAGCTTATAAAAAAGCATCTGATAGCAGGCTTTTTTCCAATCACGTTTCGGGATGACGGGATAGACATAACGATAGACACTTACCGGGGGACACTGAGTAAAGAATATATGGGCTGGCTGGATGACGGGAACTTCTGGTACAGGAGTGTATCCGTAGATATCATACAGAGGTGAGAATATGATTCATACAAGCACGAAGTATAGAAGGGCGGTGCAGGGGAACAGGCAGTTCGGCATTGCTGATAGGATTACATTCCGGGATGGGACAACGCTGGGGCTAGACATAGAGGATTTCGTGTCTTACAGCATCGACGAGGCTACATCCAGCCCTGGGAAATTTGAAGTCGGAGCTGCAGTTATCAAGGAGTATTCGGCAGTCCTGAATAATGAGGATGGGAAGTTTGACAGATATGATTTTGAAGGGGCAGATATTGTAGCGCAAGTTGGGCTTATGCTGGAGGATGGGACGTGGGAATACCTGCAGAAAGGATACTACCGCGTGGTAGAAGCAAAAGCACAGGATTTAGTTATTTTGGTAAAGGCATATGACAGCATGCTGTTTTTTGACAGCCCTTACAGCGGGAGCATGCTATCCTATCCCGCAAGCCTGCTTCAGATTGTCCAGGACGCCTGCAACGCCTGTTCTGTGGCATATGATGCAGGAAGCATAGAAATGGGAGGATATACCGTCAGGAAGCGCCCGGACAGCGAGACGTTGACATACCGAGATATTATTTCCTACTGCGCACAGATTATGGGCTGTTATGTAAAAGTCAACCATATGGACAGGCTGGAATTTGGCTGGTATGACCTGGAGTGCCTGCCAGACGGAATAGATGGCGGGGATTTCACTGGGACAGCACGCCCTTACGAAACAGGGGACACATTAAGCGGGGGAAATTTCACTGATTATTCTTCGGGGGATAGCCACGACTGCGGGACGTTCCGGGATGCAGCGGGCTACCACCATTTCTACCATTTGGGAAGCCAGACCATAAATACGGACGACATTACGATTACAGGAGTGCTCGTGTCTGTTGAAAAGCAGGAGGAAGGCGCAGAAAGCTGTTTATATGGCACGGAGGGCTATGTCCTGGAGATATCAGAAAATCCCCTGATACAAGAAGGCGCAGTGCAGCAGGTAGCAAGGCATGTAGGGCAGAAGCTGGCAGGGAGCATATTCCGGCCATTGAGTATTATGGTGCAGTCAGATCCGTGCATCGAAGCGGGGGATGCGGCTTTGGTAACAGACAGGAGGCAGCGCACCTACAGGACGGTAATCACAAATACAACCTTTACTATGGGAGGGATGCAGAAAGTCGAATGCAGTGCGGAGACACCCACGGAAAAGAACTATACGAAATATGGGGCGGTCACAAAGATACTGGCAAAAGCGAGGGACGAGGTAGATATAAAGCTTTCAGCGTATGACATCGCCGTCCAGCAGATGAACCAGCTGGCCGCGAATACGATGGGGTTCTACTCTACGACAGTAGCTCAAAAAGACGGTTCCATACTTGCATACAGGCATGACAAGCCAAAGCTGGCAGAGTCAAAAGTGGTGTATAAATCAGGGATAGACGGTTTTTTTGTTACCCGGGACTATACAGGGGAAGATTCTACAACCTTATGGAAAGCAGGGTTTGACAGCAGCGGGAATGCGGTATTGAATATCCTTTCTGTTATCGGGATTAATTTTACATGGGCACGCGGCGGGGAGCTGATACTGGGCGGTGATGACGGGAAAGGCGGCGTTATGCTCGTCAAGGATGCCGCTGGGAATGTGGTTGTCCAATGTGATATAAACGGCATCACTGCTACGAAGGGGACTTTCTCGGGAAGGCTGGAAGCGGCAACGGGGACGTTTAAAGGAAATCTGGAGGCGGCAGGAGGCACATTTTCAGGGGAACTGGAAGCAGCATCTGGCACATTCAAAGGGGCATTACAAGCCGCAACAGGTACATTTGGGGGAATGACAGCCGAGGGAAATACATTGGTTCAGGAATCAGTGGCTCAATATCCTCACTCTGGAGTTTATAAAATTATAATAAGCGGAGAGGGGGTATCATTCGATGATAGCGAAGTAAAATATAATTATTATAAAGATGACATGGTGCAATTTGAACCATCGTACAGCACAAAAATTGAACTCGATTCAATCGAAACAAACGATTTACGTGCGGAGAATTTAAAACTTGTAGGAATCGGCGAGGATGATACGGTAACGTGGCTGCTTGGGATAAATAAAGAAGGCGAGGTTGTGAAAATCCCCCGAAATGGAAGTAGCGGGGGTAACGGCAACGGGGGCGGCGATGACGGGGGAGAACTTGAAGTAAGCTAAGGAAATAACGCAGAGGGGGATGAAAAAACAATGGCAATCCAAATGAGACGCGGGTTAAAAGCTGATTTCGACCCACAGAAGATGCTGCCCGGTGAATGGGCTGTGTCTATAGATTCCGAAACATCCAACCAGATTGTATGGATGTGCTTTCGCGCCGGGATAGTGAAACGTATGGGTACATATGAGGATTTCAAGGCGCAGATAGAGGAAGCAACGGAAGATATACGGGAGCTGTATGAAGTAACATTTAACGAAATAAAAGCCTATATGGAAGGGCTGGCCGACGAAGCGGAAGAATATAAGGATACTGCCGTTTCGAAAGCGCAGGAAGCATCAGGCTCTGCGGATGCCGCCGCCGCAAGTGCCACAACAGCGGCGCAGGAAGCAGAAGCCGCATCCGTGAGCGCAGATGAAGCTTCATCAAGCGCGGACGAGTCGGAAAATTTCAGAAAGCTGTCAGAGAGCTATGCTCATGGGGGCACAGGCGTTAGACCGAATGAAAATGTAGACAGCTCGCAATATTACTACGAGCAGGCAAAAAGGATATCCCAGGGGCTGGAGGGCGCGCTTCTCCCGATGGGGACTATCGCATTTGCCCAGCTTCCCGTGGTGACAAGGCAAGCGGGGTATATGTATAACATTATGGACGACTTTACCACAGACAACACCTTTAAAGAGGGCGCGGGCTATACATATCCAGCAGGGACGAACGTGTATTACACGGCAGACGGGTATTGGGATTGTCTGTCAGGAACACTAGTAGCTGGCGTTAAGGGCAGTGCGGAAAGTATTTACAGGAGAGGATTTGTTGATATTACAAAAGAAGATATCGGGCTGGGGGATGTGCCTGGGCGTCTGGAAAGTCTGGAAGAAAGGGTCTCACGCTTGGAGCTAAAAATTTACGCCGTGCCTGTGGAGTTCAGATTGCTAAGTAAGCCTCCAATTAATGGCCAGGCAGGTCAGACAATAACTTTTATCTGCAGTTTGAGCATAGATTCTTCTGGGCTGGTATCCAAGGAGATATTGGAGAAGGCAACAGACGATATTACCTGGACGAGCAGCAATACCACGATAGCCAGTGTGACGGGCCACTATATTAGAACAAGGGATAATATAACAGGTAGTATATACGTAAATATCTTAGGGCATAAAAGCGGTAATGTAACAGTTACAGGAACTACATCAAACGGCATGAGCGTAAACTGTACGGCAGTGTTTAGTTGATTGACAGGGAGGGTGTGACGTGCGAATCAGGGATAAACCGTAAGGACAGAGAAGTGTTTTAGCTGGACTGGAAACGGAACGAAATCAATAAAAACGTTATCAAAACTAATAGAAACGTATCACGGCACTCATTTTCCGGGGGCTGTTTTTTATTCCGGCAAGGTGCCGGGGAAAGGAAAGAAACATGAACGCAAATCATATAAAAGCTGTCTTTTCGGCAGCGTTTGGATTTTTAACATCCCTTCTTGGGATTCTGGCGATTCCGGTCGTCCTCATGGTGTCCTGCAACGTGATTGACTATATCACGGGGCTTATGGCATCTGACCGCAGGGGGCAGGAGATTACATCGTACAAAGGGCTGCGGGGCATCCGCAAAAAAGTGTGTATGTGGCTTTTGGTGGTTGTAGGGGCTATCATAGACCAGCTATTGCTGTATGCTTCAGCAACCGTAGGGATAGGGCTGCCGTTTACGTTCCTGGTGGCCTGCATCGTAGCCCTGTGGATTATATGCAATGAGATTATCAGCATCCTTGAGAATATAAAAGACATGGGAGTACCAATCCCCGCATTCTTGACGCCGCTGATCCAGAACATCAAATCCCAGGTGGAAGAGATGGGGGAGCAGCAGGCGGGGGATATTAAGGAAAATGACGGAGAGGACGAGTAACCGCTCTCTTTGAATCCTGCAGGTGCTTACATCAGTGGCGGGGCTGCCGGAGCTGAAGGAGTAAAGATTTTCAGGAATAAAAAAGCAGGGAAGGGTGGCTATTC
>SRZB01000065.1 GCA_004793585.1 Hominisplanchenecus murintestinalis | reverse complement strand
AAAGCTTTAGTGGCATAGGCTTATTGTGCAATTTTTTAAATTTGCTCATTTATAGTGGATTATTTCTTTCACTAATTTTATGTTGAAGTTTCCCGTTACCTAATTCAACTGTATCATTTGGAGATAAATCTAAAATTTTTCTTACAATCACTTCTGCATATTGTCTGATTTTTGCAATGACACCCCTGCGAGATGCTCCTTCAAGGTAAAAAGCATCATTTATCAGGTCACCTACCAACGCACGATAGGCCTCGTTATTAAATTTATTCATTACTAAGACTCCTTCCTATTTCATAATTATGATTATTACAACAGTTCCTCTCATTTCCATAAAATTTATAAGGCGTTGTTTTTTAGTATATCATAATTACAACAATAGGGAAAGTCGGGGAGCGGCATACGCCACTCCCCGGAGAGATTAGAGCTCCACCACGGCGGCGAGCTTTTTTAACAGATCGGACAGCGGCCCCCACAGGGCCTCATAGTCCTTTTTCAGAGCGGCGATTTCCTCGGGATAAATCCCGCCGTAAGTGTTGGCCTGGATCGCCACTTGGTTGAGATTGTTTGAGCACCGTCTCTGGAGCGATACCAGCTCCCGGACGGGCGAGAGGTCAACATGGAGCACATACCCGTTGAGGGCCATTTTCCGCATATAGGCCCCCATATTGCGGATGCCCGCCTCATCCATGCGTTCCCGGATCAGCGCCTGCTCTTCCTCGGATACCATCACATGGAGATGGACAGGGCGGCGGCGCCTTTTCATCGTTCCTCCCGTTCCCGGCCACGGCTGGGGCTGGGCGGCTCCAGCACCTTATCCAGAGCTTTTTCCTTTGCCAGCGTTCCGGCCTCCCGCATCTGCTCGGCAATCGGGCGTTTGACCTCCCGCACCCCATAGCGCCTCTGGTAATCGGAAACACGGGAGGAATAATCTTCTTCAGCAATCCCCTTGTCGGTATGGTAGTGGCCCCAATAATAATCACGGCGGCCCTGTTCCTCCGTAAACTGCCATGTGACAAAAGGGGCCGGAGCGGTCTGGCTTTCGGCCAGCACAAAGCCCCGGCCATTGTCAAATAAAACAGACTGCCGGATTACATAGCCTTGATTTTCTTCCAATCTTGCACCTCCTTTTAGGCCGGAACTTCGGGACACTTTGTCCCAAAGTCCCAGCGGATAGATGTTGACAGCATTTCGGCCTTTGGAGAGCGGGACATAGAATCCTATTGCCCGCCCCTAAAAGGGCCTGTAAAAGCCTTGCTACAAGCGGATTTTCAAGGGCCTAATTGTCAACAGTCCGGCCCCGCTTTTTCCGCATATATTCCCGCTGTTGGCGGCGGTGGGCTTTTAAGGCGCACGCCTCCGAACAGTACGCCTGCCGCCTGTCCGGGGCCACGGCCCCGCCGCATACCGGGCAGAGCTTGAAATCCGGCCTGGGGCCCTCGGTCAAAAGGGCCGCCTCCAGCGCCGGATCAAGGGGCAGGACGGCCTCCCGGAAATAGCGGCAAAAGCTCCCTGTCCAGCATTTGCCGAACATATAGCACTCGCACTCCAGCGGCAGGCATCCATATTCCCGGTCATAGTTGGCGCACCATTTCACCACAAGGGAGCGGATGGCCGCCTTTTCCTTCCGGGTCAGCTCACGGCCCACAGCCTCACCTCCCGCCTGCCGGGGACTTCAAAAGTTCCTTATAGCAAGACACGCACCGGATACCCCGCCAGTAGGTACAGCCACGGCAGGCGGAGCCGCCGGGCGGCCTGCTCACAGTAGGGGCCTGCGGCCGGGGGCGTTCTTTCATCATTCGTTCAAAGGGGCTGTTTGTAAAATTCATTCCTCGTCCTCCATTTCCTCGGGTTCGTCCTCATCCCAGGGCGGCATATCGTCCCCGCCGTCATAGTCCTCCAGCTCGTCCCCGTAGTCCTCCTCGGGCCCGGCGGCCTTTTCCTGTTTGGGTCGGCAAATCTTAAAGTACCAGCCGGCCCCGCCGCCGATTACCGCAAGGGCCAGAATGATAAGGAGCATCCCAGCGTTGCCCTTTTTCTCCGGCTCGGGCTCTGGCTCCTCCACCGGGTCAGCCACTGGCTCCGGCTCCGCCCCCACGCATTTCCCCATATTTACAGAACAAACCGGGCAGTCGGTATTGACGGCCCCCGCCGCACATTTCTCAGCGCAGGAGCAGACCGCCGCCTCCGCCCCCGCTGCCTCGGCAGCGGCCAGCAGGTCGGCCTCGTCCACCATGTTCAAAAAGTAGGTTTCATACTGCTCGCCCTCCTCGTCCACGGGCTTGTCATAGTCGATGACAAGGTAAAAGGTAGCCCCGCCCCTGGCCTGGACGGTGATAAACTGCTTGTTGGTGTGCTCGTCATAAAGGAGATCACGGGTCACAAGGTTTCCCTCCTCGGAAAACCCCTCGCCCGGCGTGACCGTGGGCTCGGCAGGCTCCTCCGTGGCGGCGGGCTCCGCCGGGTCAAGTCCCTCCCATTCCTCGCCGCCCCCGGCATAGGCCGTTGTGCTCAATCCGCATAAAAGAACAGCGGCGCAAAACGCCGCTGTCAAAATTTGAAATCGTTTCATAGATTAGTTTTCCTCCTTTTCCACAGTCTGGGCGGGCTCCAACTTCGGGACACTTTGTCCCAAAGCGCCGCCTTTCAGCTTTTCAAACAGGAGCGGGAGCTGGTCAAGGGGGATGCTCATGCCCCGCACGATGTCCACGATCTCGCTGTTTTCCGCCTCCAGTTTCTTTTGTTCCAGCTCCTTGAGCCGGGCCTGCTGTTCGGAAATTTTGGCCTTGACCTTATCAATCTCGGCCTGGATTTTCATGCTTTTCGCTGTTGCCATAAATACCTCCAATCATGGTAAACGCCCGTAGGCGTAGAAATGAGACTGCCAGTAGCTTGTATTCAAATTTGCGTAGCCGATGGGATCTCCACAGTGGAGCATCCGCCCGTCCCCCACATAAATCCCCACATGGCTCACGCCCGGGGTATTGTAGGTGCCCTTGAAAAATACAAGGTCGCCGGGCCTGGGGGAGCCCACCGGGGTACAGATGTTGTAAAGCCCCTGTGCCCCCAGACGGCCCACATTCCAGCCCGAATGGTTGATAACCCAGGACACAAAGCCGGAGCAGTCAAAGGAAGTGGCCGGGCTGGAGCCGCCCCACACATAAGGGTAGCCAATGTATTTCTCGGCCTCGGTCAGTATGGCGGCAAAGGTTTCATCGTCCAGATATTCCGGGGGCACCTCATAGCCGCCACCGGGCTGGCCCGTGATGTATCTGTTTACATAGGGCGAGTCGGGGAACAGGTCGGGGCGGTTGCCAAGGGTAGACATATAGATGGCGTACCGGGATAGCTGAGCCTCGCCCATAAGGGAAACGGGCAGATGGGATAAATCCGCATTTTCCAGCGTGACATAGCAGATGTAATAATTGTAGGGAACCTCCACATCGTAATCGTTGCCCTCGCTGTCGGTGCGGGTTTCCGTCCGGTAGCGCACCTCCACCACCACTTCTTCGGTGAGAATGTACTGGCGGTCAAAGAGCGTTTGCAGAGTGCCCTCCACCTGGGGGAGCGTCCACTGGCCCTCATGGAGCGAACACAAAATAGAAAGCAGTACATAGGGATCATGCTCGATCCCGTCCAGATCAAAGTGGTACTCGTCATAATCGTGGGTGGCCTCGTAGGTATCAAGATAGCGCTCCAGCTCCGCCTCTAAACCGCAGTAGGCGGCCTCGGCCCCCAGCATATCCCCATCCTCGCAAGGGTAGGTGCTGGCCCCGATAGCCCCGGCTCCGGCATTTCCCAGCATTACCAGCGAGGACGAGCAGGACTGCATCATAAAAACAAGCAGGACGCAGACAAGGGCAATCAAGGAGCCGATGGGATGGCGTTTCACAAAGCCCGCCGCCTTTGCCGCCAGCTTTTCCGTGGCGGCGGCAGTTTTCCCGGCGGCCTTTGTACCATGTTTGGCGGCCTCTCTTGCCTGCTTTTGGTATTGCTTTCTCAGCCGCTGTTTCTGCCAATAGCGTTTGAGGGCGCTTTTCGCAAGCTCCGGGTGCTCCTGGGCGGCGGTGTGGAAATGATAGTCCGCCTTGGCCTTGATAAACTTCGCCTCGGCCCGGCTCACCGCTTTTGCCGGGTGCTCCCGGATTTTGCGCTTTACAAACCGGGAGCCATACCGCAGGCCGGACTCGCCCACAAGCTCGGAGCGGTGGGCCCCAGCTTTTCCCCTTGTTTTTCCATGCGGAGCTTGCTGGCGGCGGCCTGTTCCTGCTGGCTTTTCTGTCTGAATTTGGACTTAGGAGACTTCGGGACACTTTGTCCCGAAGTTCCCTCAGCCGTTGCCCCGGCCTGCTTTTCAGAGCCAGCCCCAAAAGCAGAGCCGCCCGGATCGGCGGCCCCGCCCCCGGGGTCAGTGCGGCCTGTCTGCGCCCAGGGCTCCGGTCGTGGTTTACTCGGTTTTCGTTTCATTTTTCATATCCTCCGGGCGGGTGGTCAGCAGGTTGTAGATCTCCCCCTTGGGGAAACGGTCAATAAACGGGATGGTCACATTCCCGTAAAACAGCAGGCCCTCGCCGGAATTAGAATGGGTGATATAGGAAAGCTGGTGCTCGGAAATACCGAGCTGTCTGGCCAGAATTGCCCGGTCGCTCTGGGCCTGGGACAGCAGGATCATAAAATCCGTGTTGTCCAGAATGTTCTCAATCTCCCGGCTGGCCAAAAGGTCTTTTACATTCTGGGTTAAAGCACTCGGGACACAGCCCTTTTTGCGGAGCATCTTCCACACCGCCACAAAGTAGCTGGCGGTCAGCGGGTCACGGAGCAGGACATGGAACTCGTCAAAGTAGCACCAGGTCGCCACGCCCTCCCGGAAGTTGGTATCTACCGCCTGGGAGACAAACTCGTTTGTGATGTGCATGGCGATTTTGCGGAGATTTTCTCCCATGTTTTTCAGCACAACGCACACCACCCGGCTGTCCGTCTTTACATTCGTGGGGTGGTTAAAAAGGTTTAAGGAGCCTGTGCAGTAGAGCTCCAGCGCCGTTGCCACACGCCGGGCCTCGGGCTCCGGCTGTTTTAGGAGCTCCTCATATAAATCCTGCAAAAGCGGGGTTTTCGTATTCCCAAGCCCCAGCGCCTGCTCCCGGTACACCAGCCGCACACAGCGGTCAACCACCGTTTTTTCAATGGGCTGTAAGCCCTCTTTGCCGCCCACCACCAACTCGCACAGGGAAAGAAGAAAATCCGCTTTCATGGAAAGGGGGCTTTCCCCGGCGGTCATGTTGAGCTCCACATCCATCGGGTTTAAGTGGTGGGGGCTGTCCGGGGCAATCTCGATCACCTGCCCGCCCAGCCGTTTCACCAGCGGGGCATATTCGCCCATCGGGTCTACAATGATGATCCGATCCTGGGGGATGGTAAGAAAAACATTGAGCAGTTCCCGCTTTGCCGCAAAGGATTTTCCCGAGCCGGTGGAGCCCAGATACATCCCGTTGGCGGATTTCAACTTTTTCCGGTCGGCCATGATGACATTGTGGGAAAGGGCGTTCATGCCGTAGTAGAGGGCCTGCCCGTCCATCCGCAGCTCCCTTGTCATAAAGGGGATAAAGATCGCCGTGGAGCTGGTGGTCATGCCTCGCTTAATTTCCACCTCGTTCACGCCGAGGGCCAGCGAGGACACAAAGCCCTGTTCCTGTTGCCAGTCCAGCCGCTTTAAGGCGCAGTTGTATTTCTGGGCGATGCCGCCCACGGTAAACACATCGTTTTCCAGCCGCTGGCGGGTGGGGGCAAGGTTCACCACCGTAAAGGTCAAGAGGAACATCCTCTCGTTGCGGGACTGGAGGTCGGCAAGGAGATCGGCGGCGTCCTTGGAAAAGGTAATGAGGTCGGGCGGCAGAATGTCGGGATCATATCCGGCCCGGACAGCTTTCCGCTGTTCCTCCACTTTCATTTTTCCAATGTCGGAGAGTTTTCCTTTAATGGTTTTAATAGCCTTGAGCTGATCCACCGTCTGGATATGGAGGGTCACGGTCATTTCCGCATCCAGCTCCAAAATCTCCGCCAGCAGTTTATCCGAGAGCTCGGACGCTAAAATCTGCAAATAGGACACGGCCCCCCAATACTGGCCCACCCGGAATAAGCGGGACTGCCGAAAGTCAAAGCTGTCCGGGGCAATAAAATCCTTCGTGCCCAGTCCCGTCTGCGGGATGTCCTTCCACGAAAAGCGGAACGGCTCCCGGCTCCCCGGGTGCATCTGGCTGTGGAGTAGGGCCAGCCTTGCCCGCCCGTCCATCGGCTCCGAGGAAACGCCCAGCCGCTTAAAGTTCCCCATCACATCGGCCTCCACACGCTCCAGACGGGGCCGGGCCTCAGCGATCCCCTCGGCAGGTATGCCAAAAGTGATATATTTGGAGCGTTCAATGCCGTTGTTGGAACGGGCGATCTGGTTTTTTAACATCCCGGTAAATTCCTCCCGGACGCTGTTAAAATCATCGTCCGCCTGGGGGATGTTCACCTTGTAGCGGCCTCGGGAGTGGGAGCGGCGGTTGATAAAGGAAAGCTGGAACGGTAAAGAGCTGTCAAAATAGTTGAGGAATGAGCTCCAGCCGCTAAAGATTGCCGTCTGATCCTCGGTGCTTGCCACGGAATAATTGATGTCCTCATATTCCACGGTTTTCGTATAGAGCCCGCCGGGGAGCTTGCACACGCCGTCCGGGTGCATGGAAATATAAGGGATAGACTGCTGGGCGGAGATGGCCGCCCGGCCCTTACCCTTTGCGGCTTTTCGCCCGCTTTTTGTTTTGGTGTCTGCAATCGCATCCTCCTTTCTCACAGCGCCCCGCCCGGTAAAGGGGGCGTAAATGTTTTCTGTCTGGTAGGTCCTTATACCGGGGCGGGTAAACCGGGCCCGGATGATGTTCTTCACCACCTTTTCAAAGGGGAGCCCGTCTTTTTCGTACATAGCCAGCAGGAACGCCGGGAGCATGATCACCAGCATGGCAAACATGGCCCCGGTATTGCCGATGGAGCCACGGGCCAGAAGATAGGACGGGATGCCCACCGCCGCCGCAGAGCCGAAACAGACAAGCTGGCGTTTGGTGAGGTTAAAGGCCATTTTTGTTTTGATCTTCGATAAATCGTTGGGTACATTCACATAGGACACGAATGAGCCTCCTTTCCAGCCCCGGCCACTTCGGGACACTTTGTCCCAAAGTCCGGGAGCGTGTTTGCGACTTCATTTCCCCACACATCCCAGCCGGGCGGGGTCTGCCTTGCGAACAGCTCCACACGGGGCAGATCGCCCATGAGGGCAACAATCTTTTCCCGGGCCTCGTCCGGCTTTTTGCTGTGGGCCTCTATGGGGGAAATGATAAACTGATGGATATTCGCCGCCTGCCGTTTGGGGTGGCCCCTGGTAGCCAGCAGGCAGATTTCTGCGTTTCCTCTCGTCCAAAAGCCCAGCCCGTAAAACCAGCTATCCGCTTTTTTGTTCTTTTTCAGCCAGACAAAGGCCACGCTTTTATAGGTAAAGCCCCATTCCTTAATGAGCCGCAGAGCCTCGGGGAGCTGGGGGAAAGTAGCCCACAAAAAAAGTGCGCTGTCCCGGGCGGCCAGATCTGCCACCGGGAGCGCACATAACTCGTCAATCGTCATTGTGGGATAATGGTTTTCTGCCGCCCCCTGCACCTTGCTCCGCTGGTACTGCCAGGGGGGATCGGCGTAAATGATAGAATAGTCTCCGATAGTTACACTCCTTTCTGTCCGGCTTTTACCGCCTCCCCAGCCAGACGGATGCGCTCCGTGGCCGGGGCATAGAAAGCCGGGGCGGTTTCAAAGCAGACAAAGCGGCGGCCTGTGTTGACGGCGGCCACGGCGGTGGTGGCGGAGCCAGCGCAGATGTCGGCAACGATCTCCCCGGGCCGGGTATAGGTCTTGATGAGATACTCGCACAGCTCCACGGGTTTCTGGGTGGGGTGGACGGTGCGCTGTACGGAAGAAAAGGTCAAAAGGTTTCCGGGAAAGCGCAGGCCGTCCTCCGAGCCACTGCTGGAACGCAGGAATTTTCCATAGTTGGGGCTGTTGCTCCCCTCACGGGAAATTTTTTTATAGGGCTTACCCTGTTCAAACTGCGGATCGTAATAGGGGAGTTTTTGATAGAATACCAGAATGTTCTCCGTCCGCTTTAAGGGGGCCCGCCTTGCGTTGAGGAATCCGGTACACCGGCTCTTGTACCATACCCACTCATAGCGGAGCATGGAGAGGTTGGAGGCCCCCAGCACCTTGTCATAGGGGCATTGTGCGAAAAAAAGCACAGCCCCTTCCGGCTTGACCGCCCATCTCACCGCCTCCCAGAGCTCCGGGAGCGGGAGCGGCACATCCCAAAAGTTCCGGGTAGTGCCATAGGGCGGATCGGTCAAAAGCATATCTACCGAGTACCGGGGGAGGGAGCGCAGGCCCTTGATGCCGTCCATAAGGAACAGCCCCTCCGGGCAGGCCGGGAGCTTTGGGACACTTTGTCCCGAAGTTTTCTCAGCGGTCATCCCGGGCCTCCTTTTTCTTTGCCGGGGCAGACCGGGCGGCGTTTTCCTTTCCCGCCTCCTTTGCGGCCTGGGCCATCTGCTCCCTTATCGGGGCGGGCCGCACCGCCTCGGCTCTTGCAATCAGCTTTTCTACCGCCACATGGTATGCCTGGACTCCCGCCACATTGATCCGCTCCTGGGTAGCCCGGTCTGGAATCCGCACCGTGGAGCGGTAGCCCGTCCTGCTGGTGGGATCGGGTTTTGAGGGAGCCCCTAAAAAAATCCCGTTCTTCCCGTCCACCACCTTAAAATCATCAATCACCACGCCGCCGATATTGACGCTGGCAAAGCCAATCAATTTCCCCTGTGGCTCAATAGGCCGCACCGATACCTCAATAGGAACCGCCTCCTTCAGCATGGCGTCCGTCCTCATTTTCACGGCCTCGTCTATGGTTACGCCTTTGACCTCGGCCAGCTCCGCAATCGGGGCCTCAAAAAGCCAGCGCCGCTCCTCGGCGGCGATCTGTTCCGGGGTCAGTATCACATCCTTACTCAGTCCTGTTTCCTCCTTTCCGGGCGTGGGTATGACGGCCCCGCCCTCATAGTCATAGCCTGCCGCATGGATTGCGGACAGGGTTTCCGCTGATACTCGGCCTTCCAAAAGCAAGTCAGTATCAGCCATAAATGCCAGCGTGTCCCGCTGGGTAAATTCCTCTGGGAGCTTGCCGTTCCATGTCCGGCGCATTTCCCCATCCGGGCCCGGTTTATAGCGGGCGGGAGCCCGCCTTGGCATATCCCGCCTCCTTTCCGGCCTTGGGACAAAGTGTCCCGAAGTCCTGTTTAATGCGCCCCGAAGATGCGTTGGGCGATGCCGCCCGTCTTAAAGAGCATAAAGCATAAGAGAACCGTATAGCCAACGGTTCCCCAGATTGCCCCGATGGGGTCGCCGCTGGTGGCAATCCCCTGGACGAGCACCGCATAAATAGCGACACACACTAAAATGAGCATCCCTTGAAAGCCCACGGCGAACAAGGATTTTAAGTAGTTCTGCCCTGTGCCGCCAAGCTCCCGGTTGACAAGGGTAGCCACGGGGAGGGGAGCTAAACTGGTCAGCAAATATATTTCTATCATTCTGCCATACACCAGAACAAAAATGATAATCCCCATAATCTGCAGGGTCACGCCGATCAGCGAGGACTGGAGCCACAGGCCCAAAAGCGGGCCCAAGTCCATCCCCTCCAGCGTGGTTTCCAATGCGGCCAGCATATCCGGGGTAATGTCCGTAGAGCCCTGGATCAGCCCCGCCGCCCTGGAGATCACACTCTGGGACACATCGAACACGGCCATCACAATGTTAAAGGTGTTGGAAAGAATGAGGATGGCACAAGCGGTTTTGAATACCCACTTGTAGATATTCGCCACATCAAACTCGTGCATATTGTTTTTTTCCAAAAGCATCTGTATCAGCTCATAGGTGGCAACAAAGGTCAGCACCAGCCCGGCAATCGGTAAAATCACCGTTTCGGAAAGCTGGCGGATGAGGGAGAAAACCCCGGCGTTCCATGCCGCCGGGGTCGTCCCTACCTGTACCGCAATCTCTCCGACTTTGGCATTGACGGTATCAAAGAGCCCCGAGAGGTTCCCCATAATTCCGTCAATCAGCAGCTCCTTCAGCCAGTCCGTGAGCCAGTCGGTGAGAAAATCCATAGGCCCTCCTTAGAACAGGCCGGACAGCAGAGGGATCAGCGTGGTTCCGATCACGATGATACCGCCGCCAGCCATAAGCTGTTTCATGCCCTGGCTTTTTGCTCATGTGAGATAAAGAAGTAAAAGAAATGTAAAAAATTTTGCCGTTCCCTGTCCGGCTGACTGCCGGACGGGTCGGGCTTTAGTCGGGCAATTCTACCTTGCCGACAAAAGAGTAATAGATTTCGATTTCCTGTCTGCGGAGCTTCCCCCGGCGTTTCCCGTCAAGGGCTTCCGATTCGTGGATTACGATTTTCTCCACAAACTCCCGTAACAGGGTAGGGGTGAGTTCCTCAAAGCTGGTGTACTTGCGTACCACTTTCATAAATTTTTCAGCGTTCGCCGTGGCTTCCAGCGTTTTAGAAAGTTCGCTCTGCAAGGCGGCGGCTTTCTCTTTCAGTTCCTTTTGCTCGGCTTCGTAGTCTGCCGAAAGCTCCGTGAAACGCTCGTCCGATATGCGCCCCGCCACACTGTCCTCATACAGCCGCTTGAAGATAGCGGAGAGTTCCGCAATCCGTTTTTCTGCCGCTTCCAGTTCTTTCTTCTTGGCGGCGTTGCGGCGTTTGCTCCCGTCCTCGGTCTGCTCGGTCAACAGCTTCATAAACCGGGCTTCGTGCTTGGCGGCGTAGCTGGTGACTTTCCGTAGGTTCTCGGTCACTCCGGCGGTCAACAGGTCGGTGCGGATAAAATGCGCCGTACAGTCTGCCGTGCGCTTCTTGTAGCTGCCACAAATATAACAGTCCTGCCGCCGTTTGTCCGTCTGGTATCTCTGCTGGTACATGACGCTGCCGCAATCGGCACAAAAGAGTATGCCGGAGAACAAGCCCACTTCATCATAGCGGTTAGGGCGTTTGCGCTGCTTGCGTAGCTCCTGCACACGCTCCCATGTTTCCCGGTCAATGATTGCTTCGTGGTGGTTCTCAAATACCGCCTGTTTCTCCACGGGGTTCTCTACGCTGTGCTTTACCTTGTAGGACGGCTTCTCGGTCTTGAAGTTCACAAGGCAGCCTGTGTATTCCCGGTTTTCAAGGATATGCGCCACGGTGTTTGTCGCCCACTTGCACTCATAGCCGGGGTGGTAGCGGCGGGTGCTTCCCGTCCGGCGGTATTCCAGCGTTCCCGGCGTGGGGATTTGCTGTTCTGCAAGCATACGGGCTATCTTGGTCGGTCCGTTCCCGGCAAGGCAAAGGCTGTATATCTGCTTTACCACGGGGGCGGCTTCCCCGTCAATGATGAAATTTTCGTCCTCGTCCATGAGGTAGCCATACACGGGCTTGCTTGTGACGGGCTTCCCGCTCATGCCTTTTGACCTCTTTACTGCCTTGATTTTCTTGCTCGTATCCCTCACCAGCCATTCGTTAAAAATGTTACGCAAGGGGGCAAAATCGTTGTCGCCCTGTGCGCTGTCAACGCCGTCATTGATTGCAATGAAACGGACGCCGTTCTGTGGGATGATTTTGTCAAGATTAGTTGACACATTTTCCTCAAGGATTTTGTATCCTATGCT
>SRZB01000064.1 GCA_004793585.1 Hominisplanchenecus murintestinalis | reverse complement strand
ATTTTTCAAGGTACTATAGGAATAGGGGCAAATTTATTTATGGTTTTGACCCCAACATCACCCAATATAACATTTGTTTGTATGATGTTTGGCTTTGGTATGGTAACACATTTGGGATGTAGTATTGTATGCTTTGCTGTACATAAAAGACATTCATGAGCTTATATGGCTGTTTTGACAGACGGTTTTGGGCAACAGTTTTTTCAATTATTGTAATTTGTGAAAGGACTGTGTATAATAGAGTTTAACAGCATTTTAAATGGGAGGCGGTACAGCATTATGAAATACGTTTTAGATTCACATACACATACGATAGTCAGCGGCCATGCATACAGTACGCTGCATGAGATGGCCAGGGAAGCGGCGGAGAAGGGACTGGAGCTTTTAGGTGTTACAGAACATTCTTTGACAATGCCAGGCACCTGCCATGAATATCATTTTCAGAATATGAGGATGATACCGCGCAAACTGTGCGGGATTCAGGTCATGCATGGAACAGAAGCAAATATTATTGGATATGATGGCAGTCTGGATATGGAAGAGTATCTGCTGGAAACGATGGATGTGGTGATAGCAAGCCTGCATACGCCTTGCATAAGACCTGGAACAAAAGAGGAAAATACCCGGGCGCTGCTAGGGGCGATAGAGAATCCGTATGTGAATATTATCGGACATCCGGATGACAGCCGATACCCGGTAGACTATGAGCGTGTGGTGAAGGCGGCGAAAGAGGAGGGAGTGCTGCTGGAACTTAACAATGCGTCCCTGAATCCGAAAAGTTTCCGGGAGAATGCAGAGCCGAATGATCGTAAAATGCTGAAGTTATGTATGGAATACGAAGTTCCTATTATTTTAGGGAGCGACGCGCATATCCAGGAGGACATTGCTAATTTCCGATATATAGAACCGATTCTGGACAGCTTGGGTTTTCCAGAGGAATTGATTGTAAACCGTTCGGTAGAAGAATATCGAAAGTATATAAATCGCAAATAAGATGGGGCTCTGCAGAAAATGCAGAGTCCCAAAGTTTTTGTTAGGATATTAAAAAATAATAAATTTTTGGACATATAAAAATAAATCAAAAACAATCAAAATAAATCAAAATTATGCAGAGTGCACAAGTTGAAATCAAGAAAATTGTGGAATAGTATGATTGACTTTGAACGAATTTGATTATATAATACAATTACAAATAAGACAGGAGGAAATGAAATGATTTATACAGTCACGTTCAATCCGTCACTGGATTATATCGTTTCGGTGGAGGATTTTAAACTGGGGATAACGAACCGGACGAGTTCGGAGCTGATGTTGCCGGGAGGTAAGGGAATTAATGTTTCGACAGTGCTGGGGAATCTCGGAATTGAAAATACCGCTCTGGGATTTGCGGCGGGATTTACGGGCGAAGAGATTATTCGTCAAGTGGAACATATGGGAATCCGTTCGGATTTCATCATGGTGCCGGATGGCATTTCGAGAATCAACTTGAAATTGAAGTCTATTGACGGGACAGAGATTAACGGCTGCGGTCCTGAAATCAGCGAAGCGGCGGTGGCAGAGCTGATGGAGAAGCTGGAAGTACTGGGAGAAGAGGATGTGCTTGTGCTTGCAGGGAGTATTCCAAGCTCTATGCCAGATGATATTTATCGACGGATTCTGAAGCGGCTGCAGGGCAGAGGCGTAACGGCTGTGGTGGATGCGACAAAGGATCTGCTGCTGAATGTGTTGGAGTACCGTCCGTTTCTGGTGAAGCCCAATAACCATGAGCTGGGAGAAATCTTTCAGGTGGAACTTTGGGACAGGAAGTCTGTGGTTTCGTATGCAAGAAAGCTTCAGGAAATGGGCGCACAGAATGTGCTGGTGTCTATGGCTGGGGAAGGAGCAGTGCTGGCGGCACAGAACGGGACAGTATATGAAACTCCTGCGCCGGAGGGAACGCTGGTAAATGGAGTGGGCGCAGGGGATTCTATGGTGGCAGGATTTTTGGCAGGATGGATGGAGAAACAGGATTTTAGGCATGCATTTTACATGGGAGTTTCCGCGGGGAGTGCGAGTGCATTTTCGGAACGGCTGGCGACGCGGGAAGAGATTAAGCATATATATGTGCAGATGACAGGTAAATAAGGAGGGAACAGGATATGAGAATTACGGAACTGATGGATAAGAGGAGCATAGAGATTGGGGGAAGGCCGAAGGATAAAAAGGAAGCGCTGGATCAGATGATTGCTCTCATGCTGAAAAGCGGAAAGATTAAGGATGAAGAAGCATACCGCAGACAGGTATATGCGAGGGAGGAAGAGGGGACAACTGGAATTGGCGAGGGGATTGCAATTCCTCATGGGCGCTGTGATGCGGTAGAAAAACCAGGGCTGGCGGCGATGGTTGTGAAAGGCGGGGTGGATTTTGATGCTCTGGACGGGGAGCCGGTTACACTGATTTTCCTGATTGCGGCGCCGAACACGAAGGATAATGTGCACCTGGATATGTTGAGTAAGTTGTCTGTGATGATGATGGATGAAGAGTTCCAGGCAGCGCTTCGGAACGCGGGGACACCCGAGGAATTTCTGGAAATCATTGATAAGGCAGATGCAGAAACAGCAAGTATTGACGAGCGTCTTGCGGATACGGGGACAGCAGACGATTCGCAGGTGAAGATTTTAGCGGTTACTTCCTGCCCGACGGGTATTGCCCATACCTATATGGCGGCAGAAGGGATTGAAAAAGCAGCAAAGGAAAAGAACTGTTATGTGAAAATAGAGACGCGCGGTTCCGGGGGTGCGAAGAATGTCCTCACAGCAAAGGACATAGAAGAAGCAGACTGTATTATCGTAGCGGCAGACGCACAGGTTCCGATGGAACGTTTTGACGGGAAAAAAGTGATTGAGTGCCAGGTTTCTGATGGGATCAGTAAAGCAGGAGAACTTCTTGAGCGCGCCATTTCAGGAAATGCACCTGTTTATCACAGTGCTTCGAAAACGTCTGCATCGCCGCAGGCAGCAAAAAAAAGCGGCGGTATCGGGCATCAGATTTATACACAGTTAATGAATGGAGTGTCCCATATGCTTCCGTTTGTTGTGGGAGGCGGTATCCTAATTGCAATCGCATTTCTGATTGACAGCCTGAATGTGGATATGAATACGTTGGATGTAGCAGAGAGAGGAAATTTCGGTACAATTACGCCGTTGGCTGCATGGTTTAAAAATCTGGGCGGCGTGGCGTTTGGGTTCATGCTTCCGGTGCTTGCCGGATTTATCGCGATGGCAGTCGGAGACAGGCCGGCGCTGGCGCTTGGGTTTGTGGGAGGAATGATTGCGGCAAATGGGAAATCCGGATTTCTGGGCGCGCTTGTGGCAGGTTTTGCAGCGGGATATATAATTATTTTGCTCCGTAAAGTTTGTGACAATCTGCCGGAATTTCTTGAGAAAATTGCTCCGGTGCTGATTTATCCGCTAGTCGGTATTCTGCTTATGGGACTTTTGATGGCATTTGTGGTTGAGCCTGTCATGGGCGGTATTAATACAGCTTTAAATAATGGATTGACAGGGATGGGAAGTTCAAGTAAAGTAGTTTTAGGATTGATTTTGGGCGCAATGATGGCAGTTGATATGGGAGGTCCGTTCAACAAAGCAGCTTATGTATTTGGCGCTGCAGCGATTGCGGCAGGGAACTATGATATCATGGCAGCCGTGATGATTGGAGGAATGACCCCGCCGTGCGCGATTGCACTTGCGACGATTCTCTTTAAGAAGAAGTTCACAAAAGAGGAAAGAGAGTCAGGACCGGCAAACTTTATCATGGGGCTGGCATTTATTACGGAAGGGGCGATTCCGTTTGCAGCGTCTGACCCGCTCCGTGTGCTTCCGGCTTGTATTGCAGGTTCAGGAATTGCGGGTGCACTGTCTATGCTGTTTAACTGTACATTGATGGCGCCTCACGGTGGAATCTTTGTGTTCCCGGTAGTAGGAAATGCACCGATGTATGTGGTGGCGCTGGCAGCAGGAACTGCAGTATCTGCCTTATTGCTTGGGGTATTGAAAAGAGAAGCGGCGTAAAACATAAATATCCAGGGATTCCAGCCTGTAAACCGTTTGTGGCGGGGGCTGGATTCTTTGGCATTTTGCAGCATTAGAAGGAGAAAAGGATGTTATCAGAACAAAGGCAGGAGATGATTTTAAAGTTTCTGGAAGAAAAGCGCAGCATTATGGTGAGTGAGCTGACGGAACTTTTAGATATTTCAGAATCTACAGCAAGGCGGGACATCACAGTATTGGACAGGGCCGGAAAGCTGGTGAAGGTATTTGGGGGAGCGGTGGCAGTGGAGAACAATGTGCTGTCCAGGGAGCCCACCGTGGCTCAGAAAGAGGAAGTCTGCCGGGAAGAGAAGATGCGGATTGCCCGGTATGCCGCCAGGCTGATTCGCGGGGAAGATTTTGTCTATCTGGATGCAGGGACGACTACGGGCTATATACTGGATTTTCTGGAAGAAACAGGTGCTACGTTCGTGACAAATGCGGTATCCCATGCCCAGAGGCTTGCCGCCAGGGGAATTCATGTGCTTCTGGTGGGAGGGACGCTGAAAGGATCTACAGAAGCGGTTGTAGGAACGACGGCAGCTCTGATGCTGCATGACTATCATTTTACAGTGGGATTTTTTGGGGCGAACGGGGTGAGCAGGTCTGCCGGGTTTACAACGCCGGATGTAAACGAGGCTCTTGTGAAAAAGACTGCGGCAGGGCAGTGCCGGAAATCCTATGTCCTCTGTGATCACACGAAATTCCATGTGGTGAGTCCGGTAACATTTGCCAGGCTTTCAGGGAAAACTATTCTTACGGATGAGTGCCCGGAAGAATTCCGGGATGTGGAGGGAATCGTAGTTTGTCCATGAAAATAGTAGGGCACAGATGTCCATTTCCTTCCAAAGCTGGCAAATGGGTCTTGAAATTGCCTGTCCGGCAATGTATAATACAGAACATAAGGGGAAACTATACTATTTCCCAAATACCGAGATATCGAAAACATAAGGAAAAGGAGAGAAAGACATGAAATCATTTAATTACGTAATCACAGATGAAGTTGGAATCCATGCAAGACCGGCAGGGATTTTGGTGAAGGAGGCGAAAAAATACGCTTCAACGATTATGATTGTAAAAGGCGAGAAAAAAGCAGACGCATCCAGGCTGATGGCTCTGATGGGATTAGGCGTAAAATGCGGTGAAGAAGTGACAGTGGAAGTATCCGGCGATGATGAAGATACAGCATGTGCAGAGATGGAAGCATTCTTCAAAGCAAACTTATAAGAAGCGGATTTTTGAAAAGAATAGGAAAGGGAGGGCTGCCGGGAAAGCGGCCTTCTTTTTTTGTTAAGTTGGTTGAACGCTTCATGTACCGTTTTGAGAAACAAGAAGTATAAAAATTTATTTCATTTTGGGAGAAATGGATATTTTGACGCAAAGACTGAAGCCGGGTGCGAAAAAACGGATTGCCTGGATGGTGGACAGGCTCAATAAAAATCTAAAACCAATGTAAAAGTTAAGTGTGATTTATTGGCATAGGATACATTTACAAATCAGAAGTTATAGAGGAGGCTATCATGCTTGATATAATACCTGGCACAGAGCAAATGACAACTTTAGTATGGGAAATCTTTATGCATCATACCCTGCCGGAGCGGCCGCGGAGAGAATTCTGCAGTCTTCCCTGAATATTTATCTGTTCTGGGTTGACGGGGCAAAGGGAAGATGATAAGATAAGAAACGGCACTACAATATCATGTGCTATCCCTACGGTTAAATACTAAATATAGGGATTGAGTTTTCATGCTGAAAGGACAGATAGAAATGAGGTATCATAATATAACGAAGGACGATATGCTGAATGGGGATGGCCTGCGGGTGGTTTTGTGGGTGGCCGGATGCAGCCATTGCTGCAAGGACTGCCATAACCCGGTTACCTGGGATCCTAATGGAGGGCTGCATTTTGGCAGGAAGGCGAAGCAGGAGATATTTGACGAGCTGGAGAAAAGTTATGTTTCCGGGCTGACGCTTAGCGGGGGAGACCCGCTGTATCCGGGAAACCGCTTGGATGTAGAAGGCTTGGTAAGGGAAGTAAAGGAAAAATTTCCGGATAAGACCATCTGGCTGTATACAGGGGGACTCTGGGAAAAAGAAAATAAGTATCCTCTGGTGAAGTACCTGGATGTTATGGTGGATGGCGAGTATGAAAGAGACAGAAGAAATACGCAGCTTTATTGGAGAGGAAGCGCAAACCAAAGGGTGATAGATGTGCAAAAGTCTTTGGCAAAAGGCGAAGCAGTGCTATATTGTGATTAATGGGAGAGTAAGTCTGGAGATAGATTTCCAGACCCGGCAACAGAAAGGGGAAAAGATGAAACGGATTGCAAAATTCCACAAAGTCAGTTTTGAGCAGTTTGCAGAAGGGTGGTTGGGAGAGTTTCCGGATTCTAATAGAGAAGAAGCCGGGAAGATTTATGAAGAAATTAAGCTCCCGCGTCGGGCGACTGTCGGTTCGGCAGGGTATGATTTTTTTGCCCCGTCAGATTTTGTGCTGGCGCCTGGAAGAACGATAAAGATACCTACAGGAATCCGGGTGGAAATGGAAGAAGACTGGGTGTTGAAATGTTACCCGAGGAGTGGACTGGGATTCAAATTCCGCCTTCAGCTTAATAATACGGTGGGTATTATCGACAGCGATTATTTTTATTCAGATAATGAAGGCCATATTTTTGTAAAGCTTACAAATGACACGAATGAAAACAAGACAGTGTGCGTGAAAAAGGGAACGGGTTTTATGCAGGGGATTTTTGTGGAATATGGGATTACAGTGGATGATGAGGTGACAGATATCCGTAATGGCGGTTTGGGGAGTACGACTGCTGCTCGGGGATAGAAGTGCTGTGCCTTATCATTAAGAGGAGGAATGGGAGTATGCGTAAGAGACGAAAGAAAACGGGGTTTTTATTTGTTTTGGTATTTTTTGCTGCCATTTGTATAGGCCAGCCGGTTTTGGCGGCAAAGGTCAAGGCTCCGACAGGGCTGAAAGCGGATTATGACAAAAATTATATAAAACTTACCTGGAAGAAAGTGCCGAAGGCAAGGGGATATGTGGTGTACCGTTACAGCAGTACAGCGGGACAGTACATCAGAGTAAAGTCAACGAGAAAAAACTATCATAGTATGTCAGGCTTGCCGGAAGGGACGCTGTACCGTTTTAAAGTGAAGGCTTATCGGAAAATTGGAGGGGAAACTTATTACAGCAAGTATAGTAAAAGGCTTCAGTTACGGACAAAGAAGCAGAAGACGAAAAAGGTATCTACGATTAAGAAATACCTGAAGTCAGCAATACAGCCTTTGGGAAAAGTAGTTTATGTGTGGGGCGGCGGCTGGAGCACCGACGGCCTGGGAGGAAGCACAGAGGCTCGGAGTATGGGTGTGAGCAAGAAATGGACAAGATTTTTTAATGCCCAGACAAAGGATTATAACTATATCAATACGCAGTATCAACGGCATGACGGGCTGGACTGCTCAGGGTATGTGGGCTGGACGATTTATAATATTATGAATACCAAAAGCGGAAATAATGGCTATGTGATGTCGGCAAAAGATATGGCGCGGAATTATGCTTCCAGGGGCTGGGGGAAATATATCAAGCGGGCAAGTGTGAAGGATTACAAGCCTGGAGATATCATGAGCAGCGCTTGTAGTGACTGCGGACATGTCTGGATTGTGATTGGTGAGTGTAAAGACGGCAGCGTAGTAGCGCTGCATTCATCCTCAAGCCAGGGAGTTCAGCTGTCAGGAACGGTGGCGCCGGATGGAAGGACGAAAAGCGAGGCAGCAGAACTGGCGCAGAAATATATGGAGCAGTATTTTCCAAAGTGGAGTGAAAAGTTCAGCCATCGGCTGAGAGACGAAAAGTATCTGAGCCATTTCTGTCAAATGCGCTGGAATGTAAGCGGAAAATCGATTATGACAGACCCGGACGGTTATCAGAAAATGACGGCGGAGCAGGTTCTTAATGATTTGCTGGGACCGCTGAAAGAGGAGCCGGAGCCGTTGCCAGTGCCGGAACCTGAAATGCCGCCTGAAACACAGCCTGAGACGCCGTCGCAGCCTGAAACGCAGAAGGTGCTGGAAATGCAGTCTCAGGTGAAAACGGAAGAGTAGCCGGAATGGTGGCTAGAGCCGGAAACGGAACAGGAAATATGCGTAAATTAGAAAATAATAATAGAAGATATTCGAGAGGGGAGCATCAGCTCCTCTTTCCGCATTTGTAATTCTACAAAATTTCACTTGCTATTTGACGGAGATTTTGATATAATTATTTGCATCGGAGTGTGGCGTAGCTTGGTAGCGCGCTCGGCTGGGGGCCGAGAGGTCGCAAGTTCAAATCTTGTCACTCCGATTTTTATATGATTAGAATAGCAGTGAATGCTATAGAAGCATAGGAAGAGGGTGTCTCAAAAGTCATGAAGTGACTTAAGGGATTGCCCTCTTTTTTCTGCAAAAAATGGAGAGCGGTTACTACTTAAGATTATATTATGAACCAGTTCAATTACCACTGCATTTTGAAGATTTCATTCCTCTGTGAAATCGACCGTATTGTGTCTGAAGAAAATGAAATTTATTTAAGTAATGATTTGGGAAAGACGGGTGAAAACAGCTGGTACATGTAGGAAATCGTAAATATATAACAGAGGCCGGGTATCCTGCAGAATGAATTGAAAAAGAAAGCAAAGGTTGTTGGCGGTTCCGCGGGTTTTGATAAAAATTTGTTTTTCGTGAATCCTTTTTCGAATGTATACCGTCTAATAGGTGTAAGGAAAAACAAAATAGGAAGGGGGTGTTTTCCGGTTGAGGTATTTGGTGGTAAAGGCGCAGAAAAAGAATGAAGCAGCCTTTGTGCAGCTAATGGAGATGAATAAGCAGGGGATGTACAAAGTGGCAAAGTCTTATCTGCACCATGAAGAGGATGTAGCAGATGCTATGCAGAATACGATACTTATTTGTTACGAAAAATTGGCAACGCTGCGTGAGCCGCAGTATTTCAAAACATGGATGATACGGATTCTGATTAATGAATGTAAGGATATTCTTAGAAAGAACAGGGAACTTTGCCTGATGGATGAACTGCCCGAAGCAGAGGGAAGAGATATGGAACAGGAGAATCTGGAGTTTATGGAGCTTCTGAAATCGATGGATGAAAAGTACCGGACGCTATTGATTCTTTACTATGTGGAGGGGTTTAATACCCGGGAGATTGCAGAGCTTCTGGAGTTGAATGAGCATACTGTAAAAACGCGGCTTGTACGGGCGAGAAGGAGTTTTGCAAAGGAATATCAAGGTGAAAATATTATCGTAGGGGGCAGAACGTATGAAAGGATATAGCGAAAAAGAAATGAAACGGATTTTGAGGCAGGATTTGGTACTTCCAGAGGAAGTGAATGATAAAGTATACGGTGCGTACAGTAGCCTGAGCGGGCAGGAATACCGGCCGGCAAGAACACGTTCCTACAGGAAATGGCTTCTGGTGGGAACGGCTGCAGCTATGCTTGCAGTGACTTCTCTGGGAGTGCTTGCAGCAAACGGATTTTTTACAAAACAAACAGTAGAGCAGGAGAACAAACTTTCCTATGATTTTCAGATGAATTATGAACTGACTCCCTGTGAGGTGAAAGCAGTTCCGGGATATATCCCGGAGGGGTATACAGAGTATGGAGAGGGAAAATACGATAAGGATGGGGAGCACAAAAACGGGATTTCCATATGTGAGGTCAATGCGGCATGGCTGAATGCAGAAGCAGAGTTCCTACAGGTGGAGAATCTGAAAGATTTGGAAAAAACTACACTGGCAAATATGGAAGCCCATGTGCTCACACTGGATTTTGATAGCAGCAGAACTCAGTATGGATTTGATAAGAGGATTTATCTGTTTAATCCGACAGATGGCTATATCGTGGTTGTGTACGGCGGAAATGATATTCCTATGGATGAGCTGAAGAAGGTGGCAGACAATCTGGATGTAACAGTAGACGAGAGCCAGCCGCTGGAATATGCAGATAAGGAACTGAAAGCGAAAGAGGATGCAGCTAAAGAAGAGTATGAAGCACGGCAGAAAGCAGCCCGGGCAAAAGGAGCAGGCGCAGATCAGGTGGCTCAGATTGGAGAGGTATTCCAGAACAAGATTCACAGCGGCGTGGAGACGACAGTTGTGAGTGCGCGCTTGGTAGATTCTGTAGAAGGCTATGCAAAAGAGAATTTCTTTGATTATGACGGAGAGATGTCCTATTGGGTAAATGAGGACGGGACATTGAAGGCTTATGAGAGAATGACTTGCGCTCAGGAAAGTATGGAGGAAGTCTCACGGGAGACAACAGGACAGAAAATTCTTGAGGTGAAGTTTAAAGCGGAAAACCAGTCACAGAAAACGGTAGATTATTGGATGGGCGCGGGCAGACTGAGCCGGATGGAAGCACAGGCTGACGGTACTTACAAATATCCTGATTTCTACACAGAGGCAGTGGATCGGGATCATGGCCTGATACAGTCAGAGGCTTCTCCGGTCTGGGTAGATAAGCCGCAGCATACCGGAGAGAACAGAAACCATTTCTTCTACCGTGATATACAGCCGGGGGAGACACTGGAATATACGGTGCTTTATGTGGTAGACGAGGATATGACAGGCAATATGTATCTGAACTTTAACAGCTTAGATGAACATGAATATGATTTCTTTGTGGATATAAGCGTGAAATAGGGGAATGGAAGTAATGAGAAAGGCGGTCAGATGAAAGTCTGGCAGCCTTTCGGTAGTCAAATCAGAAAAAGCCGCTCAAAAATGGGCGGCTTCCATTATGCAGAAAATGAAAGGGGCTGTTGCAAAAGTAGATGAATAATCTACTGGAGCAGCAGCTCCATTTTTATACCCCAAAAACAGAAAACGGGCTCCGAAGAGTCCGCAATCTATAGTATAATTAATTATGGGTTAAACCAGATAGGGATAAAAATAGATATGTACTGGCAGGAGCATAGATTTTCTCCTGCCACGCCTATATTCAGGCGGTTTGACGTGTGGTACGCTGCATATATTCCTGTTCCATTTCCCGCATTTCCTCGTCCGTTGGGATGTCCACAATCCCGACATAGGAATAGCATTTACGCTCTTGCGAAAACTGTGGTGACAGTGATGATGTCATCGTCGATCTTCGCAAAAATTTCGCCATTCATCTTGCGCATGAGCTGTCTGCAAATGTAAAGCCCCAGCCCGTTGCCGCCAATGTTTCCCGCATTTGCTCCGCGCCAAAAGCTCTCGAAAATATGTGGCAAATCGTCCTTCTCAAGCGTACAACCGCCATTCATGATTGCAATTTGGACGCATTCGTCGTCTTTGGGGAAAATCAATTCCACACGTCTGCCATCGCCGTATTTGAGGGCATTTTCAATAATGTTTTGCATCACTTCAACGCTCCTGCTCAAATCCCCCGATAGCAGACAGTTTTTATATTTTCCGATAATAAAATCTGTTTTGATAAGCGCCAGTTTTTCCCTGTAATATCCCGCGATTTTTTCAACAAGTTCCGAAAGATAAAACTCGCCCATGTTCACTTCAAGGCTGAAGAAATCTTCTCTTGAAGCCGTTATAATCTGTGAAACATAGCCCTCGATCTCGTCCGCTTTTTCGTTGATGTTTTCAGCGATTTTGTGCTGCTTTTCCGCGTCCAAATACAAATTTTTCGACAGTGCTGCCGAGTACAATTTTATAGCGGAAAGCGGCGTTTTAATATCGTGCGAGAGCGATAGCAGCAGTGTTTTCTTTTCTTTCTGCATTTCCAGTTCGCGCTGCTTTTGCTGTTCTATATTTTCACGGAGAATATCGATCCCCCAAAGAAATTTTCCGAAAAAACGGTTTTTCGTTTCCTTTATCGGCGCGGCGAGATTACCCTTTGAAAGCTCGTAAGGGATACCGCTCAGACGTTCAAAGGGCATAAGAATTGCGAATTTTATATAAAGTAAAACCGTTATGATTAAAATCGCCATAACAACGAGAACGGCATTTACAATTCCTGTAAGCTGCGTTTTTTCGGAGTAGCTGTTTGTATTGTAATCAAAACGATAAAGTTCTCCGTTTATTTCACAGATAACATAGTCGCTGTCCGTGCTGTAAAATTTTTCTCCGTATCGCTCAATATTTGTTACATACTCACATTCGGAAATGTAGGCAGAACCATTTGCTTCTATTTCACGAGCAAGACGGCTTATCTCCACCCGATATTGCCTGCTCCCATCGGTTTTGTCGGCAGCAAGAATCATATTCACGACAGCAAACAATAGGATTATAGCAACTGTAACTGCCGAAAAAAATCTGTTAAACGCTTTCATATTTATAACCCACCCCCCATACAGTCACTATTTTTTTAGGATTTTTAGGGGCGTCCTCTATTTTCTGCCGCAGCCATTTTATGTGTACCGTCAGTGTCTGTTGTTCTGAAAAGCTGTCGCTGCCCCAGACCTGTTCAAAAATGTATTCCTTGCTCAAAGCCCTGCCCTTATTCTCCATCAAAAGCAGGAGCAGCTCAAATTCCTTCGCGGTCATTTCGAGTTCTTTTTCGTTTTTGTAAACGGCACGGCTCGCCTTATTTATGCGTATATTGCCGTCAGTAATTTCGTCAAGAGCGTATCGTCGCTTAAAAATCCCGCTTATTTTTGC
>SRZB01000063.1 GCA_004793585.1 Hominisplanchenecus murintestinalis | reverse complement strand
AGGACTATATCTGCCCCGACTCCTTTGAGTTTGAGAAAGATTATTTTAAGATGGGGAATCGGTACGGGCGTGTGATATTCCTCAGAGAGTACGCAGCCTATATCAAGGACAGCATGGTGGCGGAGCTTTGTGAATTAAACCGTAACATGATGCTCTCCGTGGACGTTGTGCCTGTCCCGACGGATGAAGCCGTGAGAGAAGTAGAAAACCGTCTGCTTGGCGTGGAAACCAACATCACGAACTGGCAGAGGAAGCAGAACCAGAACAACAATTTTTCCGCCGTCATCCCCTACGACTTGGAGCAGCAGAGAAAGGAAAGCAAGGAGTTCCTTGATGATTTGACGACCCGTGACCAGAGGATGATGTTTGCGGTGCTTACGATGGTGCATACCGCAGACACCAAAGAGCAGCTTGACAATGACACGGAAGCCCTGCTCACGACGGCAAGGAAGCATCTCTGCCAGTTTGCCGTGCTGAAGTACCAGCAGATGGACGGGCTGAACACAGCCCTGCCGTTCGGCGTGAGGAAGATTGATGCGTTGAGGACGCTGACGACGGAAAGCCTTGCGGTGTTTATCCCTTTCCGTGTGCAGGAAATCTACCATAAGGACGGCGTGTATTACGGGCAGAACGTCATTTCAAAGAACATGATAATCGCCAACCGCCGCCATCTTTTGAACGGCAATTCCTTTATCCTCGGCGTGTCGGGTGCGGGAAAATCCTTTACGGCAAAGGAGGAAATGACAAACATTATTCTGACCGACCCTAACGCCGATGTCTTGGTCATAGACCCCGAACGAGAGTACGCCCCTCTTGTGAAAGCCATGCAGGGCGAGGTTATCCACATCTCAGCGACGAGCGACAACCACATCAACGCAATGGACATGAACTCTGATTACGGCGACGGAGCGAACCCCGTCATCTTGAAATCAGAGTTTATTTTGTCTTTGTGCGAGCAACTTATCGGCGGGGCAAGTCTGGGGGCAAAGCAGAAATCCATCATCGACCGCTGCACGGCAAGCGTTTACCGCTACTACCAGCAGGGCAACTATATGGGTACGCCGCCGACCTTGCAGGACTTCCGTGAGGAGCTGTTAAAGCAGGATGAGCCAGAAGCGCAGGAAATCGCCCTTGCGATTGAGCTTTTCACGGACGGCTCACTCAACACCTTTGCCAAGCATACGAACGTGGATACCCACAGCCGCCTTATCTGCTACGACATTCTGGATTTGGGCAAGCAGTTACAGCCTATTGGTATGCTCGTCGTCCTCGACAGCATTTTAAACCGCATCACCCAGAACAGGGCGAAAGGCAGGAACACCTTTATTTTCATTGACGAGATTTACCTGCTCTTTCAGCACGAATACTCGGCAAACTTCCTTTTTACCCTCTGGAAGCGTGTGCGTAAGTATGGGGCGTACTGCACAGGAATCACGCAGAACGTGGACGACCTCTTGCAGAGCCATACGGCGAGGACGATGCTTGCCAACAGCGAGTTCATTATCATGCTGAACCAAGCGTCCACGGACAGAATCGAGCTTGCGAAGCTCCTTAACATTTCCGACCTTCAGATGAGCTATATCACGAATGTCGGTGCGGGGCAGGGATTATTGAAAGTCGGCAGCTCCCTTGTGCCTTTCGTCAATAAATTCCCACGCAATACAAAGCTGTATAAGCTGATGACGACTAAATTTGGGGAGTGCTAAAAGGATGGCAATTTTGGAAATGTTGACTTACAATAAATAGTTATACTCTGACAATAGAAAGCTATATTTTACAATAAATATCCATAATAGCGGCTCATGTGTGAATTTTACAATAATTATTCATACTGGCGCACTGGTATTTACAATAAAAAGTTATACTGGTGTGAAGTCGCTGAATGGATTGGTTGTAAGAGTGTTTTTTGTTGTCGGTGGAGGTATTGCTGTTGCGTGGAATGTTCCATGCGATGGCATTTTTATTTGCAAATCCAGTGTTTGTATAACTATCTATTGTCAAAATGGAGAAAGGAGTATGACTTATTATTGTCAAGAAACAGGAAAGGAATTGTGTTTATCCTGCCGACTGTCTGGAAGTGCTGCGGGAACTTCCAGACAGAAGCGTGGATGTAGTGATTGCCGACCCGCCGTATTACCGCATGAAAGGGGACTTTGATTTTGTGTTCCAGACAGTTTCGGAATATCTGGAATGGTGTCTGGCGTGGGCGGGGGAATGCCATAGGATTTTGAAGCCTACGGGTGCGTTTTACTGTTGGGGGAGCTGCCAGATGATAGACAAACTCTCTACCCACGTTTTAGACAAGTTTGACTGGATAAAGCGGAATCTGATTGTCTGGAATTACAGGACGGGGCGACCTGCGAAAGCGACCTATCGGAATGAAGCGGAGTTCTTGTGGTTTTACAGTAACCCCTTGCATGAAATAAACATTGATGCCGTCCGCATCCCGTATGATGAGGGCGGCGAAAAAGACAAGCGGAAAAACCCAAAGGGGAAATCCTGCGGGAACGTATGGGAGTTTCCGAGGATTATGCCCAATTATAAAGAAGCGACGGGGCATCCCACGCAGAAGCCAGAGAAGCTGGCGGAACGGATGCTGCTTGCAAGCAGCAGGGCGGGCGATTTAGTGGTAATCCCCTTTGCAGGCTCTGGGAGCGAGGTAGTCCAGTGCATCAAAAACGGGCGTGACTTTATCGCTTCTGAAATCAATGAAGTTTATGTGGAGAATATCATTCTGCCACGGCTGCAAAAAGAAACGGCTTGCAGCGTATCGGCACAGGAGAAAGGAGGATTTTTATGTCGGAGATAAGGTTTCGCAACGCAGCCCACCGTGATTTTTTTCTGGAAAGCATGATAAAGTGTAAGGTCAACGACTGCTATCACAGGGCGTTTTTCTATGTGATGGGGATTGCGGGGGAAACAAGGCAGAACATCAACGCCATGTTCGATTTTAAGACGGACTGCATCAAGCCAGAGGGGATGCACGCAGGCTGGCAGACGAGCGGCACGGTCAAAGTCTGCCACCTTGCCTTTAACCTCTGGAACGGTTACGCCGAGGAGGGGCGTGAGAAACTATTCACGCCAGAGGAATTGTTCTGCTGCGAGTTCGCCCCGTATTTCATGGAGGGCATCAAGGCACGGTATCCCGAATATTGCAGGGATTTACCAACGCCCAAGAAGCAGGCAGAGCATACACGGTAGCTGAAAACAAGAAAAAAGGAAATACCCTGCGGGCATACCTCTATGCCCAAAAGCAGGGCAAGAACAAAGAAACACCCTGCGGGCATACCTTTATGCCCAGAAAGCAGGACAGAATAAAGAAAGGAATATTTTATGAATCTGAAAAACTATAAATGTATTCTCTGTATTACCGCCGCTGTTACCTTTTTAGGAGCAGCGGTTTTTTGTGGCTTTAAGATTTATAGCCATTACCAGCAGATAGACGAGCAGACGGAAGCCTTTGCGGAGATTGCAAAGGTCGTGGAGAACGCCGAGCCAGAGGAAGAACTGCCCAGAGATAAGGATACGCCCGTCAGCGAGGGAGAGGATATTCTTGCAAAGTACAAGGAACTGTATTTGCAGAATGAGGATATGGTCGGGTGGATTGCCATAGACGGAACAAGCATCAACTACCCCGTCATGCAGAGCAGGAACAGCCCGAATTTCTATCTGAAGCACAGCTTTGAAAAGGAATACAGCGATTTGGGAGTGCCGTATATCCAAGAGGACTGCGACCTTGCGGCAAGTGATAATCTGGTTATCTACGGACACCACATCAAAGGCGGCAGGATGTTCGGGGCGTTGGAAGATTATAAATCCAAGAGCTTTTATGAGAAACACAGGAATATCCAGTTTGACACCCTCACGGAGCAGGCAGAGTATGAAATTATTGCTGTTTTTAAGACCGTGGCGTACAGCTCGGAGGGCTACCGCTACTATGATTTTGTCAATGCGGAGAATGAAAAAGAATTTAATGCCTTTGTCGGGAAGTGTAAGGAACTTGCCTTGTATGATACGGGCGTGACCGCTGAATATGGGGATAAGCTCATTACCCTGTCCACCTGCGAATACTCCGCACAGAACGGCAGGCTTGCCGTGGTGGCGAAAAAAGCAGACTGACATGACCGCAAATCTTCTGGGAAAGGAGGTCGGATTTTATGGCTGATATAAAGACCAGAGATGCGGTCAAAGGTACGATTAAAACTTTAGACAAAGCCGCCATAGCAGGCAGTCGAATGAAATCCGCTTACGCTAAGACAAAGGACAAGGCGAAGCAGGGATATTATGCAGAGGAAAATTCCCCCACGGAATATGCCGCCGACAAGGTTTCCCATGCTTCGGGATGTATCAAGGACGAGGGCATCCACCAATTCAATAAGCAGGGGCAGAAAAACGCCGAAGCCACAAGAGAGAATATCGGTAAAGTAAAGGATAAAATCGCCGACTTTAAGGCAAAGCGGGCGAAGAAAGCCGCAGAGCAGAAAACAATGCGGAATAAGGCAGGACAAAACGCCATGCGTACAATGGGACAGGACGGCTTGCAGGAGGTTCAAGGGACTGCAAGCCGTCCCGCTGTTTCTGCTACTCATTCTACTCCTGTCAAGACCGAAACGCCCCAGACGGCGGCAAACTCACTAATAAAGACCAGACAACAGGGAAAGCGGACGATAAAGACAACCGCCAGAAATGCGGAAAAGTCCGTCAAGACCACAGCAAAAGGGACGGTCAAGGCGACGGAAAAAGGCGTGAAAACTGCAAAGGCGACATCCAAGACAGCGATTAAGACCAGGTCGCAGACTGCAAAGGCGGCGCAGAAAACGGCGAAAGCATCTGCCAAAGCCGCCCAGAAAGCGGCGCAGACGGCAAAAGCCACTGCAAAGGCGACAGCCGAAGCGACGAAAGCCACGGTCAAGGCTACCATTGCGGCGGTCAAGGCAATCATAGCGGGGACAAAAGCGTTGATTTCTGCCCTTATCGCGGGCGGCTGGATTGCCATTGTGATAATCATTATCGTCGTCCTGCTTGGGTGCGCCGTTTCCCTGTTCGGGGGCGGCAGCGACAGCACTTCCTATACCCCTGTCAGTGCGGAAGTGGAAGCCTACACGCCGCTGATACAAAAGTATGCGAAGCAGTACGGCATCCCCGAATATGTGGAGCTTATCAAGGCGGTGATGATGCAGGAAAGCGGTGGACGTGGACTTGACCCGATGCAGGCGGCGGAGGGGAGCTTTAACAAGAGATACCCCCATGAGCCGAACGGAATCAAAGACCCCGAATATTCCATCGAGTGCGGCGTGCAGGAATTAAAAGCAGCCCTTGTTTCAGCCGAGGTGGAGAACCTGATTGACATGGAGCGCATCAAGCTCGCCTTGCAGGGCTACAACTTTGGGAACGGGTATATCTCATGGGCAAAGAGCAACTACGGCGGCTATTCCTATGCAAATGCGGTGGAGTTTTCCGCAATGCAGGCACAGCGGCTCGGTTGGGAGAAGTACGGCGACACACAGTACCCCGCCCATGTATTACGCTACTACCCATACGGGAGGGCGTTTACAAGCGGAGGAAACCAAGCCATTGTGGAGGTTGCATTGACGCAGCTCGGCAACGAGGGCGGTCAGCCTTATTGGAGCTGGTACGGTTTTGGCGGGCGTGTGGAATGGTGCGCCTGCTTCGCATCGTGGTGTGCCGACCAGTGCGGCTATCTGGAAAGCGGCATCATCCCGAAATTTTCCCTCTGCTCGGACGGTGTGAACTGGTTCAAGGGCAAAGGGCAATGGCAGGATAAGAACTATGAGCCGCAGGCAGGCGACCTCATTTTCTTTGATTGGGGGAGCGACGGCTCAATCGACCATGTGGGAATCGTAGAGAAATGCGAGAATGGGACGGTCTACACCGTGGAGGGCAACTCTGGGGATGCCTGCAAACAGCAGAGCTATCCAGTCGGGAGCGGCTCAATATACGGCTACGGATGTCCAAACTATTAGTTGAACAAGGTAAAAGGAAACCAGAGGTCAATCCTCTGGCTGCTCTTTTGCCTTACATATCCCCTGCGCCGTCCCTGCTATGATTGTCAGCTCTGAATCATCGAATGTGTCAAAGAGTGAGTCCAACTGTCGGCGGAGTGAAGATTTTTGTATGTGTTTATCGGAAAATATGTATTGGTCAGCCGAGATGTCAAACATTGTGATAAGTTGGATGAATAGCATAAATCTTGGCTGCTGTCCCTCTTTTTCGATAGACTGGAGGTATCTTGGCGTAATGTCAAGCTGTTCGGCTAATTCCTCTCTTGTCAGACCATTTTTTTCACGGGCATCCTTGATTGCTTCTCCAAAAGGCATAAAGTCAAAAGTTTCTGGTACTTCATTCATAAAGTATCACCTCATTTTTCGTAAAAGTTCATACAGATATTTTACGGAAATCAAAGTTCTTATGAAACGAGGTGACATTTCTACATATAGGATATATGATTTCCTATGTATAGAAGTGAAAGAACTATCCCCTCTTTTTTATCCCCTTGCATAGAGTTGTTATTATTCTTTATAGCGTATATAATAATAATCGCAATCAAAATATGATACGGAAATTACAGAGATACCTTGAATCTATACGGCGATTAGGAAAATCTTAACAATTTCTTATTGGAAAGTGCAGGATTGCTTATGTGCAATTTAGTAAAATAAAACAAAAGGAAAGGAATGGACTGATATGGAGAATAAAATACTGATTGTAGATGATGAACAGGAAATAGCAGACCTTGTTTCCCTTTATCTTGAAAATGAGAATTTTACTGTATATAAATTTTATAATGCCAAAGATGCAATGGCTTGTATTGAAAGTGAAACCCTTGATTTGGCAATTTTGGACGTTATGCTGCCTGATATGAACGGTTTCCAAATATGCAAAAAGATAAGGGAGAAATATCGCTATCCAGTGATAATGCTCACGGCAAAGGGAGAGGAAATTGATAAAATAACGGGATTAACATTAGGGGCAGACGATTATATTACGAAACCGTTTTTGCCTTTAGAATTGGTCGCTCGTGTGAAAGCCCAACTAAGAAGATATAAAAAATACAATGTGGGAAATGAGCCAGAGGAAGATATTTTGATTCATTCTGGTTTAGTTCTAAATGTGAAAACGCATGAGTGTACTTTAAATGAAAAGCCTCTTTCATTAACGCCTACGGAGTTTTCTATATTACGGATTTTGTGTCAGCAGAAAGGAAATGTAGTCAGTTCGGAGGAACTTTTTCATCAAATATGGGGGGATGAATATTTCAGTAAAAGCAATAACACCATTACTGTTCATATTCGGCATCTTCGTGAGAAAATGGGAGATTCATTTGAAGAACCACAATATATAAAAACAGTCTGGGGGTGTGGATACAAAATTGAAAATTAAGATTTCAAAGACAACTACACTAATTGGCACTTGTATCCTCGGCATTGCTGCTTGTTTTGGATTGTATTATCTGGTAGATAAGGTTTGGAACGGCTTTTTTGTGGATTGGTTCACGGCTAAGTACATGAATACGCATGAGGTTTATTCTGCTGATGTGGGAAAAGATATTCTTGTTACAGAGCCTTTGTGGTCGGAGCTGAAAGTATTTATCTTGACAGTTCTGATTATAATCGTACTTATCTGCATTGCAATTACTTTTGCGGTTGCAAATTTACATGCAAAGGCAGAAGTGAGAAAATCCATCACTGCGACTTCGGTGATGCTGCATGACTTTATGATAGAAGAAAAAGGAAATATAGATATTTTTCCAAAAGAGTATGCCGAAATTTCAGCCCAGATGTCCGAAATAAAATCCACGATGCAGCGGCATGAACAAATGTTAAAGGAAGAAGCAAGCAGAAAAAATGATTTGATTGCTTACCTTGCACATGATTTAAAGACACCGCTTACCTCTGTTATCGGATATTTAGCATTATTGGATGAAGCACAGGATATGCCGATAGAACAAAAAACAAAATATGTAAATATTGCATTAAGCAAAGCACTTCGTTTAGAAAAGCTTATCAACGAATTTTTTGATATAACAAGATATAATCTGCAACAAATTGATTTGGAAAAAGAATCTATAAACCTCTGTCATATGTTGGTTCAAATGACAGATGAATTTTACCCGCTGTTAAATGCTCATGGTAATCAAACAGAGGTATGTGTTGATGAAGAAGTAACGGTTTATGGGGATTCTATGAAGTTAGCCAGAGTTTTCAATAACATTTTAAAAAATGCGATTTATTACAGTTACCCAGATACGATAATTAAAATATGGGCTGAAAGCACAGATACGGATGTTTGGATTTATTTTTGCAATAAAGGAAAGACAATTCCAGAAGGTAAGTTAAATTCTATTTTTGAGAAGTTTTTCCGTATGGATGAAGCACGTTCGACGAATACGGGAGGTGCAGGATTGGGGCTGGCGATTGCAAAAGAAATCATAACACTGCATGGAGGTAAAATTACTGCCGAAAGTGAAAACGAATCAACAACTTTCCGTATCTCTTTACCTATAACACATTAGTAAAATATATAGGCTCTCTTAGCATTTTCTTAGGAATTAGAAAATTGAATATTAAAGTATGGATAGCTTCTGTTCAGTAGAATGAATACTGAATAGAAGCTATTTGCTTTGTATGAAAAAGGAGGACTTCATAATGAATCAACAAAAGAAAGTTGCTGTTTTTTTTGGCGGCTGCTCCACGGAATATGCAGTTTCGTTACAGTCGGCATATGCGGTAATTAAGTGTATTGACACAAAGAAATATGTACCAATCTTAATAGGCATTGCCCCTCACTCTGGCAAATGGTACTGGTATCAAGGGGAACTGGAAAAGATAAAGGAGGATAATTGGCAGTCAGAAGAAAACTGTACGCCAGTATTTCCGTCTTTTGACAGAACAGTTCACGGGTTGTGTTATTTGGACAATCATCATTTAGAGATAATTTCATTCGATGCTGCATTGCCAGTTTTACATGGAAAGAACGGAGAAGATGGAACAATTCAAGGGGTTCTGGATTTGATGGGGATTCCTGTTATCGGATGTGGTTTATTATCTTCCGCTTTATGTATGGATAAAGAACTGGCTCACCGTATCGTAGAAATGAACGGAATAAAAGCTGCACGGTCTTTTACTATTAAGACAAATTATTCAGAGGAAATGGTTCAGAAAAAAGCCCTAGAGCTTGGTTATCCTTTATTCGTAAAGCCTGTACGGTCTGGTTCATCGTTTGGGATTTCAAAAGTCTTACATGAACAGGATTTGCTTTTAGCAATCGAGAGTGCCTTTGAGCATGATTCTACCGTTATTCTGGAAGAAATGGTTGATGGTTTTGAGGTTGGATGTGCAGTTTTGGGGAACAAGGATTCCGATTTGATTGTGGGTGAAGTTGATGAAATTGAATTGTCGGATGGATTTTTTGATTACACAGAGAAATATACATTGAAAACTTCCAGTATTCATGTACCTGCACGTATTTCTCCACAAAAGGCAAAAGAAATTAAAGAAACAGCTCTTGAAATTTACAAAGCATTAAGTTGCTGCTGTTTTGCAAGGGTGGATATGTTTTTGACTCCCGCAGGGGAAATTTATTTTAATGAAGTAAACACAATTCCCGGCTTTACGGAGCATAGCCGTTATCCCAATATGTTAAAAGAAGCAGGTCTGCCATTTGATGAAGTAATCGGACGCTTGATTGAAATGGGGGTATCGAAGTGACACAGATTGAATTAACAAAAGACAACACTTATCATGGGAACTTAATACTTGTAACGCCAGATTATCCGCTTATGAAGTTCCCGTGTATGAAAGATATGCAGCCAGCAATTAAGGAACAACCAGAAATACAGATGAATGAGCAGGCGGCTAATTTATTACAGCTAATATTAGCAAAAATTCATTGCAAAAATGAAATTGTAGCTGTAAGCGGTTTCCGCACACAGGAAGAACAGGAAAAAATATGGAATGATACGTTAGCCAAAAGCGGTCTTGATTTCACAAAAAAATATGTGGCAGTACCCAGACATAGCGAGCATCAGACAGGACTTGCCATAGACCTTGCAGAGAACAAGGAACAGATTGACTATATCTGCCCGCATTTTCCATATACGGGGATTTGTGGGGAGTTCAGAGCGACCGCTCCCCGATTTGGTTTTGTTGAAAGGTATGTGTCTGGGAAAGAACAGATAACGGGTATTGGAGCAGAACCGTGGCATTTTCGCTATGTGGGTTATCCCCATTCTGTCATTATGGCAGAAAAGGATATGGCTTTAGAAGAATACATTTGCTTTTTAAAGGAAACTACCGATTTAAGGCATCCTTATATTTATAACAGTTCTAAAGCGGACAAAATCGAAATTTCGTATGTTTTTTTAGATGGCGGTCACTCTATAAAACTTGATGTATCGGAGATGTCGCCGTATATGATTTCGGGTACAAACGAGGGAGGGGCTATTTTAAGTAGATGGAGGGAATATTATGCGTCATAAAACATTTGCAGGAATAGATTATTTCCGCTTAGTGGCTGCTTTCATGGTAATTGCAATTCATATATCGCCATTGTCAGTCTGGAGTGAGGGAATTGATTATTTAATTACCTATTGTATTGGGAGAATTGCTGTTCCATTTTTCTTTATGACGACAGGATATTTTGTATTAGCTCCCTATGTGCTTAGCAATTTTAAAAAGAAATATCCTCTCCGTAAATACCTTGTTAAAAATATAAGGCTGTACCTCATTGTGACCGCTGTTTATATACCTATTTCAATATATTCTGGGAATATGCCAAAATCTATCTTGGAGTTTATAAAGCAGCTTCTTTTTGACGGCACGTTCTATCATTTGTGGTATTTTCCCGCCGCAATTATTGGGTGTGTACTTCTTGCGTGTCTGACAAAAAAATCAGTTCAGGCAGCAGTTTACTTTTCGCTCATTGCTTATGTGATAGGAGTATTTGGTGATTCTTATTATGGTCTTATAGAAAACGTGCCTTTACTACGCACGTTATATACTGGCATTTTCTATGTCAGCAGTTATACAAGAAACGGTATTTTCTTTGCGCCAATTTATATCCTGCTCGGTGTGCTGCTGGCTGTTCCCGAATTTCATTGTGGGGAACAGGTATGTAAATGGGGACTTGCATTAGCATCGTTACTTATGCTTTTAGAGGGATGGATTACTTATTCTTTCCATATCCAAAAGCATAATAGTATGTATTTCTTTTTGCTGCCAGTGATGTATTTTTTGTTTCAATTACTGCTTAAAGTTTCTGGGAAAGCCCCCGCTTGGATACGGAATGGTTCAATGATGCTGTATATTATTCATCCTGCGGTAATTGTTGCCCAACGGTTAATCGCTAAAGTGACAGGACTTACAAAGATACTTGTGGACAATTCCTTTTTCCAATATATTTCGGTCTGTCTATTGTCATTGGCAGCCATGTTTATGATTCAAATATTTTTTGAAAGGGGAGGTAGAAATGTATCAAAAAGGTAGGGCGTGGATTGAACTGGATATAGACAATCTGGCTTACAATATAAGGCAATTCAGAAAAATACTTTCTCCTAAGTGTGCGATTATGCCCGCCGTTAAAGCAAATGCCTATGGACATGGTGCTGTCCTCATTGCAAAAGCATTGCAGGATTTGGAAATTAAAGATTTTTGTGTGGCATCAGTAAATGAAGCGGTTGAGCTTAGAAAAGCAGGGATTTTAGGGCAGATTTTGATTTTGGGATATACCTCGCCAAATCAGTTTTCTGATTTGGTGAAGTACAATCTTACACAAACGGTAGTTGATTACCCCTACGCAAAATTGTTAAATGACTTTGGACAAGTCATCTTTGTCCATATTGGAATAGATACGGGTATGCATCGTTTAGGGGAAAGAAGCGAAAACATAAAGGAAGTTTATAAAATGTGGGAGTTTGATAATCTGAAGATAACAGGTGTATATTCTCACTTGTGTATGTCCGATGGGGCTAGTGATGCGGAACGGGATATTACTCTAAAACAAATTGAGGAATTTAATATGGTAATAAACTTTCTGCATAGAAAGGGAATACATCATTTTAAAACGCACATACAAGGAAGTTATGGCGTACTGAATTACCCCGCTTTAAAGTTTGACTATGCACGATTAGGAATTGCACTTTATGGTGTATTAAGCTCTCCGAAAGATAGAATTATTTCTAATACAAAATTGAAACCAGTTTTATCATTAAAAGCCAGAATTGCGTGTGTAAAGCAGTTACATAAAGGCGAAGCACTCGGTTATGGTCTGACTTATAAGGCTGGAAAAGAAATGCAGATTGCTACTGTTTCAGTCGGATATGCAGATGGGATTCCCCGTGAATTGTCAAATAAGGGATTTGTTTTGATAAACGGGCAGAAAGCAGCTATTGTCGGTCGTGTTTGTATGGACCAGTTAATGGTAGATGTGACAGATATTAAGGGCGTGTCTTGCGGGGATGAAACCATATTTATTGGGAAAAGCGGAAACAGTGAAATCATGGCTGCTGACCTTGCAGATAGTATAAATACTATATCAAATGAGATTTTAAGCCAATTAGGAAGTCGTTTAGGCAGAGTATCAATAAAAAAATAATAGCGGAAGATAGCATTTTCTTATAGGTATAGCGGGAAGTTTAGAATAAGAATTTTGATTGGATTTATAACTCGTCAAATAAAAAAAACAGCGTTTTGGCGGGTTGTATTTTCATGCAAAAATAGTTTTTCTCTCCAAATCTGTTTCAAGTTTGGAGGGATTTTTATTGCCTGCAAATAGCAAGTTCCATTTACATATATCATATCGGGGATGGGTGGACAGCCTGTTAAAAAAATCCTTGTCAGTGCAAGGGGGATTTCTACCCAAGAAGTAGAAGTCAAATTTCTACATATAAGAACTAAAATATCTATAAACCGTAAAGGTGTGACAGCCCTTACGGTTTTTCTTTTGTCGTTTTTTGTAATATCACGCCGCAAGGCTTTTCTGGGTGTGGGATGCCGCTCTCCGCCTTTCAATCTGGATTATACAAAAAAATTCAGATTGGAGGTAACGGATTATGGCGTACAACAAAGCCAGAGAAG
>SRZB01000062.1 GCA_004793585.1 Hominisplanchenecus murintestinalis | reverse complement strand
AAAGCTTTAGTGGCATAGGCTTATTGTGCAATTTTTTAAATTTGCTCATTTATAGCTGCAATTTTATGTGGGGCTAACGGAAAACTTGCTGATCCAAATAATATTAATAATTCAGTTGTTTATTTTGGTAATTTAAGACACTCTAGTGGCGCTATTGTACATCAGGGAGATAATCTTACTGGTGCAGGTGATGGTGATGATGAGCAGATTATGGTTAATATTTCACAGATGCCTGCTAATGTTGATAAAGTTGTTTTTGTTGTTAATATTTATCAAGCAAGACAAAAAAATCAGCATTTTGGAATGATAAGAAATGCCTTTATTCGTCTTGTAAATATGGATACACGTTCAGAAATTTGTCGTTTCAATTTATCAGAAAGTTATAATAACATGACTGGTTTGGTGGTTGGTGAGATTTACAGAAAAAATGGCGAATGGAAGTTTAATGCTATTGGACAGCCTGTTCAAGAAGCGAGTGATTTGAATAGTATTGTAAATATGTATAGATAAACAATAGGAGGTAAAAAACATGGCTATTAATTTACAAAAAGGACAGGGAGTGACACTTGATAATTCAATGCAGTTAGCACTTGTAGGTTTGGGTTGGGATACTAACAGATATGATGGAGGAAGTGATTTTGACCTTGATGCTTCAGCGTTTTTGCTTGGAGAAAACGGAAAGTTGAATAGAGATGAGGATTTTATTTTCTACAATAATTTGAATAGTAGAAATGATGCAGTAGTGCATACTGGTGATAACTTGACAGGTGATGGCGATGGAGACGATGAGGTGATTTTTGTTGATTTCAGCAAGATACCTAGTGATGTAAAGAAAATTGCAATTGTTGTAACCATTCATGATGCTGAAGCAAGACGTCAAAATTTTGGACAGGTTTCAAATGCATACATTAGAATTGCAAAGAGATCTGATGAGTTTGATGAGGTTGGCGAGCCAGTACTTAAGTTTGATCTTGAGGAAGAATTTTCAATCGAAACAGCACTTGTGGTTGCTGAGATTTATCAGAAAGATGGCGAGTGGAAATTTAATGCTGTTGCAGCAGGTTACCAGGGTGGTCTTGAGGCAATCATTCGTTCATTTGGTGGTAATGTTTAATTTCTGCACCAGAAATGAGGTGAAATAATTGAAAGAGTTTACAAGAGGTCAAAGAATAAAAGTAGTTTCTGGCGGAGAACTTGAAGTTATTCAAAAGTTAGGTGAAGGTGGTCAGGGTGTTGTATATAAAGTTTCATACAACGGAAAAGACTTAGCCTTAAAATGGTATTTCGGAAATAAATTAAGTGATCCAGATAGATTTTACAGAAATATTCAAAATAATATCAAGAAGGGTGCACCTACAAAAGCCTTTTTGTGGCCTTTGGAAATTACAGAGTATTTCGAAGGTAGTTTTGGATATTTGATGGAATTAAGACCACCAGAATACAAAGGTTTTTCTTTATTCCTTTTAGCAAAGGCTAGATTTTCTAGTATATCAGCTGTAGTAAATGCAGCACTTTGTATTACAAATGGATTTAGAGAATTACATAATTCTGGATTCAGTTATCAAGATTTGAATGATGGTAACTTTTTCGTTAATCCACAAACAGGAGATGTGTTGATTTGTGATAACGACAATGTTGCTGAGTATGGTGACGCTCTTGGTATTGCAGGTAAATGTAGATATATGGCCCCTGAAGTGGTTATGGGTAAGAAAAAGCCAGATGTACATACAGATAGATTTTCTTTAGCTGTTGTTTTGTACTTATTGTTGTTCCTTAATCATCCATTGGAGGGTAAGAGAACAATGTGTCCTTGTTTAACAGAAGAATTGGAAAGAAAGTTCTATGGAACAGAGCCAATCTTTGTTTGGGATTCTAGTAATGATACAAACAGACCTGTCAGAGGCGTACATGTAAATGAGATTAAATTCTGGCCAATTTATCCAAAATTTGTTAGGGATACTTTTGAAGAAGCATTTAGTCAAGAGGCTATGGTTGGTGCAGATACTCAGCATCGAGTTACTGAAAAGAAATGGCAGGAAGTTTTTACAGCTTTGAGAGATTGTTTGGCAACATGTACATGTGGTGGAGAAACATTTATTGATTTAAATGCGGCATCAAGCCAATGTGTAAATTGCGGAAAAGATCTTCAGCGTCCAATGATTCTAAAGGTAAAAAAACATAATGTAGTTCTTCAACCGGGCAAAAAGCTATACGCTTGTCATACAGTGCATGACAGCGATGATTTTAAGGAGCCTAAGGGAGAAATTATTACTAGTAGACAGGATCCTTCACTTGTTGGACTTAAGAACAATTCAGATGCAACATGGACTGCTATTCTTCCAAATGGAGCTTCTAAACCATATTCTAATGGTCAAGTTATAAAGCTTGGAAGAGGTTTAAAAATTAATTTTGGAAATGGTAACGAAGCAGAAATAGTATAGAAGAAAGCGAGGATATAACATGGGTTTATATGATGAAGTTGTAGAAGTACCAAGAAGAACGATGGTTTTGTTCTTTGTAGTTGATACTTCAGGTAGTATGAATGGAGCAAAGATCGGAACAGTTAACTCAGCGATTGAAGAGATTGTTCCAGAGTTAAAAGATATTTCAGAAACAAATGCAGATGCACAGATTAAGGTTGCAACATTGTCATTTTCTACTGGAGCGCAGTGGATTGACAGTGCGCCAGTTGCTGCTGAGAATTTCAGATGGAATTATTTAGATGCGAATGGAGTAACAGATTTAGGTGAAGCATGCATGCAGTTGAATGAAAAATTATCAAGAAATGCATTCATGAGCGATGCGACGGGTTCTTTTGCGCCAGCTATTTTCTTGATGTCCGATGGTGAACCAACTGATAATTATAAGCATGGTTTGGAAAAATTAAAGCAGAATAACTGGTTTAAAAAGGCGATAAAGGTTGCGGTTGCTATTGGTGATGATGCTAATAAGACTGTTTTAGCTGATTTTACAGGAAACATTGAGGCGGTTATTACTGTACGTACACCTGAAGCATTAAAGAAATGGATTCAATTTGTAAGTGTAAGAGCTTCTGAGATAGGTAGTAAAAGTTCTAATGCAGGATCTGGAACAGGTTCAGAATCTAGCGATGGTGGTTCAGAAATCGTTAGTAAGCAGGATGAATTTATTGAAGAAATCAAAGCACAGACTGAAACTGCGGAGGCTGCTGAATGGGATTCATTCGATGACGACGGCATGGTTTGGTAAAGAAAGGAGGAACGCATATGAATGCAAAATCCTTTAGTTTATCTGCTCAGGGTGCAAGTCACATCAGAAAGAATAAAGAATGTCAGGATGCATCAGGTCATTACTATGACGATAAAATGGCTATTGCAATAGTGTGTGATGGTCACGGTGGTGATGATTATATGCGTAGTGCGTTTGGTTCTCAATTTGCATGTAATGCTGCTGAAAGAAATATTAAAAGTTTTATGGAGAATATTACAAAAGATAAGTTCTTTGAGGATCCAGAAAAGCTAATTGTTGATTTAGAGGCTAGCATTATTAATGTATGGAATCAGTTGATTTATGCCCACTATGAGAAGAATCCTTTTACAGAAGAAGAATTGAGTGGTATCTCAGAGAAAGCGAAAAGAAGATATACTCAAGAAGGAAGAATTGAAAGCGCATATGGAACTACTTTGATTGCAGTAGCTATGACATCTGAGTTTTGGTTTGGAATTCAGATTGGCGATGGAAAATGTGTTGCAGTAAATCCTGAAGGAAAATTTGTACAACCAATTCCTTGGAATGACAAATGTTTCTTGAATGCAACAACGTCAATTTGTGATTCTGATGCACTTACGAATTTTAGACATTTTTATCATACTAAATTACCTGTAGCTGTTTTTGTGGGTTCGGATGGTATAGATGATTGTTTTAGTAACAATGAGCAGTTAAATAATCTTTATAAAACAATTGTTTACTCATTTGGAACATCAGAGTTCGATGAGGCAATTGACGGATTAAAGGATTACCTACCAAGACTATCTGCAAAGGGAAGTGGAGATGATGTATCGATTGCTTCGATATTAGATTTTGATTTGCTTCCAGAATTAGAAATAGTTAAAGAATTTGATAGAGAAAAAGAAAAAGCGCGTGTTGAAGAAAATGCTCGAAAGGAAGCTGAAAGAAACGAAGCTGAAAAACGTAGAGTAGAAGAAGAACATGCAAGATTTCAGCAGAAAAAGAAGAACGCTGAGACAAAGAAAAAGGGATCTGCTCCTAAAGAAAACATGCCAAAATTTTGTACGGAGTGTGGTTCAAAACTTGCAGAATCTGCAAAGTTTTGTCCTGATTGCGGTGCTAAGATTGTACCAATTGCTGGAAAAAAAGAGCAACAGCCTGTACAACCTCAGATACAATTGTTTCCTATTAAGCGCTATGACACTGATAATGAAAATGAGACTGTTACACAGCAGAATATCAACATTGTAGATGATGCGTCTGTTGATGTTTCTACATCTGATGGAGATAACAATAATATATCTAATTTAGAGAATAATGTTCCAACTGAAATTGGAACGACTGAAGAAAAAAATAATGAAGATTTAGTTGAAATCAATGAGGAAAATCATTCTGAAAATACAGATGAATGTCTTGTTGAAGGCGCGGAGACTGTTGAGTCAGAGGATGAATCTGGAGAAACTGAACAAGCAAGTGAAGTTCGTGCAGAGGACATGGAGATTGAGGAGCTGAAGACAGATATATAAGATGAGTATGCAGATATATCTTTTTTCGGATATATCTGCATTTTTTAGGTGAAAGATTATGAAATGCCCAAAATGTGGAAAAGAATGGAATCAATTAAATACGATTGCAAGTAATACATATATATGCCCGTTTTGTGGTGACAATTTTGGCTCTGATGGTGAAAAACGGGAAGATTTTCAGCAAGTTTTATTAAGTCTTGTTGAAGCGCAAGGGATAGACTTGTTAGAGGATACGAGTAGATTAAATGCATTTTTGATGGATTTAGCTCCTCGTTCAGAAAAAGAAAGAAAATTAGTGATAATGGTACTGAGAGAGGGTGTTCTATCTCAAATCATGAAGCTAATTAATGAAGATGAAGATAACCAAAAATTTGGAATAAATAAATGTATTAAACAGTTGGTTGCAGATATATGGATAACTGAAGTGGCAGCCAGATATGCAGTTTTTGTAATTGCTAATTGTGTTGGAATAAAAGTTGAATTGGATGTGTCTAATTCAACTAGTAATGCAGGTAGTACATCGTCTGAAAGTGAAGCAACGTCCGACAAAATTATGACAAAGGATCTTGGTCTTGTCTCAGAGGATGCTATTAATTATGCATTAAAAGATTGTAATGCAATTGGTTTTAAAGCGATAGCTGCAAATAAAAATATAGAAGGCTTAAAGATACCAGATAATGTTATTTCAATATATCCGAAAGCATTCTTAAATTGTATAAATTTAAAAAGTATTGAATTTTCAAAGAATATGAAAAATATTGGAGCAGGCGCATTTGAAGGGTGTTGCTCGTTAGAGAATATAGTAATAGAGGAAGGTTCTTCTTTTAAAGTAATAAATGGAATTCTTATAGATAAAACAAATAAGAAAGCAGTTCGAGCTTTGAATAAAGATACTCTTACAGAAGTTGAGGTGCCTAATGGTGTAATAACAATTTGCAAAAAAGCATTTGATAGAGCTAAAGTTCAAAAAATTCATTTGCCTATGAGTATAAAGACGATTGAAGAAGGTGCGTTTTTTTTAGTTCAGTCGCTAGATCAATATATTGTTGATCCTAAAAATACTGTTTTTAGAGCGATTGGTGGAGTGTTACATGATAGACAAGGCAAAGAACTAATTAGTTACGCGCAAGGTAAAAGTGACATTAATTATTACATAGAAGATTCTGTTGAGAAAATAGGAACTCAAGCGTTTAGCTGTTCTGGAAATTTGCAGAGTATTACATTCCCAAGTTCAGTGAGAAAGATTGGATTTAAAGCATTTGAATATTGTATCAATCTCGAAAATCTCATTCTTCCAGGAAGTATTGAAATAATTGGAGATAGAGCTTTTCAGTATTGTCAAAACCTGAAAGGAATAATGTTATCAAGGTGTATTCAAGAGATTGGTGATTGTGCCTTTTATGGATGTGAGAAACTTGAATCAATAAGTGTTCCGAAAAGTGTAAAGAAAATAGGTAATTTAGCATTTGCAAATTGTACAGGTGTTAAAAGTGTAATTATTCAGGAAAATGTGGAGTTTATCGGAGATGGAGCCTTTGTTGGTTGTAAAGATGTTGAAATATCTATCAAAGATAATCTATATGTAGAAACATATTGTAATTCTAGAGGAATTCGATTTAAAAAATTATAGCGAGGTTATTATGACGATACAAGAGCAACTTGAAAAACTTAATAAAACATTTGAAAAATTACATAGTGATTTTATTCAGTTGGATTCAGAGAGAAGGATGCTCGATTCAAAGTATCAGTCTATCAAGGAAACTATAAAGAATAAATATGATCAAGAAAGAATTAGTTACAAAACTCAGGAAGACGAAGTTTTAAAATATTATAGAATTGCAAAGGATAATTCTAATAAAGAGCTTGTTCGTAGTGGAGTAGCTCCAATGACTCCTGATTTGGGACGTCTTAATACAATGATTGAACAAGTCAATTCTTATAGCAGAACAGATCCAATTGCGGGACAAATAATAGATTTGTGTAATGCGTATGTTGCATACATATCGAGAGAAGTGTCAAAAATTTCTTCGAGAGAAAATCAAGAAATGACGAATACTGATGAACAGAAGAAAAAGGAAGCGGAGAATTTGACTCACAAAAAAGGTCAAGTGCTACGTGATTGCGAAAATTATATTCAAGGTGAAGATGTCAAAAATCTTGTAAAACTTTTTGAGATGATTCATCGAGATTATGAGATTACGAATGAGTATTTTAGTGAGTGGGGAAAATCGTTTAAAAGAAAACGAATGATGCTGTTTGGTTATAGTCAGTATCAAGTTGATGTTCCACAAAAATTAAGTCCGATATTGAAGGGTAGTTTAAAATATCACTTTGATGAAAACACAAAAATGGTAAATTGTCCATGTGGATTTACAACAGATTCACATGAAGAAATATTTGTTGAATACACAGATTTCAACGAACAACAAATGAAAAAGGGTATTCAGGCGTTGATATTGAATTTTTTGAGATATTTCAGACCACACGAGTACAAAATTTCCGTACTTGATTATATGCATTACAATGCAGACGTTTTAGGCCCTTTGTATGTTTTTGAAAGTGATAAGAATGGTCTTGTTGATAGGATTCCTTCGAATGAAAAAGAATTAAAACAAAGAATTCAAATATTAGCAAATTACTATAAAAATATTGAAGGGAAAATAGGAACTCAAACAGTTTATGAGTTTAATCAGACTCATAAATCAGAGGAGAGAATACCATATAGATTGCTTATTATAAATCGTGTGCAAGAAAATTTTAGTTCAAAACAAGAGTCTGAAATGGCTTATGTAGTAAATAATGCGGCTAAGTTTGGTATTTCTATTATTAGACTGACGCGAAGTGTAGATGGCGGTAGTAAAGGAAAGGATAGAGAACAAAAGTTTTTAGCAAAAGCAGCAGATCACATCCGAATTATAAGTGATGCAACAGGAAATTTCTATGTAGAAAATGATGTTGCGTGGATGTCGTTTAAATGGTTGGATGCACCAAGCAATTTGCCAACTGATTTTGTGGCTAAGATAGAACAAGCTGTAAAGCCTGTTGAAATAGGAACTAAATATTTTAAAAGATATAAGGCTAAACTGCCTGAACGTTCAAAAGGAAAAAGAAAACCAATATCTGTTCCTTTTGCAATTAATAGTGAAGATAAGGTGGTTGAGTGTAGCTTTGAAAATGAATTGTTTGCAGCATATATGATGGGTGCGTCTAGATCTGGAAAATCTACTTTATTACATACGATGATTAGTGGTTTGATCATGAATTATCACCCAGATGAACTTGAACTTTGGCTTTTAGATTTTAAAATGTTGGAGTTTAAAAAATATGCTAACCACAGACCACCACATGTTAAATATTTATTGTTAGAAAAATCTGAAGATCTCGTATATGACATAATCGATCGTTTAGAGGATATGCTTGCAGAGCGAGAGTATGTTTTTTCACAAAATGGATGGCAAAAACTGACAGATGTTCCACCAACTGTTTATATGCCTGTGATTTTTGTAATTATTGATGAATTTGCGCAAATGTCGCAAATATTAAAAGAGACAAAGGGAACAGGATATGGAACTGACTATACATTAAAACTTACTAATTTGTTGCAAAAAGGCGCTGCAATGGGATTTAAGTTTATTTTTGCAAGTCAAACATATTCGGATGGTGTTGAAGGATTAACTGATCCTGCAAGAAAGCAAATACAACAAAGATTTGCGCTGAAGAATATTCCTTCAGAAATAAAAGATACGTTGGCTCTTTCGTCAAATTCAATAACACCTGCATTGGATAATGATATTAACACTTTGCCACCATATGAAACATTGTTTAAGTGGCGAACTGATAATGGAGCTATTAGAGTTGATAGACTAAGAAATATGTATACAGAAAATGATGAAGTGGATCAATTGGTTGATTACATTTCATCTAATATGAAATCAGTTGATAGTGTAGCATCTATGGATAATTCCATATATGTTGATAAAAATCCTATTTTGATTGATGGTGGTGAGCCCAAAACGTTCAAAAGTCAAATAGTTCATTATAAGAAGTACGAAACTCCAGAGGTTTTGGATGAATTAGATGATGAAGATGTTTTGATTTATCCAGGTGTTCCATGTAGCTTTAATATTGCCAGACCATTTACATTAACAAATTCCACTGCTGAAAATATGCTAATTGTTGGTGGGGATAGAGAAAATGAATTAAGCATATTATTATCTGTTTTAAATTGTTATGGAAGAAAAAATTATCCTATTGAAATATGGGCTAATGAGAAAGCATCGATATATAAAAGATATAAAAATACGGTGTTAAAGAAATATAGTGTAAAAACTGATTTGGCAGAAATCTGTAGTGAAATTGATTTGGTAAGAAAAAGTGTTCAAAGTCGAAGTTACTGCAATAGGTTAATAGTTGTATTAGGATACGAGACTATAATGAGTGACATGGAGTTAATGGGTGATGATGATTTTGAAGAAGAAACTCCAACAGTAAATATCCCAGTTCCTGAGGATATGTCACAGGTAATGGAACGAATAAAAGCTTGTGATGATTTGGAGGAGAAAAAAAGAATTCTTGCTGACTATAATGCGAGAGTAGCGGAATATCAGGCTCAATCATCTGTTAGTCAAGATACAAAAGTTGGTCGAGGTATATATGATGCACGAGGTGATGTGGAATGGATTGTTAAACGTGCATCGGCGTATGGGGTTCATTTTGTGTTTTGTTTTGAACAAGCAAAGGATTTTGTAGATACAAAGTTAGATACAAGAGCATTTAGACATAAAATGGCATTTGCTATGTCAAGAGAAGATTCTTCGGGAATAATAGGAAATAGAAAGGCTAATGAGATAGAATTGGGAGTTTGTTTGTATTCCAATGGAAAAGAAATGTTTTCTATGCATCCTCATATTTATTATGGAGTGCCTTGTAATGGATGGCAAGTTGACGATAATGGAAAAGTTATCCAGAGGAGGTAAACATGGCAAGATATGCGATTAATGAAGAATCGATAGATTTATTAAAAGGGCTTTCTCAAAAAATTTCATCATCAATGGATGGAATAATAACAGTCAATAATGCATTAAAAAATCAAATTATCTCTATAATGGATGACCTTGGTATATATGGATTTGAGATATTAGAGATTATATTACATGTGAATGATGCTTGCCAATCATGTAATGATGATATTGAATTGTTGTCAGAAAAATTAAATCAAAAGTCAGCCGAAATTGAACAGTTATTTGTGCTAACAGATTCTAGTTCAGGTGGGAATCTAGGTGTTTCGAAGGGAAATGGCAAAGTTCAGACAGTAGAAAATATTGCTTCTTGGATTGGTTCGGTTAATCCACACTATCACGATTCGAATTATAATCCGTGGGACAACCCATATCGTGTGAATTGTGGTTCTTGTGCTTTAAATGTTGAAAGACGATTTAATGGAGATAATGATGCGGTTGCGAGTATAAATAATATAGGTACAGATGCTGGAATGGAGCAAGCAACAGGAAAGAAATGTGTTTATATGTCGCTAGATAATATTGAAAAAGCATTAATAGATCAAGGTCCTGGTTCACATATGATAATAGGAATAAATAGAAAACCAACTTTATTCGGAAGAACACAGGCTGGACATTGGTTTAACGCATATTATGATGGTCAAAATATTTATACCATAGATGGACAGTCAGGACAAATATTGGAATGGCCCTATGATTATGGTGATATATCTGAGTATTGTGCAATGATTTAGGAGGTGAAGAAATGAGTAAAGAAGAACAGATATCATTTTTAGCAGAATTATTAAAACTAAATCGAGAATTAGTTGAAAAAGATTGTGATGTAATAGACGAATTAGGTGCATTATATTACAGTTGTCCAGATAAGGGAGGCGATTCATTTTTTGTGGATAAGGATGGTTCGTTTTTGTATGCTGATTCTTCAGTAGGATTTACTAGGCATTTTGAAATGTTCAAAGAAGGAAAAAGAACGGAGATTAAGTAAGATGGCTGTTTATGCGATTAATTCAGAAGGCGTTGAAGCAATGCAAACATTAAGAAGCGAATTGCAACAAGCAATTGATGATATATTACAGAGTTGTGTGAAACTTGAAAATACAGTTAACAGTTTAGAGGGGCAACTTGGTATTTATCATGAAATTATTTTGCTTGAAATAAAGAAAGTGTTGCTAATTGTTAAAAAGGCTAAAGATGGTGATGACGGAGTGGAATTTCTTATAAATAATAAGATTCCGTCAATGATTGCTAATATGGAGATGCTTATCGAAGCAGGATTAGGCGATGGTGATGATAATCCACAAAAGGTACTAACTTTAAGAAGATAATGATTTAGGAGGAATAAAAAATATGGCAAAAAATGTAGATACAGACGCATTAGAACGTGCAGCACAGGCTTTGGGAACATACATTGCAGATGTGTCCAATAATATTAAAAAAATGCAGGATGCAGCAGTGGACTGTCAGGATAATATGGGAAGTGATGTTGTGAGTCAAAAAGCAGTAGCTAAATTGCAAGAGTGTGCGAAAGAACTTTCAGCAACTTTAAAAGATGCAGAAGCTTTACAAAAGAAAATTACGGATAAGAAAAGACAGATTGAAGATTATGGAAGTTCTTTTTAAGGAGGTTATTGTATGGCAGTTTATGGAATAAACAAAGAAGGTGTAGAAGCTTTGAATCAGCTAGCAAATGACTTAAGTAATGTAAATAATGATATTGCGGATGATGGAAAGAAACTTAAGAATACAGTATCAGGGTTAGGTGACGCACTAGGTATTTATGAAGACCAAATTTTGGATGTTATTGAAAGTGTTAATAATGTACAAGAAAAAGGTAGAGAGTCGATAGAGCAATTAGCTGGTAAAGTTAGAAAAATGGCTACTGATGCTGATGCAATAGTTAGTGCAGGATTAGGATGATAAAGAAAGAGGTTTTTTTATATGAATGCAATTATGAATAGTCCTGTGAAGGAAGGTTTTCGGCAACGCAATGAGAATGTAGCGAAGAATCAAGAAGCACAAATTAATCAGACGCTTGCACAGGATATACAACGAGTAAGGAGTCAAACTGATTCCGATATATCAAAATTAGCAAATCCTCAAACTGCAAAATTTGGAGATATGGTTAGTATATCATGGTTTTTGGCGATTGTTTGTGCTGTGATTGGAGCATTCGTTGCTGGGTTTGACGGATTCCTTATGGGTGGGTTTTATGGTTTTATACTAGTCCTTGCCTTACAAATTGGATTTAACATTAGAGCAAAATTTAAGCAGAAAAATTCTGCAAGTGAGACTGCTAGATTGCGCCAAGAAGAATCGGATAAAATTCAGCAATTACAGATGAAAGCTCAAGATGATATTAGACGTCAATATTTAATAGCAGATCAACGAACACAAGATGATATTACACATTACGATGCAGATGTAAAATCAAATTGTCAAACAATTTTGAAAAAATCGGATTCTTTTAAATCAATGGTTGATCACACTGTAGATATGTTTCAACGTATGGTGTCGCATGCGGATTCGTCTTCTAACAGAAAATTTGTTGAAGCAAAATTTATCTATAAGGTTGAGATGTACGGGATTACTTATATTTATCAAAGTAATTATTCAAATTCGCAGGATGATTTTAATTTTGATAAAGAGAGATATAGAAATCTTACAACTCAAGCTGAATGTGAAGGTCTAGCTCAAGCGATTGCAAAAATGACTATTGCAGCTATGAAAAAGAAATATCCACCAAATTCATTGAGTATATCAGTAGATCATGTTGATGCAGAAGTAACATTGCATTTTAAAGCAGCTAATGCAAATTATGTCCCACCAAGGGATATTTATTAGTATGGAAAGAGGTGTTTAATATGGGCTTTTTTTCTGATTTATTTGGAAACAATCAAATTAGCGATAATATTCCAGCAATTATGCCAGCTGGTGCGATAGATCAAATAAATAGAGGAATATTACCGGTGATGAACACCGATAAAATCTTGATGACTAAAGGTGAAAAATGTCATTTTGCTGAAAGAGCTATTTTAATAACCGAGAAGGTTAGTAAACATTATGAAGGCAGATCTAATGGTTACAGTGTAAAACTTACTAAACATGTGACTTATCGAACAGGAAGAAATAAGGGTGTTCCTGTTGAAGATGTAACTCAGATAAAAACAAAAGGATTAATCTATGTTACGTCTAAGAGGATTATATTTGTTGCAGATAAGAACGCATTTGATAAAAAGTGTTCAACATTGACAGCGTGTGTACCATATTCTAACGCTGTGAAATTACAATTTGGAACAAAGACATTTACATTGATGGTTCCAGATGGGGGAGCAATTAATGATGTTGTAAATATGATAGTGGCTAATTCGTAAGATAGCATTCTGGTGATATGTCAAGAACTTTTTGAAAAAGATTTTGATATGTTTTT
>SRZB01000061.1 GCA_004793585.1 Hominisplanchenecus murintestinalis | reverse complement strand
CTAATTCCCCCATGAATGGGGGCTAGGGGGTTGAAGTGTCGAAGACACTTTTTTATTGTCCAGAAGCAAAAATGGGAATTATGCAGTTTGATAGAGAAACCCCTGATGGAAGATGGTACTGGCTGAAGTAAAGCAGTGGTAGATACATAGCAATAAATAGCTTTTTGGATACAAATAAAAAGAAACTTAAAATGGTAAGGTTTGTATACGCCGCTAACGGGAACCTGAAAAGTGAGGCAGACAGAATCCTTGAGAAGAGCACAGAATATGCCTATGACGTGGGGAACCGCATGGCACAGGTCGTCCAGAAGGAGAAAATGGTTTATTGAGGTACAATGAATAGTGACTCGTGAGATAAAGTGGAAAGTACAACAAGGGAAGTGAGAAAAAATATGGAAAATATAAATGTATTTTTAGAAAATCACAGAATTGATGAACTGGTTACATATGTACAGCACCTGCCGAAATCAGAGCAAAAGGAAACAACGGATTATTTGTTAAGCAAATTGAAGACAAGTTCCGATGGAAATAGTAGAAATATGCTTGCTATCATTTTAAGTGATTTAAAATGTCAAGATGCCGTAGAGATATTGATGGAACTTATTTCTAAACCAGAATTAGAGAATAATAGGGGGTCTCTGGTGTATGCATTGGAAAACCTAGAGTGTGCAAAGTATTATAAGGAGTTGCTTCCATTGTTGTTTAAGGGGAATTTTGAAGTCAGAATGCAGATTTATTCTGTTATGCAAAACATATTTCCTCAATTATGTGAACAAGAACAAAAATGGTGTATTGATTATGTAGAAAGACAATTGGAGGAATATGAGTGTATATTATCGCAAGCTTATGATTTGTATGAGAATGTGATAGGAGGTGAATTGAGTGAGTAAAATTTATCCATGAGACGGCGCAGTGACGAAGTACACGTACGATGCAGAAAATAAGCTCACAGGGCGGGGCAGGAAAAGTTTTTAATGTTCAATTAAAGTCAGGCTGGAGTGGAAATTAAAAGTAAGAACAGGAAGCAGTAATGTGAAATTCAAGGATAAGAGTAGTAATTGGGAGTATATGTGCTTTATTCATATAGAGCATATATACTCCGAAGATATTATTAGATATTTGAATAACGCTTAAAATGTTATTAAATAAAAGGGAAGGAAAAAACATGAAGATAGAACAAGTGAATTTTAGAAAGAAATCAAGCGATGAAAAAATATTATTACTCATGATAGTCGGGGCATTGACGGCATTGCGGGAAAGAAAGGTATCTGTAGATGAAATGAGTTATTTCCTATTTCATCCAGGAATGATATCAAAGCTGAAACAGAAACATTGCCGTAAAGAAATACTTAGAATTGTGCGGGAAGGGTGTGAGTTAGAGGATATAGAAGATCTTGTTCCAGAAGCTTTGCCGGAAGCAGTAGATGAACTTTACAGGAGAGCAATGAAACTATTAGGTGAAATGGAAGAAGAAAAGCGCCATGTATGGGTAAAGATTAAAAAATAATTTAGAAGCAAAATGTTTAACAAGAAAAAAGAATAAAAGATTTGCTGGAAAAGAGAGAATTGCCAGAGGTTTTGATTTATCAGGAGATAGAGTTGGAAAAGGGTTTTGGCGGAAAGGGAAACAAATGGATTTACATAAGGAAATGTTAAAAGTGATGGAGCAAAAGAAATTTCTTACTATATACGAAAACGGCAATTTAGAAGAAGGGTATACAGGGCTGGTTTTGCAAACATCTGATAATGAGATTTTAATGAAGAATATAGATTTTTATGGCAACGAGGATGGATATTGTGTAAGAAGAATTGAAAATATTGTGTGCTACAATACTGGAGGAATGGACATATATCGTAAAAGGCAGTTGTGGGAAGAAAAAAAGCATAGCCACGTCATGGAAAACTTTTTTGTGGAAGAAGAAAATTTGATGACAGGAATGCTCGCGTACGCAATAAAAAACAGGGAACCTGTCTTTGCTTTCTGTGAAGAGTGCGTGTATGCGGGGTGGGTGTGTGGTTATTCGGATGAGATAGTGATTTTAAATGAATTAACGCCGTATGGAGAAGATGAGGGTGAGTTATGGCTGAAGAGAGAGTATATTGACGCTTTGGAGACAGGGTCGCCTGATTTACAGATTAGAAAGAAATTCTGGGAAAAGGAAGTGCCAAAGTGTGATGGAAGGCCAGAGAAGAGCTTTTACAGGAAATTAAAGAAGTATAAAGGAAGTTTGCAGTTGTTTGAAATTTATGCAGACAGTGATTGGGAAAATTGTTATGTAGGGACGATAGAATATGTGACAAAAAAGGAACTTGCAATAAAACATATCGATTCCGAGGGACATTATGATGGTTATGTAGTTCTTACTTTGGAAGCAGTCATGTGCATATGCCAAAAAAGCAGATACCTTTCTAAAATACAAAAAAACAATAAATGTGATACGACTCAGATAAAATTAGAGATGGATGGAGAAAATCTGTCAGATGAAGTGTTAAGGTTTGCACAAAGAAAATCTTTGCCAGTTTTTCTGGAGATAGGGACGCAGGGATATTACGGCGATATAGAACAGTGGACAGAAGAATGGATTCAGTTGAGAGCAGTGGATTTATTAGGAAATGGGAAGGGGACATTTTGGATACTGAGGGAATGGATTGACAGGATTTGGGTAGATAACCAGATATTGCGAGAGGTTTGGCAGATGGCCTGTGATAAGCATGATTTAGTGCGGATTTAGTGAGCGCGGAACAGATGGTGGAAAGCGCTCCGGGCGATGGTGCGTCCGGAGCGCTTTTGGATCTGACGGGCTGTCGGTTAATTGTCTTCCGGATTTCCGTCTGTCGTATAAACCTGACGCTTTTTCGCCATTTCATCGCTTGCCAGGTATTCGTCGTAAGTTGTAATCTTGTCAATCAGTTTTCCGTTCGGAAGGATTTCCATGATGCGGTTGGCGGTAGTCTGCACAATCTGGTGGTCGTGGGAGGCGAAGAGCAGCACGCCGGGGAATTTAATCAGGCCGTTGTTCAGAGCCGTGATAGATTCCATATCCAGGTGGTTCGTCGGCTCGTCCAGAAGCAGTACATTTGCGCCGGAAATCATCATTTTTGAGAGAAGGCAGCGCACCTTCTCACCACCGGAGAGAATTTTTACTTTTTTCACGCCGTCATCCCCGGCAAAAAGCATTCTTCCAAGGAAACCGCGCACATAGGTGGCGTCTTTGATTTCGGAAAACTGGGTCAGCCAGTCTACAATCGTCAAATCGTTGTCAAATTCCTCGGTATTGTCTTTAGGGAAATATGCCTGGGAGGTAGTGACGCCCCACTTAAACGTACCCTCATCAGGTTCCATTTCACCCATAAGGATTTTGAAAAATACAGTTTTTGCCTGTTCGTTTCCGCCTACAAAAGCGATCTTGTCGTTGTGTCCCAATGTAAAAGTAATATCGTCGAGGACTTTTACGCCGTCAATGGTTTTTGAAAGATTTTCCACCATCAGGATTTCATTTCCGATTTCACGGTTGGGGCGGAAATCAATATAAGGGTATTTACGGCTGGAGGGTTTAATCTCATCCAGCTCAATTTTCTCCAAAGCTCTTTTTCTGGAGGTCGCCTGTTTGGATTTGGAAGCGTTGGCGCTGAACCGGGAGATAAAGTCCTGGAGTTCTTTGATTTTTTCCTCTTTTTTCTTATTTGCCTCTTTCATCTGGCGGATGAGAAGCTGGCTGGACTCGTACCAGAAGTCATAGTTTCCGGCATAGAGCTGGATTTTCCCATAGTCGATGTCTGCGATATGGGTGCAGACTTTGTTGAGGAAATAGCGGTCGTGAGACACGACGATCACAGTATTGTCAAAGTTAATCAGGAATTCCTCGAGCCATTCAATGGCGTTCAGGTCGAGGTGGTTGGTCGGCTCGTCCAGAAGAAGGATATCCGGGTTTCCGAACAGGGCTTTTGCCAGCAATACTTTCACTTTTTCATTTCCGTTTAAGTCTTTCATGATGGAGTAATGGAACTCCGTATTTATCCCCAGTCCATTTAAGAGCATAGCGGCGTCTGATTCCGCTTCCCAGCCGTTCATCTCGGCAAATTCCCCCTCAAGCTCGCTGGCACGGATACCGTCTTCGTCCGTAAAGTCCTCTTTGGAATAGATGGCTTCCTTTTCCTTCATGATATCATACAAACGGCGGTTACCCATGATAACGGTATCCAGTACGGGATATTCGTCGTATTTAAAGTGATCCTGCTCCAACACAGACAGACGCTGTCCGGGGGTGAGCGCGATAGAACCGCTGGTGGTTTCCAATTTGCCGGAAAGGATTTTCAGGAATGTGGATTTTCCGGCGCCGTTGGCGCCGATCAGGCCATAGCAGTTTCCTTCCGTAAATTTAATATTTACATCTTCAAACAAGGCTTTTTTGCCCACACGGTATGTTACATTATTTGCACTAATCATATTTACCTCCAATGGCGCATTTCGGGCGCCTGATTTGTTATGCGGCAATACCATTGTAACCGATAATATGGAAAATGCAAGGAAAATTAGTATTTTTGTGGTTATTGCTTTTTGAGATGTTCTGCATTATAATTATTTTTGTTTTTATTATAGAAGAATCCCATCGCGAAGCGATTTAAAATGGATTTTTGCATGTAACAGGGCAGATTGGCGGAGCTGTTACAGATTTTGGGCAGCTGCAGCTGGTTTGATTAAGGTGAGATTATGCGGTTATGGGGTGAGAAGCCGTACCGTTCCCTGGACTATCATCTCAGGGAGCGGTATGGGGAAAAGATTTATAAAGTTTCTTTAAACGGAGGAATGACCTGTCCGAACCGGGATGGGACTCTGGGGAGCAGAGGGTGTATTTTCTGCAGCGCGGGCGGTTCCGGCGACTTTGCCGGGGATGCAGCTATGTCTGTTACAGAGCAGATTGAAGAACAGAAAGCAGGGATTTCCGGAAAGTTTCCCGCAAGGCATTTTATCGCATATTTCCAGGCATATACGAATACTTATGCGCCTGTTGGCTATTTGGAGCGGATTTTTACGGAAGCGCTCGCCCATCCGGATGTGGTGGGACTTTCTATCGGGACACGCCCGGACTGTCTGCCGGATGATGTGCTGGAGCTTTTGACCGCGCTGAACAGGGAGAAGCCTGTCAGCGTAGAACTAGGACTTCAGACCATTCATGAGGAAACGGCTGCCTTTATCCGTCGGGGATACCCGCTGTCCTGCTTTACGGAGGCAGCGGAACGTTTGAGAGGGGCAGGGCTGGAAGTGGTGGTTCACACGATTCTGGGACTGCCCGGAGAGTCGAAGAAGGATGTGCTCCAGACTATGCAGTATTTGAACAGCCGGGACATTCAGGGAATCAAGCTGCAGCTTCTTCATGTGCTGAAAGGGACAGATTTAGCCGGATATTATGCGTCTCCGGGGTTCCATGTGCTGAACCGGGAGGAATATATTGATATGGTCATCTGCTGTCTGGAATCCCTTTCACCGGATATTACGATACACCGCCTGACGGGGGACGGACCAAAGGAGCTTCTCATAGCGCCTCTATGGAGTATGCGAAAGCGGGAGGTGCTCAACCGGATTCACCATGAAATGAAGATGCGCCAGACATGGCAGGGACGCTGTTTCACAGGAAAGGAGTAAGCAATGGCAGAACCACATACGTTATACAAATTGATTATTCTATATATGCTGAAAAAGGTGAATTTTCCGCTTACAAATGCACAGATATCTAACTTTGTGCTGGAGCAGGGGTATACGACGTATTTTACCTTGCAGCAGATTATCCATGAGCTGATAGATTCCGGCCTGATTCGGCAGGAGAAAATACGCAACACTTCCCAGTACCATATTACGGAAGCCGGAGAAGAGACACTGACGTACTTTGGGAAGAAGATTTCCCGGGCAATCAGGGAAGATATAGACCAGTATCTGAAAGAAAACAGCTACCAGCTCCGCAATGAGGTAGCTGTTACGGCGGATTATTATAAGACCACCGAAGGAGAATACACGGCGGAATGCAGAGTGAAAGAGCGAAATGCAGATTTAATCAGTCTGTCCCTGACAGTGCCGCTGGAGGCGCAGGCGGCGGCTATCTGCGGCCGCTGGAAAGATAAATGCCAGGATGTCTATGCATTTTTGATGAAAGAGCTTTTGTAGATTAGTTAAGAGTGGTTTTTCGCCGGATTTACATGCACCATAATATGTTTAATCTTTGGGAAATCCTGTTCGATATCATCGTGTACTTTTTCCGCGATTTCGTGTGCTTTCTGGAGGGTGTAGGAGCCGTCCACCGCAATTTCCAAATCCACATAGATTTTGTTTCCAAAAATACGGGTCTGGAGCAAATCAATGCCTTTTACTTGTGGGTTTTTCATGGTGCAGGCTGAGATTTGGCTTTCTGTTTCTTCGTCACAGGAATGGTCTACCATTTTGTCAACGGCGTCTTTGAAAATATCATAAGAGGCTTTTAGGATGAATCCAAAAATGACTAGGCTGGCGATGGAATCCATAACGGGAAAACCAAGCCTCGCTCCGGCAATTCCAATCAATGCACCTACGGAGGAAAAGGCGTCGGAACGGTGGTGCCAGGCGTCTGCCATCAATGCGCCGGAATCAATTTTCCGTGCATGGATAACGGTATACCAATACATAGCCTCTTTACTGATGATGGACACAATTGCCGCGGCCAGGGCGAATCTTCCAGGTATCTGTAGAGTGCGGTGAGCGCCGGGAAGGACATTTTTTAATGCTTCGATGCCGATTCCAAGCCCGGTAAGGAAGAGAACCATAGACAGAATCAGGGCGGCTACGCATTCCAGCCGCTCATGGCCGTAAGGATGCTCTTTGTCGGATTCTTTTGAGGCAAGCCTAATGCCAATCATGACAATTACGGTGCTGAATACATCCGACGCAGAATGGACTGCGTCACTTATCATGGCGCTGGAATGAGACAATATTCCGGCCAAAAGTTTAAGAACGGAAAGGAACAGGTTTCCGATAATGGTAACGATGGATACCCGATTTGCTGTTTTCTGAAAGTCGGCGTTCAGAACGGGTTCTGTGCCTGCGGTATGTTTGCTTTTTTCCATATGGATGCCTCCCTAATTTAAAATACCTATGAACTTATTATTATAACAAACATTCGTTTATTTATCAACACTTGGAACAAAGTTGTTAGCACTCGGTTAAAACGAGTGCTAATTTTTTCTTGACATTTTGTACACGGCGTATTAAACTATGCTTTAAATGATGAACATAAAAAAGAACAAAGGAGTGTGTGCTATGAGTAACCGTACAGGAAGTTTATCCATTAACAGTGAAAACATATTTCCAATCATAAAAAAGTGGCTGTATTCTGACCATGATATTTTTGCCCGCGAGCTTGTGTCAAACGGATGCGATGCCATTACGAAGCTGAAAAAGCTGGAGATGATGGGAGAGTATACGTTTCCGGAAAAATATAAGGCAAAGATAGAAGTTATTGTAAATCCGGAAGAGAAAACCCTGAAATTCATTGATACGGGTCTTGGAATGACGGCTGAGGAAGTAGAAGAATATATTACGCAGATTGCTTTTTCGGGAGCTACGGATTTCCTGGAAAAATATAAGGATAAGACAAATGACGACGAGATGATTGGCCATTTCGGACTGGGATTCTATTCTGCATTTATGGTAGCTGACGAGGTGCATATTGATACCTTATCTTATAAGGAAGGAGCGTCTCCGGTACATTGGGAGTGCGACGGAGGAACAGAATATACGATTGACGACGGCAGCAGGACGGCAGCCGGTACGGAAATCACACTGTTTTTAAATGAAGAAAGCCTGGAATTTGCCAATGAGTACCGCATGAGGGAAGTTCTTCAGAAATATTGTTCCTTTATGCCGGTAGAGATTTTTCTCTCTAATGCAAATGCAGAGCAGCAGTACGAGACAATCGACGAGAGCGAGCTGACGGAAGAGGATGTAGTAGTTGAGCATATCCACGAAGAGGCAAAGACAGAAGAGCAGGAGAATGAGGACGGGGAGAAAGAAGTCGTTGAAATATCCCCGGCAAAAGACAAGGTAAAGATTCATAAGCGCCCGGTGTCCATCAGCGATATCCACCCGCTCTGGACGAAGCACCCGAATGAGTGCAGCGACGAGGAATACAGGGAATTTTACCGCAAAGTATTCCTGGACTATAAAGAGCCGCTGTTCTGGATTCACCTGAATATGGATTATCCATTTAATCTTAAAGGAATCTTGTACTTCCCGAAAATCAATACGGAATACGATTCCATAGAGGGAACGATTAAGCTGTACAACAACCAGGTATTTATCGCGGATAATATTAAAGAGGTTATCCCAGAATTCCTGATGCTGTTAAAAGGTGTGATTGACTGCCCGGATCTGCCTTTGAATGTATCGAGAAGCGCACTTCAGAACGATGGATTTGTGAAAAAGATTTCGGAATATATCTCGAAAAAAGTGGCGGACAAGCTTTCCGGAATGTGCAAGACTGACCGTGAGAACTACGAGAAATACTGGGACGACATCAGTCCGTTTATTAAATTTGGATGCATCAAAGACAGCAAGTTCAGCGACAAGATGATGGATTACATTTTGTACAAGAACCTGGAGGATAAGTACCTTACTTTTACGGACTTTGTGGCTGAAAATAAAAAAGAAGAGCCGGAAGCGGAAGTTGTAGAAGAAAGCAAGACCGGGGACGAGGGCGAGGAAGAGAAGCCGAAAACAAAGCTTTATTATGTGACAGACGAGGTACAGCAGAGCCAGTACATCAATATGTTTAAAGAGCAGGGCATGGATGCGGTGCTTTTGAAACATAATATTGATTCTGCATTTATCAGTCATGTAGAACAGAAGCATGAGGACGTAAAGTTCCTGCGTATTGATGCGGATGTGACAGAAAGCATGAGAGAAGAAATTTCGGAAGAAGAGCTGAAAGAGGAAAAAGATACTCTGACAGAAGTATTCCGCAAAGCTTTAGGAAGAGAAAATCTGGAAGTGAAAGTAGAAAAGCTGAAAAATGAAAACATTTCTTCTATGATGACGCTTTCTGAAGAAAACAGAAGGATGCAGGATATGATGAAGATGTACGGCATGGGCGGCATGGATCCGAGTATGTTCGGCGGACAGGAAACACTCGTTCTGAATGCGAATAATAAACTGGTACAGTACATTTTCGAAAATAAAGATTCGGAGCATGTGCCGATGATTTGCGGGCAGCTTTATGATTTGGCGATGCTGAGCCATAAGCAGCTTGCACCGGAGCAGATGACGAAGTTTATCGCCAGGAGCAATGAGATTTTGGCATTATTGACAAAATAGAAACCGTGAGTAAAGACAGCCGGAGGGACAGAACCTTCCGGCTGTTTTGAGTATAGAAGGGAATTATTCTGCCGGGATTTCTTTTGCATGGAAGAACTTCCGTACCATTTCATCCCAGGCGTGCTCAAGGGATTTGTCCATTGTGAAAAGATTCAGGGATGTACCCGTTATACAATGGAGAGAACGCCCGTCATAGTGGAGGTTCAGGTAAAGTCCGTTTACATCTGAGGGAGTAAGGGCGACTCCCGTTTGCAGCAGGAGCTTTTCTGTATTGGATGACGAAAGCTGGAAGACGATTTTGAAATTTAATGGTGTTTTTTTTCCTTTGATTAGTTCGAGACAGAAAGGGCGCATCTGTTTCCAATAGGAGTAGGGTTGGCAGAATTCTTCATTTTCAAGTTCTTCAGAAGAAAAGTAGCCCTTCTGAAGATGTCCGTCAATCAGGAACGTGCCGAAGGTAGTGATGGATGCTTCTGTGAGATAGAAGCGGTCAAAGGTATCATGCAGCAAGAGTTGGGACATGAAGTCTTTAACATTTAAAATGTGAAGTGAAATCATAGTTGTTGTCCTCATTTCAGATAGTATCTTATATGTCATCCAGTATACACTGAAAAAAATAGAAAGGAAAGAGAAAACTCCCTATACAAATAGAAATATTTGTGTTATGATAACGTAGTATTTAAAACTACATAAAAGAATCGCAAGATTGCTTTTTGCGTTATGGATAGATTGAAGAAGTGGAGGGATAGTTTTCATGAGTTACAGAATAGTAATTGACAGCTGCGGGGAACTGACAGAAGAGATGAAGAAAAGCGGGCGGTTTACATCTGCGCCTCTTACGCTGCAGGTAGATGAGCATACGGTCGTAGACGATGAGACATTTGACCAGGCAGATTTTTTAAAGAGAGTGGCTGCCAGCCCGAATTGTCCCAAGTCTTCCTGTCCGTCGCCGGAAGCTTACAGGGATGCGTTTGACTGCGGTGTGGATCACGCATATGCAGTGACTCTTTCCGCAGAGCTGAGCGGCTCATACAACAGCGCTATGCTGGGAAAAAATCTTTATCTGGAGCAGCAGCCGGAAGCAAAGGTATATGTCTTCAATTCCCGTTCTGCTTCTGTAGGCGAGACGCTTATCGGACTGAAAATACAGGAATGTGAAGAAGCAGGAATGTCTTTTGAACAGGTGGTAGAGACCGTGGAAGCATATATCGCAGGACAGAATACATGGTTTGTACTCGAAAATCTGGAAACGCTGCGTAAGAACGGAAGGCTGAGTACGGTAAAGGCAATGGTGGCGTCTGCATTGAAAATAAAGCCAGTGATGGGCGCTACTCCGGAAGGGACAATTATCCAGCTTGGCCAGGCGAGGGGGATTAACCGGGCGGTTATGCAGATGGTTGAATTGACTGCTGCAAAGGTGGAACGGCCGGAGGAGAAGATTCTGGCAGTTTCCCACTGTAACTGTCCGGAAAGAGCGAAAATGGTAAAGGATGCGTTGGCTCAGAAGGCAGGCTTTAAAGATATTATTGTTTTGGATACGGCGGGCGTCAGCAGTATGTACGCTAATGACGGAGGGGTTATCGTAGTCGTTTAGTCACTATGAATGGAGCGGACTGTTACGTGGTTTAACGGGAATTTTGACTTTTTTTGAAATGTTCGTGCAAAATTCACAATTATGTAGTATACTTGTCTCAAGAGGGAGCCTCTGCGCTCTAAATAGAAATTGAGTTAAGGAGTGTATCATATGAGTCAGGCAAAAGTTGACCGTTATAAAGAGGAGAAAAAGAACCGGAAGAAAACGATGAAAAAAGAGAAGCGTCAGCAGCGGCTGGTGAAGTTCTGCGGAGTCCTGGCAGCTATAGTAGTGGTTGGCTGGGTTGGGTACTCAGGCTACAACAGCTTCGTAAAGGGCAGTACAGCGGCGGGGAAGACCTATAGTGTGGATACCGCAGCGATTGACGATTTCATGCAGAATCTGCCGGGAGAAGAGACGGAAGCAGAATAAGATATGACAGAGAAGCCGCCGTGCGGTGTGGAATACACATCGCACGGCGGCTGTTTTGTTAATTAAAGTATACCATTTCATCAGCCAGGGCTTCACAGGAAGTTACCTGTTCTGCGTAGAGTACGGGACCCTGCCCATGATAAAAACCAGAGTATTCATAAGCCACCTTTGCTGTTACCTGTACCCATTCCCCATGCTTTAGGTGAACAGCAAGAGGAGTCTTGCACAGATACCCGATCATCTGTGTATCGTCGGCACAGCAGGTCATGGCTTTTCTGCCAGGGACAAAATATTCGGCTTCTTTTTTCTTGCTTTTCATGGCGCGTGCCCGGAAGCGGACCGTCTTGCCTGCGTAACGTTCCGGGTGCTCGTCCATATCTACATAAAAGATACCATAGTCCATATCGGCGATTTCGATCGGGCTGGCATCCATATCGTAAGGAACAGAATCCTCAAATAAATCAATAAGCTCGCCTTCGTCATTTTCAAAGCTGATTTCGCAGGAAGGATTTACGACTTTCAGCCCCCGGCGGTAATCTGTCAGCGGGTCATTTGCTTTGCAGCGGTTAAAAATCATCATGTCTGCGTTCCTTACCATTTCCGAGAAAACAGACTGCATATTGTTGCGGTAAATCTGATAACTGCTGCCGTCAACCAGTACGATTTCCTGGGAAATCCCCCAGCCGAGAGGGAGTTTCATGCCTCGCAGTGTCTGTGTACCCCAAAGAGGGTTGTATTCCAGGAGCACACGATCCGGGTGGTATTTTCTGTGAAGCGTACGCAGGTATTCGAATGTAAAATCAGAGGGGTTTTCGATAATTTCCAGTACAGTATTGTATTTGAGAAGTTCCTTTTCATCAAACGTTTCCTCACCTTCTTCGCAGGTAATCAGAAGAGTAAGGTCATCAATCTGAAAGTAATCCTGGCGTATCGTAAAATTTAAAAAAGAAGTTTTCCCGCTTTCTAATATACCGTTTATCAGATATACAGGGACGGAAATATTAAAATCACTCATAATTGTTCCCCCATTTTTACTTTGCAGACCATAAAGATTTCAGCTTGCCCTCATCCATCTGAGAACCGATGACACAGATACGCCCGGTGTATTCAGGGCTTCCGCTCCGAATATCAAATTCATCCGGCACCATGTCGAAATACATCCAGGTTCCGTCCGGGGCTTCCAGCATTCCTTTGGCGCGCAAAATCATACCGAAAGAACTGTCTTCAGAGAGAGTTTTGAGAATAGATAAAATTTCCTCACGGCTGTATTTCCGGGCGGTTTCAAATCCCCAGCTTGTAAAGACCTCATCTGCATGATGGTGGTGATGCTCATGCCCGTGGCATCCGCATGAGCAGTTGTCGCCATGCTCATGATGGTGTTTATGGTGGTGCCCATGTTCACAGCTTTTATCGTGTTTATGGTGATGTTCATGTTCATGGCTTTCATCGTGTTCATGGTGATGTTCATGTTCACGGCTTTCATCGTGTTCATGGTGATGTTCATGTCCGCAGCTTTTGTCATGTTCATGCTCATTATGGCTGTGGCATCCGCAGGAACAGTGTTCATGATGATGTTTCGGTTCTTTGTCTATATGTGTAAGGTCGGTTTTCACGCCCTCAATGGTATCCAGGATTTTCTTTCCCTCAAGATGTTCTGCCGGCGTGGTGATGATAGTTGCGTCAGGATTCAGATCCCGGATTATGGAAATCGCCTGTTCGATTTTATCCGGGGTGGCTTTTTCCGTGTCGGTGCGGCTCAGGATAATGGTTCCTGCAGCTTCCACCTGGTTTTTGAAGAATTCGCCGAAATTGCGAAGGTACATTTTACATTTTAATACATCTACTACGGTTACGGCGCTGTTGAGAACAGCATCAGAGTTCAGATTTTCAATGGCATGAATAACATCGGAAAGCTTACCCACTCCGGAAGGCTCGATGATGATTCTGTCAGGATGGTATTTTTCAGCAACTTCTTGTAATGCGGCGCCGAAATCGCCTACCAGGGAGCAGCAGATACAGCCGGAATTCATCTCCCGGATTTCGATGCCTGCGTCCTTCAGAAAGCCGCCGTCAATACCGATTTCTCCGAATTCATTTTCAATCAGGACAATCTGTTGTCCCTGAAAAGCATCTTGCAGCAGTTTCTTGATCAGTGTAGTTTTCCCGGCGCCCAGAAAGCCGGAAATAATGTCAATCTTTGTCATAATTTTCACTCCTCGTATAATAAGTTTGTAAGCAAGAAAAACAGCTTACAGGCTTATTCTTTTTTTGTTAGACAGAAGGGTAATTCTAAACATCCTTTCCGAAGATTCTTCTTCAATCATGCTGGTTCATCCATT
>SRZB01000060.1 GCA_004793585.1 Hominisplanchenecus murintestinalis | reverse complement strand
TTAAGACCGTTTCCCCGCTTATTTCCTACATTCTTTGATGTTTCTCCGATTTAAAATCTCCTTAATTCTGTAGAACTTTGAGAAATACGAAAATTTTGATTCAAACACATTTGCGCTGCTTGCTACATTCATAGAATAGCTCATGCCAAAGTCTTCCTCACCCGCACCATAGAAATAGTTGTAATCATACGTATCTCTGGGAACATAATTCCCCTGCCGTTTTCGCCCTTACTTGTGATATGGTTCACGCATCATAATCCGGTACCCCCGATAGATTTGCTCCAGCAGAATCATTCGCATCATCTGATGCGGAAATGTCATTTTCGAAAAACTTAAAAGATAATCCGCCCTTCGCATCACTTCATCTGACAACCCCAGTGAGCCGCCGATAACAAAAACCAGACTGCTCTCTCCCTGTATTCCCAAATTCTCTACCAGCTTTGACAGCTCTATGGAATCCAGCATCTTCCCCTGTATCGCCAGTGCAACGACATAATCACCTTCCCTGATATATTTCAGCAGACGTCTGCCTTCCGTCTCTTTAATCTGTGCCTCCACAGCATCGCCCGCTTTATCCGGCGTCTTTTCATCTGCCACTTCCACAATCTCCAGCTTACAGTAACGGCTCAGCCGTTTTGCATATTCACTGATTCCCTGAACCAGATATTTTTCCTTGATTTTCCCTACGGCTAACAAAGTAATCCTCATAAATCCGCCTTTCTTAAATCCTTTACGAAAAAACAGGGATGGAGTTTTTCTCCATCCCCTTTTACATTATTCTTCGAAATCAATTGCTGTTCTATTGCACACAAAAGGACGTACATACGTATCTGCCACCTTCACATGCTCAGGATGTGTTGCATACGCTTTCAAATCCTCCGGTGTGTTATGCTCTGTCAGAAGCACCATATCGTGGGTACTGGACGGCAGCAGATCTGCGACAAATCTTGCAGAAACCAGCCCCGGCACTTTGCCTGCCAGCGCTTCCAGATGCTCAGCCATAGCAGCCTTCAGCTCCGGCTTCTTCGCTTCCTCCACTTCTTCTTTAAAGCACCATGTTACAATATGTCTAACCATAAAGGCTCTCCTTTACTTATTCGATAAGAACTCATGAATGCCCTTTGCCGCAGCTTTTCCGGCGCCCATAGCCAGGATAACTGTCGCCGCTCCTGTCACGGCGTCTCCTCCTGCAAATACGCCCTCTTTCGACGTCTGTCCATTCTCCTCGCTGGCAATGATACATTTTCTCTTATTCGTATCCAGGCCGATTGTCGTGGACGAAATCAACGGATTCGGCGAAGTACCCAGCGACATGATAACCGTGTCAAGCTCAAGCTCGAACTCTGACCCCGGAATTGCCACAGGACGCCTTCTGCCGGAAGCATCCGGCTCGCCCAGCTCCATGCGGATACATTTCATTCCCCTGACTGCATCGTTCTCATCTACCAAAATTTCTGTAGGATTCGTCAGCAAATCGAAGATAACTCCTTCTTCTTTCGCATGATGAACCTCCTCCACACGCGCCGGAAGCTCTGCTTCGCTCCGCCTGTAGACAATATGTACCTCTGCCCCTAAACGCAGAGCCGTCCTTGCGGCATCCATAGCCACGTTTCCGCCGCCTACTACCGCTACCTTTTTACCCCGTGCAATCGGCGTATCATAATTCTCATCAAAAGCTTTCATCAGATTATTTCTTGTAAGGTACTCATTTGCGGAAAATACACCGTTTGCATTCTCACCCGGAATTCCCATGAACATCGGAAGCCCTGCGCCGGAACCAATAAATACCGCCTCAAAGCCTTCATCTTCCAGCAATTCATCAATCGTTGTCGATTTGCCAATGATTACATTTGTCTCAATCTTAACGCCCAATGCCTTTACGTTTTCTACCTCCGCAGCTACGACTTCACTCTTCGGAAGACGGAACTCCGGTATTCCGTATACCAGAACGCCGCCAGCCTCGTGCAGAGCCTCAAAAATCGTTACATCATATCCCAGCTTCGCCAAATCCCCTGCGCATGTCAAACCGGAAGGACCTGAACCGATAACGGCTACCTTATGGCCGTTCTTCTCAACGGAAACGCTCGGCTTAACATTATTTTCTCTCGCCCAGTCAGCCACAAAGCGCTCCAGCTTACCAATAGAAATCGGCTCGCCCTTAATACCGCGGATACATTTTCCTTCACACTGGCTCTCCTGCGGACATACGCGCCCACAGATAGCAGGCAGGGCGCTGGACTCAGAAATAACCTGGTAAGCCGCCTCTATATTTCCTTCTTTTACTTCATGTATGAATGCCGGAATATTGATAGATACCGGACATCCCTGTACGCATTTTGCATTTTTACAGTTAATGCAGCGCGCAGCCTCTTCCATCGCTTCCTCTTTGTTATATCCCAGGCATACTTCCTCAAAGTTTGCAGCCCTCACGTTCGGAGCCTGCTCTCTTACAGGAACCTTCTTCAATACGTCAGCCATTATTCGTCACCTCCACAATTTCCGCATCCGCCATGATGGGTATCGCCCTCACGCTCTTTCAGCAGCGCTCTTCCCTCTGTTGTCCTATACATCTGCTGTCTCTTCATCGCTTCATCAAAATTAATCAAATGACCGTCAAACTCCGGTCCATCCACGCAGGCAAACTTCACTTCATCTCCCACAGTCAGACGGCAGGCACCGCACATCCCCGTACCGTCTACCATAATTGGATTCATGCTGACAACTGTCGGTATATTCAATTTTTTCGTCGTCAGGCAGCAGAACTTCATCATAATCATCGGCCCAATCGCGATGCAGACGTCGTAGCTCTTTCCTTCCTCAGTAACCAAATCCTCGATAACTTTTGTCACCATTCCGCTTCTGCCATAAGAACCATCGTCCGTCGTTATGTACAGATTTCCGGCAACCGCCTTCATCTCTTCCTCAAGAATAATCAAATCTTTCGTCTTAGCGCCTACAATAACGTCCGCGTCAATGCCCTGCTCATGCAGCCATTTTACCTGAGGATATACAGGCGCTGTTCCCACGCCTCCGGCTACAAAAAGAATCTTTTTCTTCTTCACTTCCTCCAAATCATCCGTACACAGCTCAGACGGTTTTCCCAGAGGTCCGACAAAATCCCGGAAAGAATCTCCGGCTTTCAGATGCGCAAACCTCTCCGTCGACGCGCCGATAATCTGGAATACAATCGTAATCGTGCCTGCTTCCCTGTCGTAATCGCAGATAGTAAGGGGAACTCTCTCACCCTTCTCATCAATCTTTGCGATAATAAACTGTCCCGGCAGACAATGTTTCGCAATACGGGGCGCCTCCACATCCATTAAGTAGATCGGCCCTGTAAGCTGTTCCGCTTTTTTAATCAGATACATGACTCTCCTCCTGTTTTCTCTTAAAATGAATAATTACGCTGTTTTCAGTATAAAACAATCATGTCGAAATTTCAATCTAAAAATAATTCCCGTGTGCCTTCCTGCGTGCATATTTGTACTCCGATTATTTTCTAAACTGTCACGATTCTTCCAGGTACTGTTCAAATTCTTCCATGGACATCAATACTTTCCTGGGCTTTGTGCCTTCCTCCGGTCCTACCACGCCTGCCTCGCAAAGCTGATCCATAATCCGCGCCGCACGGTTAAAGCCAATCTTAAATACCCTCTGGAGCATCCCGATAGACGCTTTTTCCTTTTCAATGATAAACTTCCCTGCCTCTGCAAAATGAGAATCTACATCACTGCCGCCCGCTGCCTGCTGTACTTTGGTTATCTGTTCTTCCACTTTATTATCATAGCCTGCGCTGCTGAATCCCTGCTGAGACAAAAATTCTACCACTTTCCCCACTTCATCATCCGACACAAACGCCCCCTGCACCCTGGCAGGTTTCTGATAGCCCTGAGGATAGAACAGACAGTCACCCTTGCCCAGCAGTTTCTCTGCCCCGTGCATATCAATAATTGTGCGCGAATCTACGCCGGAAGATACTGCAAATGCAATCCTTGAAGGCATATTTGCCTTAATGAGTCCGGTAATGACATTCACAGAAGGCCGCTGTGTGGCAATAATCAGATGGATACCTGCAGCCCTGGCAAGCTGTGCCAGACGGCAGATAGAATCCTCCACTTCACCGGGAGCCACCATCATCAGGTCTGCCAGCTCATCTACAATAATCACTATCTGCGGCAGTTTCTCCGGCTTGCCCTCCTCATCGATATTCTGGATAGACTCTATTTTCGCATTGTATCCTTTCAAGTCGCGCACATTCAAATCCGCAAACTTCTTGTAACGCTCCGTCATCTCAGCAACGCCCCAGTTCAACGCCCCCGCCGCCTTTTTCGGATCCGTCACAACAGGGATATACAAATGAGGAATTCCATTATACACACTTAGCTCTACCACCTTCGGATCAATCATGATAAGCTTTACATCCTCTGGTTTCGCTTTATATAAGATACTCATAATAATTGTATTGATGCACACTGATTTTCCCGACCCCGTAGCGCCTGCAATCAGCAGATGGGGCATTTTCGCAATATCTGTCACAACTACTTTCCCTGCAATATCCTTCCCCGCAGCAAATGCCAGATTGGACGGATGATTCTGAAAATCCGAAGATTCCAGAAGTTCCCGCAGCATAACAGGACTGTTTTCTTTATTAGGAACTTCAATCCCCACTGCCGCTTTTCCCGGAATCGGCGCTTCAATCCGGATATCTGCAGCTGCCAGGTTCAACTTGATATCATCTGCCAGATTTACAATCCTGCTTACTTTCACGCCCTGTTTGGGCGCCAGTTCATACCGAGTGACAGAAGGTCCGCAGCTCACGTTCGTCACGCTGACCTCTACGCCAAAATCATGTAAAGTCTTCTGCAGCTTCGCAGCAGTCTCCTGCAGTTCTCTGCCTGCTCCCGCCATTTTCCCTCTGCCGGGTTTTTTTAGTAAGTCAATCGGAGGAAATACATACTCCGGAGGCGGCGCCTGTACCTGCTCTTCAATTTCCTGCGCCACTGCCTGCATTCCTTCTTCCTGCTCCTCCTTTGAAGAGCGCGGTTTCTTCTCTATTTTCCCGGCGCTTTTCTCCAGAACAGCCCCTTTACTCTCTGTCCGCAAAACTTCTGCAGATTCCTCCTGACCGGAAATCTCTGTATACTCTTCTTCATCTTCCGGTGAAATCCCCGTAAACTCATCTCCGCCTTCGAGCGAAATTCCCATAAATTCTCCTTCGCTCTCCGTCAAAATCCCCGTAAACTTTTCTTCATAATCCTGCAAGTTCTCTGCTGATCCCTTTTCATCCCTCTGGAAACTTTCTGTAATGCTCTCTTCCTCCTGATATGTGAAACCTGAATACATATCTATCGCCTCTGACAACGGAACTTCTATATATTCCTCCTCATCAGCTCCATACAATCCTTCTATCCGATAGGAAAGTTCTGGTTCCTCTGTCTCCTCTTCTGCCTCATCTTTTTTCTCTTCAATGCTTTTCACTGAAATAAACTCTTCGGGCATCTCCCGTATAAGCTTACGCCTCTGGCGGGACTTCTCTGGCACTGCCTCTCTCCGTCCATTCCCCATCACGCCTGCATTTTCCTGAAACATTTCCGGCACCTGAATCTCTTTTTCCGGTTCAGGCTGTGCCGCTGCCTCCGTATCACTCTTCTCTTCAGCCAATCCTGACCGAAGCATAATCTGATCCAGTTCTTCAAGAAGCTGTCTCTTCTCTTCCTCGAATTTTCGTGTGCGCTCCATCTGCCGCCGTTCTTTACGGATGGCCGCTTTCTCACGCCGCCGCTCTGCATCTCTTTTTGCCGTCTCATACACCTTATTTCCACTGTTTCGCATCCCGGCAAACAATGATTTCTCTGTAATGAGAACCACGCAGATAATACTCAAGATAATCAAAACCGCATAGGCTCCTGCGATTCCTATTCCGGATTCCAAAGGTCTGCACAGCAAACCTCCGATAATTCCGCCGCCTGTTTTCAGTTCTGAGCTGTCCCTAAAATAATCTAAAAAATCCCTCGTCATATCATTACCGTTTGTTATTAGCTCTGTTAATGCACAAAGGCAAAGCCACAACACCAGAATCGCCCCAAACTTTATCCACGCAACTGTATTCCCCTTATTCGAAATCATAAATGCTACGGTAAATAAAAAAGCCAGAGGAAGCAGATAAGACAAAAATCCAAATACCCCAAACAAAAAACCGCTGACTGCATCGCCAATAATTCCACCAAATCCAATATTACTGATAAACATGAGAATAGCCAGCGCCAATCCCAGCCAAAGCATTACTTCATCCCTAATCGTAATTCCAGACGCTGCCTTCATCTGGCCTCCGCTCTTTTTCAAAGTTGTCGTTTTCTTTCGGCTCACAGCAGTTTTTGACGCTGTGGACTTCTTCTTTGGCTGAACTGATTTTCCTGTCGCTTTCTTTCCTGCCATTTTTTACTCCTCTCTAACAATTCAATCTATAGGCTCCACAAACGGTCAAGCCAAAAATCAGCAGGACACCCATGATTCGATGGATTATCCTGCCAAAATACTTACAATATAAAATGAGCCGCGATTGCCGCTACGCCAAGCACCAGACAATAAATAGCAAAACCTTTAAATTTCTTCTTTCTTACTATAGAAAGCATTACTTTAATACATACATATCCCACCAGTCCCGCAACAACCGCACCAATCACACAGCATAGCACCAGATTTCCCGTAATCTCCTCAGCAACGGCATCTTTGATTTCCAGAACAGACGCTCCCAGTACTGCCGGAACTGCCATCAGAAATGAATACTTCACTGCAAACCGCTTATCAAACCCGCTGACAAGACATGCCGTAATCGTTGTACCAGAACGTGAAAGCCCCGGCAATGTAGAAATCCCCTGTGCAATTCCGATAAAAAATCCGTTTGTATAGCTGACGTCCCGCGGAATCTTTTTTCCATCCTCTGTAAAATCTGCGACTACCAGCAACACTCCTGTCAAAAGCAAGCAGACGCCTGGAACAATTAATGTAGCGCTCGCTGCTTCCACCAGGTTCTTCGCCGCATATCCAATCACACCTGTCGGTATGGTAGACACCAAAATCAATACTACAAACTTTCGATAATTGTTATGTATAATACGTTTATAGCGAAGCGCCTCATCATTCTTTCGGTTTGAAATCCATATCTTGGTATTCGCTCCTATATCTATACAGATGCAGATTGCCTCTCGTATCATCCGTACAATATCTTTCCGATAAGCCACAAACACAGCTGCCAGCGTCCCCACATGAAGCATGATATCAAACAACATGCTTCCTCCTGTATCAATCTCAAAGATATTCTGTGCAATTGCCAGGTGTCCGGAACTGCTCACCGGCAGGAATTCCGTTAACCCCTGTATGATTCCCAGAAAAATCGCCTGTAGTATTGTCATATTTTCCTCCTGAAGTTACTGCAACTCATATTTATGCGAATTTTATTCGTCTTCTCTTTATCTAAAACTTCTCTGTATCATACCCGCGTATATTGTAGCACATTTCTGCTGAATGTACAAACCGTATTTTTGCATGGAACACAATTTTGCTATTCTCTTGCAAATTGCGGTTTGTCGGGGAGTCTGTCGGAGTCTGTCGCTTACCCCAGATACCGGGGCACCTGCCATATATCCCACACGGACGGGGACAACGCGCCGGTGAACTAACGCTTAACTACGACTAATACGCTCAGGAGAGCCTTCGCGCATAAGTCTCCGTAAAGCGTGGATTTCACCTCTGCTAAGAACGTCCCCTGAGTGTCCGCTTAGGGATATATGACAGGCGCCCCGGCTGTGTGGTGGCCGGCGTTACGTGCGTGTGTGACTGCGTGGACTTCCCTGATACATGCCGTGGATGGAATCGCCCATGTGCTTAATTATGATAATCCGCCAGATATACGGCGAGACACGGCTTTGCACGAATGGGTTCATGAACTGGCGGCTCTGCATATCATAAACGCCATTATATGCAGATGCCGCCGCACCGGACGGTTTCTGCAAGCCACTTTTCGTATACGTACAGTCAAACAGTGTAACCATGCTTTGCAGCACTTTACTGTACACAAGGGTGTTCCATGCACCGAAAGTCGCCAGTGTTTTCGTTACAACCGGAACAGTCTGTGAAACCGTACAGTCCCGTAGTGCCAGCCGTCAGCAGTTTCGCCATAGCCAGTACAGTTCACGTAGCCGCACAGTTCTCATAACGCCAGTCACCGTCCAGCCGGGAAGCCTGCCGCATATCCCTAAGCGGACACTCAGGAGACGCTTTTAGCAGAGGTGAAATCCACTGCTTACGGAAACTTAATGCGCGAAGGCTCTCCTGAGCGTATTTAGTTGTAGTTTGCGCGAGTGACGAGCCGAACGGGCAGGCTTGCATGCCCACTCGGCGACCACCGCGGCAGAGAAACACGCGCTGCGTGTTTCTCCGACGGTTAGTTCACCGGCGCGTTGTCTCTGTCCGTGTGGGATATGCGGCAGGCTTCCCGGCGTTCGGCGTAAACATGAGGACTATCGGTTCCGTGACTGTCCGGAGTAAGCACAGAAACTATCGGTTCCATAACTGTATGGTGTAAGCGGCAACCTCCCCGACAAACCGCAATATGTCTATAGCCAGCCGCGCTGCCCCCGTCAGGAAGACGCCGTCATCTCCTGTACTTTCGCCAGCGCTTCTTTGATTCCTCCTACCTCATCAATCAGCCCTTCTTTCACCGCCTGCTCTCCTACCAGGATAGTTCCCAAATCCTTCGTGAGCATCCCGGTATCCAGCATCAGTTCCTCCAGCCGCCTTTTTGTAGCCTTGCAGTGTGTAGACAAAAATCCCAAAATCCGATCCTGCATCTGCTTAAAATAATCATACGTCTGCGGCGCGCCGATTACCGTCCCATTCATTCTCACCGGATGGATAACCATCGTCCCTGTCGGTACGATAAAAGAGTAGTCTGTAGAAACCGCAATTGGCCCTCCAATAGAATGGCTTCCTCCGAGCACAAGGGAAACAGTTGGCTTACTGATGGAAGCAATCATTTCAGCAATAGCCAGCCCTGCCTCTACATCTCCCCCAACCGTGTTGAGCAAAACCAAAAGCCCCTTTATCTCCTCACTCTCCTCAATAGCGGCAAGCTGAGGAAGAACATGCTCGTATTTTGTAGTTTTTGTATTTGCCGACAGACACTCATGCCCTTCAATTTCCCCTATAACAGAGAGAAGATGTATTTTCTGTCCCAGCATCATCTGTCCGAATTCTTTAATATCCTCTCCTTCTTTCCCCAGTCCGGGTTTTTTCGATTTCTTATTTTCCACACTTTCATTCTCAGCCATGTTCTGTTTCCTTTCCATAACATATACTTCCATAATAGTGTGTCCTGAAATCAGAAAAAAAACCGAAAGACTTTCCGTCTTTCGGCTAAATTTAAAAATACAATTTTTGAAGTCCCCTAACCATCTTAACATAAAGCTCTTGGCATTCTTCATTTTTTCCTTCTTCAATCAGGGAAATGCACGGTGACAGATAATCACTCCAGATATCTGCATAAATTTTCTTACTGTCTTTCTTCTTATTAATACGCTTCACAATTGTTGGTGCCAGATTATAATATTCCTGAACAATCTCTTCGCCTTCTTCCTGATTCATTAAATAATTATCCCGATAATCCCTAAGTAATGTGAGCTCATAACAGTCATCAGGCTTTTTGAATGTTTCACATACCGCCGTTGTAATATAACAGGATTTCCGTTTAAACCCTTTCATAATCCCATCATAGTCTGAAATATGCACATTCGTCTTGGGAAAATGCTCTTTCCACACCTTATGTACAGCCTCTGCCAAAGGTCTTGACGAATTTCCGCCATATTTTAAAACAGCCGGAAATACATAGGCAGCCAGGGCAAAATTGAAATCCAGAAGTTTCGCCTGCCTGTCCCCCCTTTTAGAAATTCCATCCAGAAACCGGGCGGCGCCATCTCCCAGGGCATTTGCCATATTTTCAATATACTGTTCCTTATCAATAACAGAATTATATCCATTTTCCAGGCTTTCAAACAGCATGCAATTCTTGTCATAATATTGCTGAAAAGCGCCTTCATACATGTCCTTTGTATAATTTGCCATCGGTTCCCGGATATCCAGCAACAATCCCGGCATCCCTGCAATCGCCTCTGTATAATAACTCATCCGCATCTTCTCCTTTTATCGGAAGCCATCTATATATATTCTGTAACTTATTACGGAGTCGTTGGCTCATTCCAATTATGGTATACGGACTGCACATCGTCGTCATCATCCAGCAAATCCAGCGTTTTCTGCAGATTCTTCACAGCCGTCTCTTCCGTCAAATCCACATAGTTCTGCGGAATCATAGTTACAGATGCCTCTGCCATGGCAAGCCCCTCTTTCTCAAGCACTTCCCGTACTGCCGAAAAAGCATCCGGATCTGTGATGATTTCATAGCAGTCATCTTCTTCAGAAAAATCTTCTGCTCCTGCGTCAAGTGCCAGCATCATTAAATCATCAGCATCCATCTCACATTCTTCTTTATCCACAATAATCTGCCCTTTTTTATCAAACATATAGGATACGCACCCCTGGGTACCAATGCTTCCGCTCCCCTTTGTAAATGCGCTTCTTACATTGGCTGCCGTGCGGTTTTTATTGTCTGTAAGAGCGTCCACAATGATAGCAATTCCTCCCGGACCATACCCCTCATAAGATACATACTCATAATTAACGGCATTCGAATCCCCGGCAGCTTTTTTGATTCCCCTGTCAATCGTATCATTCGGCATATTGTTGGCTTTTGCTTTCGCAATCACATCCCGAAGCCTGCTGTTATTTGCGGGATCTGAACCGCCTTCTTTCACGGCTACCGCAATCTCTCTTCCGATAATCGTAAAAATCTTTCCTTTTGCCGCATCATTTTTTTCCTTTTTGTGCTTAATGTTTGCAAACTTTGAATGTCCTGACATTTCTTTCTGCTCCTTTTCTTTTTCACTTACTTTTCTTCCGGCACAGCTGGCGCCGTATTTTCTAAAAGTTTCCGGATTCTGGCTCTCTGGATTTTTTTACGGGCTACACTCAGAATCTGAAACGAATAACCCATATCTTCAATCACCGATTTTTCATCTTCTGCCGGAATCTTATCCAGCTTTGACACCAGATACCCATTTAATGTCCCAATATCCTCTTCCAGTTTAAATGTAATGCCTAATCTATCCTCCAGTTCTTCCAACGGAGTCATCCCGTCCGCCAGAAAACTGCCGTCTGCCTGTTCTTCAATATAAACAACATCTTCATCATATTCATCCTGGATATTACCTACGATTTCCTCCAGAATATCTTCCAGTGCAACCAGACCCGCTGTCTGACCGTATTCATCCGCTACAATGACCATCTGCAGTTTCTTAGACTGCATATTCTTAAAAAGAAGGTTAATCTTCCTCGTCTTTGGTATAAATACCGCTTGCCGAATCAATCCCGGGATATCTTTAATCAGCCACTCATCGTAATTCCCTGCCGTATGGCAGCGCATGGCATCTTTCAAATGGATAATTCCTGTAATGTTATCCATGCCTTCCTCATATACCGGAAAACGTGAATTTGTAGCATCCAGCATAAACTGAATGGCGCTTTTCAAATTTATCTTTCCGTCCACACCTACAATATTTGTCCGGTGCGTCATAACATCCTGCGCCTCTTTATCCCCGAATTCGACAATATTTGTAATCATCTCCGCTTCATTGGCCTCCAGGACCCCCTGTTCATGCCCCTCATTTACCATAGAGATAATTTCTTCCTCTGTCACATCTTCCGGCATTTCCTTCGTATTGACCCCAAAAGGAAGTGCGAGCAGATAAACACAGCCTTGTATAAACGCTGCTATCGGATAAAAAAGAAACAACAGAACCTTTGCCGGAACTGCCAGGCGAAAAAGAATTTCTTTCCCCTTGTATGTCCCCAATGCTCTGGGAAACTGGATTCCAAGCACCACAAACAGAAATACCGCTATTGCCAGCTCACATATCAAAACCGGAATATGTAATTCTCCTCTCCAAAACTCCGCCGCCCCATATGCTGCAAAACATCCCAGAAATGCTGCAAAAAAAACTATCGTAACATGAAAAGTATTTATCATGGATTTAGGATTGTCCCTGATTTTCAAAAGCCATTCTGCTTTTGTCCCATCTTTCTCTTTGATATCGCTTTCACTCACTGTATCTAATGCTGATAGAAAAGCAGTAAGAATAAACTCCAAAACGAGAAATATCGTCAATAGTATGAGACCTGCCACTATCTGACTCCCACCATCATCCATTTGTAAAAAACTCCTTCTCTCTAAATATTTCTGCTTTATTGCAATACCATTAGCAATATATCATCTTCCATTTCATTAGTCAAGAGTCCAATTCATGTATCTAAAAAAATACTTGCAATCTTTTTGTTATTGTGCTATCATGTTGATTAGTTGTTGCAAATGGTAAGATATGGCTCCTTGGTCAAGCGGTTAAGACATCGCCCTTTCACGGCGGTAACACGGGTTCGATTCCCGTAGGAGTCATTTTATAACAGTTTCCATTTAGGCTGTTATAAAATATCAAATAGTTTTAATTTTTTTCTTGACAAATGTATAACTGTTTGATATAATATAGAAACTGTAAGGCGACATAGCCAAGTGGTAAGGCGTGGGTCTGCAACACCCTGATCACCAGTTCAAATCTGGTTGTCGCCTCTAAAAAAGGACTAATAAACGTTAGTCCTTTTTTATTATTAATTATTTTGAAAAATGCTGACACATCCATGTAAAACTATATTATTTCTCTTCCGCCATTTTTCTTAACATAGCAATTTCCCCCGCCCAGCCTGCATCATCATTCGGCGTCTCCAAAATAAACGGAATATCCTGCAGCAGTGGATGTCTGACAATCCTTCGAAATGCCTCTAAACCGATTGTTCCCTCTCCAATTCTTGCATGACGGTCTTTATGGCTGCCCATAGGATTCATACTGTCATTAATATGAATTGCTTTTAGCCGCTCCAGTCCTATGATATGTTCAAACTCTTCCAGAACCCCATCCAGATTATTTACAATGTCATAACCGCTATCCCATACATGGCAAGTATCTAGACATACCCCCAGTTTATCTGACAGCTCTATCCTATCTATAATAGCACGTAATTCCTCAAAATTCTTTCCTACTTCACTGCCTTTTCCTGCCATCGTTTCCAAAAGCACTGTTGTACTCTGCTCCGGCCTCAGGTTTTCATTCAGCATACCTGCTATCCACTCAATTCCTTTTTCCACTCCCTGCCCTACATGGCTTCCAGGATGAAAGTTATAATATTGTCCTGGAATATATTCCATACGTTGTAAATCATCTGCAAACACTCCCCGGGCAAAAGTACGGATTTCTTCTTTTACCGCACAGGCATTTAATGTGTAAGGCGCATGCGCTACAATTTGGGCAAATTTGTGTTCCTTTGCAATTTCCAGATATTTGTCTACATCCGCTTGCTGAACCGCCTTTGCGCTTCCTCCCCTGGGATTTCTTGTAAAAAATGCAAACGTATCTGCCCCCAGCTTTACTGCCTGGCGTCCCATAGCAGCATATCCTTTTGATGATGATATATGACTTCCTATATGAAACATATTTCTCTCCTTTTTGACTCGTTGTTCTTCTATTCTAATCTTATAATCCATGTTATAATTTTCCCAAAAGAAGAATTAACATGAAAACTTTTTTATTTCTCGGGAATAGCATTACTGATTCTCACCGCCTTTGGCAACCTATTTCTTACGAGAACAAAAAAAAGCCTGAATCATCAGACTTTCATTATATAATATGTACCTTCAAAACCACATACAGTATAACATATTCTTTAAGACATTTCAACCGGAAAACCAT